>NZ_QOLB01000079.1 GCF_003333265.1 Candidatus Halocynthiibacter alkanivorans
CCGGCGCCCGGGGCCGGCTGCTTGGTGCGTCACCACAAATCAACATCGTGCGTGACATGCTGTGCAAAATCGCGCCGCTGCCGACCTCTGTCCTGTTCACCGGCGCCAGCGGCACCGGCAAAGAAATCGCCGCCCGCACCCTGCATTCCTTGTCAGACCGCGCCGATCAGCCGTTTGTGCCGATCAACTGCGCCGCGATCTCGCCCGACCATATTGCCGAAGAACTGTTCGGCGTGGTCGAAGGGGGGGATCAGCGCAAAGACGGGCTGTTCCTGCACGCCGACGGTGGCACGCTGTTTCTGGATGAGATCGCCCATCTGCCCGCCCAGGTGCAGGCCACACTGTTGCGGGTGCTGGAAGATCACCGCATCCGCCCTTCTGGTTCGGAACGTGAAATTCCGCTGAACCTGCGCATCCTGTTTGCCACCAATGCTGATTTGCAGGCGCGGGTGGCCGAGGGCAGCTTCCGCGCCGACCTGTATCACCGCATCAACGTCATCAATATCGAAATGCCCACGCTGGAAGACCGTGCCGAAGATGTGGTCGAACTGGCGGCGCTGTTTATGGGGCAGATTTCCCGCGGGCTTGGCCTGCCGGCGCTGGAGCTGAATGACCGCATCCTGCTGAACTTGCGGCGCTACAGCTGGCCCGGGAACGTGCGCGAGTTGCGCAATCTCATTGAGCGTTCGGTTATTCTGGGGGGCTTTCCGCCGGAATTTGCCGGCGCCGGTAAGGTGACCGGATCTGAGGCGGTTGAGTCACTGGAACTGGTGGAACAACGCCATATTCTGCATGTGCTGGATGCGTGTAACGGCAACCGTGCAGAAGCCGCGCGCCGGCTCGGAGTATCGCGCAAAACCATCGACCGGAAATACGCCATCTGGGAATGTTAAAGCGTATCGCGTCAGAGACCGGTCAGCGCATCACTCTGGTTGGCGGGTCAGCGTTTGTAAAACAAGCGTGGTCGTCAGCCAAAGTGAGTCAATATGAACGCGAAATGCTCTGAACTGCCGCCTCGCTCACAACCGCTTCTGGTAACCAGACCGTAAACGCGGTGCCGGTTCCGGTGTTCATGCCAGCGCCTGTGCCCATACCAGTGCCATCGTCGCTGCCGCTGTCGACGGTAATGATACCGCCGGCGCGCTGCACCAGGGTCTGGCTGATCGACAGGCCCAGCCCGGTGCCTTCGCCCGGTTTGGTGGTGAAAAACGGATCAAACACATTTTCAGCAATGCCGGGGGCAAGCCC
Organism: Candidatus Halocynthiibacter alkanivorans; assembly: GCF_003333265.1. Classification (GTDB taxonomy): domain Bacteria; phylum Pseudomonadota; class Alphaproteobacteria; order Rhodobacterales; family Rhodobacteraceae; genus Halocyntiibacter_A; species Halocyntiibacter_A alkanivorans. Next base: position 1,249 of record NZ_QOLB01000079.1, read on the forward strand.
GCTGCCATTGTCTCTGACGGTGATCGCTACCCCGCTGCCGCCCTCATGCGGCCTTGAGATTATGCGCAGGGTCAGGGTGCCGTCCCCTTTCATCGCCTGCAGCGCGTTCATAATCAGATTGATCAGCACCTGTTGCAGCTCGCCCGGATCCATCCGCACCTCTGGCGCGGCGCTGAAATCGCGGATCACCCTGGTGTCGCCCTGGCTGATACCAAAGCCAACCAGCACCAGACAATCTTCCAGCACAGCGCGGACGTCCACGCTCTCGTGCGCACCGCTGAATTCGCCGGGACGGGCGAACTGAAGCAGTTTGCCGACTATCGCGGTGATGCGCAGCACCTGTTGGTCAATCAGGGCGAATTCGGTGCGCACCTCTGCACCATTGGGGCCCAATAATTCGCGCATCACATCTACATTGCCCTGTATCACCGCCACCGGATTGTTTATTTCATGTGCAACGCCTGCGGTTATTTCCCCAATGGACGCAAGTTTTTCCGACACCACCAATTGCTGAAACGTGCTCTCCAACTTTTTGTTGGCGGCGCGTAATTCCTCGGTGCGCTGCTCCACACGTTCGTTCAGCTCCTCCGCCCAGTCGCGCAAATCCCGGTCCCGATCGCGCACCTGATCCAGCAGCGTATCCAGGTGAAACGCCACCTGGGCGATCTCATCCCGTGCGCCCACAGGCCCGATGCGCGCTTCCAGATCACCGGCCTCCACCAGGCTCATGGTTTTTGTCATCCGCTCCAGCGGCGAAAAAATGCCGCGCGCCATGCGCAGAAACAGCGGCACCGACAGGCCCACCACCACCATAAAGGCGGCGAATATCGACCAGTATGCCGATTGTTTTGCCGCCCGGTAAGGCGCTTCGAGAAAACCGACATACAACATGCCAACGCGTTTTCCAAAACTGTCTTCCAGCGGCAGATAGCCGGAAATATACCAGTCGTTGACCACAAACGCGCGGTCAAGCCAAGTGCGCCCGTCGCCCAGAACCGTGCCGCGCACCGCTGCAGACACCCGGGTTCCCAACGCGCGCACGTCCTCAAACAGGCGCACATTGGTGCTGACCCGGACGTCTTCCAGAAACAGCGTTGCGGTGCCCTGGCGCGCGTCCCCGGTGTCACCCGCGCGGTAGACCAGGTCATTGATCGTATCGATAAATCCCAGGTTGCGGTTCAGCAGCGTGCCGCCGACCAGCACGCCTTCAAAGCCGGTGACAGAAACCCGCGCCGCTGTGTGCACCACCATGCCCCGGTCTTCAGTGGTGCGGGTGGTGGGCACTGCCGCTTCAGTCTTGATCAGCGGAATGCGCGCCTGTTCTGCCATCGGTTCCGAGATCGCGCGCAGCCCGGACATCGGGAAAATATCGATCGCCGAGCGCGACCCGTCCTGAAGCGCGCTTTGCACCACCGGCCAGGGGTTTTCCGCCGCAGTCTCCCTGGGCAGATAGGTCAGGAAATCAAGACCAAGACGGGTGCGGTAGCTCTCCAGTAACCGAGCAAACGCCGGGCCCCGGCTGTGAAGTGCATCCGCGAAAGTCACCGAATTCGCCAGGCCCTGAACGTCGGTCTCACTGCTCTCCAGCAGCCGTTGCAGATATTGTTCCGCAATGCGCAGATCGCTGGCCACATTGGCGATCAGCAGCGCATCATAGCGCGCGGTCCAGCGGTTTATCCCGACCGCGAGCATCAGCGGCAGCAGCACCACCAGCGGCAGCAGCGCCAGAATTAAAAGCCGCAGCCGGACGGATTTCACAACGCTGTTCCTTTCGGTCGGGGTTCCCGGTCATATGTGTTTTCCTTTAGAACACGCGGCCTTGCCCCAGGCAAATTTGTTTTGCCGGCGCCCGGCGACGCGCAGTACAGTAAACCCGGGAGAAGCTTCTGTTCTTCAACGCAAAACCGTATAGTCTGCACTGGGACAAGCGATGGGAGAGCTTGGCTGTGCGGCTTGGAGTCGGGCCAGACGCATCTCAGGACAGGAAGGCGCGACGATGAACTATCTGACCCTGCAAAACCAGTGTTTTTCCGGCCTGTTTGAGGATGAGGCGGTGGCGCAGGAATTTGGCACTGCCGCCACGCTCGGACGTTTTCTGGCCTTTGAAATCGCCCTGACCCGTGCCCTCGCTGGGGCGGGCGTGGTGGATCAGCCCACCGCCGCCTCGGCTGTGGCTCAGATGCACACATTCCATCCGGATCTCGCGGCCATCGCCCGCGCGGTCCCGTTTGACGGGTTGCCGGTTCCAGAATTCGCCCGCCAGCTCAAGGCCCATATCGGGGTGAAACTCGCCCATGCGGTTCACACCGGCGCCACCAGCCAGGATTTGATCGATACTGCGATGATACTGGCGATAAAAGAGCTGAACCTGCTGCTTGCGACACGGCTGAAGCAGGTGATCGCCACCCTGACAGAGCTGAGCGCGGCGCAGGGGGGCAATGCGCTGATGGCGCGTACCAGAATGCAGGCGGCACTGCCCATTACTGTGGCCGAACGCCTTCAGACCTGGCAGCTGCCACTTTCGAGCCACCTGGAGCGGCTGCAACAACTGCGCCCGCGGCTTGAGAAAATGCAATTTGGCGGTGCTGTCGGGGACCGTGCGCTGCCCACTGGTGCGGGTGAAACCGTCGCACGGCAGATGGCGCAGACTTTGGGCTTGCACCACGCAGACAAGGCCTGGCACAGCATGCGGGACGGGGTGGCGGACTATGCCAGCTGGCTGTCTCTGGTGACTGGCAGCCTCGGAAAAATGGGCCAGGATATCTGCCTGATGGCGCAGCAGGGCCTGGATGAGATCCGCCTCAGCGGCGCCGGCAGCAGCTCAGCAATGCCCCATAAACAAAACCCGGTGCAGGCGGAAATGCTGGTCAGTTTTGCCCGCTATAACGCAGTGCAACTCGGCGGGATGCACCAGGCGCTGGTGCATGAACAGGAACGCTCCGGTGCGGCCTGGACGCTGGAATGGATGATACTGCCAGCAATGGTGGCGGTGACTGTCAGGGCTTTGGCCAGTGCAGATAATCTGCTCAAAAACGTAGAGCAGATCGGGGCGCCATCCTCTGCTCCATGAGAATTATCATGGATTTCTGACCTGACATCCGGATGAGGGGGCAGGGCCGCGCCGCGCTTACGCGCGGCGCGGCCCTGCGGGTGGCTCACAAACGGTGCGGCCTGTTTTCATGTTCAATCCTCGCTCCGCTGCGGCTACTTCCCTGCGGCGTTCCCGCAGCGGCCCCCGAAGTAATCCGTGCAGCCGCACCTTCAGCCGTACTTTCAACTGTCCCCGCTTCAATGCGTGCACCAGCCCGGCGCATACCCGGTCAGCGCAGCGGTAGTTGCAGGAATTCGCGGGCCTGTTGCCAGCCTGCCACCGGTCACCCATATTTTTTGCGCACAGATAGTCCGCCAGCCGCCTCAGCGCCGCATTGCCAGGGACCAGCGTGTTGCGGCCCACCGTATATTCTCTTCCGCGGGTACCTTGTCTATGACAGTCCCTGCCAGCCGCCTCAGCGCAGCGGTACTTGCAGGATCTCGCGCGCCTGTTGCCAGCTTGCCACCGGCCGCTCGTATTTGCTGCAGAGTTCCACCGCGCGGCTTACCAGCGCTGCGTTGCTCGGGGCGAGCGTATTGCGGTCCAGCCGGATATTGTCTTCCAGCCCGCAGCGGGTGTGGCCACCAGCGGCAATGGCCCAGTCATTTACGGTGATCTGATGGCGGCCGATGCCGGCGGCACACCACGCGGCTTCAGGTGCCAGCCGCTCAACGGTTTTAATATAATAATCAAACACATCCTTATCGACCGGCATGGCGTTTTTAACCCCCATCACAAACTGGACATACAGTTGGCCGGGGATGCGCCCGTCGCGGTTCATCGCCACCGCCTGGTGGATATGGCTGAGATCAAAAGCCTCAATCTCGGGTTTCACCTGATACTGCCGCATTTCCCCGGCCAGCCAGTCCACCAGATCCGGCGCGTTCTGATACACCCGTGTCGGGAAATTGTTGGAGCCGACCGACAGCGACGCCATGTCCGGCGACAGGGGCAACATGCCGCCGCGTTCTTTGTCTGCACCCGAGCGCCCACCGGTGGAGAGCTGGATGATCATGCCGGGGCAATGTGTTTTCAGCCCTTCCATCAGGCGGGCGAATTTTTCCGGGTCACTGCTGGTGGTGCCGTCGTCATTGCGCACATGGCAATGGGCGATGCTGGCCCCGGCCTCAAAGGCTTCATGGGTGCTTTCCACCTGCTCGCTTACGGTGATTGGCACCGCCGGGTTGTCGGCTTTTGTCGGTACTGAGCCGGTGATCGCAACACAGATGATGCAGGGTTTTGTCATGGGGCAGCCTTTGCAATATATATAGGGTTCAAAGCGGTGCGGGCGCGCCCGGAATGCCGCCTCTGCGCGGATCAGATGTCGAAAAACACCGTTTCGCCATCGCCCTGTAGCCGGATGTCAAAATGGTACACTACTGCGTCGCCGCGCAGCTCCCGCCGCGCGATCAACGTGTCGCGGCGCGCCGGTTGTTCGATCAGCGCCAGCACCGGGTCCGTGCGGTTGGCGGCGTCCTCATCGGAAAAATACAGCCGCGTGTTCAAGCCGATATTGATGCCGCGTGCCACCAGCCACAGGTTGATATGGGGCGCCATCACCGTGCCGGAGCGCCCGGCGACAGCACCAGGTTTCAAGGTGTCAAAACCAAACACTCCGCTATCAAAATCGGGGATGATCCGGCCCCAGCCGCGAAAACCCTCTTCTACCTCGCCGGCATGTTCCGGATGCGCATAGATGCCCGCTGCATTGGCCTGCCAGGCTTCGATCAGCACGTCTTTCACCGGGGTGTCTGTACCGTCAAACACATGGCCCTCAATCCGGATACGTTCGCCGCCCGCATGGGGGCCGGCGATGTCCCGGCCCAACTCCTGGCGGTATATGTCAAAACCCGCAGCCCCCGGCGCAAGGCCGATATGAACAAAGGGCCCAGCGGTTTGCGCGACGGTTTCTTTCAGGTAATCAAGCTCTTGTGCCATGGATCAATTGCCCTCCAGCCGGTTTTCAAACAGGGTCGAACGCCGTCCTCTCAGAACGATATCAAATTTGTAGGCGATGCTGTCCAGCGGGATACTTGCGTTAAGATCCAGCCGGGCAATCAGTTGTGCGATCGCGTCGGCATCAGGCACCGCGTTCACAATCGGACATTTGGCAATCAGCGGGTCGCCTTCAAAATAGAGCTGGGTCACCAGACGCTGGGCAAAAGCCGACCCAAAGACCGACACGTGAATATGCGCCGGACGCCAGCTGTTCACCTGGTTGCGCCACGGATAAGCCCCGGGTTTCACCGTGCGGAAGAAATAATAACCGTTCTCATCGCTCAGCGTACGGCCGCAGCCGCCAAAATTCGGGTCCACCGGCGCCAGGTAGCTGTCTTTCTTGTGCCGGTAACGCCCGCCGGCATTGGCCTGCCAGATCTCGATCAGCGCGCCCTTCACCGGGTTGCGGTTTTCATCCAGAACCCGGCCATGGACAATGATACGCTCACCGATCGGATCGCCGGTATGGGCGTAGTTTTTGATCAGATCATTGTCGATCGCATCGATGTCACCCTGGCCAAACACCGGGCCGGTGATTTCGCTGGCGGTGTTTTCAAGGCTTAGCAGCGGATAGTTCGGCGACCTGGTCACCGAGGTTTTATACGCCGGAGCCAACGCCGGCGGCTGAATGCTGCGGTCACGTTGGTAAAATTCGCCGGGTTTTGGCATGTCGACTGTCTCCCTCAGCATCCGGGCAGGTCCGGATCAGCTCTGTTCCATCTCATCATAGGTCTGTTTCGCCAGTTTCAGCGCCTGATTTGCCCGTGGCACACCTGCATAGAGCGCCACGTGCTGAAACGCCTCCTGAATATCGCGTTTGCTGGCACCGGTGTTTTTGGTGGCCCGAATGTGCATCGGGATTTCCTCAAAATTCCCCAGTGCCGCCAGCAGCGCCAGTGTCAGCATTGAGCGTTCGCGCGGGCTGATGCCGTCGCTGGCCCAGACCGTGCCCCAGGCAGCCTCGGTGATCAACTGCTGGAACGGCGCGTCCAGATCAGACTTTTGCGCCTCCACCCGGTCCACATGCGCGTCCCCAAGCACGGAACGCCGGACCTCCATCCCTCTTTGATACCGTTCAGACATGGGAGACCTCCTTTAAAAACCCGACTAACAACCTGGCATAATGATCCGGTGCTTCAACGCAGGGCAGGTGGCCTGCGCCTTCAATCATCTCAAATCTGGCGCCCGTTATCAGATCGATCGTCGCTTTGACCTGGTCCGGCGGGCTGGCCCCGTCTTCACTGCCGGCAATGCCCAGAACCGGCAGCGTCAGCGCGGCGGTGCTGGCGCTCAGCTCACAGCCTGCGATGGCCGCACAGGCCCCTGCATAACCCTCCGCTGGGGTGCGGATCAGCATGCTCTTCCAGGCATCCAGATCGGGAGACTTGCGGAACTCGCTGCCAAACCAGCGCAGCATAATCTGGTCGGCCATCGCCGCCATGCCATCGGCACGCACATCGTCGATGCGCAGCTGCCACAGGGTGGGATCGCCCATCTTCACCGCGGTATTGGACAGCACCAAAGCCCGGATCAGATCGGGGCGCTGTGCGGCCAGTGCCTGGCCCACCATACCGCCAAGGGACAGCCCGACAAAGACGCAGCCAGAGACCTCCAGCATGTCCAGCAGTCCGGCACAATCCTGCACCAGATCATCCAGCGCATAGGGGGCAGGCGGGCAGGACGACAGCCCGTGGCCACGCATGTCAAACCGGATCAGGCGCAGATGCTGCGGCAGAAGCAAGACAATGTCATCCCACAGGCGCAGATCGGTGCCGAGCGAATTGGCAAAGACTACCGGCGCACCGTTTGGATCGCCGTCCTGACGCCAATGAAGGCTGGCATGTTTAAGCTTTGCAATCCGCATCAGTAGGGCAACCCCACATAATTCTGCGCAAACACTTTCTGCGCGGTTTCATTCTCGCGCAGGAACTCAAGCTCCGCACGCTGCATCTTCAGATCAAAAGCGCTTTGTTCGGGGAACCGGTGCAGCATATTGGTCATCGACCAGCTGAACCGCTCGGCCTTCCAGACCCGCGCCAGTGCTTTTTCAGAATACCGCTCAAGCCCTTCGCTGTCATTGTCTTCAAACTGCTGTATCAGCCCGTGATACAGGTAATAAATGTCAGAGGCGGCGGTGTTGAGCCCCTTGGCCCCGGTTGGCGGCACGATATGGGCGGCATCTCCACAAAGGAACAGGCGCCCCCAGCGCATCGGCTCACAGACAAAAGAGCGCAGAGGTGCGATGGACTTTTCGATCGAGGCGCCGGTGATCAGCGCCTCGGCCGCCGCATCCGGAATGCGCCGCCGCAACTCGTCCCAGAACATCTGATCGCTCCAGTCCTGGGGGCTGTCCGACAGCAGGCACTGGATGTAATAGCGGCTGAGATTTGCATTGCGCATCGAACACAGCGCAAAGCCGCGCTCCGAACTGGAATAAATCAGCTCCTCGTTCACTGGCGGCGTTTCTGACAACACCCCCAACCAGCCAAACGGATAGGTCTTTTCATATTCGCGCCGCACCGACAGCGGAATGGTCTGACGGCTGACGCCATGAAACCCGTCACATCCGGCGATATAATCACAGTCAATGCGCTGTTCATTGCCTTCCAGCCGATAGGTCACCGACGGCCTGTCAGTGCCGGCGTCATGGATCACCACATCTTCGACATTAAAGACAATCTCAGCGCCCGCTGCTTCCCGCGCGTCATAAAGGTCGCGCGTCAGTTCGGTCTGGCCATAGACGGTGACGCTGGTGCCGGTGTGTTTCCTGAAGTTGACCTCGAACTGTTCATTGCCATAGGCGATCAACGTGCCGTCATGAGTGAAGCACTCACGATCCAGCCGCGTGGCAACACCGGCTTCGCGCATCAGATCGACAAAGCCGACCTCCAGAATGCCCGCCCGGATCCGCCCCAGCACATAGTCCCGGGTTTTACGCTCCAGCACGATCGTGTCGATCCCTTTGCGGTGCAGCAACTGCGCCAGCAAAAGCCCGGACGGACCGCCGCCGATAATGACCACTTGTGTTCTCATGCCAACTCCTTCTGCCCTCCAAAATGACCAGGTGTTTTAGGTATGTAAAATGAGATATCGTGCGGAATAGTTTTCAGAATCGGAAAGTAATATGATCGACCGGCGCATTAAGTTCCGACATATTCAGTGTTTTGTCGAAATAAACCGGCAGAAAAGCATGAAAAAAGCCGCGGAAAATCTGTTTCTGACTCAGCCGGCGATCTCCAAAACCATGAAAGAGCTGGAGCAGATAGTTGACGCGGTGCTGTTGACCCGTAGCCGGGCCGGGATCTCGCTGACCAAACAGGGTGAAGTGTTCCTGCATTTCGCTGAAATGTCAGTCGCCGCGCTTCAGCAGGGGCTGGACGGGGTCGAACAGATCGGCCGCAAGGGCAAAACCACGCTGGCGGTCGGCGCTCTGCCCAGCGTGGCGGCGCGGTTGATGCCGGCGGTGGCGCTGGAATTTGCCGCGCTGTCACCGGAAACCGTGCTGCAGATATCCGACGGGCCGCACGGGCATCTGGTTGAACGCCTGCGCCACGGCAGTCTCAACCTTGTCATCGGGCGGGTGGGGGCGCCGGAGACGATGCAGGGCATCACCTTCACACAGCTCTATAATGAGCACGTGGAATTTGTGGTCCGCCCCGGTCATCCCATACTGAAGGATCCGGTGCTGTCGCGTATATCCGACTGGCTGGTGATTTACCCGGCACAGGGCTCGGCGATCCGCCCGCTGGTGGAACGCTACCTGATCGAGAACGGTGTCGGGGATCTGCCCAACCGGCTGGAAACGGTTTCTGGGGCCTTTGGTCGTGGATTTACCCGAAATTCGGACGCAATATGGATCATCTCCGCCGGGGTGGTCGCCAATGAAATCGCAGAGGGCCGCCTCACACGTCTGCCGTTTGATACCAGCATCACCAAAGGGCCGGTCGGCCTGATGACCCGGCCGGATACCACCCCGTCAAAAGAGGAGCAAATTTTCAACATCGCGGTCAAAAATGTGCTGAAATCGCTGCAACTCTGACCCCAAACCGGGCCTATACTTGCCGCTTTTCAGAACTAAGCCGTATCGTTTGTCATTTTACAACATCGATTCGTTCAGTTTAATTTTGTTCCGGGAACCACATCTCTGCGCTGCCACGTCTGATTAAAAAGGGCGCGGCGGTGCAACAGAAATAATTTGTCGACAGCCGGCGCAGCCGGAGGTCTTTCATCACCTAGTGGGAGGACTCTATGACTATTTTAAAATCACTCAGCACACTTGCGACCGGTCTGGTGCTCGGGCTTGTCTCAGTACAAGCCTCCTTTGCCCAGGCCGAGTTTGAATTCAAACTGCACCATTTTCTAAGCGCCAAAGCACCGGCACAGTCCAAAATGCTGGAACCCTGGGCCCGCGCAGTTGAAGCCAATTCGGGCGGTCGGGTGAGTATCGAAATCTACCCGTCGATGACGCTGGGCGGACGCCCGCCCGAGCTGATCAACCAGGTGCGCGACGGGGTTGTCGATCTGGTCTGGACCGTAAACGGCTACACGCCGGGCCTGTTCCCGCGCACCGAAGTGTTTGAACTGCCCAATGTGTTCATCAACGACCCCAAAGCGGCCAACCTGGCGATGGCGGATCTGTTTGAGAGCGACCTGGCTGCGGATTATAAAGGTGTCGAGGTGATGTTCCTGCATGTCCATGCGGGCAATGGCATCCATATGCGCGACACAGCGGTGCGCAGCCCGGCCGATCTTGCCGGGATGAAAATGCGCATCCCGACCCGGACCGGCGCCTGGGTGATCGAAGCGCTTGGCGCTTCACCGGCAGCGATGCCTGTGCCGGAACTGCCACCGGCGCTGCAAAAAGGCGTGATTGACGGTGCATTCATCCCCTGGGAAATCATTCCACCGCTGAAGATCCAGGAACAGACTGAGTATCAGATCGAAGGCGCTGGCAAACGGCGTTTTGGCACCACGGTGTTCCAGGTCTCGATGAACAGCGCCCGCTGGGGCGGCCTGCCGGAGGACATCCAAAAAGCGTTCCGCGACGCCTCTGGCCCCGAATGGCTGGCCGAGGTCGGCGACATCTGGCGTGCCTCTGACGAGTTTGGCATCAAAATGGCGCAGGAGTCCGGAAATACGCTGATCACGCTCAGCGACGCGGAAACCGCGGTGTTTACTGAGACGCTGGAACCAGTGGTGGACCGCTGGATCGGCGAAGTCTCTTCAAAAGGCATCGATGGCGCCGCTCTGGTCGCCAAAGCCCGCGCCGCAATGGCCGCGCGTGCATCTGACTGATGGCAGATGCTGACAACAAAAGCGGCACCGGACTTTCCGGTGTCGCGCGCCAACTGATTTTTGGCTGGGCCATGCTGGGCGGCTTTGTGCTGCTGGCGGTGGTCGCGATCAATATGGCCTCGGTGATCGGAGGTTTTTTTGGCAAACCTTTCCCGGGCGATTTTGAACTGACCGAAGTCGGTGTCGCTGTCGCGGCGTTTTCGTTTCTGCCCTGGTGCCAGATCTCCGGCGGCAATGTGACCGCGGACATCTTTACTGCCGGTGCATCAAAGCGTGCGGTGGCGTTCTTCACCCTGCTGGGCTCGCTGGTGGCGTTGCTGTTCAGCGTGATCCTGATCTGGCGCATGTATGCCGGGATGCTGGACCAGAAAGAATACGGTTATACCACCGCTATTCTGCAGTTCCCCCACTGGATGGCCTTCGTGCCGATCCTGATTTCGCTGGCGCTGCTGGCGTTGGCCTCCGCGGTCACCCTGCGTGAGAACTTTAACTCAGTTGTCAAAGGTTAAAGCATGACGGACGCGATCTCTCTCGGGCTGGGAAGCCTGGTTGTTCTGGTGCTGCTGATCGGCATCCGCATGCCCATTGCCTATGCGATGATTCTGGTCGGCGGTATCGGCACCATGATGCTGAGCGGGCCGGCGCTGGTGTTCAGCCAGCTGAAGACCCTGGCGTATGGTCAGTTCTCAATCTACGATCTCTCGGTGGTGCCGATGTTTGTGTTGATGGGGGCGATCGCCTCCAAGGCCGGGCTGAGCCAGGCGCTGTTCCGTGCCGCCAACGCCTGGTTGGGCTGGATGCGCGGCGGCACTGCGATGGCCGCGATTGCCGGCTGTGCGGGATTTGGGGCGGTCTGTGGGTCGTCGCTGGCGACCGCTTCGACCATGGGCAAGGTGGCGCTGCCGGAGTTGCGGCGTTATAAATATTCCGGCGCGCTGGCCACCGGTACCCTGGCTGCAGGCGGTGTGCTTGGCATCCTGATCCCGCCCTCTGTGGTGCTGATCATCTATGCCATCATCGTTGAGGCCAATATCGTCACCCTGTTTATGGCGGCGCTCATCCCCGGCTTGATGGCGGTGGTGCTGTTTATTCTGACCATCGCGATCTATGTGAAAATATGGCCCGAGGCCGGCCCCAAAGGCGGCGTGCCGGAGCGAGCGGAATTTATCGCTGCGACGCTGGGGGCGGTGCCGGTTGTGGTGATCTTCGGACTGGTGATCGGCGGTATCTATACCGGGCTGTTCAACCCCACACCCGCAGCGGCGGTCGGGGTGTTCCTGGTGCTCGCTTTCGGGCTTCTGCAACGCAAGATTCGCTTTGGCGACCTGATCAGCGCATTGCAGGAAACCGCCTCTACAACCGGCATGATCTATCTGATCTTGCTGGGGGCGGAACTGCTCAAGATTTTCATGTCACGCGTGGGCCTGCCACAAGAAGCTGCGTCCTGGATCGCTGGTTCCGGCCTCAGCCCGATGGTGATCATGGTGCTGTTGCTGGTGGCGCTGATCCTGCTGGGCTGCCTGATGGACAGCCTGTCGATGATCCTGCTGGTGATCCCGTTCTTCTGGCCGGTGCTGATCGAGGTGAACGGTGGCATCTACCAGGGCGCCGAAGGCTCGGGTTATGGCATGAGCACCGAGGACCTGAAGATCTGGTTTGGCATTCTGGCGCTGATTGTGGTCGAGCTGGGACTGATCACACCGCCGGTGGGGATGAATGTGTTTGTGATCTCCTCGCTGGCGCGGGACATCCCGATGATCGAAACCTTCAAAGGTGTGGTACCGTTTTTTCTCGCTGAAGTGCTGCGGGTGGTGGTGCTGGTCTCGTTCCCGGCAATCACTCTGTGGCTGCCTGGCGTGCTGAGCTGACACCCGCTGCGCCGGCTCCCTCCATGGCGGCATTGCGCCGCCAGAGCGGTCCGGGGCGACGCCGGGGACGATGTGATGCAAGGTATCACCGCCCCGGTCTGCGGCCGGGCGGAACGCTGCGAGGGCGCGGGTGGGCCTGGCTGGCCCGGCGTGGCGGGCCAGCCAGGCTTCCCCGCGCCTGGCGGCACCATGGGCTTTTCTGTCTGTGTGCCTGCGGCGGGGGCCGGAATCCTCAAGGAAATCAGCGCTGCATCCCGACGCTGGTTCGGAGCTGCGAGCAGAGCTTCCCTTGACTGGACCCCCTGTTAAGTGCAGGACTCAAACAGACGAGATCGTTTTGTCTGAACCGGATGACGTCCGAAGCCGTGACATACGCTTCAGCTTGATTGCACTAATATTCGCGCTCAAACCGATCTGATTGCTGCGATACCCGCCCTGTATCTGCGGGCCGGGACCTGATTATGCCGAAACCGCTTAAAAGGAATTCGCATGGGCAGTGACTTAGGCAAGGCCTTCCGCCGGCATATCCCGACGCTGACCGCGATCACGGTGTTCAGCATATTTATCAATCTGCTGATGCTCACCGGCCCGTTGTTCATGCTGCAGGTCTATGACCGGGTGCTGAGCAGCCGGTCTGAAGCGACATTGCTGGCGCTGTTTGCGCTGGTGGCCGGCCTGTTTGCCGCCATGGGGGTGCTGGATTATGTGCGCGGACGCGTCGGCGCCCGCATTGGTGCTGGTTTGCAGAGTGACCTTGATGCGCGGGTGTTTCAGGCCGGGGTGCGCGCGCCGGCCAAATTGGCGCCGCAGGCGGCCACCGCGCTGTCCGATCTGGACGCGATCCAGCGGTTCTTTTCGGCGCCGGTGTCTTTTGCCATCTTTGACATCCCCTGGACGCCGATCTTTTTTGCCGCCATTTTCCTGTTTCACCCACTGCTCGGCTGGCTCGCGGTCGCAGGCGGGCTGGTGCTGGTGCTGATCACGCTGTGCAACCAGATCCTGACCCGGAAATCGGCTGGCAAGATGCACCGGGATGCCAATACCAGCACCCGGCTCGCCGAGCAGATCCGCACCCAGCCGGAAACGGTTATCGGGCTTGGCATGATCGGCGCTGCCATCCGCCGCTGGCAGGGGGCGCGCGGCTCAGCGCTGAGCTCATCCCTTACTTTTCACGACCGTTCCGGCGGCTTTACCAGTTTCAGCAAGATGCTGCGCATGCTGGTACAGTCGGCAATCCTGGCGCTTGGCGCCTGGCTGGTGCTGCAAAACGAGTTGTCGGCCGGGGCGATGATCGCCGGATCTGTCCTGCTGGGACGCGCGTTGGCGCCGGTGGAACAACTGATCCAGGGCTGGGGTATGGTGCTGCGGGCGCGTCAGGGCTGGAACAGTCTCGGCACGCTGCTGACGGCGGTGCCTGAAAGCGAGCCGGTGACGCCTCTGCCCGATCCACAGGCAAAACTGGTGGTAAAGGGCGTCACGGTGATGATGCCCGGCACCAGTAAACCGATGCTGAACCAGGTGTCCTTTGCGATTGGCCCGGGTCAGGCACTGGGGGTGATTGGCATCAGCGCTTCAGGAAAATCAACACTGGCCAGGGTGCTGACGGGCTATCTGAAGCCCAATATGGGCGAAGTTCGGCTGGACGGGGCGACGCTGGCACAATACGGGCCGGACGGGCTGGCGCAACATATCGGCTATCTGCCCCAGGATGTGGTGCTGTTTGACGGCACCGTGGCCGAAAATATCATGCGATTGCAGCCGGAGTCTGATCCGGCGCTGGCGGTGCGCGCCGCCCAGGCCGCCGCCGCCCATGACGTGATCCTGCAGTTGAAAGACGGCTACGATACGCGGCTGGGATTTGGCGGTGTAACCTTGTCGGGCGGCCAGCGGCAACGGGTGGGGCTGGCGCGGGCACTGTTTGGCGATCCGGCGATTGTCATTCTGGATGAAGCAAGCTCAAACCTTGACGCTGAGGGAACCCAGGCCCTGAACCAGACTGTGGCGGCGCTGAAGGCGGCGGGCAAAGCGGTGATCACCATCGCCCATCGCCCCACGGCAATCGCCGAATGTGACCTTGTGCTGGTGCTGGCAAACGGCGCGGTACAAGCCTTTGGCCCGCGGGATGAAGTTCTGCGTAAAGCTCTGAAAAATCATAGTGAAATCGTGGCGCTACAGAAAGAAAGCCAGCATGCAACCTGACAGAAAATCTCGCGGCCATATGTGGGTCGGCTTCTGCACCATCGCGCTGTTGCTGGGCGGGTTTGGGGTCTGGGGCACCCAGGTGCAAATTGCCGGCGCAGTGATCACTTCGGGGCAGATCATGGTCGAGATGCGCCAGCAAGTGGTGCAGCACCCGGATGGCGGTGTGGTGGGCAAAATACTGGTGCAGAACGGCGACAGTGTGGCCGCCGGAGATGTTTTACTCTCTCTGGACGGTTTTCTGCTGACCTCCGAAAGTGACGTGCTTCAGCAGCAGCTGGATGAACATTCGGCGCGGGCGGCGCGCCTCAAAGGGGAACGCGACGGGGTTGAGATCCGCTTTGATGCCGGGCTGCTGGAGCGGGCGGAAAGCCAACCGGTGGTTCAGGAGATCCTCGATGGGCAGCGCCGGCTCGCGTTCGCCCGGCGTGCCACATTAAATTCGGCGCTGGAAGCGCTGAACGAACGCAAACAGCAGATCAGTGACGAGATTGGAGGGCAGCAGGCCCAGCTGCGCGCGCTGGAGCTGGAGGTGGAAATTCTCGGCGAAGAGTTGAAGAATATGGAGGTTCTGCTTGCAAAAGGCCTGGCCGAGGCCTCGCGGGTGCTGAGCCTGCGGCGCGAGGATGCCCGCCTCCTGGGGCGGCGCGGCGATCTGCTCTCCACCGTGGCGCGCAACCAGGGCCGCATTTCCGAGATCGGCATTGAGCAGATCCGTCTGCGCGATGCCCGGCGCGAAGAAGCCATCACCCAGCTGCGCGATCTGCTCACCAGCCAGGCCGGGCTGCGCGAGCGCCAGCTGGCGATCTGGGAACAGTTGTCGCGCCTGGAAATCCGCGCCCCGGTGGCCGGTGTCATTCACGGCATGCAGGTCTTTGCGGTCAATTCCGTGGTGCAACCGGGGCAGACCATCCTCAACGTGGTGCCACAAAATACCGATCTGATCCTGTCGACCCGGGTGGCGGCGATCAACATTGACTCGGTTTATATAGGCCAGGTGGCCTCGATCCGCTTTCCGGCCCTCGACAGCCGCACTACACCGGAGCTGATTGGCCGGGTCGCCAGCGTATCGCCGGATGTTCTGATCGATCAGGTAACGGGCCAGAGTTACTACAGCGCCGATCTGACGCTGGACCCGGGGCAGCTGGAACGTCTCGGGGGGCAGGTGCTGATCCCGGGCATGCCGGTTGAGGCCTTTATCAAAACCTCTGACCGCACACCGCTCAGCTACCTGCTGAAACCGCTGACCAATTATTTTGCCCGGGCATTCCGTGAAGAGTGAGGCGGCGGGGCCGGCCGTGCGCGCGCCCCGGCGCTTTGATCCGCGCCGCGGGGCGGGGGGCGGCACAATGCCGCACTGCAGTGTTTCCGATGGGAAACTTTGGCGGCAACAACAGGATTTTGTTTGCGCAAACGCCCCGGCTTTGCTGGATTTTATTATGGTACTCGCGGAGAATGGGTAAAGGATGCCCAAGCACGGTGGGTGATTCCACACCCGCCATTCAGGAGGAATTTATGTCTGCATATTCGGAACCAAGCTTCAGAGAATCCGTCGACCTGATGTTCAATCGAGCGGTGTCGCTGATGGACCTCGCGCCCGGGCTTGAAGAAAAGATCCGCGTTTGCAACGCCACGTATACCGTACGCTTCGGCGTGCGCCTGCGTGGCCAGATCCATACCTTCACCGGCTACCGCTCGGTGCATTCCGAACACATGGAACCGGTGAAAGGCGGCATCCGCTATTCGCCGGAAGTGAACCAGAATGAAGTAGAAGCGCTGGCGGCGCTGATGACCTATAAATGCGCGCTGGTGGAAGCGCCGTTTGGCGGTTCCAAAGGCGGGCTCTGCATTGACCCGCGCGCCTGGGACGAACACGAGCTGGAACTGATCACCCGCCGTTTCGCCTATGAGCTGATAAAACGTGATCTGATTAACCCAAGCCAGAACGTGCCGGCCCCTGACATGGGCACCGGGGAGCGGGAAATGGCGTGGATCGCCGACCAATATGCCCGCATGAATACCACCGACATTAATTCACGCGCCTGTGTCACCGGCAAACCGCTGAATGCGGGCGGCATTGCCGGACGGGTCGAGGCCACCGGACGTGGCGTGCAATACGCGCTGCAGGAGTTTTTCCGCGATGCTGACGGGGTGAAAAAATCCGGTCTTAAAGGCACACTTGATGGCAAACGGGTGATTGTCCAGGGGCTTGGTAATGTGGGGTACCACGCTGCCAAATTTCTCAGCGAGGAAGATGGTTGCAAAATCATCGGCATTATCGAACGTGATGGTGCCCTGGTGGATGAATCCGGTCTTGATGTTGAGGCGGTAAAAGCCTGGATTGCCGAAAATGGCGGTGTGGCCGGATATCCGGATGCGGAGCACACGATTTCGGGCAATGCTGTGCTGGAGAACGAATGCGACATTCTGATCCCGGCGGCGCTGGAAGGCGTGATCCACATGGGCAACGCCGCAGACATTCAGGCACCGCTGATTATCGAAGCTGCCAACGGTCCGGTGACGGCCGGGGCAGATGAGATACTGCGCAAAAAGGGCGCTGTCATCATTCCGGACATGTACGCCAATGCCGGCGGTGTGACCGTGTCCTATTTTGAGTGGGTCAAAAACCTGTCGCACATCCGCTTTGGCCGTATGCAGCGCCGTCAGGAAGAGGCGCGTCACCAGCTTGTGGTGGATGAGCTGGAAAACCTGTCGCAGGCGGTTGGCAATACCTGGACGCTGTCGCCGGATTTCAAACAGCGTTATCTGCGCGGCGCGGATGAGTTGGAACTGGTGCGCTCGGGTCTCGATGACACTATGCGTACCGCCTATCAGTCGATGAAAGAAGTCTGGCATTCGCGCAATGATGTCAGCGATCTGCGCACTGCGGCCTATCTGGTGTCGATCGGCAAAGTCGCCGCCAGCTACCGCGCCAAGGGGCTCTGACCCCGGCAATTTATACGCTGGTCCTCTGGGGTCCGGTAATGCGATATCATATGGCGGCGCTTTCGGGCGCCGCCGCTTGTGTTTAAGCTGGTTTGAAAATCGTCTGGCACGTCATTCTGGGCTGCCGTTCTGGCTTCCTGTGCTGAAATCTGGCGTTCTGAATTGTTGGCCCGGCAGCGCCGAGCCGCGCCTGACCTTCCCCCCGGGAAGGCGCTTTACGCCTCCCCAAGGTCAGGCACTGCCCTGTTTCCAACCGTTTTTCGGGCTCAAGGGGGCCAGAATAATTTGCAGCCTGACACTTCCCTACAGATCAACCTCAACCACGCCACCGGGCGCGGCGGCACGTGACTGGCACAGGATCACCGCATCAGCGCGCTGCGCGTTGGACAGCACGAAATCCCGGTGCTCAACCTCGCCCGAGACCAGCCCGCATTTGCAGACACCACAAATGCCGTCGTCACATTTCACATCCACATGCACCCCGGCCTCCGCCAGCACATCGGTGATACTTCTGTCCGCCGGCACAAGGAGTTCTCGCCCGGAGCGCGCCAACCTCAAAGTAAAGTCATGGTTTTCATACTCGGGCATCTCCGGCACCGAGAAATATTCCAGGTGCCGACCCTCTTCGGGATAGCCCTGACGTTCCGCGGCCTGGATCACCGCCTCCATATAGCGCTCAGGCCCGCAGGTGTAGACGTGAAAGCCAGGCTGCCATCCGGCGAGCAGCTGATCCAAATCAGCCCGGCTGCCGCTCTCAGATACATGGATGCGCACTTTATCCGCCCAGGGCTGCGCCAGCAGCATGTCGCGAAAGCCCGCATCCTCTTCGCGGGTCACCGAATAATGCAGCTCAAAATTGCCGCCCTTCGCGTGCAGCTCATGGGCAAAGGCCACCATCGGCGTCACCCCGATGCCGCCGCCCATCAACAGGGATTTGCCCGCCGGCTGCACCAGTGGAAAATGGTTGATCGGTTTTGAAATGAACACCTTGCGGCCCTCACTAAAAATTCGGTGCAGCAGGGCGGATCCGCCACGCCCGTCAGGCTCAATCAGCACCGCGATCTCATAGCGGCTGCGGTCTGCAGGGTCGCCACACATGGAATATTGCCGCAGAAACTCCGGTGCCACCACGATATCCAGATGCGCGCCTGCCTGCCAGGCGGGCAGATCGCCCCCGTCCAATGCTTCCATCACATAACGGCTGATGCCGCTGGTCAGCGCGTCCGCTTTTCTGATCTTCACCCGCAGCACCGGCGAGTCCTCCTCGGCGTGGTACTCATGCGCCAGCCCGTCCGTATCGCCACGCGCCAGCCGACTCCGGTATTCCTCTGCGGTGATCATCTGCTGCCAGGCCTCAATGCCGGCTTCCCGGTCAATCGGGGACGGGTAGGGCCAGGGCGCCGGTGCCAGTGAGGCCGGATACACCGCCAGGGTCTGGTCCTCAGGCTTCACCACCAGGTCTTTCTGCAGCGGCCTGCGGTTTACCAGGTTGGGTGTCGGGCGATAGGCACCGTCCTCGGCCAGCTCAATATCCCACCACCATTTTTTCACGTCATTGGGTTCACCGTGGCCGGCGATGTCATCGAGCTTTGCCAACAAGGGCGCCGCCGAAGGCACATTCATCGCCGCCCAACGGAACGGGCGCTCGGAAAACAGCCCCTCCAGGTTCCAGGGACAGGTTTTCATACAACGCCCGCACATCGCCCCCCCGGCGGTGGAAATCCGGTAGCTGGCGCATTTCTGGCTGTCCGACTTCCAGATTTCATAGCCGTTGAACATCTTTTTCGGCCCGGCAGTGATGGCGCCCGCCGGACACTCGCGTGCACATTTGTTGCAGCTCTCGCAGAACCGCTGCAGCCCGAAATCAATTGGCTGGTCATGGGCCAGCGGCATGTCTGTGGTGACCACTCCGGATTTTAGCCGCGGCCCCAGGAACGGGTTCAGGATCACTTCCCCGATTCGCGATACTTCCCCCAGCCCGGCCAGCAGCAGCAGCGGCGGCTGCACCACATCACCGTCCATCACCGTATGGGCTTTGGCGCTGTAGCCCAGCGCACGGATTTGCGCCGCAATCACCCCGCCCAGCAATGAGAACCGCAGATAGGCCCGCATCGATTGTGCCACCGCAATCCAGTCGTCGCCGGACGAGCCCTCGGTGGTTTCAAAACCCTGGTCGATGATCATCGATATGGCCTGGTCATGGGGCGGATCAATCGCGGTGCCGGTGGCGTCATGGGAATACCAGGCCCAGTCGGGGCAACGCGAAATCCCCACCGCGTCAACGCCGAGGAAATAGCTTGCCGCTTTGACATTGGCGGCATTGCGATCCGCATCTGTCTGAGGCGGCGCCTTGTCGTCAGGCGCGCCGCCCTGCAGTAGTACAAAGGCCCCCAGCGCACGTCTCTGCGCCATCGACGGTGCTGCCTTGCGCACATAATGACCGCCGCGCGCCGCATCCTGCAGTGGTTTGCCCAGGTCGCCGAACTGGATGCGGGCAAACATATCGCCGCGTTTTGGCAGCCGCGGAATGCGGGTCTCGTCCAGATAGGTCGTAGGTTTTTCCACCCGTTTCAGCGTCTCAAACGGATGCGCCCCGTCCACGTAGTTGCGTTTTGCGTAGGGGTCCTGGTTCAGCGCCGACTTGGCCGACTCTTTGCCCAGCCACCAGGACGGCCCTTTTGTTTTAAACCAGCTTTGTTCCGCCATCGGTGCCAACGGCAGATCCGGGGCGATCTCAAAATCGGTGGTCACCGCTGCTATGCCGAAGCGCTTGCCGATCCAGGGCGCCACCAGCACGCCGTCTTCCAGCGTGACCAGACCCGCGGCCACTGCCAGCCGGTTCAGATCCACGTCCGAGGTGGTGGCGCTGTGGGCACGCGCGTTACAGCCCAGCACCCGCAGGTAATTGGCGATCACCGTGGCGGTTTCGGTGGCGCGCAGACAGGCCCGGTGGTCCTGAGCATTTTCGATCCACTCGTTGCCGGGCTCTGAGCTGTCGGGGTCGCGATGGTGCTCATAGAGGAACACTACAGCGTGGCCGTGGCCGTCAATACTACTGGCGGGGGCTTCCATCGACTCTTTCAGATCGGCCATAATGAGATCAATCCCAGCGGCCAGAGTCTGGGTCTGCCGCTCGCGCAGATCCTGCGCCAGACGGTCAATGTCCGGATTGCGCATTGGCTCAGACAGCATCAGATCCGGGCTCATTCGGCAGGTGCCCACCATTGAAGCGTCGGAAAAATAGCCGAACGCTTTCAGATGCTGGCTGCGTTCTTTCGGGTCTTGGGGCGTCTCGGACGGAACCTTTGCCACCAGACCGTCGCGGATCGCGTCCATCATGGCCTGATAATCGCGCATCGCGTTCACCAGCGAGTGCGGCGAAGAGAGTTGCTCAAAGCTTAATTCAACCGAAGCGGGAATCCCGGAGAAATTCGCAACAGACAAATTTCTTTTCAAACGTTCAGAGGGGTAGAGACCAAGATGAACCGGGCGGGATTTACCCGAAAACAGATGCGTATTCATTTGGTCCTCTTAGAATTTTGGGTTTAGTCTCTGATGTTTAGCATAAGTTTTACGACTGGTTAACAATCATAATTTGTTAATTTTGAAAAGTTTGGCCCTGTACGCCTGGCGGCAACGGGGCTGTTTTTCCTGGTATTATGCGAGGAAGGCGGCGCCGTTTAAACGAATCTTCACGCCTGGTCGTCCATCTTGCCCAGAACGGGTTTGAAACAGCACCAGGTGCTTTGCATTCCCAAACCAACTGTCAGGGCCTGTCCTGGCGTGCTTTCCAGGGCCTTGCGGCAAGGAGATGAATGATGAAAGCGTATACCCGAATAAAGCTGTCAGTGAAATTGCCGGCGATCATGATCCTGATGGCGGCGATAGCTGTCGGGTTAACGGCGCTCATTTCATATAAAAATGCCAGTAAGTCATTGCTCGCAGAAGCCGAGGTCCGGCTTGAGACCGTCGCCTCTGCGCGCCAGTCTCAGTTAGACAGCTGGATCAACGCAACCGCCTCAGACATCAAAGCCCAGGCCAACAGCCCGACGGTGGCATCGGCTTTGCGCGGCTTTGGCGAAGGCTGGAGCAATATCTCCGGCGATCAGCAATCCTATCTTCAGGACTGGTATATTACGCGAAATCCGAATGAAGCAACGGAGCGCGAATTGCTGGTAATGGTGGATGACGGCTCCGCTTATTCACAGATCCACAAACTGTATCATCCTTATTTTGCTGAACAGCTGGCCGCCAAGGGATTTTATGACATCTTCCTGTTCGATACGGACGGCAACATGGTGTATTCGGTGAAAAAGGAAACGGATTTCGCCACCAACTTCCTCAACGGCGAATGGAAAGACAGCGGCCTTGGCATGGTTGTGCGCCAGGCTCTTGCGGCCACCGAGCAGGAAATGTTTTTTGACGAATTCCGCTCTTATGGGCCCAGCGCAGGCGAAGCCGCCTCGTTTGCAGCCGTACCGGTACTGGACCGCCGTGGCAAAGTAAAAGGCGTGCTGGCCTACCAGATGCCCACCAATGAGCTGGACCAAATTTTGGTGCGCCCGCAAGGTCTTGGACGCGCTGGCGAAGCTTTCCTTGTTGGGCCAGATTATTTGCTGCGCAGCGACCTGCGTCTTGGTGAAGGTCATGAGGCACTGAAAATCAGGGTTGAAGATGAAGCGGTCAGTCAGGGACTTGCCGGCAATTCCGGGGTCGCAACAGTGAATTCAGCAATTCATGCCGAGTCCATTCAGGACCTGACCGCCTATTCCAGCGTCTCCTTTTTCGGCACAACCTTTGCGCTGATCGTTTCGGTTCCCATTGTGGAAATCCTCGAGCCGGCAGCCGAGCTTGGTAAGACTATGATGTGGCAGGGCGCGCTGATCCTTTTTGGAGTTGGTCTTGTTGCCTTCTTCGTCGCCCGTGCAACATCAAAACCTCTGACTGCAGTAGAAGGTGCGATGCGGCTTGTTTCAAACGGCGACTATTCCGGTGAAGTCCCCGGGGCAGGCCGCGGCGATGAAATCGGCGGCATTGCCAACGCGCTGGATGATTTCCGTACCGCGCTTGCCGACGCCGAACAGGCCACTCGTGACGGGTTGTTCAAAGGCTCAGCTTTTGAAGGCTCATCTGCAGCATTGATGATGGTCAACCAGGAGTTTGATATCATCTATACCAACCTCGCGGTCCAAAAGCTGATGAAAGAGTATGAGGGAACGTTCAAAGATGTTCTGTCACAGTTCAGCGCTGACGCGTTGATTGGCACCAACATTGATGTGTTCGACCAGGAGCAGGGCAAACTCCGCACGCTTCTGGGCGACAGCGCGCGCATGCCATTTGATACCGATATGAGAGTGGGCAATGTGCACTTCTCGCTGTCGATCAACTCTGTGCTGAATGCAGAAGGCACCCAGGTTGGTTGTGTCATGGAATGGAAAGATGTGACGCAGGAGCGCAAAAATACCGCGATCATTCAGTCAATTGACGCCAACCAGGCCAAGGCGGAATTCTCCCTTGATGGCGCTTTGACTTCGGTGAATACAAACTTTTGCGACATGCTTGGCGCCAGCGCTGAAGAGCTGTTGGGACGCCATCACGACACCCTGTTTAATTTCGACCCGGCTCAGGCCGACAACAATGGAAGCGTCTGGGACCGTGTGATGGCCGGCGAAGCGATCTACGGCCGTTTCAAACTGGTCAACAATGGCAGTGAAACTATTCTTGACGGGGCCTTCAGCCCGGTCAACGACCACCAGGGCAACCCGTTTGCTGTCATCCTGATGGGCAACGACATCACCGCCTCGCAAACGGCGCTGGCCGAAGCCGAAGCAGAACGCCTGGAAATGCAGAACGCCCAGGCTATGGTTGTGGATCTGCTGCGTGTCGGTCTTGGCAAACTGGCCGATGGCGTGTTGACCGGTTCCATCAATGAGGCCTTTGCGCCGGAATATGAAAACCTGCGTATCGACTTCAACCGGGCCTCCGGCAAGCTGCTTGAAGCGATGCAGTCGGTGGTGGAAAATGCCGATATGATCCGCGGTGAAGCCGCCGAGATTTCCAATGCGGCGGACGATCTGTCCAAGCGCACGGAAAAACAGGCGGCGACGCTGGAAGAAACCGCTGCTGCGCTGGACGAGCTGACCTCCTCGGTGCGCTCTGCGGCCGAAGGTGCCAGCCAGGCCAGCACTATGGTGGAAGACGCCAAGGCCAATGCGGAAGAAAGCGGCATGGTGGTGCAGGAAGCGGTCAGCGCCATGAGCGAGATCGAAAAATCTTCCGATCAGATTTCCAAGATCACCTCGGTGATCGACGATATCGCCTTCCAGACCAACCTGCTGGCGCTGAATGCGGGTGTCGAAGCCGCAAGGGCCGGCGAAGCTGGCCGTGGGTTTGCGGTGGTAGCCTCGGAAGTGCGGGCTCTGGCCCAGCGCTCCTCCGACGCGGCCCGCGAAATCAACGAGCTGATTTCGAAATCCGGCGGTCACGTGAAACGCGGTGTGGAACTGGTGGGCAACACCGGCCAGGCGCTGCGGGGCATCGTGTCATCGGTGTCGGAAATTGCCACCCATGTGACCGAAATTGCGGTTTCGGCCAAAGAACAGTCGGTAGGACTGGCGGAAATCAACGCCTCGGTGAACCAGCTGGATCAGGTGACCCAGCAAAATGCGGCCATGTTTGAAGAGACCACCGCCGCCAGCCACTCCCTGACCCGGGAAGCAGAGACACTGAACTCGACGATGGCCAAGTTTGACATCGGCTCCGGTGCCACGCAGCAGCCGGTTGCGGCTCCGGTGCCGTTGCGCCAACCCGTCGCCACTGCGGCAGCGCCCGCCAAAGTTGTCAACGCGCCAGCCGCGCCGGCCCCCAACAATGATGCCGGGAGCTGGGAAGACTTTTAAAATCCTGGCCGGCGCACCGGGGTGGTGCGCCGGCCTCAATGTTACTTTTTAAGGAGGGATTTTCTGTGACGCGAAAAGCCCGGGTACTTATTGTAGACGATTCCCCCACCATGCGGCGCCTTTTGCGGGCGTCTCTGCTGACTGATCCGCGTATTGAGGTCGTCGGAGAAGCAGAAGATGCAGCGCAGGCACGGGATGCGGTGAATAAATATTCTCCCGATGTGATGACATTGGATGTCGAAATGCCCAATATGAGCGGGCTGGAATTTTTGCGCCGGCTGATGGCGCACCGGCCGATGCCGGTGGTGATGGTCTCCACGCTGACCAGCCAGGGCAGTGCGGCCGCGGTCGAAGCACTGGCGCTCGGCGCCATCGAATGTGTTGAAAAACCGCGCTTCGGCAATGCCAGGGACACCATGGCGCGGCTCGCGGAAATCGTTCACATGGCGGCCAGCGCTCGGGTGCGTGAACCGGTGCCACGCCGGGTTATCGAGGCGCAGAATAACGTTACGCCCTTCGCCGGCTCGGAAAAAATTGTCATGATCGGCGGTTCTACCGGTGCGGTGGAGGCGCTGGAAGTCCTGCTGCGCAGTTTTCCCGCCAACTGCCCGCCAACACTGATCACGCAGCATATGCCGGCGGCATTTCTGTCCAGTTTTGCTGCCCGGCTCGATCCGCTGGTGGCACCCAACGTGCGCCTGGCCAGCGAAGGCGAGGAAATCCGTCCGGGCAATGTTTATATCGCGCCGGGCGGAGACTATCACCTCAACCTGGATACCAAAGGTCCGCTCCGCACCCGGCTGGTCGCCGGGCCGGCGCAATCGGGGCACCGTCCTTCGGTGGATTCGATGTTTCTCTCTGCGGTGCCCGTCGCCAATCGTGTGGTCTCCGCAATTCTGACCGGGATGGGGCGTGACGGCGCTGCCGGCATGCTGGCGCTGAAAGACGGCGGTGCGCGGACCATCGGTCAGAGCGAAGACAGCTGTGTGGTGTTTGGCATGCCCCGTGTCGCCGGGGAAATGGGCGGCGTGGAAACCTGGGCCGATCTTCAGGACATTGGTAAAACTATCCTGACCCAGTGCACACGGCGCAAGAAAGTGAGAACAAAATGAATGGGCTGACGGCCAGACAGAAACTTTCCGGCTCATGTTACATTGCCCAGGGCGAACACGCGCTTGGCAACCGAAGCGAAGATGTTATTTCCACCATTCTGGGGTCCTGTGTCGCCACCTGTCTCTGGGATCCGGTGGCTGGGATCGGCGGCATGAATCACATCCTGCTGCCGGATTCTGGCGGTAATTCCGTCGCTGCCAGCAGCTACGGCGCCAATGCGATGGAATTGCTGATCAACGCGATGATCAGTGCCGGGGCGGTGAAAAAACGTTTCCGCGCTAAGATCTTTGGCGGCGCGACCATGTATGCGGGCCTGTCTGATGCGGGAAAAAAGAACGGCGACTTCGTGCTGGATTACCTGGCCCGTGAATTGATCCCGCTGGATGGGAAAAGCATTGGTGGCACCCAGGCGCGCCGGGTTGAATTCTGGCCTGCAGACGGGCGGGCACGTCAAAAACTGGTCGAAGATCAAAGTGTGGCCGATGAAAAACCAACTCGCGTCGTAACGCCACCGCAGGGCAGTGATCTGGAGCTGTTCTGACAGACCACATCGATGCGGAAAATTTCAAACGGGTTCCGTTTAACGGTCTCGGCTCAAAGGACTGCGTCATGCGCTTTCCCGGAGGGTGAATGCCACAACACCTGGCGGCCGGACCACCGGATCACCTGCGGCAGTGAAACACGCGAGACTCCTGGCGCACCTGACGGCCAGGGGCGCCTTAGACAGCGAAACCGGGTGGCTTATTCTGTCAGCGCCGCGTCTTTTTGCGTTATGGCTGCCTGAAAATCTTTTTGGGCCTGGGGCCAGCTGCCTTTGATAAAATCGAGCGTGGCGCGGATTTGTGCGCTGCTCAATACGTCGCCGAAAGCTGGCATGTCACTTTGGTAACCACCGCCAACAACGGCATTGAGACCCAGTTTTGTCACCGAAAACAAATAACTATCGGAATGAGACCAGCTGTGACCGGTTTCATCATGTGGCGGTGCGGGCATCAGCCCGGAGGGCAACCGGCGCCGCCAGCCTGCCTGGCCCTCAAGGTTTTTGCCGTGGCAGACGGCGCAATTTTCCGCGTAGAGCAATTTGCCATCGGGCAAGCCGTCCTGGTCACCACCCGCCAAGGCTGGCACTGATGTGATGCTTTGTAATCCGGCAAATATTAGCGCAATCAGTTTGTGAGACATTTTGTCCTCCTCCGGGCCCAAAGCCCAACAGGGTTTGCAACCTGCTTTGATCCAGCGGGCGGAAGGGGGACAGCCCCCTCCCTCATAACCCTGCCGGGTCGCATTCAGTGGCCTTGGTTGTGACCGTCTGCTTCCCTATTCGTTCGAATAGACGCTGATACCCTCATCTCCAAAACCGTAGATTTTGAGCGTTCCGCTCTTCACCGCCGCCATGCCCGGCGCGTTTGGCGGCATACCGGGAAGGGTGATGCCTTTGATGTCAGGCCGTTCTTCCAGCAAGCGGTCCACAATCTCAGCCGGCACCAGGCCACTGACCAGATAGCCGTCGACCACCGCAAGATGGCAACCAATTCCGCGCGCGGGCACCCCCGCGTCGACAGAGCGCTGATCAAAGTTCCGGTCGTCTTTTACGGTGACACTATAGCCGTTTTTTTCCATATATTCTGCGTAGCTGTCGCAACAACCACATCCGGGCGCGCGGTAAATGGTCATCTCCTGACCGGGGTCGGCACGCGCTGTGGAGGCCTGTACCGCCGCATCGGAGAATGTCGTGGCGGCGACAATCGCCAGCGCTGATGTGACGATGGAAAGAGCGGCTATCACTTTGATGTTCATGTTGTTCTCCAGAAATTATGAGAGGTGGCGGACCAGGTGAGCCCGCTGTCACGGCTGAGAAGGATTGTGTCATCGTTCACCGCAATGACGTGGTCCGGGTTGGCCGGGTGCACCGCAAGATGTGCCATCGGCATCTCTGCGATCTGCGCCCAGTTCACCCCGGCGTCGGTGGATTTCCAGAGGTCGCTGGACAGAGCGGCGTAGATCACATCGGGCGCAGCGATTGCCAGCGCCAGGCTGGAAACTGGCGCGCCTGCCGGCAGGGGCTTGTCCGGCGCCGGCTCAACTCCGGCGACCAGCGCATCCATCGCATCGCCGGATTGCACCGCCTGCCAGCGGCAGAAACAATCGGGCACCCGGGTCAGCCCGGTGTCTGTGCCGGCGTAAAGCCAGATCCCCCCCATGCCGGTCGGGCTGTTGACCGAAACGAGCGACAGGATATCCTGCTCTGACCCATTTTCATACGGACGGTCCATCACGAATTCCCAGGTCTCGCCGCCGTCCTGGCTGCGCCAGAGCCCGTCGCCACGCAGCGCAACATAGAGCGTATCGGGATCATGGGCTGCAATGGTGAGGGCATCTGCCGGCCCCTGCGGCAGACCCGTGTCGCTCTGAGACCAGCTGAGGCCGCCATCGTCAGTGCGGATCAGCCCGCCGCTGGCCAGGGTCGCATATATCCGGCCAGGCCGCTCCGGGTGGCTGGCAAGCGCGCTCACCTGACCGGGCGATGTCAGCGCCGCGCGTTGCCAGTTCGCGCCACCATCGGCACTGCGCCACATATCACTGGCAACAAGCAGTAAATCGTCGCCGTCAAAGGCAAGGCCGCGGACAAGCGAGGCGTCTGCCAGTGGCGTAGCCTGTGCCATGGCCGGCAGAGGCGACAGAGCAATCAGCGCCGCGCCGCCGGACAACAACCTGCGCCGGCATATCCCTGTCGGGAGTGTTTTTGTCATATAAATCATCCTGTTGTAGGCATTTTAACCTCAGGCGCTGAGCTGCAGATGCAGACCGCCCGGGCGCCACCAGGGTCTTTCCCCGCAATGGGGGACCCGCTCTTACAGAATGACTTTTCGGGGGGGCGAGGGATCCAGGCCAGGATTGGTTCCGGTCGCGGCCCGTTCACCGCTGCTCAGATGCACTTGCCGCGGTATAGCGGCGGTGGCGCTTGCGGTGTCGCACTGCACCAGGCTCATCGGAGAGCTGTAGACCTGATCACAGATGCCGCGGGTCTCTTCGCCGGATACGCAGCCGCTGCAGGAGTCATTTTCCGCCCCGGTAATGACATCGCTGTCTGACATCATAATTTCCATATTTGTCGCAGCGAACCCGTGCACGGTTGATGCCGTCGCAAACGCGAGCGAAATCACAATACAGATCAGGCGAACAAACCGGGACATTCGGGCAGTGTATATATTTGTTCGGGACGCACCATCGGAAACATTGTCACAGGCAGCAGGATCGCCAGCTTGAGTGGTTGAGAACAGATGCGAAAGTCTCCTTTAGGGTTGCGTCACCCGGCAAGTCCCGTAGCCAATGTTTCCCCGGCCGTTGTTTTCAACAAAGAACATGTTTGCAAACAACTGAATATCGAACTGGCTGTTAAAAACATAATATTTTTTCACGCCGATATTGCTATCCTGGGCAATGTAGTCGGCTTGGTAGTCATCGCATGTGACACGTCCTTCAATCGGGGTGAATGAGCAACGGGAGAGCGTGGCTCTGTCTCCGCTGTCGACAATTTTGACCGCGAATTGGCCGCTTTGTAACTGTGACGCGGAATAAGCGCCTTTTTCCCATACTTTGGAGGAAACAGGACAGAAGTACGTGACTGATAGTGCCACTGTGGGCCAGAACAGAAAACCAGCGAAAATCAATCTGAACATAAGAAGTTACCTCAAATATCACATTAATTCTGTGACCGGGGGGCTGGTTTCCGTGTGATCACAAGCCTTGCAACTTGTAATTCTCTGATCATTCCTGTTTCAACCTGCGCTCTGCCCCGTTCAGCCCAGCTCCAGCGTCGCTACAGAGCGGATCTGAGAGCCGGGCGCCGGAGGCTGACCCTTGTACATGCGGACGGTCTGAAACGACACTGTCATGCCAAATTCGCGGCAACAACGGGTCAGTTGTATCATGTCGGCGGGCACATCCACCACCACCGGGCCCGCGCCGGCCAGCTCTGCGACGCCGTGCAGCAGCACCTTCGCGTCCGCGAGCGAGCCCGCCACCAGCGGCCCGACTTTGAAGCCGTTCTGACATTCGCGAACCGTGGCGAACCCGGCGCATTTGCCGGCAGAGACCAGAACCAGCGTCTTTCTTGTCGCCGTGTCGCAAAGCCATTCAGCCAGAAAGTGCGCTTTGCTGTACCCGTTGGCCGCCGCCTCAAGCCGGGTCAGTTCCAGGATGTCGCCTGGCGCAACCCGGCGCAGATCCGGATGCGCTGCTCCGGGGATCCGCCCTTCAAACCGCAGCGTTGCGCCGGTGTGTACAAAGCCCGAGCGGCGGTAATTGTCCTGCTGGTCGCTGACCCCGTCGAGCCCGATGGTGCGCGGACCGGCGTGCTGCATTGCGTATTGCCAGAGCGCGAACCCAATGCCCTGACCGCGAAATTTCGGCCGGCAGATATACAATCCCAGAAAGGCGAATTGATCCGAGTGGTTTATCACCGAAATGGCAGCCACCAGGTTGCCGTCGATCCGGGCGGCAAAAAATCCTTCAGGGTCGCTTTGATAAAACGCGCTGGCGTCGTCCAGACCCGGGTTCCAGCCTCCGCGCTCCGCCCACTCCATGACTTCGCTCAGCTCTTCCCGGCGCAGCCGTCCTGGTTTCATCATATCCGGCTCCTCTGCGTCGGCTTCAGAATGTGGTGTATCCGATCCCGCATATGCTTGAACAAGCAGCCCAGTGCGCTGCCCCGGTAAGCCCTATTAATTCGCAAAAGTACCCGGTCTTCGCAACACCCTGTCGTCGCCGGGTGATTTCAAAACACAGCAAAATTGAACTTGCAGGGCCGGAACGCCTTGAAAAACCTCCCTTTGACGGCTGTGAGTTTCACAATGTTGAAGTAACAGCGCCATCGTGAAAATAGTTTGCCAGAATTCTGAATTTGCCACAATCCTGTCTGAGGAGGAGAGCTGAAAGTGAAGAAAGAAAGTCTCGATATTCCGGATGTGAGCGCCGCCAATGGCGCGGGGCAGACCGCTGGGCTGCGCGTGAACCATGCTGGGGCGCGGCACATTCAATCCGTTGGCCGCGCGCTCGACATTCTGGAGGCGCTGGCGATCGAACGCGACGGGCTGACTTTGTCGGAACTGGCCGGACGTGTCGCACTCAATCCTTCGACCTGTCATCATCTCATCGCGACGCTCGTATCGCGCGGATATCTGGTGCATCTTGGCCGCAGCCGCGGCTATGCCCTGGCGCAAAAATTACATGAACTCGTCCGGTTGGCGGATCAGGAGGCGGATCCCGCTGAACTGCTGAAGCACGATCTGCGCAAGCTTGGCGAGCGGCTTGGTCATGGGGTGCAATTGGCGGTTCTGAGCGAAACTTCCCTGCTGACAAAACTCAGATATCCGGGGCCAGACCAGAGCCTCAACGAGCCCGATGAAATTACTAAAATGACCGCACTGCACGCGACGGCCACCGGCAAGGCGATCCTCGCCTGGATCCCGGACACCGAACTTGTGCGCATCATTTCGAGCAACGGTCTGAATGCTTACACCGACAACACTATCACCAGCCTGTCTGGCCTGGTCGAAGAGTTGAGGCTGGTGCGCCGGCGCGGCTACGCCATCGACAACGAGGAAATGAAAGACGGGCTGATCTGCATGGGGGTCGCGCTGCGCGAGGTCGGCGGGGCGGTGATCGCGTCATTTTCGGTCACGTTTCCGGCGGAGCTGGCCACAGAGGAATACAGGTCGAACTTGTCCAGGTCTCTGATCACAGCATCGCACGACTTCTCGAACACACTGCTGAAACACAGCCATTGATCACACCGCTATTGCTAAGAACTCCACCGTAGAAAAAACTGCCGCCAGGAAATCTACTGCGAAGAAAGCCATTGATAAAACTACATTATTTAAATGAATTGGAGGTGAACAGATGACACTGCCCGACACTGTAACAGTAAGCGCGGACTATCCGGTCCCAGGCAAAATGAAAGCCTGGGTTCTTGGGGATCCCGGCGAGATTACCCTGTCTGAAAAGCCGGTGCCCGCGCCGGGCAGGGCCGAAGTTCTCGTCCGTATCGACGCGGTGGCGATCTGTGCCACGGATCTCGAAATCATTCACCACGGTCCGCCCGCGCAAATCCAGGGTGGCGATCCGTTCAACAAGAATTTCACCCCGGGCCACGAATATATGGGGACCGTTGTCGCGCTGGGGCAGGGAGTTGATGAATACGAAATCGGCGAACGGGTGACGGTTGAGATCCATGCCGGCTGCGGCCAGTGCAAGCGGTGTCGTCAGGGCATGTACACCTCCTGCCACAATTACGGCAAAAACTATGGTGATGTGGACAAGGGGCACCGGGCCAACGGCTTCACCACCGACGGCGGATTTGCCGAATACGCGGTGAACAACATCAATACGCTGGTGCATGTGGACGACAATATGTCGGACGAAGAAGCCACCTTGGTGGTGACCGCAGGGACCGCGATGTATGGGCTGACGGAACTTGGCGGTCTGGTCGCCGGGGAAAGCGTTGTGGTCACCGGCCCCGGCCCGATTGGGCTGATGGGGGTAGCTGTCGCCAAGGCGCTGGGGGCGCAACCGGTTATTTTGACCGGGACCCGCGACAACCGCCTGGAGATCGGCAAACAACTTGGTGCCGATCATGTCATCAATGTGCGCCGCGAGGATGCGGTTGAAAAAGTGCGCGAGTTGAACGGCGGCAAGGGCGTCGATTACGTCCTGGAATGTGCAGGCGCACCCAATGGGGTGAACGAGGCCGCGCTGATGGTAAACCGTGGCGGCAAAATCTGTCTTGCGGCCTTTCCCGGCAACAGTCCGGAGGTGGATGTGGCCTATCTGGTCCGCAACAATATCTACCTCTACGGCATCCGTGGCGAAGGCCGGGCGGCGACACACAGAGCCGAGGCCTTCATGCGTCAAAAGCGCTTCGATGCCACGCTGATCCACACCCACACCTTTGACATGGGCGACCTGCAAGAGGCGCTTCGCTATGCCAGGGACCGGGTCGGAGACGCGATTAAAGTGGTGGTGAAGAACAAACACGCCGAGGCGCGGCGGGTCGCGGCGGAATAGTCCGTACCAGGGGAGACGCACCATGCTGACCTGCGATAACTATCACTTGCCGATCACGCTGCAAGACGCCCTGGTCCTCTGGGCCGCTGCACCGGAGGGCAGCCGGCTGGTGGCGGGTGCTACCGATCTGCTGCCCTGGGCGCGTGAGGGCAGGGCAGGGGAGGTGCATATTCCGGCCCTTGTCGATCTCTCACGCGTTGCGGAATTGCACGGATATACCACGGCCAAAGGCAGGGTCCGTCTCGGGGCGAATACGGTCTGGCAGGCGTTCCTGACGGACAG
The DNA here is from genome assembly GCF_003333265.1 of Candidatus Halocynthiibacter alkanivorans. GTDB lineage: Bacteria > Pseudomonadota > Alphaproteobacteria > Rhodobacterales > Rhodobacteraceae > Halocyntiibacter_A > Halocyntiibacter_A alkanivorans. The sequence continues at coordinate 34,005 of NZ_QOLB01000079.1, forward strand.
CGCACTGCGCCGTCTGCTTCCCTGCATGCCGCATTGCTCGAGCTGGTTCGCGGATGACCAGATCCGGGAACAGGCCACGCTGGCGGGCAATCTGGCCAATGCCTCGCCGGTGGCAGACGGCACGCCGCCGGTGGCGGCGCTGAACGGTGTGCTTGAACTGGCGCATCTGGAAGGGGACACAATTGTCGCCCGCACAGTTGCGGTCAGCGACTTCGTGCTTGGTCCCGGGCGCACCGTGCTGGAACCCGGCGAAATCATCACCGCCGTGACCCTCGATTCCGCCAGCGGCTATGGCGGCTCGTTCCAGAAGGTCGGGCAACGCCGCTCGCTGGTCATTTCGGTGGCCTGCTGTGCCGCACTAGTAAAGACCGACAATACCGGATGCGTATTTGAGGATGTCAGGCTCTCGCTTGGCGGGGTTGGTCCGCGCCCGATCCGGCTGAACAGGCTTGAAAGCGCGCTGCGCGGAGAACGTATCAGCCACGGGTTGATCGACAGAGCCGCCCATATGGCCGCCGCGGAAGTCGCCTCCCGCAGCCGCCAGCAATATCGCCGCAGCGTGGTCGTCAGTTTTGTCGGGGCAGCGATCCGCGACGCGCTGGCCGACCAATCCGATGTGGTGGTGAATTTTCAGGATACGGAGGAGACGGCAAGTGTCTGAACTGTGGGTCGAACTCGAGATCAACAATCGCAAAATTGCCCGGAAAACGCAGGCGCACAAACGTCTGCTGGACTTTCTGCGTGACGATCTGCACCTGACCGGTAGCAAAGAAGGCTGTGGTGCGGGCGAATGCGGCACCTGTTCGGTTTTTGTCGACGGCAGGTTGGTGAAATCCTGCCTGATGCCGGTGGCCAAAGCCTCTGGTTGCAAAGTCGAAACCATCGAGGGCCTGGCCGCGCCGGGACAGTTGACCACGATACAGCAGGCCTTTCACAAGACCGGGGCAAGTCAGTGCGGTTATTGCATCCCGGGCATGGTGATGGCGGCGACCTCGGCTTTGCGTCAAAACCCCCAGGCCGGGATTGAGGAAATCAAAGAGCGGCTTGGCGGCAACATCTGCCGCTGCACCGGCTATACCAAGATTTTTGAGGCGGTCGAGTTGGCCCGGGCGGTGATTGCCGGTGATCAGTCAGAAGACGTTCTTGCTGAGGAGCCGGTGGGCAAGTCCTACATCGGGCACAATCAGCGCCGCATCGATGCGCCGGCCAGACTTTCCGGGCGTCTGAAATACGCCGCCGACATCAGGATGACCGACATGTTGCAGATGCAGGTGCTGCGATCGCCCCACGCCCACGCCAGGATCGTATCAATCGACACCAGCGAGGCAGAAGCGATGGCGGGGGTCGCTGGTGTGATCACCTCAGAGGACGTGCCGGGCACCGACGGTTTTGGTGTTTTTGTGCACGATCAGCCGGTTATGGCCCGCGGCAAGGTCCGCCATGTCGGCGAAGCGGTCGCGGCGGTCGCAGCCGAAGATCTGATCACGGCACGCCAGGCGCTGGCCAAAATCAACGTCGTCTATGAAGAATTGCCCGGCGTCTTTGATCCTGAGGAGGCGATGCAACCCGGCGCCGTTGTCCTGCATGACTACGCGGCAGACAACATCGTCAAACATATCCCACTGCGCAAAGGCGATGTCGCGGCTGGTTTTGCCGAGGCCGACATCATTCTTGAAGAAAACTTCAGCACCCAGCAGGTCGAACACGCCTATCTGGAACCAGAAGCCGGTATTGCCTATGTCGATGCAGATGATGTTGTGGTGGTGATTTCCCCGTCGCAAAACATCACCCACCACCGCCAGATGCTGTCGCGTATCCTCGACAGGCCGATCAACAAAGTGCGTTGCATCATGAGCCCGGTTGGCGGTGGCTTTGGTGGCAAAGAAGACATGCTTTATCAGGGCATGCTGGCGCTCGCGGCGATGAAAACCCACCGGCCGGTGCAACTTGTGTTCACCCGCGAAGAAAGCATTGTCGCCTCGGCCAAACGCCACCCGTCCCGCGTGCGCTACAAGATGGGGTTAAAACGAAACGGGCAGATCTTGGCGATCCGCTTTTCGATGATTTCTGATGGCGGCGCCTATGGCATGTCAAGCGAAGGCGTGATGCGCAAGGCGGCAATCCTGTCCTGCGGTCCCTATGAGGTGGCAAATCTCTGCGTCGATACCACTGCCGTTTATACCAACAACACCCCCTCTGGCGCGTTCCGGACCTTTGGTGGCATGCAGGCGCAGTTTGCGACTGAGAGCATGATGGACATCGCCGCTGAAGCGCTTGAGATTGACCCGTTTGAAATTCGCCGCGTCAATATGATGCTGCCCGGATCAAAGACCCATACTCAACAAGAACTCAACAGCGCTTCGCTGGACCGGGTTCTGGAGGCGGCCGAGGCCGCGTCGCGCTGGGAAACGGGAGCCCCGCATATGCGCGGTGCGACCCGGAGCGATCTTGGCGGTGCGGACACCCGCGCGCCCTGCACCCTGGGTGCCCGCTTTGCCGGTGGCCGGCCCGGAGCAGACGGCAAAGAGAGGGTGTGGTGATGGAACGTAAACTGCGCGGCCGGGGCGTCGCTGCAAGCTGGTATGGCATTGCCAGGACCGCCACGATTGACCGCGCCGGAGCCTGGGCCGAACTGGACGACGGCGGCACCGCCAAGATTGTCACCGGAGTCACCGAAATCGGTGAAGGCATTCTGACGCTGCTGGCCCAGGTGGCGGCTGACGCGCTTGGCATCAAACCGTCTGACGTGACGATTGGCGACAATGACACCGCCCGCTCGCCCGAAGCCGCGCATGCCGGCGCCACCCGGCAGACCTATATGATCGGCAATGCGGTGACCCTGGCTTGCCGCGAAGCAAAAATGGCGCTGTTTGAACAGATCGCGACCCACTGGTCGGTCGATATCGACTGCCTGCTCGCCTTTGATGGTGAACTTCAGGCCAGAGGCCACAATCTGCGCATGACGATGGAGGAGGCGGTCGCGACCTGCAAGGCGCACGGCGTGGTGCCCGTTGGCTCCGCCTCCTTCACCGCCCATGGCACCGGGCTTGACCCGGTCGACGGTTCTGGCAGCCCGTGGCAGGCCTATGTGTTTGGCGCACAGGTGGCCGAGGTCGAGGTCGATACGTATACCGGCGAAGTCCAGGTTCTGGGCATCTGGGCGGTGCATGACGTTGGTCGCGCCATCAATCCGCGCGGCGTTGAAGGTCAGATCGAAGGCGGCGTTGTTCAGGGGCTGGGGCAGGCGCTGATGGAGGAGTATCAGACCGTAGACGGCCACCCCGTAACGCCAGGTTTCGCCAAATATATCCTGCCGACCGCGCTGGATATACCGCAGATCAACTGCACGATTATTGAGGACCCGGACCCGCTCAGCCCGCTGGGCGCCAAAGGCATCGGTGAGCCGGCGCTGGTGCCGACCGCGCCGGCAATTATGAACGCAATCTATGATGCCATCGGTGTACGTATGACGTCTCTTCCGGCCACGCCGGAGAAAATTCTTCAGGCATTGCAGGACAAAACGCCCGGGCGCGGCCGCGATGTCAGGACCGCGCGGGACGAGGGGGCACAATCACAGGAACTGGCACAGAGGAGGGGCGCGCTGTGAGAGGAATATGGGGGATTGCCTGAGCGGGCAGTCATCTCAGTTTGAAAATAAACCAAGGGAGGAAGACATGAATATTTCAAGAAAATTCTGCGGTCTGTTGACCGCGGCAGTCACTGCATCGACGCTGGTATTCAGCAGCGCAGAAAGTGCGGAATTCCCCGATAAACCCATTGAAATGACAGTTCTTTTTGGCGGTACCGCCAATACGATCGCCCAATTGTTATCTGAGCTGATGTCGGCCGAGCTGGGCCAGCCCGTCGTGCCTGTAGCCCGCAAAGGTGGTGGCGGTGCGGTCGGCTATTCCTATGTGGTTGGCACCGCCCCGAACGGCTATAATATCGTCTGGAATTCAAATTCCATCAGCACGTCCCGCCGCACCGGGCGGATCCCGTTCGACTATACGGCCTTTACCCCGATTGCGCGGGTCTCTACGGAAATACCAGCGCTCGCAGTCAATCCCTCCACCGGGTGGGAAAGCCTGTCCGACCTGCAGGCGGCGGTCAAAGCTTCAGACCGCAAGCTGAAAGTCGGCATTTCCGGCAAAGGTTCTTTCACACATCTGACCTCAGCCGCGCTGTTTGACGCGATGGGGATCGGCGACAAAATCAACTTTATTTCCTACGGCGACGGCAAAGCGCCGGTGGAACTGCTGGCGGGGCGCATTGATGCCGCGATCCAGTGGCCGGGACAGTTTGTGTCCTATTCGCAGGCCGGTGATCTGACCGTTCTGGCTGTCACAGCCGATACACGTGCCGAGATTTTGCCCGAGGTGCCCACCGCAATGGAGCAGGGCGTGGACGTGAACATTTCCATGTGGCGCGGCCTTGCAGCCCCTGCCGGGACGCCCCCTGAAATTGTCGCAGCATTGCAGGACGCGGCCCGTCGTGCCGTCGAAAGCGATCAGTTTACTGAGGCCGCAGGAAATATTGGCTTTGCCAAAGCGTATCTTGGGGCAGAGGAGTTTGGCAATGTCATCGCCAGCGACGACGTCTTTTACGGCGCGCTGCTGAGCAAGCTCGGCCTGGCCAAATAAGTACGACCCGCAAGGAGGTACTTCAGATGACCAACCGGAACCACAATGCCGTGCTCGGATTGCTGCTGCTGACCCTGTCCGGCATCTGGACCTGGTTGGTCATGAGCACCATTCCCGCCGGGTTTGGAGAGGGTGATATCGGCCCGCGGGCCTTTCCGCTCATCTTCGGGCTGTTTTTGGCCGCGCTCGCGGCATTGCTGCTCGCGCAGAGCCTGCGCCACCGTTCGGATCAACGCACCAGAACCGCGCCGGACGATCCGGCGGGAAGCCCCATCCTCTGGCTCCCGGCAGCGCTGCTCCTGATCGAGATATCCGCCTATGGTTTCCTGCTCGAAAAACTTGGTTTTGTGCTCGCCACGCCGCTTGTCGTGCTGGCGGTGATGGGGCTCAACCTTCGCATTCGGGCGCCGAAATTGCTGTTGGGCATGTCCATTGGCACCACGCTGATCTGCTGGATCATTTTTGAAAAAGCCCTGGGCATCTATCTTGCCCATGGCTCCTGGATCAATCTCGGGTGAGCATGATGGACAGTTTTCTCAACGCGCTTGCACTGGCTTTGACACCGATGTCCATCGCCGCTGTCGGCTTTGGCACTTTGCTTGGCCTGGTGTTTGGCGCCATCCCGGGGCTGACTTTCACCGTGGCGCTGGCTCTGGCTTTGCCGGTCTCCTTCAGCCTCGAAACGGTGCCGGCCATCGGGTTGCTGCTTGGCACCTATATCGGCGGCATGACCGGCGGCTCTGTCTCGGCCATCCTGCTGGGCATACCGGGCACACCATCGGCCGCGGCAACCGTACTTGACGGCCATCCAATGACAAAAAAGGGGCTGGCCTCCCTCGCTTTGGGCACTGCGGTCATCGTATCGGTGTTTGGCGGTATATTCAGCCTGATCGTGATGGTCGTCTCTGTTGATCTGGTCTCACGTGTGGCCATCGGCTTCGGGCCTGCCGAAATATTTGCGCTGGTCCTGTTTGGCTTTTCCACCATTTGCGGCCTCTGTGGGAAATCGCTGCTCAAAGGGCTGATCAGCGGCGTGCTTGGCCTGATGATCATGACTATCGGGCTGGACGCCATCGAAGGCGTGCCGCGGCTGACCTTCGGCAGCGTCAACATGCTTCAGGGCGTCAACCTGCTGGTCGCAATGATTGGCCTGTTTGCCGTGCCTTTCATCATAGAGGCCTTCAGTGAAAAGCCTCACAACCGCAATGCCCCCCGGCCCATTGCCAATGTGCGGGCGAAACTGCCCTCATTCGACCTGTTGTTCCGGAACCTCTGGTTGATGATCCGCTGTTCGGTGATTGGCACCGGGATCGGCGCTATTCCTGGCACCGGCGGTGCCATCGCCGCCTTTCTGGCCTACGATCATGCCAAGCGGTTCTCAAAGACGCCTGAGCAGTTTGGCAAAGGCAACATCGAAGGGGTGATCGCCCCGGAAACCGCCAACAACGCGGTGACCGGCGGTACGCTTATTCCGCTGCTGTCGCTGGGCATTCCGGGCGATCCTGCAACCGCGATCGTGCTGGCGGGGCTGATGATCCACGGCATCGTGCCGGGCCCGGCGCTGTTCATGAACAATGCTTCAGAAGTCTATGGAATGTATGTCGCGGTGGTGCTTGCCTATCTCTGGGTTCTGGCTCTGCAGCTTCTGGGCATCCGTGTGTTCATACATGTGCTGAAGGTGCCGCGCGAACTGCTTGCTGTTGTCGTCCTCGTGCTCTGTGCCATCGGTGCTTACTCGATCCGCAACAGCGCCTTTGACATCTATTCCATGGCGCTCATCGGAGTGGCAGCCTACGTGCTCGTCGCCATTCGTGTCCCCATCACGCCGATCATTCTTGGCATGGTTCTCGGGCCGACACTGGAGAATGAATTCCGTACCGCGATGATGTTGTCCGAAGGCAAAATGGACATTTTTTATACCTCCCCGACCGCGCTCGGTTTCATCGGCCTCGCGGCACTCGTCATTATCTTGCAGGGCATCAGTGAGCTGAAGTTAAAACGCAAAAACGGCAGAAAGGTCCAGGTGTCCGATGCTTGATAAAGCCCGGGAAAACGAACAGAGCAAAGCTGAAATCCGCGCGCGGGCCAGCACCCTGGCCAAAGCGATGCCCAATCTGGAGGCCTGGACGCCAGCCGGGGCGCCGCCCAACGAAAGTCTGGTAGCGGCCCTGGCGGATGACGCCAATGACGGCATCCTTGAGCTGACCTTGTCCGAAGCGCTGGTGATCGGGCTGCTGAAACAGGGGGTGAGGCAATATTACGCGATCTTCGGCCATGGTTCGACCGATCTGGGCGAGGTTCTGAGACTGTATCATGAGGCGGGGGTGCTGCGGGTCATCAACTGCCGCAATGAGGTGGAAATGGCCCATGCCGCGACGGCGCATGCCTGGGTTTACGGTGAAACGCCTGCCGTGGTGACTTCGATCGGCCCCGGCGGGCTTCAGGCCATGGCCGGCTCGCTTGCCGCCGCCTCCAATGGCGTCGGTGTCTATCATATCTACGGCGATGAAACGACCTGCGGCGAAGGTTACAACATGCAGCAGGTGCCCAAACCGGAACAGGGGCTTTTCGGCCGGATCGCAGCGTTGATGGGGCAGTCCTATACGCTGCACACACCCGGGGCGCTGCGTGAATGCCTGCGCCGGGGCACGTCCTGTGTGCATCACCCCTATAAGGCGGGGCCCTTTTACGTGCTGTTGCCCATCAACACCCAGCCCGAGAGGACCCGCGTTAATATCGCGACACTTCCGGCGCGCAGCGCATTGCCGCCGCTGGCACCCACCGCGGCTGCGGGCTTTGCCGAGGCGGTGACGTTTCTGCGCAAATACCAAAAGATCGTGATCAAGGCCGGTGGTGGCACCCGGGCCCATCACCAGGCTCTGCGCCGCTTTGCCCAGCGTATCGAGGCGCCCGTGGTGCTGTCGCCGGGCGCCTCCGGGGTGCTGCAGGACGGTGATGTGCAGAATATGCATGTGGGCGGCTCCAAAGGCTCGATCAGCGGCAATTACGCCATGCACCACGCGGAGGCCGCCATTATTATCGGCAGCCGCGGCGTCTGTCAGGCGGATTGCTCCGGTGTGGGCTATGCAAATGCGCAGGCGGTTCTCAATATCAACGGCGATTTTGATGATCTGTCCCATTACGCCAATACCATTGCCTTGCCGGGCGACATCACTGCGGTGCTTGACGGGCTGCTGAGCGCGCTGGGCACCGACACAGAGGCTGACACAGGAGCGCGCACAGGAGCTGTCACAAGTGCCGGTACAGGGGATGACACGGGCGCGGATACAGCCACCGCCACCAACAGCGACCCCGACACGGGCGCGGATGCAGCCACCGACCCTGACCGCAACATCGCCACAGGGGCCGGGCTGCGCGCGGGCTGGCTGCGCGACTGCATGGCGCAAAAGAACGCATGGACCGCGTTCAAAGCCGCGCGCACCGGCGCCCCCCCAATGTACGACGACGCCTGGCAGCGCCCGGTTCTGACCCAGCCCGCCGCGATCCATACGGTGGCCCGTTTTGCCAACCAGGTGGGGGCGATCAAATTCTTTGACGCCGGAGACGTTCAGGCCAACGGGTTTCAGATTGTTGAGGATGACGCTCCGGGGCAGACCTATACCGAGACCGGGGCCTCCTATATGGGCTTTGCCGCCTCGGCGCTACTGGGCGCTGCCGGGGTTGAAAATCCGAAATACGCCATTGCCTTCACCGGTGACGGCTCTTTTATGATGAACCCGCAAATCCTGATTGATGCCGTCGAACACGGGGTCAGGGGCATGATTGTCCTGTTTGACAACCGGCGCATGGCCGCGATCAGCGGCTTGCAACAGGCGCAGTACGGCCAGGATTTCAAAACCAGCGATTCCGTCGGGGTCGATTATGTCGCCATGGCCGCGTCTGTCACCGGCGTGAAATCTTTGCACGCGGGTTTTACGCAACAGACGCTTGACGCCGCGCTCCGGGACGCCTTCGCCCACGACGGGCTCTCGCTCTTGCATGTCCCGGTTTACGCGGGGCAGGCGTCCATCGCCGGCATGGGGGCCTGGGGGTCCTGGAATGTCGGCAACTGGGTCGATGAGGTGCAAGCGGCTTATCTCGCCACAAAAATCTGAGGAAATGCCAATGTATGACGATCTGAATCTTTATATCGACGGCGCATGGCGGTCCGCCTCCGACAGAGGCACCAGGGCGGTCTCCGATCCGGCGACAGAGGAGCCCCTGGGCACGATTGCCATGGCGACCGAGACGGATATCGACGCGGCGCTGGGCGCAGCAGAAAGGGGCTTTAAGATCTGGCGCCGGACCGGCACCTGGGAGCGGGCTGCAAAGATCCGCCGTGTCGCCGACCTGCTGCGCGCACGCACGGACGAGATCGCCACGCTGATGTCGCTTGAAACCGGCAAACCGCTGGCCGATGCAAAGGGGGAAACCGGCGCCGCGGCGGATCAGTTTGAATGGTATTCCGAAGAGGCCAAACGTATTTACGGCCAGATTATCGGCGCAAGGACCGCCGACAGCCGCATGTCTGTGCTGCTGCAGCCGGTGGGTGTCGTGGCGGCGTTTTCGGCGTGGAACTTTCCCGCCCTGCTGCCGGCCCGTAAAATCGCCGCAGCGCTGGGCGCAGGCTGTTCGGTCATCATCAAACCGGCGGGCGAGACACCGGCCTCCTGCGCGGCGTTGATCCAGGCTTGCCACGATGCCGGCATCCCCGATGGCGTGGTGAATATGCTCACCGGCAACTCCAGCCTGATCGCCGAGCGGCTGATCCGTTCGCCGGTCGTGCGCAAAGTGACGGTCACCGGCTCTGTTCCGGTTGGGAAACGTATCCTGGCGCTGGCTGCCGAGGGGGTGAAAAAAGTTTCCATGGAACTTGGTGGCCACGGGCCGGTGCTGGTGTTTGACGATTTTGACGCCAGTCAGGCGGCCGAACTCTGTGCCCGGACCAAATTTCGCAACTGTGGTCAGGTTTGCATCTCGCCAACCCGGTTTTATGTGCATGACAGCAAATACGAGGAATTCGCGGCGCGCTTTGCAGAGATCGCGCGTTCTCTCAAGGTCGGGCACGGGCTGGAGAAGGGGGTTGAAGTCGGCCCGATGGCGAACCAGCGCGGGTTGGAAACCGTCCGGGCGATGACCGGGGACGCTTTGAACCGTGGAGCGGAACTGCTGGCCGGGGGCAATACCCCGCCCGGGCTGGACAAGGGATTCTTCCTGGAGCCCACGGTCCTGGGACGGGTGCCCGATGAGGCTCTGGTGATGAATGAGGAACCCTTCGGCCCGATTGCCCCGATCACCAGTTTCAGCACTTACGACGAGGTGATCGCGCGCGCCAACGCGCTGCCGTTCGGGCTGGCAGGCTATGTGTTTTCCAACAATCTGTCCGTCGCAACCCGCGCTTATGAGGACCTTGAAGTTGGCATGGTCGGCGTCAATGAAATGCTTCTGGCCACCGCCGAGGCGCCCTTTGGCGGCGTCAAAGAAAGTGGCATGGGCCGGGAAGGCGGTGCCTTTGGCATCCAGGATTATCTCGTTCCGAAATATGTGAAAATCAGGCTGTCGGAGACACAGGTATGAACGAAGAAAAGGAACGCGGTCTGTCGCGCGGGCTGACCAATTACGGCGACCGGGATTTTTCGGTCTACCTGCGCAATTCCTTTGCCTCCTCCATGGGCTATTCGCGCGAGGTTCTGAAAAAACCGATTGTCGGCATTGCCAACAGCTTTTCCGGATTTAACAACTGTCACCGCCATTTCCCCGAACTGCTGGAGGCGGTCAAACGTGGCGTATTGCTGGGCGGCGGGCTGCCGATAGAATTTCCCACCATCTCGTTGGGCGAAGTTTTCCTGAACCCGACCAGCCTGAAATTCCGCAACCTGATGTCGATGGACACCGAAGAGATGATCCGGGCGCAGCCGATGGATGCGGTGGTGCTGATGGGCGGTTGCGACAAAACAGTTCCGGCACAGCTGATGGGGGCGGCATCAGCCGATCTGCCGGCGGTGCAACTGGTCGCCGGCCCGATGATGACATCGCGCTATGGCGAAGAACGGCTGGGCGCCTGTACCGACTGCCGCCGGTACTGGGGCAAGTATCGCGCCGGCGAGGTCAGCACGGCGCAGATCAACGACATCGAAGGGCGGCTGGCCACCACGGCGGGCACCTGTGCGGTGATGGGCACCGCGTCGACCATGGCCTGCATTGCCGAAACGCTGGGCATGTCGCTGCCCGGAACCGCTGCAATTCCGGCGGTGCATGCCGATCGTCTGCGCGCGGCCGAGGCTTCGGGCCGGGCGGCAGCGCGCATGGTTGAACAGCCGATCCTCCCCAGCCAGGTGATCACCGAAAAATCCGTTGAAAATGCGATGCGTATGGTATTGGCGCTGGGCGGCTCCACCAATGCCATCGTGCATCTGACGGCGGTGGCGGGGCGGCTTGGCATCAAAGTGTCGCTGGAGCGGATGAACGAGCTCTCTGCCACCACGCCGGTGCTGGTCAATCTTAAACCGGTTGGCAGCCATTACATGGAAGATTTCTTTTTTGCCGGCGGCGTCGGGGCTGTATTGCGCGAATTAAAACCTCTGCTGCATCACGACACGCTGACTGTGGCGGGCGAAACCCTGGGCGACCGGCTGGAGCGCGATCCCGGTTATGTGGATCACCGGGTGATTGCCACCGCTGAGGCGCCGCTGGAGCCCCAGGGCGGGCTGGTCGCGCTTTTTGGCAACCTCGCGCCGCGCGGGGCTATTCTCAAACGCTCGGCCGCCGACAAGGACCTGTTTGAGAAAACCGGCCGTGCCGTGGTCTTTACCTCGCTTGAAGATCTGGCCAGCCGCATTGATGATCCGGATCTGGACATCGAGCGCGACGATATCATGGTGCTGCAAAACGCCGGGCCCAAAAGCGCTTCCGGCATGCCGGAGGCCGGCTATCTGCCGATCCCCAAAAAGCTCAGCGCCCAGGGTGTTAAGGATATGATCCGCATCTCGGACGCGCGCATGTCCGGCACCGCCTTTGGCACCATTGTGCTGCATGTCACGCCCGAGGCCTCCATCGGTGGCCCTCTGGCGCTGGTGCGCAACGGCGACCAGATCAGGCTGTCGGTGGCAAACCGGTCCATCGAACTGCTGGTGGATGAGGCTGAACTGGCGCGGCGGCGCGGGGAGTGGTGCTGTGATAACGTGCCGCCCGAGCAGCGCCGCGGTTATGACCGGCTCTATGCCACAGAGGTACTGCAGGCGGACGAGGGCTGCGACTTTGCGTTTTTGAAGCCAGTGGAACTTGATGCCAATCCGACCTGAATGGCTGGAAAATGACCCGGGCCGGGAAACACCGGGAGCAGACAGGATGGAGACAGTTGCCGCCGCCCGCCGCTCCCTGCCATTTGAGTTTGCTGCGGCGGGCCGTATTTTGAGGCACAACGTGGGGTGCCGGCAGAGCAGCGATCAAACGCGGGCGGTCCTTGCGTTGCTGACGCTGGCACCATTCGGATCTCTGCGGTTCTGCAAAAAGCAGCGGGGGCGGTTGAAGGTCATAAGGGGGGGACAACTAAGGTTGGCACATTCCGCGCCAGCTTTTTATGTCTGACTCTGGTCGTCAGGCTGCCTTTGTACGTTCAATCAAGCAGGAGGCATTGCCGGCCAGCAATGCGCCAAGCTCGGCTCCAAGCTGCGTGCGCATGATCGGGGAAATGAGTTTACCCAGCACACCCATCTTCATTTCGAAGATGGCAGAATTGTCATCCCTATGCCCACCCACACCGCAGACAACCGTGAGGCGAGGCCGCTGACTTTGACCAGAGGTGTGCCAACCGGGATTGCCTCGTCTGATGCCCAGGGTGGAACGTCGCCGTCTTCCTCTTTCAAAATCCAGTTTGCTAACGCTGATCAATTCAGTCTCGGCACGCGCAATTGCGCCAAACAACGCAAAGTTAGTTAGAAGAACAAAGAAGAGTGGTGTGGCGAGCTTGGACACCCGAATACTCTTACTTGAAATGTGTATCTCAATATTTTCATAAATCCACCACTGTAGCAAGTTCGTTAGCTCCAGTGGTTTTGGTAACGAGGCGTCTGTCTGCTATGTCCGCTCAGCCGGCGTTCAAGCGGAGCACAGCGAAGGTCCGCTCTGCTGCAAATGCAGGATATGTATACTGAATACCCGGCCGTTAGTTTTGCACGAAATTCTGCTGGAAGCCGGGGCTGCCGCCTACCTTGTATGCCTGGTCGGACTGGATCACCAAATCACGCATCCGGGCAATAAACTCGTTTCCTTTCTCACTATTACCGGCGGTTTTCCATGTATTGGGTGAAAAAGCCGGCGTTCGCTTCGCGCCGGGAGATACCCATGTCCCGCAGGTAGTGATCTTCTGTAGCTCGCAGCTTCCGGGTTTGGCTGTAGGCATAATCAAGGCGCTGGTGGATTCGGGTGATCGTACTGCCGCATTGGCAAAAATGACCGAGTTCGCCGCCCTTTTGGACGCCGAGCTTGGGGTGGCTCCCACCGCAGGCATGCTTGAACGGAACGAAAAATTGATATCAGGGGAAACCGGCGCTGTGCGCTCCCAACCTGTTGCGAAAGCGCCGGCGTCGGCCCCGGGGAAATTGTTCAGGGGGCGAGCCGCCGTGGCAGTACTTCCGTATCGCTGCATGAGCGACACCAAAAGCGATGTGTAATTCGCTGATGGAGTTACCGAAGATGTGGTTAACGGGCTCGCTGTGTGGCGCTGGTTCCCGGTAATTGGACGTTACACCAGCGGGCAGTCAGGAAACACAATCGCAACTGTGCAATCGGTTTCACGGAAATCCGGGGCCCGCCACGTTATCAGTGGTTCAGTGCGGCGCTCTGGTTCGCGCTACCGGGTTACACCGAACTGAGCGATGCAGGAACCGGCCAACAGCTTTGGTCGCAACAGTTTGATGGGCGCGCAGACGACATATTCGAAATTCAGGACCGGATCAGCGATGAAATCGCCCGTCGTGTCGAACCCGAAATCCGCCGTGCCGAGAGGAAACGGCTGTATAGAAAGAAACCTTCAGAACTGACAGTCTGGGAAATGTTGCATAAAGCCCGGGTGATAAAATTCAAAAACGGCCACGCTTATGGCTCTGCCGAAGACAATGTCACCGCGATGGCAATGTTTCGCGACGCTCTGGCGCGAGATCCAAATTCCAGCGATGCGGTCAGCGGGATTGCGACCTGCCACTGGCACAATACCATCAATAGCTGGTCAAATGATCCAATGAAATCCGGCGAGGCCGCCATGCGCCGCGCCAAAGAGGCGGTGGACCTGGATGACACCAATTATTCCGCTTTGGGCACCGTTTCGATCATTCAGACTCTCGGCCAACACGATATCGCCGCCGCTGAAGCCACGGCACGCAACTCGATTGACATGAACCCCTCTGATATTTTGGTTCGCCACTATCTGGTTTGCAGTCTTGAGTTCGGCGGCAAATTTGATGAGGCGGTTGAGCAGTGCAACTACATGATGGCACTTGACCCCTGCGCCCCCTCATTATCCGTATTGTGTGGTGATCTGTCGACCTGTCTGTTGTTGGGGGGCAACGCCAAAGACGCTGTCGACTATTCACGCAAATCTATGGCAGCCGACCCAGGCTATTTACGCGGCCGCCAGCGTTTGATCGCAGCCCTCGTGGCCGCTGGTGAAATGAAAGAGGCAGAATTTGAATACGCGATATTGCGCAAAGCCATGCCTGCTTTCAATCTGGACTATGTGAAACGGACCTACCCGTTCGTACACGAAAAATACTTGCAAGCTTACTCAAAGTATTTTGCCGCAGTCGGTGTACAGTAGGTCTTACACAGGGGCTGCAGCTGGCGGCGCTGATGTGAACTCCTTCGGGATTTGAATTCGCTCATTTCTCAATGGCAATCCGCATTCAGTGAGTAATAGGGCAGATTTAACATTAAAACCCATTTCCTCCTCACGGCCTGCATCCGGGTAGCAAGCTTTGCTGAATTTGGGGCGAAGGGCGATGCTTTCCGCCACGCCGCCGAAATTTAACCGTCGTCTTGAAGGCACTCCCGGACGGGATGCAGACGTACGCTTACTGTCAATCACGAGCGCCAGATATGATAAGCCCTCATAAGTCTTGATATAAGTAATGTCTTCGCCCTGTTTCTTTGCTTCAGGAAACGCTTGAGATACTTTGGGAATGTCGACTACATATGCTAATCTTTAACGTGTATCAGGCAATTTCAAACGGCGGTATCCCATGCAAATGTTCCCAATAGTACTTGGTGCTGCAATCTTCTTTACCTCTGCCATCCATTCCGCCGAACCCACCAATATCCAGCTCGGGCCTCGCCCGTTCTACCTCATCGACAAGATGCCTGACGGCCAGCTCAAAACCAAACTCCAATCCTGCGCTAACGGACCGTTCTCCCGCACCAACTTCTCCATCGGCCACCGCGGCGCACCGCTGCAATTCCCCGAACATACACGCGAATCCTATCAGGCAGCAGCCCGCATGGGTGCCGGTATCATCGAATGCGACGTCACTTTTACCGCCGATCTGGCGCTGGTCTGCCGCCACTCGCAGGGCGATCTGGCGACCAGCACTAACATCCTTGCCACACCGCTTGCCGCCACCTGCATCAAGCCGTTCACGCCAGCCACCTTCAACGCCGACGGCAGCATCGATGAACCGGCCAGCGCCACCTGCCGTACCAGTGAACTCACCCTTGCGGAATTCCTCTCACTGAAAGGCAAAATGGACGCAGGTAACCGCGCAGCCACCACGCCCCAGGCTTTCATGAACGGCACCGCCTCCTGGCGCACCGACCTCTACGCCACTGGCGGCACTCTGATGACCCACGCGCAAAGCATCGCACTCCTGCAAAGCCTCGGTGTCGAATTCACCCCCGAATTGAAGGCACCGGCCGTCGACATGCCGTTCACCTCGCCGGTCACCGGCGAGGTTTTCACGCAAACCGACTTTGCCCAAAAAATGATCAGTGAATACGAAGCAGCGGGCATCCCTGCACAAGACGTCCGCCCGCAATCCTTTAGCCCCGACGACGTGCTCTACTGGCTCAGGAACGCACCCGAATTCGGCGAAAACGCCATTCTGCTCGACGGCCGCAAGTTTGACGCCAGCGACCCATCCGACAATCAAACCCCCACACTGCAACAGATCGCCGATATGGGCATCACCACCATTGCCCCACCGCAATGGGTGCTGCTGAAAGAAGACGACGGCCAGATCATCCCCTCGGACTACGCTCGGGCCGCACAGGTTGCCAACCTCGACATTATCACCTGGACCCTCGAACGCTCCGGCCGCCTTCGCGAAGACGTTCTGGATGGCCGTAGCAAATACTACTACCAGTCAACGCTTGGCGCACTAACCGCAGACGGCGATATTTACACCACCCTTGATGTGCTGACCCAGCAGGTGGGTATCAAGGGCATATTCTCCGACTGGCCTGCCACGGTAACCTACTACGCCAACTGTATGAAACTCTGAACACATGCAACAATCTGTCAAAGTCGAGAACGGCCTTGAACCGTCTTTCACTCCAATGCCTTCTGGTGACCAGTCACGGTCCAAAGCGGACCCGCTGATTAGTGGTCGTGGGCGAAACTGCCGTCGATGTTTGACGCTACCCTCCGTCCTTTTGCGCTCATGAAGCGGACATTCAAAAAAGGAGGTTTGGTCCTGCAATTCTTCCTATTTTGAATAGTGAATAGTGAATAGTCCCTGGTAAACTAGACGCCTTGGGAGATGCCTTCTCGGCGACACAGCTCAGCTATGCTGTCTTCGCTGCGCAAGCCATCCAGGACGATCCTGATCGTCTCTTGAGATGAATAATGTTTGCGCGTTGCACGTTTGATATCTTTGACGATCTTCTCGCCACGGCTTTTGCGTGTTCCAGTTGTCTGTCTCATCTTCCACTCCTCAGGGGTTACGATGAGCCAAGAACACTCTCTTATCAAATACGGCTATTTGAACCCATAAGCGCTGACGTCAGACACCACAGCGTCATTCAGGCGTTGATCAAACAGTCACGCAAGTTGCCGAAAGAGCTGTATCGCTCACTGACCTGGGAGCGCGGATCGGAGATGGCAGCGCACAATAGCTTTACCTCGGCGACGGATATCGATGTCTTCCCGTGCGAACCTCACAGCCCCCTCCCAGCAGATTGCTAAAGCAATCGCCTGCCGGGCAATGCATGGCAACGGCGCGCAAACGAAAACACCAATCGCCTGTTGCGACAGTAATTCTCAAAAGGCACGGATTTGTCGATACATAGTCAAGCAAAGCTAAGCGCGGTTGCCAGACAGCTCAACGAACGACCTCGAAAGACGCTGGGATACGAAACTCCCGCTGAGCGTTTCAATACATGTGTTGCGTCGATCCGTTGAGACCGCTCCGCTGACCTCGCAGCGTATGGCGGCTTCTCTAATTGGGTGATTGGGTCAAGCTCGTTTTCCTTCTTTCTTCCAGGTCATTGTCGCTCATCCGGGTCGCGCTTCTCTCCGCAGTCTGGTTGATGCTCTGATGGCACCGCTGCACGCATATGCCGGATCGGCAGTGAGCCTGCGATATCGCCGACCTCACAAGGCAGCTCCCGCTCAAACATCGCCGCTCCCTTGCCATCCAGAATGCAAAGCCCACAGGATCGCAGCGAAACATCTGGCCCAACAAAGTATTCCATCATCTGTCTCCCTTGTTCACGGCTATCCTGTGATCCTGCCGGGAGCTCGACCTCAGAACAGAGGCAGCCCAGTTACGCATGTTCGCCGAACTGGGGCGAAACGGCTGTTTCACCTCTGGAAACCCTGCCCAAAATGGCCACGCCATCAGGCAGGGATTATTACAGCGTCTTGATGGTGAAGGTGGTCTCGTGCTTCAGGAGAAAACAACCTGAATGTCGGTAAACTCGTGCAGCCCTTCCTGGCCAAATTCGACCCCCAGGCCAGAACTTTTCGCACCGGCGAACGGGGCATTTGGTTGAATAGCTCCGTGCTTGTTGATCCAGACCGATCCGCATTCCAACCGGCTGGCGACCTCGCGGGCTTTTACAACGTCTGAAGACCAGACAGAACCGCCCAGGCCGTTGTCGCTGTCATTGGCAAGCACGATGGCGTCCTCCAGATCAGCATATTTGATCACCGGCAGCGCCGGGCCGAACTGCTCTTGGGAGACCAGGTCATCGTCATTGGAAAGGCCACTGATGATCGTCGGAGGAAAAAACAACCCGATCCCTGGTTCACCGCCCAGCAGTACGTTTCCTTTGACTTTGGCAGCCGCGACAAAACCGGCGAACTTGTCGAACTGCATCTGGTTCTGGATCGGGCCAAGCGCGCTGTCGTCATTCATCCCGTCGCCAACCGGGATATTGCGGGCGTACGCCACCAGCGCTTCGCACACCGCGTCATGGACGTCTTCATGCACATACAGCCGTTTCAACGCAGCGCAGGTCTGACCGTTGTTGATAAAAGCCCCCCAGAACAGCCCTTCGGCAATCGCAGCCGGGTCGACATCCGGCAGTACAATACCGGCGTCATTGCCGCCCATTTCAAGCGTCAGGCGTTTCATCGTTTCCGAGGCGGAGCGCATCACTTTTTGCCCGGTGGCACAGGAGCCGGTGAAGACGATTTTGCGGATATCCGGATGCGCCGCCATCATCGCGCCGAGATTTTCGCCGTCGTCGTCAGAGGTGAGCACATTGATGACGCCGGCAGGCAGCACGCGGTCGATCAGTTCAATCAGTTTTAAGGTCGAAAGAGGTGTGTTGGGCGAAGGTTTGATCACCACCGTGTTGCCGGTGCGCAGGGCAGGCAGGATGTGCCAGATCGCGATCATGACCGGGAAATTCCACGGCGTGATCGAGCCGACGACCCCAAGCGGTTTGCGGCAAAGCTCGACCCGGCCCTCATCGGTGTCCTGCAGCACCTCGGTTTTGAGGCTCAGGCCCGCAGTATATCCGGCCCATGCCGCAGCCCCTCCCATTTCCCAGCGCGAGCCAAGACCGTTCAGTGGCTTGCCCTGCTCAAGAGTGATCATATGAGCAAGTTCTTCGGACGCCCCGGAGATAACCGCTGTGACCTTTTCGCAGGCGGCCTGCAGTTCGGCATCAGATTTTGCTGACCAGGATATGAACGCTTCAGCAGCGGCGGCGACGGCAAGATCAAGTTCGGCCTTACCCGCCTGCGGAGCTCTGCCGACGAGTTCGCCGTTTGAGGGGTTTTTCACATCAAAATAGCGGTTGGTTGTGACAGGCTGGCTGCCAATTGTCAGGTGGTAGTCGGTCATTTTTATGTCCTGCGGCAAAGGGGGATCGGCCCGCGCCCAATGATTTGTACCGGGCGCGGCTAAAATGTGTCTGGATTTTCTGGAAAATCAGCCCTGCTATTGCGGCTCGGAGCTGGTGACAATGTCCTGCGAGATCAACCAGGTATCGTTTTGGAGCTGCCAGAGCACCTGGTAATGGCCCTTATCAACCTGCGTGCCACCGTCGACATGGAGCGAATAGGCGCCCAGTTCCACGGCATAATCGCCAAAATCTTTGACGGACTGGCTGGCAAGTCTGAGTTCTTTCAGACCGGCATCGATCATGGCGCCGAAAGTCCCGCTAACCGCGTCCTGGCCCTCTGCCACCGGGGCATGGGGCAGCATGAATTTGCCGTCGATGGTATACATTTCGCCCAGTGTTTTTAGATCCTGGGTTTTGAATGCGACCATCATGTCGGCATTGCGGGCTTCGATTGCGGATTTAATCGTGACAGACATCACGCCACCTTCTTTGAATTTGCGTGTGCCCACAGGTCTGCCGCCAGTTCCGCGACTTTGCCGCGAACCGCCTGAACCGCAAACTCCGGGGCGGTTTCTGGCCCGCCCGAGTTAAAGGGCGGCGCAGGGCGGTATTCGAACAACAACTGCATCACATGGGCCGTGGGCTCATTGATGACTTCTGCAATCACGGTAAGCGCAAAATCAAGCCCGGCAGTGATGCCGCCGCCGGTGATACGATTGCGGTCGATGCAGACACGTTCATCGACCAGCTCGATGCCGGAATAACATTTGAGCACTTCGCGATACGCCCAATGTGTTGCCGCGCGGTGGCCATGCAGCAGCCCGGCCTCAGCCAGGATAAGAGCACCGGTGCAGACCGACGTGACATATTCCGCCTTTTCGCCAGCGGCCCGGATGAAATCGACAACTTCGGTGTCCTGCATCTGTGCCAGAGTGTTGCCGCCGCCGGGCACCACCAGCACGTCAATATCCGGGCAGTCTTCAAACCCGTAATTCGGAACTAAAAGCGCGCCGGCATCAGACATCAGTGGCTCGGATGTTTTGGCAAATGTGAAGGTTTCAAACTCTTCCACCATCGCGAAGAACTGCAGCGGCGCGTAAGCGTCCATCATCGTCATATGCGGAAACAGGTAGATCCCGACCTTTTTCTTTTTCATTTAATTTTCCTTCGTTGATAGTGTTGAATCTATTGACGAAAGCGGAACCGCTCCCGGTAATCCTGGGGGTTCACTTTCAAGTTTCGCAGGAACGAGCGGCGCATTCTGTCGGCGCTGACAAAGCCGGTCTGTGCGGCGATGACTTCGATCGCGGTCGGGGTCGTTTCAAGGTAGCTTTTGGCGGCCTGCAGGCGGATGCTCTCAACAAATTTCGACGGCGTGACGCCCACTTCGCTGACAAATTTCCGGGCAAAATTACGGTCGCTCATGCCGCATTTGCCCGCAAGTTTTTCGACGGACAGGTCGGTGTTCAGATTGTCTTGCAGCCATGGCAGCAAGTCGGCGATCGGCCCCTGTGCCTGGGTGCTCGGAGGCAAAAGCGAACTGAATTGCGACTGCCCCCCGGGGCGCTTCAGGAACATCACCCAGTTTTGCGCAACAGCGAGCGCTGTTTGCGGGCCGAGGTCATCCTCAATCAGGCCAAGCGCAAGGTCCATACCCGCCGCGATCCCCGCCGAAGAGAAAAATTTGCCGTCCTTGACGTAGATTTTGTCCACTTCGACCTGGACAGCGGGGTATTGCTCCTGGAATTGTTTGGCCCATCGCCAATGGGTGGTGGCGCGGCGGCCAGACAACAGCCCGGTTTCCGCCAGTAGAAACGCTCCGGTGCAAACGCTGGCCACACGACGGGCCCTGATCGCAGTCTTTGCAATCCAGTCGATCAGTTGTGCATCGGCAACCGCCAGATCGATGCTCTCGCCACCGGCAATCATCAGGGTGTCGATTTCGCGGTTCTCAAAAGCTTCAAACGGCTTGGTTGCGATGGAAATCCCCGCGGGTGTGGTGCTGATCAGCTCGCCTTTGCGGGACGCGATCTCAACAGAATAGTCGGGAATATCCGACTGGCTTGCTACAATTGACCCCGACAATACATCAAGCGGGCCTACGATATCGAGGGAACTGGCGCCATCAAAAGCGACCATGATAACAAGCTTTGGGCGCTTGTGGGTTGGGGGGGATATGTCGTCTGGGCGCATCATAAGACCTATTGTTTGGCAAAAGCATCGTGTCGGCAATGACGTCTATCCGTCTTTTACTGCCAAAAAGCCACATGTGCTTACGTCAGACACTTTGCCTCGTATCGGGTGGGGCACTTTTGATTGCTGATGCCGGGTCGCTTTTGAACGCTCATGGACAGGCCAAAAGTGACAACCGCGCAAAAATTACAAGGTTCAGCGGCAGTGTGCCCGCCCGCCAGGCCGGCGCCGCAGGCAGCAGCAGCGCCACCCGCAGCGCACACCTGAGGAAAATGAACGCTGGTGCCACGAGCTCAAAACTGGCCAATACCAGCGCGCCCGGGCCCCAATCCCACCACAGACCCGCGGTTCACTTACAGGCAGAAGTTTCCCTTCACACCCGCCAGCGCGCAGCCGGTGCAATGGTTTTGAGAGCCGATTTCAGCAATTTGAACACACGTTCCGCAAATCTGCGTTCCAGATGCAAACCAAGCGCGGCGAGAATGTTTCGTTCAATACCTGGCCCGACAATCAGCCGCGCCTGGATTTCGCCATTCTCATATTCATTGGCAAAATTGCTGAAGGCCTGGATTGCAACACCTTCGCCTTCCATCGCAAAGGCCGTCATCGCCACCTTGTTTCCCAGTTGTCGGATGATTTTCGGTTGCAGGTCTTCCGCTGCAAACGCGCTTTCAATCATCCTTGCGTAGGGCGGATTAGAATACATCAACAGTGGCAGCCCGGCGCAGTCCTTAAGGGTGATATGATCAGATTGATCCCCAAGGTGCTTGCGGTGACCGGTCATATAAAGCGGCTCTGTGAACAGCCGCCTGTGTTCGGGAAACGGGCTGGTCGAATTGTCGTAAAATACGGCAACATCACAGTCTTTCGCGGCCATGGCTTTGCTGGCGTCATGCGCCTGGCGTTCTGAAATTTCCAGCGTTACTTCGGGCAGTTGCTCATGAAACACGCGGAAAATCGCCGGCACCAGCAGCCGGCCGGTATGTCGCGGTATGCAGATGCTGAGCCGGGTGGGGATGGCGCCATCCAATTCCTGGATATCTGCCTGGGTGCGTTCGAAATCCGCAATCACGTTTTCGGCGAAACTCAGAAAGCGCTGACCACTGGGCGTTGGTTCGACACCGCGCCCGGTTCTTTTCAGCAAAGTTGTTCTCAGACGGCTCTCCAGCCCCCTGATTGTCCGGCTGACATTTGGCTGTGCCAGATCCAAAGCGTTGGCCGCAAGTGACATGCTGCCCGCGTCGACCACATTTATAAACAGTTCCAGTTCAGACAGTTTCATCGCGTCCTCATGTCGTAAATGATATAGCTGATATATACCGGCTGCTCTACGATCTGCAAGCCCGGCGCGATAGAGTGGCTGCAAAGGACAATCAGGCGTGAACAGAGACGCGCCCCGTTTGTCAAAATGCGTACGAAGGGCCTGCACCATGAAAAAACACATCGTAAAAGTACATCCCGAAGCGGATCGCCTGCCACGTGAAGAACAGCTGGCGTGGAAAATCGCGTCTGTTGCAGCCGATGACACCCCGGTTGATGACGATGTCAAAGATATGGTGATCAACCGGATTATCGATAACGCATCGGTTGCGATGGCTTCGGTCAACCGTGGCCCGGTCGTGACCGCGCGCGCCCAGGCTGCGGCACATCCCAAAGAGAATGGCGCCACCGTGTTTGGCCTGCCTTGCTCGGAAACCTTCAGCCCCGAATGGGCCGCCTGGGCCAACGGTGTTGCTGTGCGCGAACTTGATTACCACGACACTTATCTGGCCGCCGACTATTCCCATCCTGGCGACAATATCCCCCCCATTCTCGCGGTTGCACAACAGACCGGTGCCACCGGTGCGGAGCTGATCAAAGCGATCGCCACCGGTTATGAAATCCAGGTCAACCTGGTGCGCGGCATCTGTCTGCACGAGCACCGGATTGACCACGTCGCCCACCTTGGGCCATCGGCGGCGGCGGGTCTTGGCACCCTGCTGAACCTGCCTGTCGAAGTCATTTACCAGGCCGTAAACCATGCCTTGCATGTGACTACAGCCACCCGCCAGTCACGCAAGGGTGAGATTTCGTCCTGGAAAGCCTTTGCCCCCGCCCATGCAGGCAAACTGGCGATCGAAGCCGTTGACCGGGCGATGCGCGGGGAGGGGGCTCCAACCCCGATCTACGAAGGCGAAGATTCCGTCATCGCCCGCATGCTGTCGGGCAAAAATGCCTGTTATGATGTGATGCTGCCGGAGCAGGGCGAAGCCAAACGCGCGATCCTCGAAACCTATACCAAGGAACATTCTGCAGAATACCAGAGCCAGGCGCTGATTGATCTGGCCTCCAAAACCGGCCCCAAAATTCTGCAACGCACTGGGGGCGACTGGTCCAAAGTCAAATCCATTCTGCTGCGTACCAGCCACCACACACACAATGTGATTGGCACTGGCGCCAACGACCCGCAGAAACTCGACCCCAAAGCCAGCCGCGAAACGCTTGATCATTCGATCATGTATATTCTTGCCGTCGCGCTGCAGGACGGGCGCTGGCATCACGTCGCCTCCTATGCGCCTGAGCGGGCTGCCCGCAAAGACACCGTAGAGCTGTGGCACAAGATCACCACTGAAGAGGCACCGGAGTGGACCGAGCGTTATCATTCGGCGGACCCGGCGGTAAAAGCCTTCGGTGGCGAAGTGATCGTGACCTTTGAAGACGGCTCGCAGCTGTCCGAAGAGATCGCCCTGGCGGATGCGCATCCACTGGGCGCGCGCCCCTTTGGCCGCGAGCAATACATCAACAAGTTTCGCGCTATCGCGGAAGGCAATGTCTCGCGCGCAGAACAGGACCGTTTCCTCGCCGCCGTGCTGAACCTTGAAAACCTCACCGCTGGCCAGCTTTCTGAGCTGAATATCGAAGCCACAGGGACCGAATTGGTCATCAACCCAAGCAAAGGAATTTTCTGATGTTATTTTCCAAGCTGAATGGCCCGGAAAAACGCGCCAAGTTGCGTGACCTTCTGAAGCAAAAAACAATCATCAGAGCACCAGGGGCGTTTTCGCCTCTGGTCGCTATGGAGATTGAGCGTACGGGTTTTGAGGCGGTCTATGTTTCCGGCGCGGTTTTGTCAGCCGATCTGGGCCTGCCCGACATCGGGCTGACCACGCTGACGGAAGTCGCTGACCGGGCCGAACAGATTGCCCGCGTCACCGATCTGCCGACCATCGTGGATTGCGACACAGGATTTGGCGAGCCGATGAGCGTCGCGCGAACGGTGCGCATGATGGAGGATCGCGGCATTGCAGGGTTTCACCTGGAAGATCAGGTCAACCCCAAGCGCTGCGGTCATCTGGACGGCAAGACGGTGGTTTCCACGGAGGATATGGTGCGTCGTATCAAAGCCGCAGCAGATGCCCGCCGCGACCCCAATATGGTGATCATCGCCCGCTCTGACGCGCGCATGATTGAGGGGTTGGACGCCATGATCGCGCGCGCCAACGCCTATGCAGAGGCCGGTGCCGATATGATCTTCACCGAAGCGCTGCTGACCGCAGAAGACTGGCGCAAAGCCTCGGCTGAGATCGCCGCGCCGCTGCTGGCCAATATGACTGAATTCGGCAAATCCGATCTGTTGTCCGCCGGCGAATTGCAGGACCTGGGTGCCAGCATGGTGATCTACCCGGTCACGTCGTTGCGCATCGCGATGAAAGCGGTCAGCGATGCCCTCGGTGATATCGAAGCAAGTGGCACCCAACGCGAGATCATTGGCAAGATGCAGACCCGGCAGGAACTTTACGACCTGCTTCAGTACGAGCGCTACAATACGTTTGACCAGGGCCTGTTCAATTTCAAGCTCTGAGCGGCTCGCCGCAGGCCTCCCGTCCGGCGGTGGCGGCAGCACAACCTTGAAACAGCCCTGATCATAGTAACGCGGCCCCGGCACTCCGGGTCCACAGCCTTCAGACGCTGCGAGATCGGTCATTCGCCATTGGCTCCCGGACCAATGGCGCGCCATGGCTCTTTCGACACGCCCCGGTGGCAATTGATGGTGTGTGGATCGGAGCGGGTCCGGGGGCGCGGCATACATAACGCTCAGAAACCTTCATCTGGCAGCGTACAGGATCAATGCCGTCACTTGATTGCAATTGTTGACGCAGTATTTAGGCCTGTCAAATCTGTCTTTGGCAGGTTGCACCGCGCTGGTGTACGCCAGATTGAACACGCGCTGAATATGTCCGGCTCAGGGGCTGTTCACATAAGGGACGACGCGGGTAATTCGGCAAGCTCTCAAGGCGCACAAAACGCGCCGGTTAAACCAGGGCTGACACAGACCAGGATACGAACTGTCCTGTGCGCCATCCCACGATCCGCTGATTGATAAGTCGTTGGCTCTGATACCGTTCAAGAAATTTCCAGCAGTGTAACTTTGACGTATGTCGCACCAGAACATCCGGAAATATCCTTCGCGTTGCCCATCTGTTCAGCTGGTCCTGCAAAATTGGCCAAATGTCCGGGTTTCTTATCCCCGCGCAACATCCCTGGCGGAAACATGTTGCAGATGGTCAAACTCTGACACATGTGTTCCGACCCCAAGGCTGACAGACCGCAATTCGGTCACGATATCCGCCATTTCAACAAGCGGGATCAGGGCCTGAACCTCGTCCCAACCCGACCAGCCCGGTTTGGCGTCAAAACCCAAAAGTTGACCCCGGCGGCCTGATACGATGCGTTGCACCTTATGGGTGAACTCCGAAGGCACCGAGAAGCTGACCTTGTGAATGGGCTCAAGAAGAATGGGTTTGCATTGCGGTATTGCTTCGCTCATCGCTTTGATCGCTGCCCGCTGAAACGCCATATCGGAGCTGTCCACATGGTGATGCCCACCGTCCACCAATGTCACCGCCACATCGACAATCGGGTGGCCGTTGAGGCCTTTCTGAAGATATTCCCGAACGCCTTTTTCCACCGCTGGTATGTATTGTCTGGGAACGACGCCGCCGACAATCCGGTCCTCGAAAGAAAACCCTTCCCCACGCTTCAGCGGACTGATTTCAATTTCCACATCGGCAAACTCTCCATGCCCACCCGACTGCTTCTTGTGGCGCGCTTTCTGGGTTAAGCCCTTGGTGATGGTTTCCCTGAAAGGCACAACGGGCGTGGTTTGGGTCAGCTTCAGGGCGGAATCCGCTTCGAGATGTTTCAGGGCAATCTGCAACTGAATCGCCCCCTGACCGGACAACAAAAGCTCTCCGGTGTCCGGATTGTGTTCGACAGAGATCGAAGGGTCGGATTCAGTCAATCGTGTCAGTGCTGCAGACAGGCGCACCTCATCTGCATGGTGTTCTGTGTGAAGGGCCAGGGAAAACATCGGCGCAAATGGTGCCGGCCAGTCAGCGTTGGCCTCACCGGTTTCCGTCAGCAGGTCCCCCGTCCGGATGGAACTCAACCTGCCCAGCGTAATGACCTGGCCCGGACCCGCCTTGCCGATCAGTTCCGATTTAGGTCCAAGGTGCTGGCGGACACTGGTCACCCGGGTGCCGTTCAGGTTGTCGCCATCGCTGATTTCTCCGGCCCAGACCCGCGTAAAAGAGAGTTTCCCTGCTTTGCCTGCATAGGCGGTGCTGAACACCTGCGCCACGTTGCCAGATACCGGCAAGCCCAGTCGGGCGGCGGATTCGGCGGCGCTGGGTGTGTCGTGGCGCAGCGCCTTCATCAGTCGGATGATGCCGTTCTCATTCTCGGCAGAGCCAAAAAGCACCGGAACGATCAGGCCTTCCTGCTGGTCGCGCACCAGATTTTCATAGATCTCACTGGTCGATGGCACGACATCCTCGAGCAACTCCATCATCAGGTCGTCATCGAAGTCGGCCAATGTTTCCAACAACGCATTGCGGGCTTCGCCCTCGGTCGCAGCAAGCTCACTGGGCAGAGTGATCAATGCGGATCGTTTGTGCGGCTCCCAGCGCCACGCCCGCTCACTGACCAGATCGACCATCCCGGTCAGATGGCCATCTGAATCCCGTATCGGGATTTCGCGCAGCAACAGGGGGCGGGATGATATGGTTTGCAACGCTTCAAATGTGGCTCGGACCGAAGCCTCTTCCTGATCCATCTTGTTAATGTAGATGAGGTGCGGAATGGAGCGGTCGTCAAGGAAACGCAGTAGCGAAGACAACGTCACAGCGCGTTCCGGCCGGGGATCGCAGACCACCACGACGATATCGGCCACCATCATCGCGCATTGCGCGTCGTAGATCAGTTCGACCGAACCGGGGCAATCAATTACGGTCCAGGGATCGCCCAGATATTCGAATGAGGCGACGTTCAGCTCGGTAGAAATGCTACGCGCCCTTGCCTCAGACGAGGCATCGCCGACGGTCGTTCCATCTTTGACGGTACCACGTCGTGGAATTGCCCCTGCGGCGAACAGGATATCTTCAAGCAAGGTTGTCTTTCCGCTGGAATAAGGCCCCACAAGGGCCGCCAGTCTGGCACCGGGAGTTTGCTCTGCCATGATCGTCCTCCGTTCTGCCGATGCGCACTTTGCGAAAAACCAGACACGCAGACCTTCACAAACCGTGTGGCCTGGCTGGGTTGCCTCCACTCAGAGGTAAGGCTCGTTCTCGATCTGAGTCAATTTAATCATTCACGGTCAGGGCGCCGTCCGGCACATAATAAGATACCAACTTGAGTAGTATAGAAAGCGTATCTGGCGTTGCGATAACGGTCACAGAGTTCACATAGCACTGAGGCGAGCCGATCTCGTTGGGTGAAGGTCCACAGGTGCTCGTCTCTTAAACCAGACCGTGCTACCGGCTTTCAGTCACGTCCATTTTACGCTCAAACGGTGCCAATATCCAGTTTGATCAACTTGTATGATCGCGGTGGGTCGCGAATTGCTCAGGAAAGTTACATCCGGCCCATTTGTATGTGCGGGTACTGTTCACAAATGTTTTTTCGCATGTTCTCGGACCTAGCACATCTGTTTCCGGCCTGTTGATCGACATGCGGGTCGTGGCCTCATTGGGGGTACGCCCGCACCGTGGTCTCATCAGTTGCAAGGTCAATTATGACCAAAAAGTCCGTCAGACTTTGTGGGTGTAGTATTTCCGTTCCATGCTTTTGTCTTTTGCGATCGCCTTTGGATCACGGGGGGGAAACGCCCGTCACGACCTCGTCTCCGGGTGCACCGAACGTGGTGCCGTGGTGCAGGACGCTCCACGCAGACCGGGCGAGTTTGTTCGCAAGTGCGACCGCCAGCTTGTTGCGATGCATTTGGAGCTCCGCCCGGTTCCGCCATTCGCCAAAGCTGAAGTCTGGCCAGTGATGAGGTTGCATCAGGGTCACTTTGGCCGCCTGAACAAACAGCATTCGCAGATATCGGCCGCCGCGTCTGGTAATCCGCCGGGCACCGTTCGTCTGCCCGATCTCTATTGCCTTGGCACAAGTCCAACCCATGTCGCGAAGCCACAACCACGGCTAAATGGGTCTACGCCGAAGAGAGGCTGCAAGTGCGCCGCAGGGGCGGCAGAAAGCGTGTCTTGACCGCCCGGGAGCCTGGATGCTGCGCGATGTGTGAATGGCAGATTTGAAGAAGTTGCACTGCTGCATCAAAGTGCAATGTGAAGCGCGGGAAAAGGGCCGGGAGCACCCGTCGGACTGATCCGGGAAAAGTCTTGAACGTCCGCTCAGCAGGCGTTCAATCGATGCGCAGCGAAGTTCCGCTCAGATCCCAAACCGGACATTGTTGATCGCCCTCACTGCAACCAAATTGACTTGCGGACTTGCGGACTTGCGGACTTACGCCTCGTAGCGGCGCAAGACCCGGAAAAAGAACATCAGCATTATCATAAGGACGAATAATCCGATGATGTCACCCACGAGATAAGCAAGGTAATCTTGCGGACCGCTACCGAGAACGAAATTCGTAAGCAGTGAACTCAGGATGGAAATCGCAATACCCGCCGCCATGATACAAGGCCAACACGGCATTTGACCTGAACGTGGTGAAAGATTCCATTTCACGAGTTTGAAGGCGTGGAAAGTGGCTGCTGGTACGATGACAGCGATCAGGATTGCGATCAGGCGGCTTGGAGTAAACACCCCCAGTCCAGCCACGCTGAAAAACGCAAGGAACACACCAGGACCCAATGCAACCACAGAGCGCCACCCCAACAGCCAGGCGGCGAGCACCCGGACGCCATGCGGCAGGAAGAGCAGGCTGGCGTGGCTTGAAAATTCTGGAAAATATCTGTCCTGAAGCGGAATCAGAAGTTCAAATGTCATATAGAAAGTGGCGAGATACGCGAACGATACCACCGCTGTTTCTTTGGCCCAGGCCTGTAATCTCATCGCTGCTCTCTCCTGGCCGAACACACCACTAGTCCAGCGGCTTCACAATGTACTGGCCTCGTCCTGACGCCTGGTTCTGAAAGAGATACCCTTTGCAAACCAAGGATTTGAGAGCTCGGAAAAATGTGGGCCGAGACACGTTAACAACGAGTGTGTGGTCTAGCAAGTTGGTGGTCTGTACACCACTGCGGGCCTCTGAAAGCTCGGTCGCTGCGTAGTAGATGTCCCGCTCCACTGCAGACAGGTCCTGAAGCCCCATGGAACGCTCCATTTCCAGCATCAGTTTTCGCAGTTCCGCCAATTTAGAAATCTCAGACATACATCCAGGTCCAGTACACCGTTTGCTTGGTGCCTATTTCATCACGACTAAAAGTTATTGCAACAGAAATTATTAAAGTCTCACATTGACACTTCAATAAAGCGCGCTAGTCTCAGATGTAGTCCGGTGGCCGTCGACGAGCGTGAGTGTGGGTATGACCGGTTGCAGCCGAAAAGTAATTCTATCTGGCGCGGTGCCTTCGGGTGCCGCGTCGTTTTGTTTTCGTCCCCTCCTATGGCAGCCCCGCTTATTAAGTGACCCAGGCGCATCCTGTTTTCTGTCGACCCGGTATGGATTTGACGACAGGGGAGTATGCACCCAATTCGGCTGCAGAAACCGAAACAGCTTTGGCTCGCACGGAGTATTCATCTGGGGCAACTCAAACTTCGCGCCGCCGCGTGGCAGGACTGTCCAGTCGCCACCATTCGTAACGATCGGGGGAGAAAGGTCCTTCGCTGCAGGCGCGACCGGGGTCCGCTGTGCGGGTCTTTGTCGATAGATTATTGTCCGCATCGAACTAGGGAGCGGGCAGCCCCCCCTACCAGTGACTACCCGGTTTGCGGGCAACACGGGCAGGTTTCCGGGGTGTTGGGACCCGGAGTAATACCCGTTCAATCGCAAAGGCGCCGTCCTCAAAAATGAAAGGGTGGACTTTTAAAAACGTTCGTTTATTAAATAGCAGCCATGTCCAATGTCACAAAAATATCGCGACCGCGCGGCAGGCCAGCCAAAGATAAGGCGGAATACGCTGAAATCCGCGACAGGCTGATCCGAGAAGGTGTCGCCTTGTTGACTGAAAAAGGGTTTGCCTCCACCAACCTGGATGAAATCGTCAAAAAGGCTGGCGTGCCGAAGGGTTCGTTTTATGCCTATTTTGAAAACAAGGAGGCATTTGGCCTCGAGCTAATTGACGACTACGCCCGGTACTTTGAGCGCAAGTTGGATAAATGCTACGGCAATATCATGCGCACACCACTGGAGCGTATCTCCGACTTTATGCTTGAGGCGCGTGAAAACATGGCACGGTTTGATTTCCGCCGGGGCTGCCTGGTTGGAAATCTCGGTCAGGAGATGGCCGTATTGCCTGGATCATACCGCCAACGGCTGGTTGACGTTTTTCGCGACTGGGAAGTGAAGACAGGGGCGTGCCTGAGGGCCGCGCAGGACGCCGGAGAAATTGACATCGGGATCGACTGCGCCAAGAAAGCAGAAGCCTTCTGGATCGGTTGGGAAGGCGCCATTCTTCGGGCAAAGCTGGGTCGTTCTGCCGGAGCAATTGATCGGTATTCCGAGGACTTTCTGGACGGTTTGGGGCCAAAATCGACCTTGTGAGACAGATCTAAAAAAATTTGGCTATTTAATAGACGGTCAGTCATTAAATGGCGGCGAAATCTGAACCCAGCCGGGTTCTTTAGGGAGACGATGAATGAACTCTACTGCGATCAGCCATTTTGCAGCTACTGGCGTTGCCGGTGCGCAAAAATCCGTCGGTGGCACGCTCCGGGATAAGACCGGTTTCCATGGCGCGGAATTTTCAATGCAGGCTGTGAACTGATGGACATGGTTTTCGATTATATCATCGTCGGTGCGGGAACCGCAGGAGCCCTGCTTGCCAATCGGTTGAGCGAGGACAAAACGAAAAATGTTCTGCTTTTGGAAGCTGGTGGTAAAGACAATTACCACTGGATACACATTCCGGTGGGCTATCTCTATTGCATCGACAATCCGCGGACAGACTGGCGCTTCAGGACAGAAAAAGAAAAGGGCCTGAACGGCCGTTCTCTGCTCTACCCACGTGGCAAGACCCTGGGCGGATGTTCTTCTATAAATGGTATGATCTACATGCGTGGCCAGGCGCGGGACTATGACCAGTGGGCCAACCTGACCGGCGAAAACGAATGGGCCTGGGATGCGAGCCTTGAAGATTTCAAGGCGCATGAAGACAGCTATCGCCTCGACGATGTTACCCGCGTCAATGGGGAGAGGGTCGAAAGCCCCGACGGCAAACATGCCGCCGGTGGTGAGTGGCGTGTTGAAAAACAACGACTTAGGTGGGAAATTCTGGATGCCTACGCGCGCGCTGCAAACGAGGCCGGCATACCGGATACCGACGATTTCAACGGCGGCGACAATACCGGAACAGCCTATTTTGACGTGAATCAGCGCAAGGGGTGGCGTTGGAACACATCAAAAGCATTTCTGCGCCCGGCAAAATGGCGCGACAACCTGGAAATCTGGACCAAGGCACACGTTACAAAGCTGGGCCTTGAAAAAGATACTGACGGCCAGCAGCGGTGTACGACTGTTCATCTGCGCATGGACGGGCACGATATCAAAGTACGCGCTCAGGCGGAGGTTATCCTGTGTGCCGGTGCCATTGGCAGCCCACATATATTGCAGCTGTCGGGTATCGGCGCGTGCAAGCATTTGTCGACACATGGCATTGAAGTGCAACACGATTTACCCGGCGTTGGCCAAAACCTGCAGGACCATCTTCAGATCAGAACCGTCTATCAGGTTGAAGGCGTCAAGACGCTGAATGAAATGGCGTCCACGCTTTGGGGCAAAGCGTCGTTCGCGATGGAGTATGCGCTGAAGCGCTCTGGTCCGATGAGCATGGCGCCTTCGCAACTTGGCATATTCACCAAAAGCGACCCCGCGCGCGAACATTCAAATATCGAGTTC
This sequence comes from Candidatus Halocynthiibacter alkanivorans, assembly GCF_003333265.1. Taxonomy (GTDB): domain Bacteria; phylum Pseudomonadota; class Alphaproteobacteria; order Rhodobacterales; family Rhodobacteraceae; genus Halocyntiibacter_A; species Halocyntiibacter_A alkanivorans. The sequence goes on from NZ_QOLB01000079.1 coordinate 66,459, forward strand.
CACGTTCAACCGCTTAGCCTGGAGGCCTTTGGGCAGCCACTGCACGATTTTCCGGCGATTACCGCCAGTGTCTGCAACCTGAACCCGACAAGCCGGGGCACAGTACTGTTGAAGTCACCCCGCGCCGAAGACGCACCTGCGATCGCACCGAACTATCTCGATACCGAAGACGACCGGAAAGTCGCCGCCGACAGCCTGCGCGTTGTGCGCAAAATCGCCGCGCAACCGGCTTTGGCGCAGTACAATCCAAAGGAGATCAAACCGGGGCCGCAATATCAGTCGGATGCAGATTTGGCGCGGGCGGCCGGGGATATCGGTTCGACGATATTTCACCCGGTGGGAACTACAAAAATGGGCCGTGCAGATGATCCCAGCGCGGTTGTCGACAGCAAATTGCGTGTTCGCGGCATCCGGGGGCTTCGTGTCGTCGACGCCGGTGTGATGCCGACGATTACAAGCGGCAATACCAACAGTCCGACGTTGATGATTGCAGAAAAAGCTGCGCGCTGGATCGCGGCAGACAACTACGGGAGGGCGTGATGGCCGGTTCAAATGACATTCCACTGAAAAAAGGCCCGTTAAACGGGATCACAGTGCTGGATTTTTCGCGTGTGCTGGCGGGGCCATACTGCACCATGGTTCTCGCGGATCTTGGGGCGCGTGTGATCAAGGTCGAAAAGATAGGCACCGGCGATGACACCCGGGCATTTGGTCCCTTTGTGGAAGAGGAATCGGCGTATTTCACCTGCTTTAACCGAGGCAAGGAAAGCATCACGCTGGACATCAAGTCGCCGCGGGACCGCGAACTGTTGGAACGCCTGCTTGATACGTCAGATGTGCTGGTTGAAAACTTCCGCCCTGGCGTGATGGACCGGCTGGGATATGGCCCGGACCGGCTGGCCAAAACCCACCCGCATATCGTCTACGCCTCAATCTCAGGCTTCGGGCACTCCGGACCCTATGGCGACTTGCCGGGCTATGACATGGTCGTTCAGGCCATGGGCGGTATCATGAGCCTGACTGGCTGGCCGGATGGCGAACCGGCCCGTGTCGGCACCAGCTTTGGCGATCTGGGGGCCGCTCTTTTTGCCGCGGTGGGCATCGTTTCGTCGCTTTACAGCCGCACCAAAGATGCCCAGGGCACACGCGTCGATATCGGCATGCTCGATTGTCAGGCCGCGTTGATGGAAACGGCATTGGCGCGCTATGACATCGAAGGCGTTGTCCCCGGGCGCACCGGCGACTGCCACCCGTCGCTGGCCCCGTTTGAAAGCTTTCGTGCCAAAGACGAGAAAATCGTCATTGCCGCTGGGAACGACACCCTGTTCATGCTCATGGCGGATGCGCTTGGCGCGCCGAAACTGGCGCTTGATCCACGGTTTATGAGCAACGATCTGCGCTGTCAAAACCGTCCTGAAATGGTGGTTGAGATGGAAAAAATCCTGTCTCAGCACCCGGTTCAGCACTGGATCGATGCGCTCAACGATGTGGGTGTGCCCTGTGCGCCAATTAACACCATCGACAAACTGCTTGATCATCCGCAGCTTCTGGCCCGCAACATGATCGTTCAGGTCCAGGGGCAAAAAGGCAACCCGTTCAAAACGGCCGGCAATCCGATCAAGCTGACCGGACACGAAGAAATCGACGCCAATGTTCCGATGAATGCCCCTGGCCTTGGGCAGCACCGCGAAGCGCTGTTGGCGGAACTTATGGCAGGCCAGGGATCCTACGATCTGCCTGCCGCCACTGCCATCAGTACAGAAACAGAAGAAGAAAGCGCCCAGGCCGCGCCGCAGCGCGATTCCAGCGCCGCTTGATTGGAGAAAGACATGAACAAGATTGCCAACAAGGTTGAAAAGACAAAAATGTCAGTAGCAGCTTCGTCAAAGACGACAACACCTGAGCCCGAAATGATCATTGTGGAACGGCGCGAACGGGTTGGTCTGATCACACTGAACCGGCCAAAGCAACTGAACGCCCTGAACCGGCAACTGGCTGAGGAAACTCTGGCGACGCTCAGGGAATTTGACGCGGATCCCGCTATTGGCGCCATTGTCATCACTGGCAGCCCGCGCGCCTTTGCTGCCGGAGCCGATATTGCAGAAATGGCGGAAAAGTCTTTTTCCGAATTCTATATGGATGATTTTCTGTCGCCCTGGGATGCGGTCAGGACAATCTCCAAGCCTGTCATTGCTGCGGTCGGCGGGTTCGCCCTGGGCGGCGGGTGTGAACTGGCTCTCCTGTGCGACTTCGTCATCGCTTCTGACGACGCGCAATTCGGTCAGCCTGAGATCAAACTCGGTATTCTGCCCGGTATTGGCGGCTCGCAACGGCTGACCCGCTCTGTCGGAAAGGCACTGGCAATGGATCTGGTCCTCACCGGTCGCAATCTCAGTGCACAGGAAGCGAAAGAATCCGGCCTGGTGGCGCGAATTGTGCCAAAAGAGGAACTGCTGCAAACGGCCCTTGAAGCCGCACACACGATTGCCGGATACAGCGCGCCAGCAGTAAAAATGGCCAAATGCGCGGTCAACGCAGCACTTGAAACACCACTGGCTGAAGGGTTGAAACAAGAGCGTCTGTATTTCCAGGCTGCATTTGCAACCGAAGGACAAAAAGAGGGCATGAATGCCTTTGTACACAAGCGCGCGCCAGTTTTTCGAAACCGTTAAAGTCCCGATAACCGTTATAAAACTCGTTGAGCATAAGGCGGGAATTTAAGTGCGTCCGGAAACAACCGGGCCGAAAACACAACGTTGGCAACAATCCATCCGCCAGGGAGGAAACGTCGCCAACTTTGCCGGCCAGACGGTTGTTGCAGGCGTGGCGACCGGATATTTTGTGGCATATAGTGTTGATAAAATCAGCGTGGTCGGTGCATGGGGCAGGGGCCAGACACCGGTCTCGGGTGCCATCTCAAAATCAGCATTCGGAATTCGGCGAACCGTCTGTAATTTGGCAGCCGCTTCGGCCTCAATCTGGCCGGTTGGTGACATCCGGCTGCAATATCCCAAATTTGACCAGGATCGGCAAATTGCGTTTTGTAAACCGGCGGAATTGTTCGTCCAGCCAAGCTTCGGTACGAAATTCTGCGGCTAAGTTCAGGGCGGAAACCTGATCATCTGTCAACTGAGCCAATTTTGCTTTTACGCTGGTGCGGGCTTCTGACAACGTGTGACCATCCAACGCCAGCGTGAACAGGCCATTGATAAAGTTTAGCCGCAGAGACGTCCCCAATACCGGAGATTCAACATAGGCTTTGCCCTCCAAAATCAACCGCCGCGCCATGAACGCCCGGGTGGTATTCGAGACCAGTCTGTAGGTGCTTTCCCCATCTGATGCCTGTGGCTGCACGGGCTTTATCAACGGCTGAAATTGTTCACCGGCAATCAGGTCGTGCAGAGCCGACATAATTTTGCCGGCGCTAAATTCGCCCAGTTCCGGATGGTGGCAAAGCTCTGCAAAGTTATGGTCTCCGCCAGCGGCGATCCTGATCAGGTTTTGATACAGAGGACTTGCCAGATTTACGTGGCGGTAGCCAAGCTCCAGTTCGCTTTTCATCCGATATACCGGCACATTTGCCCCGAGATACAAATCATCAAAAAAGTGGTCTTGATCAGCCGCCGGCGCCTTGCTCCGGTCGCGAATATAAATGTCTCGCCGAAAGGACTCGTTGCGCATGAAACTGGCGCGGGATTCTCTTTCAAGCGCGTTTGGTGCCGCCTCCAGGTGAGGTTTTTGTTTGCGGCTGGTAACATTGTCAGGGTTGTTGCGCCGGATCTTAGCATTGCCGGCAAAGCTCAGCCCAATATCGGCCATTTCATATGCCACATCGCGAAAATATTGCGGTTCAAAACAGCCGTTGCAAAACTCATGCGCCACATAATGCGGATCGCGGGCCAGCAATTTGTCCAAAAACCGGCTTGCAGAAGGATTGGTACGAAAATAGCCCGCCCCGGCATCCCGGAGGGCCGCGATATTCTCAAGACCTATTTTGACCTTGGCAATCGAATCTCCTTCAACGGCGGTGATATATGACTGCATCATTTTCCAAAGAGGCGTGAGAGTCGACCAGCCCGGGAGCGTGTTGTAGCTCAGGTAAACCAGACCGCCCGGATTGAGACATTGATCAATCAAAGATCGGATTTGTCCGCGAATCTCCACCCCGACCCAACTGTAAATTCCATGCAGGGCGATATAGTCGAATTTTGGTGGATTGCTTAGTTCGTATTGTTCAAATGAGGCGTTGATGAAATGGATATTGGTGAGGCCGGCCTCTTCCGCCATGGACTGGGCGTTTATGATATGCCCGGCGTTGAAATCTACCCCGTAAAAGGTTGCGTGCGGATAAGCTGCCGCCAGAAAATTCAGGCTGACGCCATTGCCGCAACCAAGATCACAATAGCTGAAAGGTTGCGCGTGTGGGGGCATGAAAAAACCGTTCAGACGGGCCACATAGGACAGCAGAACCGGGCTTTGGTAGGTGAAAAAACTCCATGTATACGGCACATCCAATACATAATCCGGAACTTTTTTATGATATGCAGCATCGGGTTGTGCGCTGGTCCCGGTTGCCGGAGGGAGCTGCTGTTTCAACACTGGCGGGTGCAGGGATTGAAGACCCGTTGATTTTAAATCTGACATAATCCCTCACTCTGCAATTCGCGCCGTAAATGGCGGCTTCGATGTGAAAAACGTTATTAATTCCATCTGCTCCAGGCGGTATTAACATGCACTTGAGTGTGAATTTGGGCAGATAAAAGGCACATTGCAATCGGCATTTGTTGAGTCGGGTGGTCTGGCGCAATCTCCGGGCTGTTTTCAACCAATCAGCGTCGACGAATTTGAACGGCATTGGCGGGGCTCAAGACCGCGGATACAAAATAAATAGCGAAGCGGCCCAGGCAAAAGCGAGTGACGCAGAGACCGCTACTATGGCGGAAATTTCACTTCCATAGGAAGCGGCGTGACCGACACCGTAAGAATGCCCCTCAATGGCTCTGGCGGTTTCAGCAAAGACCTCTGCCTGCCGCAGCGGTCCTTCATGTTGTGTCTGAGACTGTTGGGCACATTCTGGGTCTTTGGAAAACAACCTGACGTGCTTTGAGAAGGCCTGAGAGAAACGGTCCGTCCCCTTACCATCGGCCTTGCGGTTATAGATTTGGCACAAAGCCAAGCTGGTTTTCAGCATTTTCCACGAGCGCTTCCGCGCCGTCGCCGGCAGTGCCGGGCGTTTGAAGTTTCAGCGACAGATGATGAGTGGTCATCGGACGCTCTCAAACATGGAAACTGCCCCGCCATATGGCGCTACGACGGGGCAGTTTCGACTAACGGTGGGTGTCAGAACGAACATCGTTGAGTTTTTCATGTCAAAAATGCTGTTCCGCTGGTCAACATAATCGCGACAGGCTTCATCGCTGAAGATACTTTCGAACATGCCTTCAGGGGTTTGTCACCGTCCGGACGTTCAACATATCTGCATACAGATCACCTGCCATGCTCTGCATCTGCAGGTGTCTTACGCTCCTGCAAGTGCGGCCGGTCGACAAAGAAAAACCGGATCATGAAGCTTCGGCCCAGGTCTCAACTGGCGGCGTTGCCGCGTGCGCATCGGTGGAGAAGGCGCCAACCGTGCCGGACAGCGTAGTTGCCTCGGCGGCGAGAACCTGGCTGGCGGCGGTGGTTTCTTCAAACATCGCTGCGTTTTGCTGGGTCACGCTGTCAAGCTGATGGATCGCGTGGTTGATCTCAGTGATCCCGGTGGACTGCTCCTTGGCCGAGGCCGCGATCTCCGCGACATGGACTGAAATTTCCTCCACTTCCGTGACGATGGACTGCAGCGCAGTGCCGGCTCTGTCCACCAGGCCGACACCCCGCTGCACCTGGCTGCTTGAGTTGGAAATCAGCGTCGAGATCTCGCGTGCCGCATCTGAAGAACGCTGCGCAAGTGCGCGTACTTCCGAGGCCACCACCGCAAAACCACGCCCGGCATCCCCGGCGCGCGCCGCTTCTACCCCGGCGTTCAGCGCCAGCAGATTGGTCTGGAAGGCGATGTCGTCAATCACTGAGATGATTTTCGAAATCTGGTTTGATGAGCTTTCGATTTCCCCCATAGCTTCAACAGCCTCTCGCACGACTTCGCTGCTTTGTTCGGCACTATCGCGGGTTACGCTCACCAGTTGATCAGCGCGCAGGGCACCATCTGCAGCAGATTGCACCGAGGAGGTCAGCTCGGTCAGCGTCGCGGCTGTTTCGCCGAGAGCGGCGGCCGATTCTTCAGTCCGCCGCGACAGGTCCAGCGCCGCATGGCTGATTTCGCCAGAACTGCGGTCGATGGTCACCGCGCTGGACGAAATCGAGCGGATCAGCTCAGACAGGGTCTGTACCGCAATGTTGAAATCAGAACGAAGCTGTTCATAACGATCGGCAAAAGTCTGATCGATAGTGGCGCGCAAATCCCCGTTGGCGAGTTTCTGCAACCCGGCGGCCAGGGAGTCCACGACCAGATCCTGTTGATCCATGAGCAGCTTTCGCTCTTCGTCGGCGGCACGGCGGATCGCATCACGTTCCTCAGCCTCGGCCAGTTCGCGTTGACGGGTTTCCTCACGACGCTCGGCCTCACGGGCAGCCTGGGCCTCTTTGCGCCCGATTTCGTCGCGTCGCGCCTGTTCTTCATCTTTGCGCTGTTGCAATTCCGCTTCAGCCTGTTCTGCTTCCATGCGTTCTTTGTCGACGAGATTGGAGCGGAACACGTTCAAAGCGCGGACAAGACTGCCGATTTCACCGCCCTGGCGTTTCAGCCCGGTCAGATCTGTCATATCCCCGGAAGCGAGGCGCTCAGTGGCCGCAGTGGCGCGGCGCAGCGGACGCACGATCATATGATAGGTTAACACTGGCGCAATCAGAAACAGGATCACGCTCGCAGCGCTGATCGCCTGCATATAGGATGTTGCATCCTCAACACGTTGATCGAGCAGGCCTGCAACCTCGGAAATATTTGCAAGAGCCTGGGACCCGTGCGCCGCGGCACCAGCGGAAATGGCACGAACCTGGGTCGCCGCCTCGGCAGAACTGGCAGTCACCGCGTTGCGCGTATTCAGGAATTCGATCCGCGCCGCGACAATACCGGTTTTTTCATCCACTATGCTGATAAGCCCTTCAGTCAATGCCTCCAGAGCCGCTCCTTTTCCACTGGCCATGAGCTGCAGACCAAACAATTGCATTGAGAGTTCGTCCTGCATGCTCCTGGCCTGTTTCACATCAGGGGCAACCGAACCTTGCAAGCCAGAAATAATGAAAGATTTCAACGCAGCGTCCATGGTGTTGAGCTCGATCAGTTCGACAAGTTGCCATTCCAGCAGAAGATTGATCGCCAAAGCATTTGCGCTACTGGTTTCTGCCACACGTTTGGTCAGACGCTCAATGGTTCCGTTTATGGCGGTTTCAAGCGCGCTGTTTGAAATTTCCCGGCTTTTGATGATTTTATCCCGCAGCGAAACCGGTATTGCAGAAGCATTGGAAAAAGCAGTTTTGTAGACTGTCAGAGCTTCGTTCACCGGGCCACTGGCGTCAGAAAATTGTGATATTTCGGAAAATTGAGGCACCAGTTCGATCAGGCGGCTGGTGGACGCCAGGCTGATTTCTTTCAGTTCTTTCACCAGTTTCTGGTCCTGGGTTTCCGCAAGTGCAAGTGCAGTGCCAGACAGAAAACTTATCTCGGAACGCACAGTTAAGGCCAGCTCAAGCGCTTTGAAATCCTCATCAATCAGCCGCGATAAGGTGTCATCCACTTTCTGAATTGTATCCCTGCCGGCCTGGATCAGTTCTTCCCGGGCGGTGTTGGTCAACTGCTGCAACTGACGGGCGCCGTCTGCGCCCTGGAGTTTTAAAGCCTCGCCCGCTTTGGCAATCGTGTCCTGCGCAGAAAATTCAACGGCACGTGCATCCATCAATTGGTTCAGTGCCGTTTCAGTCGCAGCAAGCATCGGCAGCATCTGACTGCGGTTTTCAGCATCCAGGTCCGCCATCTGAACCTGGGTTGCGGCCACCACAGCGGCAACCTTCTCCTTCTTTTCCGCCAGCAGCTCCGGCGTTGACAGCAGCAAGATATCAGCCAGCGCGTCACGCAATTCACCGGTAAGGGATGCGACGGTCGCGGCGCGTTCCAAATTGGGCAGTTGTTTTTGGGTCAGCGGTTTCATTTCCGCCGCAATAGAGTTGAACACCATATTTCCGACGAAAACCGCCGCCCCGGTCATTCCCGCCATCGCTATCAGCACAATCAGGAACTTACCCGTCACACCACCCAAAATCTGTAGAAACGCTTTCATATTAACGACCTTGCATTGCAGTCCCGCCCCCCAGTGGCACGGGAATTTTTGCCAGGATAATGTCTCTGCAGCTGCTGTCCGTGTGACTGAGGCTTCGCTCAGATCGGAGGCGTGGTCACACGTGCTGCCGCGCGCCCCGAGTCAACCGGACATTAAACCGGCAAGAAACTCACCTCATCCAACTGCGCCAGTATCCTCAAAGGTCCCTAAAGAATGGTTTCCAAGGCCCGCATTTTGCAAAACGCCCCTTTGGTGTTGCAAAATGTGACAGCAAGGCAGTTTTGGATTGGCAGCCCTGCAAAAATGGGACCGCAGCGTGACACCTGGAGGCCATTGTCTGTACTTGCCGTGATCAGCTTTTTGATCAAAAAAATTTAAGGGCTGTAAAATCCGCTTAGCAGTCGTTCGAGCAAAGCGCAGCGAGCGGCGGTTCTGAACCTGAATTAATGTTTTCTGCATCACGCACATTTGGAAGCAATGGGGGAGAACGCAGTCGTAAGCTTCAACGGAAAAGTGACTCGAGGCAATTCCGCAACACGGTCGTTCAGGCGGGAAAATCGAGATTAGGCCAGCCCATGACCGGTGAACAGATGCTTGGAATATTCGGCTGATATTGACGCATAAATAGACAGCGTTGCCATATTTTGAATGTCAAAATATTATACATTCGCAGTTGAGCAATCTGCCCGGCCCCAGCCACCCGACGGGAGTAGAGATCAATCACAACCGCCAGATACGAAAAGCCCTCGCAGGTCTTGGAATAAGTAATGTCTGTGACCTGTTGTTAAACATAGGGGCGGGCCACTTCAAAGGGGGAGGCTCATTTCCTGGTTCATCGTTAAGCCTCGACAGTGTCACGCAATTTTCTGAACCTCACGCGCGACATTTTGAAGCCGTTGAAACGCGTTAAACCGCGCGGCGTGGTGTTCGGCCAGGCGACCTGAGGCGGGCCCAAATGCAGCCGTTGAAGATGACATTGTTGTCATTGCAAGGGTCATGTCGGGAAAGACACCGCCCGCCAGGCCTGCCAAAATCGCCGAGCCCAGCAGAACCGGTTCTTCAGATGCCGTGGCGACCACCGGTTTGCCCGTCGTATCGGCCAGCAGTTGGCACACCAGATCCTGTTGCCCGGCGCCACCGCTGATCATGATCCGTTTGACCGGCGCTCCGTTCGCCGCCTTCGCCTCATTAATCTGACGCAAGCCATAGCCAATGCCGCAAATCCCCGCGATGTAGAGCGCAACCAGGCTGACGATAGCACGTTTTCCATACCAAGGCCTGCAATGATGGCCCTCAGGTATGTTGTTTATCCAGTTGTGGGGCAGGTTGGGGCCGGTCAGAACCAGATGCCCGGGTTCAAACTCTTCAATGTAATCGCCAACGTCGTAACGTCCTGACGTTTCGACTACATGATGTAATTCGTACTCGGGGTGGAAATGCCAGCGTACTGTGTGGAAGAGATATCCGTGCTCCCAGGCTTTGAAAGATTCACTTTGTCCGATCTGAACGACTTCCAGGTCCGGTTCCATGTTTTTCTACCGACGCAATTGGCACCCGATGGTTTGGTGCCACCACTTTTTCGCGCGGATCCACGGTATTGTCTTCGCACTGATATGCAGAGCAGGTCTTTTTCAGAGCCCGTTCTACTACGGATCGACGATATATTTGGTACGTTTTTAACCTGTTTCAGGCGATGTTTGACGGATTCGCCCAATGTTTGGCGGCTCACTATCCGATACAGCGATGCAGACCGGACCAACTTTTATATCTGTCGGCGTATGCAAGAGCCGGTCACAAATCGCATGCTGAGGGAATTCCGCAAGGAGGAATTTGGCCGTCTTGCGCGTCTGCCCGCGGCGGTGTCTCCCGCATACAGGCCCAGCAAGAATAGCAACTCGTCGTCTAAGCGTCATTCAGTCAGTATCAGATTAACGGCGATCTGACGCCGGAAGACAGCCGGACAAAAGCGCTGCCCGCTACAATAATGCATTGGCCGCTGAGTCGTCATTTATTGGGCGAACCGGTAGCATTAACGCCATAAAAGACAAAAAAGTATCAAGCATGCCTCCATAGCCTGGTAGAAAGGCTCTGGCGAGGCTCCTGGCATGAATATCAGGCGGTGCAGGTCTGGATCTGAAACCGCTTTGAATAGTGACGTTACGCACCTGGTGCAGCGATGTTCACCCTACGGAGGAATAATAACATGAAAAATAGAGAGCCTGAATCCCAGAAGAAGCTTAAGTACTTAACACACAGGCAATTGATGAGCCAGGTCGCACAGGTGCAGCGGTATTCGGGCTATCCCACATCCTTAATCCAAACCTGGCGCTGGCCAGTACCACCAATGCTGTGTCCGATATGATTGTCGGGCAAACCTCGAAAATGGGTGGCACGTTGGTCTATGGCCAGACCTATCCCAACTGGGCGCTGGGACAGTCAAACCGGGGTGAGCACGCATACCACCACCTTGATCTTCTGACACGTTCGATGTGGAATGCGCTGACCTGGGTCGATGAAGACATGAATGTGCAGCTCGAGTTGGCCAGCGCTTTGACGTCCAATGACATGTTGGATGTGTGGGATTGCACAATCCACGAAGGGGTGATGTTCCACGACGGCACCGAACTTACGGCCGACGATGGTTTTGCGTCGGTGACCCTGCATATGCAAGGCGGCGTCGGCATGATGAAGAACACGGTTGCCAGGATGAGAAGGTCGGGAAATACGCCGTTCGTATCCAGGGTAAGCGACTGGGTTGTATTGCAACGGATGACAGCCACTGGAAATCAGACGATGCGTTCGGCGGCTGGGTGATGGTAAAAGCAACCGCCGCCCACCCAAGCGCTGCTGGAGGCGTTGAAGGCGGGGTATTATTATGCAACCCAGGGCCCGCTGATCAACAACATCACGCAACATGGTGGATCGGCAACACTGGACACCTCAGCGGCGCAATCGGTGATGCTTGTCGGGCCAACATCCCGCAGCGTTTGTACACATGGCAGATCACTGACGCGGGTTGAATTGCAACTTGAGCAGTTTCAGGCGACTGGTGCCGGGCCGTGGTTGTTGATGCCGCTGGCAGGCGCGCCTGGTCCAACCCCCTCTGGCTGGATGCATAACCTGGAAGCCGGATATTATCGTTGTCAGCGGCGGTGCAGGTCACAAACGGTTGCAAAGTATGCTGCCTACGGATGCTACTGTCGTTGCTGACATCGCTCCACGAGGCTGCCACTTCGGTGCAACGAGGCTGTCACCTCGGCGCAACGATGCCTGATGCGGATTCTTGCGGGGCGATTGGCAGCATAGGTGAGGCGATGAAGCAAATGTCGTCCTTGGGCGAATTACCTGTTCCCGCCTGTGGTTGGCAGGCCGGCCTCCACCGTGAACGCTACGTGGCTTAAAGGCACTTCAGAGCGCGGCAGTGAGGCCGTGTTGAGCATCCCGATATCCCCAGCCCTCTTCTCCTTTTCAAAAACTACCCCTGTCAGCCCGTCAATCGCCTGCCGTTTCCAGTTCGTTATCTGCGTCGGGTGAATGGTGTGCCTGGCTGCAAGCTCCAGCACCGTCTTGTCGCCAGGCAGGGTCTCAGGTGCCGCGGAGTCTTTGAATTCATCAGAAAGTCGGCGTCTCGTCGTCATTGGCCTTTCCATCAGTCATGACAGGATACCCTTTCGCAGACCGCACATATGCACCGGACCAGTTCAAATATAGTCCGGTGTCCTGTCGCGGGTTTTGCAGATACGGCCCCCCCTGGCACAGCAACCCAAATCACGAAGCTCCGGCCCACTCCGGCCACTGACCCGGCTCCGGAAACGACGCGCCATCGGGGGAGGAGCCGCCATTGATGCGTCATGCCGCAAAATTGCCTTCCGACTGGCGGCGGGGCGGGACAAAGCTGCAGCTGTTGCATCACAGTCACGTTTTCCTGCGTCGCGACACACCAAAGCATTTACGACGGATGAGCCAATAGTATGATGACAATAGTGGCGTAACCAGCGTCACGCTCAACGACATAGCTTACGCAACTGACAACAACGGGATAATGACGCATGGTGGAGTACATTTCGGCCAATGGAATAAAGATGGCCTACCGTTTCGATGGCCCGGAAGATGCCCCGGTACTCGTGTTGTCAAACAGCCTGATGTCGACGCATCGCATGTGGGACCCACAAATGACCGCGTTTTCTGCCAACTACAGGGTTCTGCGCTATGATACGCGCGGCCATGGGGCAACCGAGACCACTGACAGCGCATACTCCATCGGGATGCTGGCACGCGACGCGGAGGCACTGATCGAAACGCTGGGTGTCGGACCTGTTCACTTCCTGGGCCTGTCGATGGGCGGGATGATCGCCCAACGAATTGCGGTAAACCGTCCTGATCTCGTCCGGTCACTAATGCTGTGTGACACGGCATCTGAGATGCCAACACCGGATATGTGGAACGAGCGCATTGCCACAGCAGAGAGCAAAGGGATCGAGGGGCTGCTGGCTGGGACCATCAAGCGCTGGTTTACCCCAGGGTTTATCGCGCGTTCGCCCGCTGCTGTGAGCTTTGTGGAAGGGATGATACGGGACACCGGCGGCCCGGGTTATATCGGGTGCGCTTCAGCAGTACGTGACATGAGCCAGACTGATATTCTGAAAGATATTGGCCAGCCCACGCTTGTTCTGGTTGGTGCCCAAGACCGAGCCTGTACGCCGGCACAGGCACTGGTCCTGCACGAAAATATCGCCAACTCATGCCATGTGGTTCTGGAGGATGCGGCGCATCTGTCGAATATCGAAAAACCTTTTGAATTTAACACTGCGGTGCTGAATTTCCTTAAGGACGTGTCCTGAATCCTGCCCTTGTCTTGCCAGGGGAAACCAGCAGAAGCGTGCGGGCCGGTCACCTGGCCAGCATGGGTAACCAAACGCAGCCCAATTTGTTGCGCAAAAACCCGTGAGCGTCCGCCAGGCGGATGATGACTTGAACTCCTGTCCGCGCAGCGAAGAACCGCTCGCTCATTGTGTTAATCATAAGGCTGCGACCGTATCTTTGTGGACCAATGCAGCTGCCGAATAATTTCGCCAGTATGGGGGAGAGCCGCGCGTGGCACAGGCCGCCCGGTCAGGCTTATCGCGGCGGATTTGACGATCCGGCTGTGGCCTGGCATGATCAGGTGATGATCAGAGGTGTATTGCTTGATCTTTCCGGTGTGATCTACGTCGGCACTCATGTGTTGCCGGGCGCCAAAGATGCGCTGTCGCGCCTGCGCGATGCGGGGCTGGCAATCCGGTTTTTGACAAATTCGACGCGGGTGCCGAAAAAAGACATTCTGGCCCGCCTTCGCCAGATGGGGATTGTCATTGCCGGGGAGGAGCTGTTCACCCCCGCCGAAGTGGCGCGCGAATTGCTTGCCCACCGTAAACGCTCCCCTCATCTGCTCATTCACCCGGATCTGATGGAAGATTTTCAAGGGCTGGCGGCGCATGCGGCCCGGGCGGTGGTGATTGGCGATGCCGGTCCAGCTTTCACCTTTGAGGCGCTGAATGCCGCATTCCGGGAACTGGTGGCGGGCGCGGATTTTCTGGCGCTGGCGTCAAACCGGTATTTCCGGGACGATGACGGCGGGCTCAGCCTGGACGCCGGCGCATTTGTAGCCGCACTGGAATTTGCCAGCCGCCGCCGCGCGGAAATCCTCGGCAAGCCGTCGGCCGGTTTTTTTGCCGCAGCCCTGGCCAGCATGAGCTGTGATGCCGCTGACGCAGTGATGATTGGCGATGATGCCGAGATGGATGTCTCTGGCGCGCTTGTGGCCGGGCTTGGCTGCGCGCTGCTGGTGCGCACCGGAAAATACCTGCCCGGTGCCGAGAAGGATGTTGACCCAGGGCCCACCGCGGTTGTGGATGATCTGCCGGCGGCGGTTCAATGGATCCTTGACCGAAGCGGGCAGGCGAGCCCCGGGGCGGCAAGGGCATGACCGGTTAGGGCTGGTTGATAGTCGTCGCGATGCTGCACTCTATGGCGGAGAAGATATATTGCTCTGACGACGGACAGATGTCATCGGCGAGAAGTTTGGGAACGCGGCAAACTGGCATCCTCGGGGCTGGCCCGGCCTGTGGTTATGAGATCCGTTTCAGGTCGCTCGCTGATTGGGGACGCACAATTCCGCCGCTTGTCTGTCAATCAGCGAATGCTTTTTGCATGATGGCGTCCGGGGTAAAAGGCATCCGGCGCATACGGATGCCGGTTGCATCGAAAACCGCATTGGCGATGGCGGCAATGGCAGGGCCGGGCGATGCCTCTCCGGCGCCGACGGATTTGTCTTCAGGCCGGTTCAGGATCGTTACATCAATCGTTGGGATATTGCCAAAACGGATCACCGGATAGCTGTCCCAGTCGCGTGACAGGATGCCGTCGCGGTCCCATGTGACGGCCTCGTACAACGCCCAGCTGGCGGCCTGTATGAATCCCCCCTCCAACTGAGCGCTTAACCCCTCAGTATCGATCACCCTGCCTGCGTCGGCGACGATATTGGCCCTTGTCAGGTAGATATTTGCGCGATCATCGGTGTCGATATCTACGCAGATACCAACGCGGGTCATCTGATTTTTATATTGCGCATATGCAATGCCGCGCCCGCCGGTTTCCGGCAGGTCCGGCAACAGCATTGTTTTGCGCTGCAGTTCGTCCAGCACGGCACGGTCGCGCGGGTCAGTCAAATAAGCTTTGCGAAAGGCAATCGGATCGGCGCCCTGGCCGCGCGCCAGTTCGTCCAGAAAACTTTCAAGGGCAAAAATATTGGCGGCGGCGCCCAAACATCGCATTGCCGACGTGCGATGCGGCCCGCCCGTGACAAGATTTTTGACCAGACGTTTCTTGGGGAACGCGTAGATCGGATCAAGGTTGCGGTGGATGCCGGTGTGGCGGCCCATGTTGGGTTGCGGCGGCACAGGACCAATGGCATCGGCGCGAAGCCGGTTGGCAAGCAGTCTGGCAGGGCCGGCCCGGTTCGGACCCGGGCGGGGGCGCGCACCATGGGTGTCGCTGTAGGCCTCGGCAGAAAAGGCAGCAATTTTCCCGTCGGCGAGCTTTGCAGCAAGGTCGATGACCATAGCAGGGGCATATGGCGCGTTGCTGTGTTCATCTTCGCGGCTCCATTTCAGCAGGATGGGCGTGTCGGGAAGCGCAATGGATATCAGGGCCGCCTCAAACGCGGCGTCATCTGCACCATTGTGGCCATAACATCCTGAGCCGGGCACATGGGTGATGTCGACTTGCCCGTGGCGCAGGCCCAGGCTGTCGGCAATACTGGTGCGCAAAGGATAAATGCCCTGACTGTGGCAGTGTATCTTCAGTGTCTCTCCATCCCAATGCGCCATGGCGGCGGACGGGGCCAACGCACCATGCATCTGGTAGGGACGCTCGTAACGCGCATGCATGTCTGGTTTGGGCAGCGCGTCAGGCACGCCAGAGTTTTGCGGAACGCCATCGATGACTGGGAAACGGCTGGCGTTCGCGGTGACGAGCTGTGTGAAGACATCCGTTTCCGGCACGCCACCGCCCGGGTCCCAGCAGCAGGCTTTGGCCAGCTGAACTGACGCCTGAACCAGCGGCCATTCCTGCGACCCGGCGATGGCCAGGAAACTGCCGTCCCGGATGATGTGCAGGCCCTCAACTCTCGACCGGTCGGTGGTTTTCAGCTCGATGCGGTCCAGCCGTGCGCGGGCATGAGGTGGGTGTATGGTCCTGGCGTGTAACATGCCCGGCGCTTCAAGGTCATGAACAAACGTGAATCGTCCCAGTACCATCTCTGACAAGCCCCGCATGGCCGGTTTCGCAACAGTACCCGGCGGGCGCGTCAAAAATGGTGCATGCCGGTCGATTTCGGTGTCCGCGGGCACCTCGTCGATTAAGTTGAGGACGGAGATCTGGCGGTTGCTGCCCGGAACTCGCAGAACGCCACCGCTAATCCGCCAGTCTTTTGGCGCGCCGCCCAACCGTGACACGGCGAGCGCAATCAGCCGGGCCCGCAGCGTGGCCGCGGCGCAGCGGACCGCATGTCCCGATTGTTCGATGGAATTACTGCCCGAGGTCATGCCCTCGTCAGGCGCGCGGCTGGTGCGCACCGGGGCGATGTCGATCTGGTCCGGTGGAATGGTCAGTTCTTCATGCGCGATCTCCGTCAACGCGGTCGATATTCTCTGACCGATATCGACTTTTCCGGTATGGACCAGCAAGCGCCCATCGCGTGTAGTGATCCAGTCAGCGATCAGGGGATAAGCATCAATGCTCACGATCGTGCCGCCTGATCCACAGCTTTCAACACTCTGGGATGCGATCCGCAGCGGCAAAGATGTGGCGACAAAGCGGTGGTCACTGCGGCGCGGTCAGGTGCCGCATCCCGGTGCAGCAGTGCGGTTGTCGCGACGATAAGACCCGCTGTGCAATAGCCGCATTGCGCCGCCGAAAACTCAACGAATGCCGCTTGAACGCGGCGGCCCAATGCGCTGTTGCCAATTCCCTCAATGGTGGTGATTTCACGGCCCGCAAAAGCCTGCGCCGCTGTCACACAGGACATTTCCACCTTGCCATCGACCAGCACAGCGCAGGCGCCGCATTGTTCCAGCCCGCAGCCCAGCTTGCTGCCCTTCAGTTTCAACTCGTCACGCAGCACATAGATCAACGGCGTTCCGGGATCTGATGAGACCCCGTAGGTCTTGCCATTGATGTGCAACTTCAGTGTCACGGTGTCACGCGCTCCCACCGGACAACGATGTTGACATCTGCCGACCTGAACAGGTTCATCACCGGGCAGCGGTATTCGACATTCCGGGTCAGCCGCTCAAACCGGTCCTGGGTTTCGTCCGTGTGGACCCGGATACGCAGTTTGACCCAGTTAAAATAGGGTCGAACGCCAACGACGCCGCGGGAACCGCGCTGGTCGACCTCGCCATCAGCTTCCATATCCACGGCTGTGTAGGAAAATTGCATCGCCTCGGCGCAACGGTTGATGATGACACCTTCACAGCCCAGCAGCGAAGAGAGCGCCATTTCCAGTGGCGTCGGTCCGGTGTTGGTGCCTTTTTCATCCGTGATGAGTACGTGATCCCGTACCATCATCACAGAGCGGGTCGAGGCCTCGTTGCGTGCACTCACGCGACGAATGCCAAGTGCCTTTTTGCCGGGATCGACACCAGGGGGCAGCAGGTCCGGTTCACTCATCGCGGTATTTCCAAAATATCCAGACCGTTGTTGCGGTCGAGCAAATAGATCCGCCCGGCGTCATCCACGTCGACATCATTGGATTGCGCCGGTCCGCCGGGCCCCGGTTCCGGGATGAAATGCGCCACTTCCACAGGCTGCATGGGATCGGCAAGATCCAGCACCCGCAAGCCGCCGGCAAACCAGGTGGCATAGACCAGCGTGCAGTCGAGCTTTTCGCGGAACTGATGCGCCCCGAACCGAACCCCGTCCTGTCCGGCCCACGGGCTGGCGCGCTCAGACAGGTCCCAGGCCGCGACGGGCACCATATTGCCGATATCGGTGACATCAAGGATCCAGATAAACGCATGCAACCGGCCAGGTGAATGATTGTGCTCCTCATCAATGGCGACGGCGTAACGGCGGCCGCCAATGGTCTGTTCCAGCGGCATGACGGTATGGGTCGGTTCCGGAATGGCGGGCGGGAAACGATAACTTCCCTTCACCTTCGGCGCAGTCAGATCGCGGGCATCCAGCACCCGAAAGCCAGCATGCCAGACCGCGGCCCATAACTCGTCACCACAGCGCATGGCATGGTGCAGGCGCACGCCGTAGCCGTCCCAGGTCGGGGTCTCTCCACCCGCAATGTGCTGACCGGGCAGGTGCCAGCGTGAGATTTCGACCGGGGCGGAGGGATTGGTGATGTCGTATGTGACGAGGATATTGCCGATATACCCCTTCATCTCGGTCGAGATATAGGCGTGGCTTTTGTCCATGTCGAACCGGTGGACGCCAAACCCGTGTGTCCTGACATAAGACAGCAGCCTTGGCCGGGTCTTGTCCTTGATATCCCAGACCCGGAAACCGCCACTGTCATAGCCACGCTCTTGCGCGTCCTCCAGCACCGCGATGTCAGCGGGCTCCACCCCCAGTTGCGCGGCAATCTCCGCATCGGATGACCCAGCCCCCAGCCTGGCGCGCACTTCGGCGATCTTTGCGCCTTTTCGCAGGAAATGCCTTTGGTCCTGTTCGACATTGGTGATCATGATGTCACCGCAGACGCGAACCTTGTGAGTATGGGACAGCCCGTCAGGCGGAGGCACATGCGCCACCACCGTTGGGTTGGCCGGGTCGCCGATGTCAATAATGGACGTGCCCATCGGTGGTTTCATATGACCAATATAGGCATAACCATCTTGCACGACGATCTGGCCGCCGCCTGCAATATCCAGATGGCCCAGCTGGCGGATGTTCCGCATCAGCTCGTATTCGATTTCCTGTCTCATTATCCCACCAACTTTCGCTGTTGTCCCATCAATTCCCGCCGCTTGCGCCGCCAGTCAAACACCGCTGGCAGCACCAGCGAAAAAAACAGAGCGACCCACAATACGTTGCCCAGTTTTGAGGAAAACAGCGTCATGATATCGCCGTCTGATTTCTTCAGCGCCAGCAGGAAGTACCGTTCCAGCAGCGGCCCGAGAATGACCCCGATCAGGATCGCGGCGACATGATAGCCAGTGCGCCGGGCGATATAACCCAACAGGCCAAACCCCAGGGCAAGATACATGTCGAACATATACTCGCGCGGCACGAAACCGCCGACCAGCGTGAAGGAGATGATCATTGGCGCCAGATAGATCGTAGGAATGGTGGTGACGTGGCTCATATACCGGCTGAGCGGCAGGATGGTCAGGAACATCAGCAGATATGCGACCGCCATTGCCATGAACATGCCGTAGCCGATCTCGGGCTGGGTCTCAAACAGCGACGGCCCGAAACTGACGCCATGGTACTGCATCACCACCAGCATAATCGCCGCAGTGGCACCGCCCGGAATGCCAAGCACCAGCAAGGGCACCAGGGTTCCGGACGTCACCCCATTATTGGCAGATTCCGGTGCGATCAGACCCTGGGGATGACCGGTGCCATACAGCTCTGGAGTTTTGGACAGGGACCGCGACTGTTGATAGGCGACAAAACTTGCAATTGATGCGCCAGCACCGGGGATCACCCCGATAATCAGCCCGATGACCGAGGTCCAGACGATGTGCCACCAGTGCCGCAATGCAATCCGCACACCCTCAAACGTGTCGTGCCAGCTGCCCGTTTTGACATCACCCTCGTGGCTGACAATCACTCTCTTTTCGATAATGATGAAAGCTTCGGAAACAGCGAACAGACCGACCAGCGCAGGGATCAAAGGGACCCCGTCGTAAAGCTCCAGAAACCCGAATGTTCCACGCGGCGTTGCATAGACCACATCCGTGCCAATCGACCCTATCATCAGTCCCAAAAAGCCCGCGATCAGGCCCTTGAGCATATCCTGCGAGGCAATCGAGGCGATCAGAGAGATGCCGAACAGCATGACCACGATCATTTCGACCGAATGCATATAGAACCCGACCCGCGCCAGAAGCGGCATCGTCGCCAAAGCAATCAGCGTGGTCAGCAGCCCGCCGATGCTTGAAGAAACGAACGAGATTGCCAGCGCCTGCTGACCTTTGCCCGCCTTGGCCATCGGATACCCGTCAAGCGGCGTCGCCGCCGCGCCTGCGGTCCCGGGGATATTGACCAGAATGGCGGGGATGCCGGCGCCCATCCGTGCCGCGCAATAGAGCGTCACCATGAAGACCAGGCCCGTCTGCAGGTCCATCGCCAGCGTTAGTGGCATCAGAATGATGATCGTATTGGCAGCGGAAAACCCCGGAATTCCGCCGACGATCAAGCCCAGGAAAATTGTTGGGATAATCACCCACCAGTAGCCGATTGTATCGATGAATACTTCGAACAGTATTGTGGTCGTTTCACCCATTTCCCAGCACCGCCTTCATTGTGATCTCGAACCAGCCGCGCGGAAACCGGGTGTCAAAAGCCCAGATGAATATGGCCCAGCCGCCAAGCGCCATCGCTGCCGAAATCAGCGTGATGAAGACCGGGCGCTTGCCCCTGGACAGGATGATCATACTGAGCGCAAGGAACAGGAACGTCGTCAGCGTAAAACCAAACCGGCCGATAAATACGCTGTACCCGACTGTGGCCATCAGCAAGCCGATCCGGCCTGTTGTTATATCCTCGCGGCTGAACAGGTTGCCAAATCCCAGCGTGGCCTTCCCGTCGCGCAGCCAGAAAATGCACCGCAGGATAAAGATGCCGCAGACCAGAAGAAGGATGCCGCCGACTGCGAATGCACTCACCTGAGCCGTCCAGGGTGAATTCCAGATCGTGCTGAAGAAATAAAGCGTGAAAGCAATCGCGAGCACCGGGATCACCAGCTCGCCGCCTAGCTGGCGACCTGCTTCGTTGCGTTCTGTGGCCATTATGCGCCCTTCCAACCTTGGAAAAATGTTTGTGAATTGGACGGCGGGACTGTCCCGCCGCTCCAAAAACCGCCTTATGCGCCGCTCAGAAGAGGTTTGTATTTTGCGCCAAGCTCGAGCATCGCAGTCATGAACGCACCGCATTCCTCAACGCCGCCGTAGTTCAGGTATTCCGGCGTGCCTTTTGATGCGATATAGGCTTCCAAAAGCGCCGGATCATCGAACGTGGCCTTAAATGTCGATGTCAGCGTTTCAAACCTTTCCGGGAAGTCATCGGCGGCTTTTTTGTGAATCGCAAAGGCGCGGCTCGACAACATTTCAGGCAGATCGGTCCCGTAAACGTCATTCATGCCAGGCGCATTGTGCAGCCGCTCACCGACCCGGTTTTCACCAAAGACCAGCAACGTCTTGACCGCTTCGCCTGCCGCAATAACCGACCCTGAAGTCAGCACCGAGAAATCAACCTCGCCCGTGACCGCGCCGGCGACAGTGTTCTTGCCACCCGACAGGGGGATCAGGTTAAAGTCGGCACCGGTTTCTTCACCCAGGGCCAGCAGACCTATAGAGGCCGGATGTGCCATGCGGCTGGTGCCAACATTCAGGCGGCGCTTCTTGCCTTCGGCGATGACGTCATCGAGCGTCTTCAACGGGCTTTCGACACCGACAAACAGGCAACCCGGATCCGTGTCCACGCGGCCAAAGTAGAAATAATCGTTCACATCAAAGCTGGGCGCCTGCATGGCCCAGTTCAGGACTTCGGGGCCCATATTTCCGAAGATCAGGCTATAAGCATCCGGCGCTTTCTTACCCATATACACTTCATAGCCGACCCGGCCCGACGCGCCCGGGAAAAAACCCGGCTCAAAATCTGCGTTGAGTTTATTTTTCCAGATGCTGGTGAACGCCCGGAAATTCCGGTCCGCACCACCGCCTTCACGTGTCGGAATTATCACGCCGATATTGCGGTCAGGATAGCCGGCGGCACGGGCAATCTGTGGCGCCGCCAGCGCAATGCCAGTAGCCACAGCACTTGTTCCCAGGAAAGTGCGACGGTTCAATGTTCGTTTCATAATCATGGTCTCCTCCCAGTCTTATTCTTGAGTTGCGCAGATATTTGTTCCCCCGCGCGGTTTGCGCATTTGCCATACGGGGTTTGCAACTTATCCGGCTCCCTCCTGGACCGAGCGGGCAATAAACAAGGCGTTTCCCCCGGCATAGATCAACCGCAGTGCCAACAAGGTGAGAGTGATATTAAGGGCGAGGCCAAAATGTTTTTCGTCTATGCGCGTCAGGACCATCCGTCCGGCAAACGTGCCCAGAACTCCAAAAGCGACCAGCAACGCGATCAGTCCCGCCCATGCTGAAAAGGCAAAGCCTAGAAAACCAAAAGCTATGGTTTTGAGCAGATGTTGCACCGTCATCAACATCGCATGGGTGGCGACATAGCTGTGACGCTCAAATTTCTGGGCCTTCACATAGGTCGCGACGAAGGGCCCGGTGCCCCCAAAAAACATCGTCAGAAAACTGGAAAAAACGCCCGTGACCATGCCCGAGCGGCGCAAAAACTCCGGTGGCTTTGACAATACTGACCACAGGATAAAACCGCCGACGCCGATCTGGATCCAGCCCGCATGCAATTGCACGACGAGTGATCCGCCCAGTAATATGCCGGCCACGGCCCCGACACTAAATCCGCCCAGAAGGTCAAGCCGCATGTATTTCAGCAGCAGCGCCGCGCGGCCGGTGTTTGAGCCCAGCTGCACCAGCCCGTGCACTGGCACGATGGCCGCTGCGGGCAACAATGTTGCAAGCACCGCCAGCATCACCGCGCCGCCGCCAATGCCGAACGCCACGGTGATGAACGAACTGGCAAAACTGACCGCCAGCAGCGTCGCTGCGATTGGCCATCCCAGCCCGGCATGCAGCGCGTCCATCAGCATCTCATGTCTCCAACACGGTAGGATGAAACAGGGCCTCGGGCTGCAGGAGGGCTGCAGCAAGGTGCTGATCGTGAGAATAACGGCATATTGCCTCGATTTCAGCTCTGTTGCGGTTAAAACCATAGCTCCAGTAATCAGTTCCGAGAGCGGCCAGAGTGCGTTCCATTGAGGCACCCAGCCAGGGCAGTGACAGCCGGTTGGCATTGCCCAACCATATCTCCCGCAGACGCTGCAGCGCCAGATCGCGGGCCGTGACAAAGCCGTCGTACAGCGCGCGGGCCAGCCAGGGGTGATCGTCGGCAATCGTCTTGCGCAGACCTATGAGATGCATGATCGGGAAAAACCCGGTGTTCCGGTGATAGGCCTGCTCAGCAGTCTCGAAATCAGGGATCAGCCGGATCACGTCAGGGTGCCCGTCCAAAAACGCTTTGGGCGGTTTCGGGGCCAACAGCCCGTCAATCTCACCGCGCAGCAGCAGGTCCTGCAGGGTATCGCCTGCGGCAATGGGCTCCACGACCATTCCTGGTGGCAGTTTCAACTCCAGCCGCTCGCGCCGCACTCCAGCGTCCAAAGCACCGGTGCACCAGTGAATGCCCGAACAATCGACGCCATATTCATCCGCCAGAATACCCCGCATCCACAGCGCGGCGGTCATCTGATATTCCGGAACACCTATCCGGCGCCCGGCGAAATCAGCAGGGCTATTGATGCCCGATCCGGCGCACGCAAAAAATCCGCTGTGGCGAAAAGCCCGGCTGACAAACGCTGGGATCGCCACATAGCCCGAGCCGCCACGCGACAGTTGCATAATATAGCTGGACACCGACATCTCGGTGATGTCAAAGCGCGCCTCCTGTACCGCCCAGGGGAACAGTCTGGCTGTAGGATGCAGCTCGCATTTCAGGGTGACGCCAGGGATCTGAACGCGACCATCATGCAACGCCATGACGCGGTCATGATCCCAGGTGCCAAGCGTGAGTTCCAGTAGTCTACCCTCCCAAACCGGCGCGACGCGCCTTGCTAAACGACCTTCACTTCCATGCGGCCCAGGCCTTCGATACTCATCGCCATCACGTCGCCTTTTGCGACTGCGGCCACCCCGGCAGGCGTGCCAGACAGGATCACGTCGCCCGCGGCCAGTGCAAAATAATTCGACAAATAAGAAATCATTTCAGGAACCTTCCAGATCATCTGGTTCAGGTCACCCTCCTGGCGGATTTCATCGTTCACTCTGAGCTCGACGCGCCCCTGATTGGGATGACCCACCGCTGAAACCGGATGCACAGGGCCACAGGGCGCTGAACGCTCAAACGCCTTGCCGATTTCCCACGGCCGGCCCATCTTTTTCTGTTCGCCCTGCAAATCGCGACGGGTCATGTCCAGCGACAGCCCGTAGCCATACACAAGCTCCAGCGCCGAGCCGACCGGGACGTTGGTGCCCCCCGACTTCAGCGCAACCAGCATCTCGGTCTCGTGATGCACATCGTTGGAATGCGGCGGATAGGGAAATTCGCCGGACGAGTCGAGGTTGTTGGGGTTCTTTTGAAAGAAGAACGGAAGTTCGCGGTCCGGGTCGTGGCCCATTTCAACTGAATGCGCTGCGTAGTTCCGGCCGATGCAATAGATCCGTCGCACCGGAAAAAGCGCCTTGGTTCCGGCAACAGGAATGCCCACAACTGACGGAATTTCGATCACGTAGTCAGACATCCATCACCTCGTTAATCCAAGGAATTTCGAATCGACCTTAGATCGGCATTGGTGAAAAATCAATCCGGACCAATTTTTGCCGATGCAGCGTTATTGTTGCCAGGAGCCATAGATCGGTGCTAAAACGACCAATATGGCGAAATTGATCAATCAATTTTCTGAACCTCTGGCATCGCTCGCCCAACGCGAACCTTCGGACCTGCAGCGGGCGATTGCGACGCTGCGCGGCTTTATCTCGGCGGGTTCCTACGCTTCGGGGGACCGGCTGCCGTCCGAGCGAGAGATGATCGGGACACTGGGGATGAGCAGG
Source organism: Candidatus Halocynthiibacter alkanivorans (assembly GCF_003333265.1). Taxonomy (GTDB): domain Bacteria; phylum Pseudomonadota; class Alphaproteobacteria; order Rhodobacterales; family Rhodobacteraceae; genus Halocyntiibacter_A; species Halocyntiibacter_A alkanivorans. The sequence continues at coordinate 91,252 of NZ_QOLB01000079.1, forward strand.
TCGTCGCTCCGAAAGGCGCTGGATGCACTGGAGCGCGAAGGCGCGATCTGGCGCCATGTGGGAAAAGGCACCTTCGTGGCCGATCATGGCGACGGCAATGGTACCGGTGTCCTCGCGGCGCTCAGCCATCAGATGACACCGATCAGGATGATCCAGGCACGGCTGTGCATCGAACCTTCTCTGGCGCGCGAAGCGGCAATTCATGCGTCGCGTGAGGCTATCATCCGCATCAAACTGGCCAGGGATGCGGCCTGGGCTGCCACCAACTGGGCCGATTACGAGGCACAGGATGACCTCTTTCACCGCGCCGTGGCCGAGTCGTCGGACAACATCCTGCTGCTGTCGCTCTTCGATCAGCTCAACTATGTACGCCGCGCTGTGGCGGGCAGCGCTGTCGTACGTGGCTCTGCGCTTCCTCCGCGTGATCACTCCAGTTTTGCCGAACACGAACAGATCGTCACTGCCATTGAGGCGCGCGATCCCGAGGCTGCGCAAAAAGCCATGCGTCAACACATCGGAGCGGTATCCACGCGACTCTTTGGAGAAGGATGACAACGGGCTGCACAAGCCTCATTGTCAGACAAACTTGCCTGGCGTGGTCAGGCCTTCATCTCGCGTCTGGCCATGACCAATCGCAACCCCTTTCGCCGCATGGAGACCCGCCCTGAGATCGTTCGTCCGGCGGGGAAATGTATGTCCGATTTTCGACCTTCACGTCGAATTGTGCTTGTTGCATCGTTGTTGACTGAGGGCCCGGAGCAGCCGTTTTTTGCGCCGGCCTGCAGGTCCGCTGAGCGGATAATCCTGCCATTATTTTCTCAACCCAACGTGGCGGGAACGGCCCGGAGCGGACCTTCATTCCGGCCGCACCGAGCTTCTTTCGCCATAGCTGACCTTGACCAGGCATTGCTCCTGGTCGCTCCAGGCCGATGTGGGTGGATGTCCGGCTCGCTCATGGGGTCGCATAAGAATTTCTAATCCATCAATTCCGGCCCTGATCTCTGCACCAGGCGTTTATTGGATTGCGCCTCGCTGCGCAGTCTTCCTGGCAAAACGCTCCGAATACGCCAATTGAGGGTGTAGCAAGTTAAAACCACAAAGTTACACATTGCGGTTTCATATGCAGAGTCTTCTGCATCAATGGAACGCGCATCTTCTCCCCAAAACCACAATCCGGAAAACGCGCCATGGCTGATGGCAGCTCGAGGGCGCATAGTCCGGGCCTCCGATCACTGCGCCTTTTGTATCCGCCGCTCCCGGGGCGAATCCTGGTCCCGTGCAGATGTTGAATACGTTCAATCAACGCGCTTCACGGGCGGTTCTGAGAAGAGCAGGTTTCGACCGGGGCGGCGAACCATGAAGCCAGAGTTTCATCGTCGGGTAGTTTAATTTTAGATGCCACAGACGGTTCCTGGCAGGAGGCGCCGGGCTATGCTGATGACGGGCGGAATCCGGATGCGCGAGACGGCCGGTTGCTGAAGTTTTCCGGTTAAGCGTCGCGGACTTTCAACAGTTCCTGACCCAGGAAGTCAGCCAGCGCTCCCATCCCCGAGACATTCATTTTGGCTTCCGCGCGGCTGTTATAGTTGGTGTTGGTGTTGAGATCATAACTGTAAATTTCGCCCTCGGCGTCGCGAATGAATTCGATAGCGGCAACTTCAATGCCATTGGCGGCAAGGCAGGCGCTGTATTTGGTGAGCACGGGGTCGTCGAACTTCTGGAGAATCTCGAACCGCTCCCGCCCGTCCGGCAGGTCGCACGCATCTGCGGGGCACAGCTCAAAACCCAGGCTCGTATTTACACGCACAGCATAAAGGAATTGACCGCCAATGAATTCGCAACGGGTGATGGCAGGTTCGCTTGCACGCACGTATTTCTGGACCAGCCAGAGACCGTCAAGCGGTTGTTCTGTGGCCGGATTATCAAGCAGCGCGGGGAGCTGGGCGATGGTCTCGATCAGTTGCACGCCCGCGCCGGCGCCGCCACGGTTGGGTTTGAGTATGAAAGGCAGCTGCCGCAGGTCGCGGGCGGCCTGGATCACTTGCTCACGGCCTGTCGCGCCAATCGTGCATGGTGTCTGAATGCCATGGGATTCCAAGGTGGCATATTGCGCAAGTTTATCAATCTCAAGCCGCAAAGCCCCGGTGCCATTGATAACGCGGCGGTCAAAAGACTCCAGCCACCGGAGAACCTGACTGGTCAATTCCGGCGCAAAGCGGTGGTCGCGTGTGTGTGATGATGCGCTCATGCGATTGTAGAAAATACCGGTGGGCGGGGGCGCCTGCGGATCAATACGGCCTGCGTCAAGATGCCAGTTCTCATATGGCAGTTCACGGGCGCTCAATTCCCTGAACAACGGCTCAGTCCAGGCCTCGTTCTCGTGAAGGACGTGGATTTTCATACGTCACCGCCTCAGCGTACGTTGTGTATAGTGCCACGATCATAGCAAATAATGCGCATTTCCGGAAATCACACGAAACCCATTATCTGCACGCGGGGGGGCCAATGTATGTACATTCGGGCCGTGGCGATCACCGGACTGCTGGACGCGGCTTAAACCTGTTTGGGGCTGAACCGGCTGGCCGGGCGGGACGGGCAGGGCGTCGTTGCGGTTCGCTCCGAACAGCGAATATTGGCACTCTGTTTCAGAACAGTCTGTTGTTTCCCTGTCTGTCGGCCGGTTCCAGCCTGGCTTTTGGCCTGCGGCGCCCAACACACCGTGGCGCGCGGATCTGTGCCGCTCTGACCGGGATCGGCATTGAGGGGCCTGAAACAAGCGATCCTGCCACATTGTCCGGCGGCCAGAAAACCCGGGTTGCGTTGATGCGCACTAACGGAGGCGATCACCTGGACCCGGCTCATCGGGATTTTTCCTGGACAAAAGACTAGGGACGTTGACAGCCACGCCTGTGGAATTAGTCACTGGTAAAATTGACTGTTCGCAGCAAGGTTGTCCGCAGTGGCCGGATCATGTTTCCCTGTGACGGCTGAAACTGAGGCAGGCAAAGCATTGGCTCAGTTTACGCCTGCCCGGATCGTTTCCATGTTCCCGGATTCAGCTGGCGCGTTTGCGTTTGGCGTGTCCGTCAGTAACAGCGGGTCATCGGTCAAAATCTGTTGGACGCCTGCAGCAAGCAGCTGACTGGCCCGCACCGGATCATTCACTGTTGCCACCCCGAATTCCACAGAGGAGGAGGCGATGGTCTCCAGCGCGGCCTCATCAGTGAAAACGTCATTCACATGGATGATCTGCACGCCGGTTTCTTCGGCAAGCTGATCGGGATTGCGCGGCACACAGGTCAGCGCCAGCGCCAGCGGCATCTTTGGCATTCTTTCAGCGACCCGGCGCAAACAGCGTTCGGAAAAGCCGGAGATAAAGATTTTGGAAGCGGTTTCGGCCGGCCAGTAGATCTCAAGCTCATCACACACCAGGTCAACCAGCTCGGCTTCACGCCCTTTGGTTTCTTTCAGCTCCAGCTGAAGATTGAGGCCGAGGTCGCAAATCATGCTGATGAATTCCCGCAGGGTCGGCACCTGCAGCCCAGAGAATTCCGGCGCCATCCAGGACCCTGCATCCAGCTTGCGGATAGCAGCCAGATCGGCTTGAGTCACGTAGCCGCAGCCATTGGTTGTCCTGTCCAGTTCAGCATCATGTATCATCACCAGCTGATTGTCGGCGGTAAACTGAACATCAGTTTCAATCCAGGACACCCCCATGCCGGCGGCCGCTTTCACGGATTCAAGCGTATTTTCCGGCCAGTATTTTGAAGCGCCGCGATGGGCGATCAGACCTGATTGAACAAGGGGTAAGGAGGCTGTCATTTTCACTGTATCCTGAAATGTGACCATGTCGCTGCCATAGCGTTCCGCGACCGGTTCACCTGTATATTATCGGATCTGCACGCCGCCAGCATGCGCAGTCGGGAGTAACTGCAACTGGCGGCGTGTAGGGTGATCTTCGTCTCCCCTGGGAGGAGGGGAGCTTGCGAAGACCGGCCTGTCTTAACGGTTGAGAACCACCTCTTCAATAAAGGTATCTTCAACTCTCTGCTTGAACGGCTGGCCCGGCCATGCCTGGCTGAAGGCGCGCTGCGAATTGGGCACAAGTGCTTTGGAATCATCAGCGTCAGCATGCATTGGCGCGGTGCCAAACCGCGCGTTGAAACCGGCCTGAACTCTGGCGGACGTCAACCAGTCGATGAACACCAGCGCCGCTGCCGGGTTGGGAGCGTTTTGAGGAATAGCGACCCCGTTGCCGCCGCCGGACATACCCATTTCAGGGATGTAATAGGCGATTTCCTTGCGCACTTCGCCCCGGTTCTGCAGGCCGGCCAAGTGATCTTCCCAGGCGGGAACCATCCACAGTTCGCGGTCGCTTACCCGGTTGATACTGTCAATGTTGGACGCTGTTATTACGTAGTTTTCAGCGTTGTCATTAAAGAAGTCGATGCCGGGCTGAATGCCTGCCAGTTTTTCATCAACCGGGGTGTCGCCGAAATAATCGATGCCGGAAACCACGCGCAGAGTGTTGTGGAAGAAAGAGGGGCCTGAGCCGCCTTTGACGTAGTTAAAACCGAATTTTTCCGGGTTTGTCGTCCAGAAGGCGGCAAAGTCTTCCGGGGTCTGCGGCAGGTCAGCTTTGGCCACCATATCCGGATCATAGGCGATGCCGGTCTGGTTGCCCCAATAGGCGAACACATAACCTTCGCCTTTGATGCCGGTCACATCCTGCGTGCGGCCAGAAACATCGGGCAAAGCGCCGTCAATCTTTTGGAAAAGCGTTCCCAGTGGCCAGATGTCGACATTCTCATAGCCGAACGCAATCACGTCGATGTCACCGGTTTCACGATCTTTTTCGGCAATCAGCTTGTCAATATTGCCAGCGGCCGTGCCTTCGGGAATCGAGACTTTGATGCCCGTTTCTGCGGTGAATGCCTTGGCAACATCGCGGAACTCATCCTGGAAATACCAAATGAACCAGGTCAGTTCACCTTCGGATTTCGCCTGTGCGACGATCTCGTCCCACGACATATCATCAAGACTGGCCGACATGGCAAAGTTTGCCGAGGCCACCAGGGCAATCCCGGTTGAGAGCAGTTTCTTTAACATTATAGTTCCTCCAGAGTTGGTCGTTTGTGTGTTTGCGGGTCAGCCTTTGCCGGAGCTCAGGCTGGGGTTGGCAGATTTCAGAAGCCGCTCAAGGATCAGCATCATGATGACGTTCGGCACGATCAGGATCAGCGCCAGAACTGCAGCATTCGGCCGGACAAAATCCTGACCCAGCGTTGAGAACAGCAGCGTCGGAACCGTCACAAAACTGGGCGAACCGACGATGAAAGCGATGGCGAACTCTTCGATGGACTGAATGAACACGATCAGCAGCGCCGCCATGATCCCCGGTTTGAGAGCGGGCATGTAAGCAACCTTCCAGCGCTCGATGGTGGTGGCGCCCAGGTCACGTGCTGCATCAATATGATCCTGGCGCACCTGTTCAAAACTGACAGTCATAATGCGGATCGCATAGGGCATCAGAATAACGCTGTGGGCAAAAAGGATCGCGCCAAACCGCCAGGCGTGAAGCCCGAGCTGAAAGATGATCGACGAGAAGAAAATCGCGGTGACAAAACCCGGCACAACCAGCGGCAGCAGTGTAATCAGCTTGGCGACTTCGCGGCCGGGGAACTGGATCCGGCCCAGCGCATAGGCTGTCGGGGAGGCCAGAAGAAGCGTGACGATTGCTGCGCTCGGCGCCAGAACGTAGGAGTTGAACAACGCCGGTCTGAGCGACGAATTTTCCCACATATAGGCCCAACGGTAGGTCGACATGACCGGAGGCAGCAATTTGTCCGCCGTCCAGGGTTCGACCGGATCCACCAGAGACCAGAGCACCGCCATGGTGAAAGGGATGATAAGCCAGACAGCACAGACGGTTATCAGGCTGTACATCAGGATCTTGTTGATTGTTGCCTGTTTCATTTGATTCGCCCCCCTTTCAGAATAATTCGGGTCGCAAAGGCAAGGAGAGCGGAGCCGATCAGCGCCACCGCCATCAGAGTTACCCCGACAACAGCCGCATCATGCCAGCGGCCACTGTCTTTGAAGAACACCATGAACTGGGCCAGAGACTGCCGGTTGGTCGGTCCGGCGATGACCTGAAAGGAAAAGTCCGCCACGGCACCGATAAAGATGATCACCAGAGCCGCCTGCATTGAAGAGATTGTCAGCGGCGCGATGATTTTGCGGAAACGCGCCATGGTGCCGGCGCCGAGATCGCGGGCTGCGTCCAGCACATCATCGCTGATGCTCTGCACTGCCCCTGTCAGCAGCAGCAGCGCAAATGGCATGTTTTTCCAGGTCTGCAACACCAGAATGCCATAGCCGTTCCGGTCGTTTTGCAGCCGGTGCGGTGCGTCCCAGAACCCGATCCACTGCATGAACTGGTTCAGGATGCCGTTATAAGAAATAACATTGATAAACAGGAAAGCCGCCACCAGACCCGGCACCAGCAGCGGCGCCTTGAGTACCGCACCGATCAGCAGTGAGCCATTGAACGGTTTGCGCAGCCAGATCGCCAGCGGATAAGCAAGAGCGACCGAGAAAAGGGCGCTGAAAAACCCAATATAAATCGAAAACCGGACCGATTTATAATACGCTTTCCGTCCGAGCATTTTGTCCCAGAACTCGAAACTGAACTCGCTTTCGCCCATCAGACTGTAGTAGCCAAGCGACTGCGCCACGGCCATGTAGATCACTGTCCCGATCATCACGGCGATCAGGCCGACACCGGGCGCCAGCAGCGCCAGCACGGTTATCCATTTTTTGGCGGTCACTGGATGGCCTCCAGCAGGATCAGATCCGACGGCTCAATCGAACAGTTGATATTCTCGCCGGGGTAGATACCCGGATCCGAAGTTTTCAACCGGTATCCGTTGCCGCCGATATCGACAAACAAATCTGTGTAGCTGCCCTGGAACTGCCGCTCTGTGACTCTGGCGGTAAAGCTGTTGACCGGGGAGTCGACTAATTTAACCGCTTCCGGCCGCCAACACACTTTGATGTGTTTAGCCGCCGGAGTGCGGTCACTTTTGGACACCATTTCACCGATCGGGGTTTGTAGCGCCCAGACGCCGGGCTCTGTTTCGCCGGTCACTTCGGCATTCATAATGTTTGCCCCACCGATGAAGTCGGCGACAAAACTGGTGCTGGGCGCATTGTAGAGAGTTTCCGGGGGGGCGACCTGCTCGATCACCCCGCCGTTCAGCACCATCACGCGGTCTGACATCGCCAGCGCTTCGGACTGGTCATGGGTCACATAGACCGCAGTCAGATTGTTCTCTTGCTGAATGCGGCGGATCTCAACACGCACTGAATCGCGCAATTTTGCATCCAGATTTGACAGTGGTTCATCAAACAGAATGACGCCGGGCCGCATGATCAGTGCCCGCCCGAGCGCGACACGCTGTTGTTGCCCGCCAGACAGTTGGTTCGGCAGTTTATCAAGCTGTGCGTCAAGCGCCAGTTGCCCGGCCATGTCTTGCAGGCGCTGTTTGCGTTCGCTGCCGTTGACCCGTTTCTGCTTCAGGCCAAATTCAATATTATCTTTAATCGTCAGATGCGGAAACAGCGCGTAGGACTGAAAACAAAGCGCGGTGTCCCGGTGCTCAGGAGGCGTCAGCGTGACATCCTCATTGGCAATTTTGATAGTTCCGTTGGTGGGCTTCAGGAAGCCGGAAATAAGTTTCAGCAGCGTTGTTTTCCCGCAGCCGGAAGGACCCAGCAAGGTGACAAACTCACCTTCTTTGACACTTACCGAAATGTCTTTGAGCGCCGTAAAATTCCCAAAGCGCATCTCCAGACGGTCAATATCAATCGTGCTCACGTGGTTCTCCTCCCAAGACGCAAACGTTTGGCAGTCGCCCGTTCGCTTATTACCCATAATGTGTAATAAAGGGATGACGCGAGTCAACGAGAATTTTCCGCGTCGACGTAAAGGACTGAAACTACTTGGAAATGATGAAGTTTTTTGATAGTGATGGCAGCGCATGTCCAATCGGATGTGCGATCTGTCTGCGGATAGAACAAGGGAGTAGCGTTTTGAAAAGGGCAGACCGATTGTCGTTGAGCGAAAGCGAACGTGACATCATGAGCATCGTACGTGCTCGTGGGCCGATCGCCCGATCTGATATAACCGAATTCACCACACTGTCGCAGCAGTCGGTGCACCGGCTGGTGGAAAACCTGACCGACCAAAAACTCCTCAGCAGTCAGAAGGCCGTCATCAAAGGCCGTGGCAAACCCAGTCCTCAGGTTGTGCTGGATGAAGCTTCAACCTATTCGCTCGGGGTCTCTGTACGCCCGGACAACGTTCAGTTGATAGCCGTCAGCCTTGCCGGCGCTGAGCTGCGACGGGCAACATTGCAGTCCCAGCCAAATGACCGCGAGAGCATCATGGCGGAAATATGCCGTATCGGGTCCGAGTGGTCCAAAACGCCAGAGTTTCGCGCGCGGACCGCCATCGGGGTAGGGGTTTCGATTCAGGGCTATCGCATTTCGAAAATGAACCAGTTCACAGTGCCGCTTCCGACCAAAAGCTGGTCAGGAATTCCGATTGATGATTTGTTCGCTGACGCTTTGGGCATCGCCGCATTCACTGAAAACAACGCCACATGCGCCGCGATCGCAGAACATCACAACGCGCTTGGCGACAATTCTCGGAACATGGCTTTTCTCTCCTTCAACTTTGGTTTTGGCGCCGGGATTGTGAACAACGGTGCCTCAGTGATCGGCGGTTTTGGCAACGCAGGTGAGCTTGGGGTTTTGATTCCGGATGACGAGTTTAAACACCGCCCGGCACTCGGAGAACTGATCAAGCGGTTGAATGACAGTGGCGTGGAGCTTAGTGGCGTCCCTGAACTGCAACAGAAATTTGACCCTTCCTGGCCGGCTGTCGCGGAATGGCTGAAGGAAATCTCGCCCACACTCGATCTGACGATCAGAGCCATAAGGGCTGTTGTTGATCCGGAAGCAATTTATTTTGGCGGTGAAGCCCCTGCCGGATTGCGCAATCTGCTGATTGACACGTGCGAGCGCCCCAGAGAAAACCGCTACGGTGAAGTGCTGCCATTTCCAGAACTTTTGCCCAGCCGGTTCAATGGTGATGCCGCGATCTACGGCGCCGCCATTCTTCCGGCCAGACAACTGGTGTTCTGAGCCACAGCTCTCGGGGCATTCCGTCACCCGAGCGTGGGATCGGACGACGTAACTGTGGACATGCCGGCGCGACGCTCAATGCGGCGGCCAACGCGTCTTTGATGTGAATTCACCTGCGTATCGGTTTGTTGTCCTGTCGGATCGTTTTTCGTCTCGGTCGATCCACTTGCGCTGCTGGTCCGGTTTGCCGCGGCCAACTCTGTTTGACTATGTAACACCGGCGGGGCGGTTCCATTCCGTGTTGCACCGACCCGTTGAAACCGTTGCCTATTGTGGGCTTTGGAGCTGGAAGCCTTGTATCGAACTTGGCGAATATTCAGTGGCGCGTTTTCATCCAATCGGCCGCCGGAGGTTAAGCTGGAAATCCGGCGGGCACCGGTACTGTTTTGTCATCGCGGGGAGATACGCCGAATTTACGTGCGTATTCGCGGCTGAATTGCGTGGGACTTTCATAGCCCACTTCAAAGGCCGCAAGCGAGACGGATTTTGTACCCGCCGTCAAAAGGCGGCGGGCCTCCATCAGTCTGAGATCCTTCTGGTATTGTAATGGCGTGGTGGAGGTAACTGCCTTGAAATGCTCGTGGAAAGCAGACTGGCTCATTCCCGCGGTTTCAGCCAGTTCAGCAACAAGAATATGTGTCGTGAAATCGCTGCGGATCCTGGCTATGGCTTTCGATATCCGGCTGGCCGGGCTGTCGCGCCACAGAAACTGACGCAACATGCCGCCATGGCGGGCCCGCAGCAGCCGGAAGTGGATTTCCCTCAGCACAAGTGGCGCCAATGCCTGTGTTTCCACCGGATCGTGCGAGATCCGGAAAAGCCTTGCCATGGCATCCACAAGCGCCGCGTCGGTTTGCGCCACATCAATAGACCGCAGCTCGTCGCCGGCCAGTTCGGTTTCGCCAATTTCGTCATAAAGGCCGCGCACCAACGCCAGATCAAGCCGTAGCACCAGGGCGGCGTAGGGCAATTCCCGCGTTGCCTCTGTCACCCCGGCCACGACCGGGACGGCATGGCTGACAATCACTGACTCGCCGGCGCCATATTCGATACGTCGCCTGCCCAGTTGGGCCTCTTTGCGGCCCTGAAGGACCAGGCACATGATTGGCTCATACAGCGTTGCTGCACATGTGGTCGGGGCAGAGTCACAAAAAACGAGCAACCCATCGACACCGGTCTGGCACGGTTGCCCAAAGGCGCCACGGGTCTCCGCAAATTCGCAAACCTCAGAAATCAGCTTTTTTTCGACCATCAGGCGCTTCCTTATTACCCGCTTTTTATAGGTCAGATCACGTCCTTACCGAAGAGAAAACCCGGGTCTCTGGAGGATTGGGCACGTCTTTCGGAGGATGAGGCAGGGCGATTTCAGCCGCCGTTGCTATTTGTTCTGACAGAGGCGCAGAGGAGTAAAGCGACATGACTAAGACTATTCTGATTACCGGAGCCTCCACGGGGATCGGCAAATCAACCGCAAAGTTCTTTCAGGCCAGGGGCTGGAATGTGGTCGCCACCATGCGCCGCCCAAATGATGAAACGGAGCTGACCGGGCTGGAAAACGTGCTGGTCACCCACCTCGATGTCACCGACGAAAGCTCGGTCAAGTCGGCTGTCAGCGCCGGTCTGGAGCGGTTTGGAAAAATCGATGCGCTTTTGAACAACGCCGGCTACGGCGCCTGGGGGCCGCTGGAAGCATTCTCTCTTGATCGTATCCGGCAGCAGTTTGAAACCAATGTGTTTGGGTTGCTGGCAACGATGCAAGCCGTATTGCCGCATATGCGTGCGGCCGGGGCGGGCGTGATCGTGAACGTCAGTTCGATCGGCGGCAAGATGACTTTCCCGCTTGGCACCATTTACCATGGCACTAAATATGCAGTTGAGGGCATCTCTGAAGCGATGACCTACGAGCTTGACCGGCTGGGTATCAAAATGAAAATCGTCGAACCTGGCGTGATCAAAACCGATTTTGCCGGCCGCTCTCTGGACTTTAACAATGACGAAAGCATGCTGGAATACCAGCCTGTCGTGCAACTCGCCAAGGCAAATATGGCCGCGGCCGCTAATGGCGGTTACGGCTCTGAACCGGAGCTCGTCGCCGAGGTGATCTGGAATGCGGTCACAGATGGCACTTCGACGCTGCGCTATCGCGCCGGGGCGGATGCCGTGGCCCTGCTGGACCAACGCGAGGCACAGGACGACGAGACCTTTTTAGGCGCCATGAAGCAAAACATGAGCCTGTGATTGCGCTTCACCGCAGGCACCATCCGAGGAGGCACATGAATGAATTTCGAAACAACCAAAACAGATGGGATGGTCGATGTGAGTGTTGCTGCCATCGACGTGAGCAATGCGGAGGCCATCAAGCGTGGACCTGCGCAAACCTTAGAACAATCCTGACAGATCCCGCCAGCCCCAACGGAGACCACAGATTATGACGATTTCCTTGAACCTGAACGGCCAGACGCACCGCGTCACGGCCGAACCCGGCACGCCTCTTTTGTGGGTGATCCGGGATGAGTTGAAACTGACCGGCACCAAATTCGGCTGCGGCGTGGCTGCCTGCGGCGCCTGCACGGTTCACCTTGATGGTGAACCCGTCCGCGCGTGCCAGACCAATATCGAAGATGTCGAAGGCGCCGAAATCACCACCATCGAGGGCCTCAGTTCCAGGGCCGCCGCCGCGGTTCAGACGGCCTGGGCCGAGCTGGATGTGGTGCAGTGCGGGTACTGCCAGTCAGGGCAGATCATGTCCGCCACAGGGCTTCTGAGCGAAAACGCCAGGCCCACTGTTGAGGACATCGACGAGTACATGAATGGCAATGCCTGCCGCTGCGCCACCTATCAACGCATTCGGGCCGCAATCCTGCGCGCGTCTGAGATCATGGAGGCCTGATATGACTGTGAACACTTCCCGCCGCGGATTCCTGCAAACCGCCGCCGCCGCTTCTGCCGTTCTGGTCCTGGGCGTTCGCCCGGACGGCGTGCTCGCCTCGGGCACCGCGGAAACCACCATGCTGACCCCATTTATCCGCATTGGCGCGGATGGCCGGGTGACGGCGATCGTGAAACATTTTGAAACCGGCCAGGGGCCGGCTACGGGCCTGACCACGCTGATTGCGGAAGAACTTGGCGTCACGATGGAGCAAATCGGCTATGATTTCGCGCCCTCCGACCCGCAGGTCTATAACAACCTGATGTTCGGCGCCTTCCAGGGCACCGGCGGCTCAACCGCGATGGCAAATTCCTTTATGCAGTACCGCCAGGCCGGCGCCGCCGCCCGCGAGCTTCTGATTGCCGCAGCCGCGCAGGAGTGGGGTGCCGATCCATCCGTTCTGATGATCGAGGACGGTGTGGTGTCCGGCGCAGGCAAATCCGCTCCGATTGGCGATTTTGTGGCAATTGCCGCAACCCTGGATGCCCCCGCAGATCCGCGTCTGAAAGATGCCGCCGAATTTAAGCTGATTGGCAACGCGCAGGTGCGGCGCAAAGATACACCGCCAAAGATCAACGGCACCGCCAAATTTGCGATGGACATGCAGCTGGACAACCAGATGGTCGTTGTGATTGCCCGCGCCCCGCGTATGGGCGCGACTGTTACCAGTTTTGATGACAGCGATGCGCTGCGGATTACCGGCTTTATCCGCGCCGCCACGTTGCCAAACAAGGCAGGCGTTGCCGTCTATGCAGAACATACATGGGCTGCACTGCAGGCACGCGACGCTCTGGATGTGCAATGGGATATCAGTAACGCCGAAAGCCGCAGCTCGGATCAGATCCGCGACCAGCTTATCTCGGCGGTGAATGCCGATCCGGAATATGCGATCACCGCCACCAGCAGGGATGAAACCGCCGCAAAAATCGACGGTGCGGCGCAGATACTGGAGGAAACATTCTATTTCCCGCTGCTCGCGCATGCTCCGATGGAACCGCTGACCTGCACGATCGAACCGCTGGCGGATGGTGGTATCATCCTGCATGATGGCGCACAGACGCCCACCGGTCCGCATATGGCGCTGTCGCAGATCCTGCAGCTGCCAATGGAGAAAATCCAGATCAAGACAATGTTTGCCGGCGGGTCTTTCGGGCGGCGCTCCACCCCCACAGCCGACTACCAGGTTGAAGCCGGCCTTGCTTTTGCGATGACCGACCGCAGCCGAGCGGTCAAACTGGTCTGGTCGCGTGAGGATGACATTCGTGGCGGGTATTACCGTCCGGCCGTGGCGCATAAGGTGCGCGTCGGGCTGGATTCAGCGGGCGAAATCACCGGTTGGGATCACCGTATCGCGGCGCAATCCATTATGAAAGGGACGCCCTTTGAGGGTGCTTTTGTGCAAGACGGGGTGGACTTCAGTTCGGTCGAGGGGGCTGCCGACACGCCCTATCAGATCCCCGGCCGGTTTGTTGGGCTGAGCGATGTTGCCAAGGCCACGACGGTGCTGTGGTGGCGCTCAGTGGGCCACAGCCACACCGCCTTTGTGATGGAAACCATGCTGGACATTGCGGCCAGGGCTGCCGGGCGCGATCCGGTCGCATTCCGCCTGGCTTTGCTGGAAGGTGGCGGCTCTGATCAGGCCCGCCTGGCCGGGGTGCTGAAACTGGCTGCCGACAAGGGTAATTGGGGCAAGTCTGATCCGGGGCGCAGCCAGGGCATCGCTGTCCACAAATCCTTTGGCAGTTTTGCGGCCCAGGTCGCTGAAATCTCGCGCGATGAGGACGGCAATGTGAAGATTGAAAAGGTGACCTGTGCGATCGACTGCGGGTTGGCGGTCAACCCGGATGTGATCAGGGCGCAGATGGAAGGCGGTATCGGCTACGGTATCGGTCACGTGATGCGCGACGAAATCACCCTCACCGATGGCGAGGTGGATCAGTCGAATTTCCCTGATTACGAGCCGCTGCGCATCGGCGACATCGCGTCAATTGAGGTGCATATCGTGTCGTCGGCTGAGGCCCCGACCGGCGTGGGGGAACCCGGCACACCGCCGTCGGCCCCCGCGCTGGCCAATGCCATCGCCGTCTCTGGCCCGAGGATCACCCATCTGCCGATGACTTCCGGCGACGTTGGTTTCATCTAGACCGCACCCCGCACCTGGCGCATTTTTCGGCAGGTGCGGGAATCATCAGGAGAACATCACCCCCCTGGGCCAAGAACGGCAACCTGTCCTGAAACTGGCCAGAGGCCATATCGCCCGCCGGATTGCCATTTGAGACACCCGATATGGCTTCCCCGGATCCGCTGGATCAATCCTTATCCATCGAACGCGTCGCAACGCGAACCGCATCACGTCTGAATTTGCCGCTGTATCCTGATGCCATCTCTTGTCTCTTTCATTGCGAATATTGCTCCAGAGAGACCAGAACTATATCGGGGCAAAACCAGACCTCAGCATAGAATTTGACAATCCCTCCAAGATCGGCCCAACTTTCCCAAACGGTCCGGGGTGGCGTCGCCACCACCCGGGACATATTGATGTCTGATTTTTCACTCCGCTCCACGGTAAATTAGACCCAGCAGCATTGCAAAGAGGCCGAACTGGGCGAAGAGATATGCTGTTTCCATCACAATAAAACCGGTCGCATCCGGGACATTCTGCTTTGCCACCAGTGCCAGAACATGGGACGTCCAAAAAAACAGGCCCATCAATCCAGCGAACTGAAAGGCCCTCACAAAGCCGGCGCTACCAGTGTGAAACAGCGGGTAAATCAATGCGAGGGCCACGCCCTGAATGATGATCGTCGCCAATCCGAGTGCCACACTGGGTTCACCCTCGAAATAGCCAAAATCCTGGTATTTTTCTTTAAAGACACCGAGGTGCCAGGCAAATGCCAGCGGGAATACGATCACGATATAACCCGCTGCAGCCAGGAGTGTTTTTGTCACGGTTCAGATCCTCACATTCCTGGTGCGCGTTTCCAAAGCGCCATGGCACTGCCGCCCGGATCGCGGATAAAACTTGCGTCACCTGCAGGGCCTTTTAGATTTTCGGCAATGACTTCGGCCCCATGCTGACGGGCATTTTCCACCGCAGCTGGCAGATCATCGACTTCAAGATAGGGCACCCAACCGGAAACGCCGTCCATTGCATCGCAGGTGGCTGAAAAGGGCTTGTCCTGGCCCTCTGCAGTCAAAAACGTCATGGGACCGATATCTGCGGGGGCCCAGCCAAAAGCATTTTTTAGAAAATCAGTTGTCGCGGGCCGGTTCCCGCCAATGTTGTCGAACCAAACGAAGGGTGTGGGCATCGGAAAATTCCTCTTGTGATTTGCAAGTGTTTATCTGGTAAATGTTGTACTTGCACATTGCAAGTGAATTTTTCTGTGCTATGGAACAGTATGAGCAAAGCACCAAAACCCGGATGGCACGGCTGCCCCACCCGATACGCTGCGGGTATCTTCGCGGATAAATGGTGTTTTCTTGTGCTCAGAGATGTTTTGCTACACGGCAAGCGAACCTATAGCGATTTTTATAATTCGCCCGAGGGCATATCTACAAATATCCTTGCAGACCGGCTGTCGCGATTTGAAGCAGCGGGTATGCTGGACCGCCAAACCGACCCCCGCAAAGCAAGCCGGGTATGTTACTTTCCAACAAGAAAGGCCCGCGACATCCTGCCCGTTCTTATTGGTATGATGGTTTGGTCAACCAAGTATGATGAACGCTCAGAGGCTCCGGACTCTTTTGCGGAGGCCTATCAAAACGATCCAGACAATACCATTGCGTGGTACGAGGCCGAAATTTCCCGTGTGGATGCGGAGATATTTCAAGCTCAGTGAACGCCCGAATTCTCTGGCGACTTAAACGCAACGCCAGCCATGACTGGATTTCGACACATTACCCAACTGTTCGGCCAGGTTCAGCAATGTCTGACGTCAGCGCCAGCAGCGGTTACTTCATCGCGTGGAAACTTTGCACGAATATGAAAGCCGCAGACGTGACGGACACGCGAGAACAGGCTTTACAGACTTCAGGATGCGCTCAGGGGCACGTCGTGCACATGCCGCACCTGCTCAGCAAGTTGCCAATGATTGCGCCACGGGTCCGCGACAGCCCCGGCGACCGTTCCAACCACATCGCTGCTGAACGGGTTGAATGGCTGGATGGCAAGGGCATGAAACACTCCCGGGGCGGACATTGCCATCCGCAAACGCAGCGCAAGATCCCCTCTCATTGACCGCTTTGCAATCGACTGCCCGGCAACGGATTTTGGCATCAAACGCCCAACAACCATTCGTCAGGACAGGCGCTGACGCCAGGAAGTTCTGAGAACAATGAGACAATCGTTTCTCCGGAACGCAACAAACAGAAGTTCCTGAGCCTGGCCTGTTGTTCGGACAATTCGCCCCGGGCTGGCGTAAGGCCAGTGTCCGGTTGCCCAGTCTACAGAGGCTGCTCTGCCCGAAGAGCCGCTGTTCTCTGCGCTGCGCCTGAGCGCCAGGTGAGTTGACAAAACCGACCTCCGGTGAGGTTCAGCGAAGTCTGCCTCGGGCACATTTCTGCAGCCTGGACGCCGTAGTTGGCGTCAATATTTGCCGCGCGTGGCGGTGCCACAAGTTGGTATCGCAGAGAAAATATGCTGTCGGTGGACCTCACAGCCCCGGTAGTATAGTGCTTGCATAAATTTCAGAAGGTCAAAGGCAGGATGACGAAAATGGACAATCCCGATATCGTATACACCAAAGTTGACGAAGCACCGGAACTGGCTTCTGCGTCTTTCTTGCCGATCGTTCAGCGTTTTGCTGCTGCCGCCGGTGTCACTATCGGCACCCGGGACATTTCCCTTGCCGGGCGCATCATTGCCGCCTTTCCGGAAAAACTGACAGAGGCACAGCGCCAGTCAGATGATCTGGCCGTTCTGGGCGAACTGGTCAAAACCGCCGAAGCTAACGTCATCAAACTGCCTAATATTTCGGCCTCCGTGCCCCAGCTCGTCGCCGCACTGACGGAGCTGCAATCGCAGGGCTACGATCTGCCTTACTATCCCGAGGTGCCTGCAACGGATACAGAAAAATCCATCCGTGCGCGTTTTGACGGGCTCAAAGGTTCTGCAGTGAACCCGGTTCTGCGAGAAGGCAATTCTGACCGCCGCGCCGCAGTTGCGGTTAAAAATTACGCAATGGCGAACCCGCATTCGATGGGTGCCTGGGCTGCAGACAGCAAAACCACCGTTACAACCATGTCCGCGAATGATTTCCGCGCCAACGAAACATCGGCCACACTGACGCCGGCACAGGCTGGCGCAGCCCGGATCGAACTGACGGCTCAGGACGGCACTGTAACGGTGCTGAAAGACGGGCTGCAGTTTCCTGCCGGCACCGTTGTGGACGCGACCTTCATGTCGGCCAAAGCGCTCGGTGCGTTCCTGCTGGAACAGATTGCCGCGACAAAGGCTTCTGGTGTGTTGTTCTCGATCCACCTGAAAGCCACGATGATGAAAGTCTCAGACCCGATCATCTTTGGTCACGCGGTCAAGGCGTTCCTGAAGCCGGTTTTTGACCAGTATAGCGACGATCTGGCGGCGGCGGGTGCCAATCCGAATTCCGGTCTTGGCGCGCTGCTGGACAGTGTTGCAGCCTCGCCAAAAGCCACCGAAATTCTGGCGGCTATTGATGCTGTGATGGCGGACAACCCGCCGCTTTACATGGTGAATTCCGACAAAGGCATCACCAACCTGCACGTGCCGTCTGATGTTATCATCGATGCCTCTCTGCCGGCGCTGATCCGGGCAGGCGGCAAAGGCTGGGGCCCCGATGGCAACGCGGCTGACACCAACTGCGTGATCCCCGACAGCTCTTATGCTGCCGTCTATGAAGAGGCGGTCAACGACTGTAAAACAAACGGTGCGCTTGACCCAACCACCGCTGGCACGGTGCAGAACGTCGGCCTGATGGCGCAAAAGGCCGAAGAATACGGCTCGCACCCCACTACGTTTGAAATCCCCGCCGACGGCACCGTGCGCATGATTGTGGCCAATGGCGACGTGCTGCATCAGCATGACGTCGAAAAAGGCGATCTCTGGCGTTCGGCCTCGACCCGTCAGGCCCCGATTGAAGACTGGGTGCAACTGGCGATTGACCGTCAGGCGCTGGTAGGCTGCCAGGCGATCTTCTGGCTTGATGAGAGCCGCGCCCACGATGCGGAGCTTCTCAAATATGTCACCTCGCTGCTGGCGGCGGCTGGCGTTGCTGACAAGTTTCAGATCCTCGCACCACGCGAAGCGACACGTGTCAGCTTTGGCACCATCCGCAAGGGCGACACCTCTATTGCGGTCACCGGCAACGTGCTGCGCGACTATCTGACCGACCTGTTCCCGATCCTTGAACTGGGCACCTCGGCCAAAATGCTGTCGATTGTGAAACTGATGAACGGCGGCGGCTTGTTTGAAACCGGTGCCGGCGGATCTGCGCCCAAACATGTGCAGCAGTTGCTTGAGGAAAATCACTTGCGCTGGGATTCACTGGGCGAGTTCTGTGCCCTGGGCGAAAGTCTGAAATATCTCGCACAGGTCAAAGGCAACGCCAAAGCCAAAGTGCTGGGCGACGCGGTTGATGTGGCGACCCAAGGCATTCTGGACCACAACAAGTCCCCGGGCCGCAAAGTTGGCCAGCCTGACAACCGCGACAGCCACTACTTCTTTGCCCGCTACTGGGCCGAAGCTCTGGCGGCGCAATCGGCTGATGCGGAACTGGCGGCGCATTTTGCGCCAATGGCGCAGACCCTGGCGGAGAATGAAGCGGCCATTCAGGCTGAAATCGTTGCGACGCAGGGTGGGGCTGCTGACACCGGCGGCTATTACCACGGTGAGGCCGGCAAAACGGCTGCGGTGATGCGCCCGTCTGCGACACTCAACCAGATCATCGGCTAAGCGCTGAATGTTCCTTCCCCCGCCAGAGCAATGATTTGGCGGGGGACACTGGCCGCCACGCGGCATCGGATCAGCTGTAATCCCTGCTATTTTGCCGGGACGTTGCTCAGGTGCCAGCACACGACCGGGGCCCGGGACCGCAGCTTCTGCCAGCGATCAGCGGAGGTCGTTTTCAGGCTGTATTGTTGAGAACGCGGGCTGATTTGAGGTCATCCTGCGGGTTCAGATTCTGCAGCGATGGGGGTTACATCCGCAGTCAAGCTGAGCGTAGACTACCCGCATTCCGGCACCACATTTATCAGTGATCGTCTGACCACAGCACCCGCGTGACCAACTCGCGGTATTTGATATGGGCGCATTCCGGATCAGCGCGCAGCACGGGTCGGGGGATGAGACGGGCAACCAGAATCGAACGTCAATCCGCTGGCAAGTTCGCCGAACCATCAGGCGTGTGACGCGCAGAGGGGGCTGATAAACCCCCCGGTTCAAGAGAGCGGGCGAACAGGATGCGGATCGCATTGGACGGGGAGAAAGGGCGAAGACAACATCGCCGCGCGCCTTCGTTGTGTTGAATCAAAAAAAAGGTTAGTCTCAAGTGGGTTTTTAAAGGTGAATTGTTATGGCGCGGATTAAAAAACTTTTTGCAAAACTGTCGGTTGTGATGCTTGCTGCGTCATGCGGATTGAATTTGACCGCACCAGATGGTGATAACAGCGGCAAAACATTATACCCGGGCAGGAACACTGCTCCCTCTGACGATACTTCATATTGAGCGTTGGCGGAGTGCAGCTTGACATCCTTTTCCTGGCAGACCTGAGGTTTCCCGGGGGGACATCAACGGCCCTCATCAACGAAGTCACGGCGGCAAAACAGGCCGGTCTGCGTGTTGCGATCTGCCCGGTTCAATCGTCTGTTCTGATCTCCCGCCGCCCGCCAAATCCGGATGTGCTGGCTCTTATATCCAAGCTCGGTGTGCAACTGCTTTCGGCCGGGCGGGATATTCGCACGCGTCTGGCACTGATTTATCACCCGACGCTTTTCAACCAACCATCGCTGCGTAAAATCTCCATCCTGGCGGCGAAAGTAGCAATGGTTGCCCATCATCCTCTGACCGATCCGCTGGGACGGCTGCAATTCCAGTTTGAGAATTTTCTGAACGTTGTCCGCCACGAGTTTGACCGGGAGCCGGTTGTGCTTCCCGTCGGGCCTGTGGTCCGGGACAGTTTTGCAGACAACGGGCATAGCGACACGCTCTGGCACAACAACTGGCACAATCTGATCGACACAGAAGCGTGGCCGCAACTTGACCTGCGCCCCAGGATCGATCGCATGGTGATCGGGCGGCACTCCAGACCGGACCTGTTAAAATGGCCCGATGAGGATGGCGCCCGGCTGGTCTACCCAAACAGTGCAGAGTTTTCGTTCCGCATGCTAGGCGTCGACGAGAAAATCATGACCGCTTTCGCGCCCTGGGCGTCTAACTGGCAAGCCAGACCATTTGCGAGAGGGGCGGTGCAATCCTTTTTGCGCCAGCTGGACGCCTATTCCTATTTTCACCATGATCACTGGAGTGAGGCTTTTGGCTACAATATACTGGAGGCCCTGGCGTCCGGTCTTCCCACTGTATTGCCGCCGCATTTCAAACCTTTGTTCGGCGACGCAGCGATCTATGCTGAGCCCGCTGATGCGGTCAAAGTCTATCAGCATCTGCGACAGGATCCTGCGGCGCGGATAAAACAAGGCGACAAAGCACGCAAATGTGTCGAGGCGCGATTTGGGCTTGACCAATACGCCCGGCGTTATGCAGAGCTTGTCGGTGATGTGAAGACAGAAACTGCGGCCCCGCGCCACGTTTTCCGCGCACTCAATCCCACCCGTGTAATGACCATTACCTCAAATGGTGTCGGGGTCGGGCACTTGTCCCGGCAACTGGCCATTGCCAAATCGCAGCCACCGGATGTCGAAACAAACTTCTTTTCTTTGTCAAAGGCGGTGACTTTTGCCCAGGAAGCTGGGTTTTGCGCGGAGTACCGGCCGTATCACCGTCAGCTTGGTGTGGATCCCAAATCATGGAACAGATGGTTTTACCAGGAGGTTCTGGAGGCGCTTGTATTCTACCGTCCGGAAACGGTCGTTTTTGATGGCAATGTTCCGTATCGTGGGTTGCTGGACGCGTTGGATCTCCATCCGCATATCGCGCGTGTCTGGGTGCGCCGGTCTATGTGGCGGCACCGGGATAAAAAAACCGCTGGTCGGGCAAAGAAATTTCATCTGGTCATTTCCCCCGGGGAGATTTGCGCCGCCGCGGACCCGCGAAATGACAGCGCAGACGATCCCTGGAGCGTCGCAGTGCCAACAATACTGCCGGTCCCGGTTGACGAGCTGCTTGGGCGTAATGCTGCCCGGCGGCTGTTGAATTTGCCAGCGGATGCGGAAATCGCGCTTTTGCAGCTGGGCGCCGGCGCTAATTTTGATATGAACCCGGCGCGGGAAATGGCGCTGGAAACTCTGTTGTCAGACCCCGACAGGCACGTTGTCGAAATTCTGTCTCCGGCGCGAACCGATAGCGTTGCACCAGTACATCCCCATCATCACCTGCGCACCATCTATCCGGTATTCCAATTCCAGAAAGCATTTGATTTCACCATCAGCGCCGCCGGCTATAACAGTTTCCATGAAATCATTGCGGGTGCCATTCCCTGTCTTTTTGTCCCGAATACCGCCTCTGAGATGGATCTGCAGGAAGTTCGGGCTGATTACGCTCAGCGCGCGGGCTGGGCGCTTTCTGCCCGGGTGAATGATACTTTTTCACTGCGACGCGGTTTAGACCGGCTCACTGCAGATCCCGAACTGCGCGCACAACTCACGGCCCGGATGCGGACCATAGACCATGACTGGGGCGGGGCGCAGGACGCTGCCAGGCTGATTTCTCTGATCGCTAAAACACAACCGGTAGTGCTCTCATGAAGTTAATCCCCCCTCAGGTTTCCCGTCACCTGCAGCGTGCAATGCTGCTGTTGATCCGGAGCGCCAACAATAAACGCCGCCCCGGGAGTTCTGAGGCTATCCTGTTGGCATCGGAAAAGGTCTCTGGTGTTGTCGGTCTTATCTGGGCACTGGATATCTGCCCGGACAGCGCAGAGGTTGAGAAAGCGGTGACCTCGCTGGGCGCGCTGGACACGTGCGTTCTGGTCACTGATACGCTCAATTTCACCAAAGCGGCCGGACTGGGCTGCATGGTCGAGGCACTGCCTGGCAAGCAAATCTGCCAGGCTCAGCCAGCGCTGGACTGGCAAACATATCTGGAGCGGCGCATCGCCCGCATCCGCTACAGCTGGGCGCCTGATGTAGAAGTTGTTGTTGCGCAAAGCCCGGCAGAATTTACCATTGCCGCAAAGGCGGGCTGACATACAGCAATGCCGCGGCCACTGGATTATGGTCCAAAGTCTGCCGCTGTTACCGGCTGGCTGAATGCTTCGTGCAGCAGATCAGCTTTTTCCAGTTCCATCCGGAATTTTGGCCCATTTTCAATCGCATCAATTACATTGTCGTTCAGATCTTGCCTGAAAAAACTTGAACCGATTTCACGCTTTGGATCACAGGTTGGAAACCCCAGTTCCGATTGCCTCAGCTCATTGAGAAGTGCTGATGATCCTTGCAGAACGTGTTGTTCATAAGACAAAATTAATGGTCGCGGTGCTTGATGCTGCTTCAATATCGTGGCGACAGTATTGAACCAGGACCGGGCATGACGGGCTTCAGTAGCAAACTTCCGGACGTCTACCACCGGTTTAAACCCGGTGGTGTCCTGCCGTTTCCAGACGTTCAGCGATCGCGCTTTCAGCAAAGACACATAGCGTGGCAGTTGCGCGCGCGTCAGTATGACAACGTCTGTGCGGGGATGGCTCAACAGCGCTGCGACAGCCGGTACAGGCAATTGATCGGCGAACAGCGTAAATGACACCCGGTTCAGCCCATGTTCCCGCGCGCAATGCTCGAGTTCAGACAATGCCCGCAACGGATCCGCATGAATCCAGCTCATCAGGTTGCTCGAAGCTTCTTCCAGAGTTTGATCCTGAAGCACATTGCGCAAATGTTTCAGGGCAATGGAATTTCCTGTCCTGAGACCAAACGCTCCGCGCGGGTTAAAGATTTCGCGCAGCCCCAGGACGCCGGGGATCTGGCTTACGATATCCTGCAGCCAGTTGGTGCCGCTCCGCTTCAGGGAAACAAGTAAGAGCCGTCGCATCAGAGAAACAGTTGTTCATATTTTTGGCGGGACTGATCCACAAGAGCGGTCATGCTGCCAAGTTCGATCCCGGGTTGGCGCAGCCCTGGATCAGCAAGGTGTCTGAGCAACAGATCGTGCTCCGGATGCTCTTCCGAACATACGTCCATTTTGCGAAACTCATCGGCGGAATAATGCCCCCAATTGCGCAACCTCAGGAAATAGACCCCATCCGCCCCGCTTTTGACCGCCAGACGTACAAAATCGCCGATTTCGCAGAAATTCTGTTGCTGTACGACAAAATCGAGACGAAAGCTGTCGATGGATCCGGTGCGCCGCAACATGCCCAGGAATCCCAGGTTTTTGCGCAGTTTATCAAACTGTCCGCCGCGGCGGACGACCGAATAAGTCTCAGCGCTGGCGGCATCAACAGACACCCAGACGGAGGACACCTGGTCCCAGAGATCCAGCTCCTCCCAGGCCCGTTCATCGGCCAACAGCCCGTTGGTGTGCAGTTGAATACGCCGCCCGGTTGTTCCCATTGAAGTCAGTTTTTTGAGAACGAAACGGAAATGGCGGCTGCCAAACGGGTCACCGGAGCCGGTAACCTTCACCTGGGACGCTTCCGCCACCAGAGGTAACAGCCGTTCTTCAAAGAGCTTGTCCAGCCGTTCGGATTTTCGATGCGCCAGGTTGATCAGTTTTGTCCGGCAACTGGGACACTGGATATTGCAGGACCGGTCATGGGACAGGATGACCCGGTCGGGGCCTTTTTCCACGTGGAGCGGATCTTCATCTTGCTGTGGCAGGTTTTTGTCCGGCTCCTTCGGTGGCAACCGCCGACCGGCAATGGCAGGACAATTCCAACGGCTGCAATGGCTGAAATCGCCCTCCAGTACCGATTTCCGGATGGCTTTTGCGCGTTTCGAGTTCCAGAAATCTTTTTCTTTATCACGCAGTGACCCGATTGTGACGGGTTGCCAGGCCGAACAGCAAAAATGAACACTGCCGTTGGTCCGGGTTTCGATTTGCCGGAACGGGGCAGGGCAGGTGCGGGTTTCAAGCCAACGGTCAACAGGCAAATGTAGCGAAGTGGACTGCTCCGTTGCCGCATCAGAAATCCGCTGCGCCAACAGGTCGTGGTGATCCCGGGCCACGACTTCATTGGTCAGATCCAGCGCCGCCTGCCAAGCCTGTTGCATCAGCGCGAACCATGCAGCAGCGTTCAGGGTCACGCGGCGCAGGCCAGATCTGTTGCTGATAGCCCAGTGTAAAAACGGCTGCGTTTCGTTTTCGCTGAGCGCTGACGACAGTCTGTCTCTCTGACCCGCAACAAATTTTGCGGCCGTTCTGTCCGGCCCGTCCAGAAGCCCACGCGACCGGATATACCTGTTCTCTGTGGCGTCAATCGTGGCGGTCAGTGACTGGAACGCCTTCTCTGCCAGTGACGGGCATGTCAGCGCTGGCGTGTCAGCCGGGGAGTTGGGCTTATATGCCATTGAGGCGCCGCTGTTGTTCTACTCTGCGCTCGATAACCGCGATCTGTCCTTCAGTTAACTGATTGCGGGCGCGTGCGAGAATTTTCTCAATGTTTTTCACCTTGCCGATCTCCGCCAATCTTGCGTTGAAATAGGCCTTTATCGGATCTGCCGGCACAACCACCCCGTCAAGATAGAGGCGCGCGAGTTCGCGGTACCCGTCCCGGAAACCCCGGTCGGCAGACAGCTTAAACAGATCAATCACCCGGTCGGGGTCTGCTGATCCGGCACCTGTAGCGATCAGATCCCTGGCGAAAAACACCGGTGCAAACCGGTCGCCCGCCGCAATTGCCCGTTGAAACCAAAGATGGGACTTGTTGCGGTCAGGCTCCACACCCCATCCCGCCAGGTAGCTGCGGCCGAGTGAGTTCATCGCCGCGCGCTGACCGTTGGCCGCGGCCAGATGATACAGCGCGGCAGCCGCGACCTCATCCTTTTTCACGCCGCGCCCTTTGCGGTACAGGTCCGCCAGCGCATTTTGCGCATTGGCCCATCCCATTCCGGAGGCCAGCCGATACCACAGCACACCTTCTTCCGGCACCGGGTCCATACCCTGTCCTTTGACAAACATTGTCCCGACATTGGTGCGGGCGCGCAGATTTCCCAGTTGCGCAGCCTGCCTGTAATAGGCCGCAGCGGTGTCGTAGTCGACATCTCCGCCCCTGCCTTTGATCGCCATAAAACCGAGGTTGGTGAGCGCCGCAGAATAGCCCTGGCCGGAGGCTCTCAAATAATAATACCGTGCTAAATCATAACGCCCCGCCAGGTCCAGGACGCGGCCGAACTGAAACAGGATACGTGGATTCTCCGGGTCCTCGTTCAGGCGGAAGCCGCACGCCCGGGCCGCCTCGCGTATGTTGACCAGCCCGCCCCTGATCGGCGGCGCAACCCGCTGCGGATCGGCCGGATCAGACGCCAGCATATCACAGCGGGTCACAAGCTGTGCCAGCCCGTTTTCCACCCGGGGCAGGCGATCCGGCCAGATCCGGAACAATTCGGCCGGAATGTCTGTGTCGGGTTGAAACCCCACCTGGGTCTCAAACACCGTCCGGGCACGTTCCAGCTCGAGGATTGTTGCCGAGCTGACCGCCCCGTTTGCAAGAACGAGCTGCCGGCTGGTGTCCGACCTGACAATCTGAATGTCGCGCAACCGTTGCGAAGCCTGGTCAATAAAAGAGCTGCCGGGGAAGGCAGATATGAAATCGGACAGAGTGTTGGCAGTCAGTTCGTTGCGCAGAAACCACCACACAACATCCCCCAGCTTCGGGGCTCTCGCTGACACGGTTTCCCTGGCTATCGTGTCCGAAAAGGCCGGTTTGAACTGTGGGTCAGTTTCTGTGGATCCGACCACCCAGGGGATTTGCAGGCTTTCAGTCGCAATCCGCACGTCCCGCCGCACCGAGCGCAGCGCCTGAGACACGGTAATACCTTTGCGCCGCAACGCGCGGCTGAAGGCAAGAGCATAAGGACCGTTGCCGCCGCGCGGACCGTCAAACGCCAGCTCGCCCGCACTGGTCGAATAGGCGATCAGAGTCTGGGCATCGCCGCTTTCCTCAAAGGATAGCCCCTGAGAAAACGCGTCGTCGATACTGGAAAACGGATCATTGCGGCAGGCATCAATGATGATCAACCGCAGCGATGCAACGGAACCAGGATCATCCTTTTCAGGCGTTGTTGCCTCCAGGATACTGGTAAGCGGCACCCGTTTTTCATTGATCGTCTCGGCGGTGAGCTCGTCGACATCCACAGCCAGCAACTGGTTCTGACCGTTGTACTGGAATGCATGCCCGGCATAATAAAACACGCTCAGATCAGCGCCCCTGAACTGCTCACCGATTTCGGCCAATATGCTGTCCATAGAAGCCCGCTCGACATCGAAGTAGGCGGAAACGGAAAAACCGGCCTCTGCCAGGGCCGCAGCGACAGAGCTTGCATCCCGCGCAGCATTGGCGAGCGGCGCCGCAGGATACCGCACATTGCCGATGACGGCGGCTTCAAACCGAGCTGCCTGTGACGGTAGTGTGGATACGAGCGACGCAGCGACAATCAGAGTGGGCAGAAGTTTCAATATCATGGGATAACCCCCGAAACTTTTGACTGAGCATAGTATGGCGACCATTTCCGGTCAATAATTCCGGAAACGTTCCGTCAACCCCCGTCGATTTATGACGCCGGTTTCGGCTCCCGGGAAGGAAACTGAAAACGACCGGGAAAGTATTGTGAATGTTCAAAGGCGGAATTCTGAGCCTTGTGGCCCATACTGCCGGGGAAATGTGGTGGCGGCTTTCCTGCGAATAATCAGCGTGTGTTCCGCGCCCGTCAACGGGCTGTGTCCCGGGTCACGCGCAACCCAGCAATCAATCCGGAAACAGTCGCAGTGAAGGACTGGTACGGCGTGCAGAGCTGGACGTTGCAAACTCTGTGCCGGAAGAGGCTTAATGCATCTGCTGCACCTGGCCAGGTCGCCACAGTTACTTCCGTTTGCATACAGATTGAAAAAACGGCTGATATATTGTACAATTCCCTCATTCATTAATTGATTGTTGGGGGGACAGATGGGGGACTCAAGGATTGAGCACCGTGTAACAAGACGCGATTTCCTGGCGCGGTCAGGCAAGATTGCAGGTGCAGCTCCGGCTGTCACACTGCTGCTGTCGACAACGAGCATTCCAAACAGCGCGGTTGCATCATACACGCATAATCACTCGGGTTATAAGCCAAAGGGGGGAAACCGTTCGCACGGGGGCAGAAGAGGCCGCAGAGGCCGCAGAGGTCGCAGAAGGTAGAATCGCGCTGCCCCGCAGCCTGTGGCACAGGGACCGGGCGCGCGTTATGACCACGCAGTTGGCAGAGGCTATCGCAGAACCGCGCGGGACAGACACCGGTTTGGTGCTTGATGTTTCAGTCAATACAACCGCAGGTTTTTCCCTTTGCATGTACATTGAAAAATCGGCCCAAAAATAGTACAATCCCCTTATTCATAAGGCGATAAACGGGAGGTACAGATGGAGAATGCGGAAAGCGAAAACAGCGTAACACGACGAGATTTTCTGGCCCGGTCAGGCAAGATCGCAGGTGCTGTACCTGCAGTCACATTGCTGATGTCGACCACGGTAATTCCTGGCAAGGCAATTGCGGGATACATGGATGGACCCATTATCCGCGACGAGTACGACGACGATGAATATGATGACGATGAAGAAGACGACGAAGAAGACGACGAATAAGACGATTAGATCATATGATAGTACGAATCGTACTGGCCCGCGGCCTCAGGAAATATGTCCGTTTGCACATTACGTGAAATTTGTGGCCTGAAACGCCGTGGATGCCGAGTGTGTCGTGCCTGCGTCAGGGGGCGTTGTGCGGGCAGCAATTTTCAGCCTGTATCAGAGATACCCGGCAGGCTAACAATAGTGCCGGTAAGTCTACGGAATAGAAGTCAATCCGCCTGAAATATTGTTCCGGGTGTGGCAACGAAACCCAGGCGGCATTGATCGCATAAAATGCTTTGGCTTTGATTACAATTGCCCGCCAAAGGCCCGTCAGATTGCAAACAAAACGGTGTCGAGAGTAGGGACAATCAAATATTTCGCCAGTACGGTTTTGGTCAGTTGCGTCAAACCGGTTTGAGGGAGCGCGTGTTAACTATGGGATCAGCAATTGCGCCGCACAAAGACGTCACCATCCACCTGATTGGGAAAGACGCTCTGTTGCTACAGGCTGAACGTGGCGATCTGATCCGGCTCAATCCAGCGGCGGCGTATATCTGGTGCTGTCTGCAAGATGGCCAGGGACCTGAAGAGATTATTTCTGATTACAGTTCTGAGTACTGCAGGTCCAAAGAGCATGCGCGGAACGAAATTGACCTGACCCTCAAAAATTTCAGTGATCATGGTCTGCTGGCAGGGGGGGCAGATGAGGCTGTAGAGTCGCGTCCTGAGCCCGGGCAAACGCCGCTCCCACGCAGGAGCACCCCCCCTGAAAGGAGAGGCCCGCAGCACAGCCTTCAAATTCTGGGCACAAAGTTCCATGTTTATTACCCCAGCGCTGATCTTCGCGACGCCGTGGAAGAGGTCATGGCGCAATTTTCCGAACCTGACAAAAGCTGTGACGTTGTGATGGATGTTGTCCGGCGCGGCGGGGGCTACGGAATCCTCGCCGATGGTCAGGAAATCGAGTCGGGGCGGTCGGTCGACGAGCTGATCCCCCAGTTAAAAAGTGCATTGTTGGTGACCGCGATCAACCGGATTGAATTCGGCGCATATTTCCATTCGGCGGTTCTGAGTGTTGGTGACGAACTGTTGCTGCTGCCCGGACCGGCAGGGAGCGGGAAAACCTGTTTAACACTGGCGCTCTCTCTCAATGGCTTTGGCTATGTTTCCGACGAAACTGCCTTGCTTGAAATGAAGACCATGCATATCCGCGCGGTTCCGCTGAGCCCCTGTTTAAAGTCTGGTGCCTGGGATCTGATTTCCACAATGTATCCAGCCCTGTCGAAAATCAAACCTTATCAGCGAGTTGACGGCAAAGAAGTTAAATACCTTCCTGTGCCTGCCTGGCGGGGGAACGGATCGCGGGATACGGCCCGCCCGGCGCGGTGGATGGTATTTCCAACCTACAGTCCGGAGCAACCAACCGAACTGCGACGTGTTGAGCATATCGATGCGCTTCAAAGGCTGGTTCAGGATTGCAATGCATGGCGCGCAGATTTGACGCCGCAAATGGTCGACCAGATCATTGAGTGGATTTACGGTGTGACCTGTTATGAATTATGCTTCTCGTCACTGGATGAAGCTGTGAATGAAATCGCCAGTATATGCAAAGATGGACAGTTCGGGCACAGCAACAAGCGGCTGCATCTTCTGTAATCGGAAGAAACTGCAGAAGCCTGATTTCAAATCCGCCGGACCGGCTCATGTCCTGGGCCAGGCCGGTTTTAAAACCAGACCGGAATGTCCCGACCGGTTCACAACACAAAAAGGTGTCTCTTGCCAGAAACCGATCCGGGAATAGATTTTGTTCTGGACTGCGTAGCGCAGCACCCCGGCAATGCGCGGAAGGTTCTTGCGGCGGGGATCAACCTTGAATCCGCAATCAAATTCGCAATCGACAATGAAGTGGTCGGAGAATTGCTTTTTGCGATTGAAAGCGAAAATCTCGACATCCCTGATGACGTCGTGCGGGCCATGCATATTTTTTTGCACCGATATCCTGTCCCATTGCGGGCGGTCCGGCGTCAAACCCTTGAAATTGCGAGAGTACTGAATGCGCATGGCGTGGATTTTTTCATCGCGAAAGGAGTGGTGTGGAACGTGCTGTACCGGGACGAGGGAGTCGTGCGAACAACCAAGGACGTAGATGTCTATCTCAGGAAGGAAGACATAACCTCTGTCGTAACCATGTTGGAGAAACGGGGATACATCCGTCGGAATGTTTCGCTGCAAACATCCCTGAAGCACCTGCACCACTATGATATCTGGTCACCTGATTACGGCATTCATATTGAGTTGCACTGGAACCTTGCCCATCCGCGGCACAATTTGCGGTTTTGCATTGATCAGGCAATCTCTCGCTGTGCCAGTGCCTTGTTTGACGATCAGACGGTGCCGGTCCTGAGCGCCCGTGATGCAATCGTCTTTCTCGCACTGGAACTTTCGAAAGACTCATGGGAGAACCTGAAAAAACTTATCGATTTCTCCCGGTGCGTTTCAGCCGCGTCTGACAATGATTTGTCCGGCGCGGTGGAATTTGCCCGCAGCAACGGATGCGCGCGCGCACTGTCAATCAGCCTGGCGCTGTCACATCAATTGGGCCTGGCACAAAGAACGGAGCATACCCCTTCATTGCGCAACTCCAACGGCGTTTCAGCAAGGCTGGTCGACATATGCGAGCAACATTTCAGATCAAACCGTAGACATCATTCGCTCGTTAGCAGGATGGTCCGGGGCCTCACGCTTGCACAAAAGCATGACAGTTGGCTGGCCCGGTTATATCATATCTGGCGCATCATCATCGTGTACAGATTTCACAGTTGGATCGGGTTGCGTGCAGACAAGTTTTGGTAGGTTCGGGAAATTGAACCGAACTTGAAGCCGGAGCAAAGGCAAAGTGATCATTTTAAATCACCATGCCATGCAATAGCCCCCTAAACCGGGCGCAAGCACGTTTCCAACAGAAAACCTGCCGCGTTCAATGCGGCTCGATGCCAAGCAACAGCAGTGCCGCGTGTAAGACGCTGAGTGAGTCGCCGTGACTGCCGCTTCCGTGCAGCATTTCACCCTCGTCCCGTAACGTCATGATCTCGGCCAGTTGCTCGGCTGTAAGCTCCGTGGTCATGGGAATAGCTTCATCAATTCGCTTTACATCCCTCGGACAATGCCCGGCGAAAGCCGGAGCCGAAAAGCTGATCACCAGTGCGGTTGCGATGTAGAGTTTGATCATAGCACTTACCCTTCTGTGTACGGCTGCCGGCGGATTGCCAGTGGCCAATGGAATTCTGAAGGTGCGGAAATTTGATACTAACTTAGCACATAGCTGCCTTTTGTCGACGTTGCCCCGTTTTTAACGCTGGATACCGGCCAATTTCGACTGTTGCAGACATCAGAGCGCCGAGGTCGGGGCAGCGACCTGTTTCGTGCAGAGGTTGCCCATCCCGGTTCATGCAGGCGCGGTTTTCGACACAGCGCTGCCATTTCGGCACCATGTGTCATCACGCTCATCCTCTGGCCGGTGTGATCAACCGCTTGCGAACGGCAGAGTGACCGGACACAGATCTCCCAAAAAAACGACGTGCCAGACGCTTGCACCACGCCTTTGCCGTGATGCCTGCATATCGATGGAGTTGAAGTTGCGCTGGTTCATAGGCCAACACGTCAATTCGCCCGGGCAATCACAGCTCCTTACTTTCTGATATGGGTCGCTCTGCTAGCTCCGACACCGCCGCGCAGTCCAGAGTGTCCGACCCGCGGCATTGCAAACCAGCTGAAAGCTGATCTGACGACCAGGTCGGGGCGTGGATCCCTTTCTCGTCAGATACTTAGCGGAAGAGAGCTGTCGCACTGGGCAAAAAGGCTTACATTAAAGTGCCAGGAGAAAAAAATGACGATTTTTCGATGGCTGGGTCGTCTCGTTTTCGCAGCGGTGTTGGTCTTTGCAGCGGCAACTTTGGCGTTCAGCCAGAATAGTGCTGGTGAGATTTCCCGGCCGGTGGCGATCCTTGCCGTTTTGGAAGGGCCGATAGGTCCGGCGTCTACGCGTCACATCGAAAGGGTCATCGGGATTGCGGCCGCCCGGCAGGCAGAGGTTCTCGTCTTGCGTATCGATACACCTGGCGGCCTGGTGGACGCGATGCGCGACATCATTCAGGAAATTATAGCCTCTCCGGTTCCGGTCATTGGTTATGTCGCGCCGCCCGGGGCACATGCGGCAAGTGCGGGCACGTATATTCTCTATGCCACCCATGTGGCTGCCATGGCACCGGGCACCAATCTTGGCGCCGCCACGCCGGTGCAGATCGGCGGCCTGCCCGGAATAACGCCGGCGCAAGAAGAAAAACCTGCGGACAGGACGGCAGAGCCGGACAGTTCAGCAAATGATACCCCCGGGGAAGACCGGCCCGCAGCAGCGCCCGGAGCAAGTTCGACAATGACTGCAAAGGCAACCAACGATGCGGTTGCATTCATCCGCAGCCTCGCAGAAATGCGCGGTCGCAATGCGGACTGGGCGGAGCGCGCGGTACGCGACGCGGCCAGCCTGTCCTCTGCGCGCGCCTTTGACATGAATGTGATCGACCTTGTTGCCGCGGATGTCGGGGAATTGATAGCGGCTTTGGATGGGCGTACGGTTCTTGTCGGGGGCAAAGACCGCGTGCTTTCGACCCGTGATCTTGTGGTTGAGGCGATCGAAATGGACACGCTCACAACCGTCCTCGCAATTCTGTCAAACCCAAATCTCGCTCTGGTGCTGATGATGATCGGCGTTTACGGGATAATTTTCGAGTTCTGGAATCCCGGTGCGCTGGTGCCGGGTGTTGTTGGGGCCATCAGCCTGACGCTTGGGCTTTACGCGCTCAATCAACTGCCTTTGAACTATGCCGGTCTGGCACTGGTCGGCCTGGGAATAGCCTTCATGGTGGCCGAGGCGTTTACGCCGAGTTTCGGCATTCTGGGTTTTGGCGGCCTGGCCGCTTTTGTGCTTGGATCTGCGATGCTGGTTGATACCGATTTCCCCGCCTTCCGTGTCTCCTGGTGGTTAATCGGAACCATGGCGGCTCTCAGCGCCGCGATATTAGTGGTCCTCCTTGGCTACACGATGCGCGCTTACCGGCGTGCACCGGCGCTCAGCCAAAACCCCATCGTGGGGAAAAACGCAGTCGTTATCGAATGGTCTGAAGAGAGTGGCTATGTCTGGGCCGAAGGTGAACGTTGGCGCGCCAGCGGGATGAGCGGTCTCGCCCCGGGAACCGCCGTTCGCGTCCGGGGCATTGCAGGGCTGACGCTTCAAGTTGACGGCGCGGCCGGTTCAACATCCGAACAGTAGAAAACGCTAGAAAGGAGAGGTCTCACTATGGAATTCATTATTTTCAATTCGATCGCCTACCTTCTTGGCCTGGGCCTCGTTCTCTGGTTCTTGTCGGCAGCCGTCTACGTTTTTCGCGAATACGAGCGGGGCGTTATGTTCACACTTGGCCGGTTTACCCGGGTGTGCGGACCGGGGCTTGTGATCATCATTCCAATTATACAGCAGGTGGTGCGAACTGACCTGCGCATGATTGTCGAAGACGTGCCCAGCCAGGACGTGATATCGCGCGACAATGTTTCGGTGAAGGTCAACGCGGTGCTTTATTACCGCATCGTCGACCCGGAAAGGGCCATCATCAATGTCGCGAATTTTGCCTCAGCCGTCAGCCAGTTGGCGCAAACCACGTTACGATCGGTGCTGGGCAAACACGAGTTGGACGAAATGCTGGCGGAACGGGAGAATTTGAACGTTGATATTCAGGCTATTCTCGACCGGCAGACCGATACCTGGGGCATCAAAGTTGCCAATGTTGAAATCAAGCATGTGGACATCAATGAAAGCATGGTGCGCGCCATTGCCAAACAGGCAGAAGCGGAGCGGTTGCGCCGCGCACGCGTCATCAATGCTGAGGGAGAGCAGCAGGCGGCGGCAAAACTGGTTGAGGCAGGGAAAATGCTGGCCACGCAGCCTAACTCCATGCAGTTACGTTATTTTAATGCCCTTAACGATATTGCCGGGGATCGCACATCGGTTGTGGTTTTTCCCCTGCCGATTGATCTCCTGCCCAAACACCTTGGCGACAAGGACAATAAGCCAGAGTAGCTGTCCGACCGGTTGTTGTTCTGCCCCCAGCAATGCGTCCCGTTGTAAGGCAGAGTTCTCCCTTGTTACTTTCCTGGCCGGGAGAACGGACAGGAGCGACAAAAGCATGCAAAATTACCGATGGGCACAGGCGGTTATTGTTGGGCAATGCGATGAGGGTCCTGGCGTCACGGAGATCTGCCGGAGTTGAAGAGAAAATAGACAGATCCGGTGAAGCAATCATAACGTCCAGCGGTAAGCACCGACCGGCAGGTTGTTGCGCGCAATGACTGCGGGGAGAAGCCCGCGACGAACTGACAAGCCTCCCTCTGGTGAATGTTTTACATGTCACGGGTTGTCAAATCCGGGGCACATCTTGAGACAGCTCATCTAGTGCATCCGCCAGATGCCTGTCAGAAACATTCAAATCACCATTGGCAACACGCAGGCGATGGGCCCGTACCAGAACATCCGTGTGACTGAAGCCGCGCGGCGGGTCAAATTTGTAGCAGGCCAGTTCGATCAGCTGGCCAAGCGGTTCCCGGAAATAGAGTGAATCCATGAAGCCCCGGTCCACATCGCCTGAATTTTTGAACCCGGCTTGTTTCAGCCGTTTGGCCGCTTGGGTATAGACCGCTCTGGAGACCATGAAAGCCAGGTGGTGCAGATTTCCTGGTGCCCCGGGATTGGGGGAAGCGTCCGGATCGCGGTCTTCTTTGGTGAAAACTGTGATCAGGCGCCCGTCGCCCGGGTCAAAATACAGGTGGTTGATCTCCAGGTTGTCCAGATTGGGCTGTTCCAGCACCAGTGGCATGCCCAGAACCCCTTGCCAGAAATCAATCGAGGTCTGCCGGTCAGCACCGTTGATCGTAATGTGATGAACACCCTGTACCTGAACAATTGCCATATCGCCTCGCAATACCTGTTGCATGGCAGAACGTAATTGTCCTGCCAACTCCCCGCAGTTTACGTCAATTCCGCAGATATCGATATTGGATTGTTGCATTGTCTTCCTGCCCGTCTTGAAATGCGACCGGGCAATTCACCACCGCCGGGACAACGCTCGACCGGGGCGTCCATCCTCTGGTTCAGAAATTCCGGTAATATCAGTTAAGATCCAGGGAACCTCACGCAAAACGCAATTGCGAATGGCTGCCGTGGGTTTTCAAAGAAATAACAACTCAACAGCCATTTGGTCCGTATCGGATGGGCTTAACAGCGATGTAGCGCGAACTTCTGTTCCGGAGCGACCGCAACGCTTTTGCTTGGCAAGTGAACATCTGAGCAGTCTCTGGAGACGGCGTTCAAATTGCATGCCGCAAAATTCGGGCAACACGTCTGGCTGACCTGCACGCATCTGCAGTAAAAGTGCAGCTGCAGCTTGTCCAGGGTCTGAGATATTCCACAGCACGGGCTCAAGTAGACCGGACAGGAAAAAATTGCGTTGATCTGCCTGACTCCGGGCTGGCAAAGCCGGACAAACAGGTGCAGGATTGGGCCATGTTGATCAAACAGATTTTCCCAATTTCCGATGTCCGCGTTCCGGCCAAACGTAAAAAATCGCTCGACCCGGTAAAGGTGCAAGAAATTGCCGAAGATATGCTGGAAAACGGCCAGACCACTCCGATCCGGCTGCGGAGTGCTAAAACAGGCTTTGTGCTGATCGAAGGTTTTCATCGTCTGGAGGCGCTGCGATCTTTGGGCGAGGACATGGTCGAAGGCTACCTGGTGCGCGCGCAGTTGCATTAAAGACGGCGGCAGGCCTCGGCATTATTCGCATGGCTGTTATTTTGCAGGCCGGTGCGCAGAGCGTTGTATCTGAATGTTTTTTCTTAGCCGGGGGGCGCCAGCATCGTCCAGGTTTGGGGCGTCGCTCAGATCATAAGAAAACGCACCTGCTATTGGTCTTGTCCCGATTTAGTTCCGGTCTCTTTCGAGCGATATTCGCAATGAAGGAGACAAGAAATGGCACCAAGATACAGCGAAGAATTCCGGCGTGACGCGGTTCGCATTGCAACGACCAGCGGCCTGACGCGACCCCGGATTGCGTCGGATTTGGGGGTTGGCGTTTCGACCCTGAACAAGTGGGTTCAACAACACCAGAACGACGACCTGATGTCTGGCCCACATGAAGATGTAGAGAAAGAGAACGCCCGCCTGCGCAAGGAAAACCGGGTTCTGCGCGAGGAGAGGGAGGTCCTAAAAAAGGCGACGATCTTCTTCGCAGGGCAAAAGGCGTGAGGTTTGCCTTTGTCGACACCTGGAAGAAGATCTGGTCTATCGAGTTTCTCTGCAGTGTTTTGCAGGTGACTTCTCGCGGCTTTCGCGCTTGGAAATCCCGTTCCATCAGTCAACGTCAGCGTGATGACATGGTGCTTTTGGCGCATATCAGGGACCAGCACCGGCTTAGCCTGCAAAGCTATGGCCGACCGCGCATGACTCACGAATTGCAGGAGCTGGGGTTAAACGTTGGCCATCGTCGGATTGGTCGGCTGATGCGTGAGAATGGCATACGAGTTGTCAGGACGCGTAAATTCAAGGCCACAACCGACAGCAATCACGCGTTCAACA
>NZ_QOLB01000083.1 GCF_003333265.1 Candidatus Halocynthiibacter alkanivorans
TGCCGCCGCAGTTCAGCCCACATTCACAGCCCCAACACTGGGCGCAAATGACAGCGCGGTGACGCTGGCTTTCTCGCTGGTGGTCGCAGACGACAACGGCAACAGCTCTGAAGCCGACACCGTCACCATCACGGTCCATCCGCCGGCGAACGCGGCGCCGACGGCGGATGCCGGCCCCGCCCAGATCAATGTGGCCTCGGCGGCAACCGTCACCCTGGATGGCAATGGCTCAACTGACCCTGACGCCGGCGACACACTCACCTACGCGTGGACGCAGACAGACAGCTCCGGCGTGGACATCACCCTCTCCAATGCCGCCGCAGTTCAGCCCACATTCACAGCCCCAACACTGGGCGCAAATGACGGCGTGGTGACGCTGACCTTCTCGCTGGTGGTCACAGACGACAAGGACAACAGCTCCGAAGTCGACACAGTCACCATCACTGTCAATCCGCCGGCTCCTACCCCAGACTCGGAATTTTCTAAAAATGAAGAGCAGATCAGAGAAATTATTGAGGGTGAAACGTTGCGTTCTTTGAATACCACCATAGGCGCAAACCAGCGGATGGTAAGAGAAGCTCGTACTCGTTTTATTGAAATCCGGCGGCAAATGGCAGAAGATGGAGCAGGTATTGTAAGCCGCAATGACATTCCGTTCGACGTGAATGGTACTGCAAGTCTGCAAGGTACCGCCTTCAGCACGCGAGGCAGCTTCTTTGAGCTGTCTGGAAGCTTCGACGGAACATCACGCAGATTATTTTTTGGAGACTTCGACATACAAATCGACGGAGACACCGGCTCTAGCACAGCCACCGTGTCCGGACGAATGGCGTGGGAGTACACGGCCAATAGTAGCTTGACTTTGGGCTCCTTCGTCGGCGGTGAATTGGCGCATTCCAATATCGCGGGTGATTTTGACGGCGATCAGGATCGCGTGGGCCTAACCTTTGGCAGCTATGCTGTCCATGAACTGCGCGAGAACCTCTATATCGACGGCTTCATGTCGTTCGGTGCTGGCCGCAATAATCTGGAAATGGCCAACGACGTCCTGGCGCTCGAAAGCGATTACGCTACCCGCACGGCCACCGCAGGTGCTGCGCTAACTGGTGTGTTCGATCAGGACGGATACGAGTTCTGGCCGGAGCTGGCCTTCACTTATGGCCGGACTTGGATTGGCGGTGTTGACTTCACTGGCCGTGCCTATGGCTTGGTGGACAACAATCTCAGCTTGGCTGCCGGCGATGTGTCCATTGCCAATGTTACGCTGCGCCCGGAGTTCCGTATCCCACTCGACGATGCGAGTGTCGCAGACAGCCGCTCCCTGTTCAGCTTTTCGCTCCGTCTTGTGTGCGAGCGGATTGATGCAACGACCACTACCGAACAATGTGGCGGTGGTGCAGAGTTTGGTTTCGTTGGAACGTCTGCGGATGGCTTTGGCCGTCTCGAAATGCGCATCTCTGCAGACCGAGTGGGCGACAGTACTCGCACAGACCTTCAACTCAACTTCGAGCGTCAGTTCTGATCAACCAACTCCACTCACGCGAACAGGAAGGGTGGCTCTCGGGTTGCCCTTCCTATTTAAAGCTGATCGCGCGCTATCGGAATTCACATTTATACAGGTCTGCGACGTAGTGGTACATGATACCGAGACGGCACTTGCGGAGGCTGAAGCCTGCCGCGTCCACCGTCTGGCGACAGCGGATGCAGTGATCTTCGCCACGGCGCAGGGGCACCGATCCTGACCTGTGATGCGCATTTCAAAGGACTTCCGGGCGTTACGTTATTCCCAAAGACGAAGTGACGCCTTTCAGCCACGCTTTCTGGCCACTGCATGATTGATCTCGCGCAACATCACGGCCTCGATGGGCGGCAGCAGTTCGGCGATAGCCAGAGGCGCGATACCAAGAGCGACTCCGAGCTGCAGCGCCGCGCCCATATCACAGCCCCTCACGCTAATGTGGGCGATCCGCAAGAAGGTCTGCTTTCGGATAAATGCACCTTTAAGTTCGCGACTGCAGCGGAGTTCAGCTTTCCGCCCTTATTGACGAAATGTGCCTAGTGCAGCATTCGGACCAATTCCCTCTGCCTTCCCGGTCACTAACAGCCCTTTGTTGACGTTCAGCCGACTATGCGATGCGGCGGATAGTTCCGTCAAAACCGGCCGTTTGTTCACCACGCAGCATTTTGATTTCCTAATTGGCGGCATTGCGGGACGTTACCGACCGGCACTCCTTCTCCTACCAGTACTTGCGGGCCCACTCCGGCTGCACGGCTGCAAACTTGCCGCAGCACTGCAGCTTTCGCGCTGCTGACATTGCTGTAAAACTCAGCACATTCTCAGGGTAAGTGAGGGTTGCGCGGACAACTTCTTTACTGATCGTCTCTTTAACGTTTCCTCAAAATTGAGGGCTTCCACCTGCATGCTTGGGAAGCCAAACCAAAGGTCAAGGCCGGTGTCAGAAAATGAAGTCATTCTTGACGATGTATATCGCCTGCCTGTGCAAAGACGCAGTTCAACGGTCGCCTGAGGTCTCATCCTGTATTTAGCGACAGGCCATCCACCGTAGTCCATTTGCGTTGAAGGAGAGCAATCACGCCAGATTAGCTGGAGCAACAAAGCAACTCAAATTAAGCCAAATTCTGACCCGAAAGTGAGGCGTATCTCAGACGTCGAAGCAAATGCGTTCAGCTAAATAGTCCAAAAAGCACCGCAATCGAATGTTTATTTGTTTGTCTGCATAAAATACTGCAAAAATTGGTACAGGGACGAGTTGTGTGTGTTTTTCAAGAATACAAACCAAGTTGCCCGAACGAACATCATGCTCAGCGGTAAAAGATGAAATACACACCAGCCCACATCCTTGTACGGCCAGCTGTTTCAGAGTTTCTCCGCTATCAGCAATGATTTCGGGCTGTATTTTGAGCCATTCACCGTTGTCGCAAACCACTGGCCAGGTATTTAGTTTTTCCGGTTTGGCGAACCCCAGGCATGCATGTCCAGCCAGGTCCCGCACCTCTGCTATTGTTTCACGGGATTTCAAGTAATCTGGAGAGGCGTATATTTTTCGGCAACTGTTGCCCAGCTTTCTTGCCTTCAGAGTCGAGTCAACTAAATCACCGATGCGAATAGCCACGTCCACGTTCCGGTCAATCAAATCGACAGTGGATTCGCTCGACGTCAGAACAATTTTAATGTGCTCATACTGTTTTTTGAAGCCTGCGATAACAGGGGCGATTGCGTGCAACATAAACGGGGTGGCGGCATCGACTCTTATTGTGCCACGGGGAAGTATCTGGGACTTGCTCAAGTGGCCTTCAACATGGGTGATCTTGTGAATAATTTCCAGAACCTGTTGATATAACCATTCACCATCCTGGGTTAGTTTGATTTTGCGCGTGGTGCGGTTGAAAAGTTTTACGTTGAGGTTTCCCTCCAACTTTTTGACACTGCGGCTTACCGCTGATGCCGCAATCCCCAGTTCTTCCGCCGCTTTAGAGAAATTGCCGTGCTTTACCACGGCAGCAAATATCTCCAGATCCTGTATCTCAGTTTTTACCACTTTGATTGATGCCAATATTGCATTTATGTTGTTCTACTATGGCTGTATATGCAAAAATTGAAACCCTTATAGTGAAGTGGAACCTTCAATTGCTTT
This sequence comes from Candidatus Halocynthiibacter alkanivorans, assembly GCF_003333265.1. Classification (GTDB taxonomy): domain Bacteria; phylum Pseudomonadota; class Alphaproteobacteria; order Rhodobacterales; family Rhodobacteraceae; genus Halocyntiibacter_A; species Halocyntiibacter_A alkanivorans. The sequence continues at coordinate 3,657 of NZ_QOLB01000083.1, forward strand.
CACAAAAATAAGGGGCTGAATATGCCGCGCGTCAATATCCAACAACAACAACCCGAAGCTTACCAAGCAATGTTTGGTCTGGAAAAGTATCTCGCCAGTTCAACAACAGACGCCGATTTGCAAGAATTGGTTCGCATTCGAGTTTCAATCGTCAACGGATGTCAGTTCTGCATTGGCATGCATAGCGAGGCGGCTCGAAAACTAGGCGTTGGTGATGCAAAAATTTCTGCGGTAACCGGCTGGCACCAAAGTGAATTATTTAGCGATAAAGAGCGAGCAGCTTTAAACATGGCTGATTTTGTAACGAATATCTCTTCTAATGGATTGCCTGAAAGCGCGTATCAAAAAGCTGCAGTCTTCTTTGATAAAAATGAGATGGCCCAATTGATTGTGCTCATTGCAACGATCAATGCCTGGAACCGCTGGGGTATTTCAATGGCAGAAGCGACAACAGCCTCATAGTCGGGATAAGAAAATATTTTCAAGCCCTTATCACTCTTTTGGGGCTTGAAGGTCTCTTCCCAATGCATCCAATTTGGAGTTCAATGACGAACAATAATACTGCTTATCGCTTGAGGTAATGTGCCAACGATGCTGGTCTATTGATTCGAAGTGCACGAAACGTCCATCGGCAGTATTTTTGTGCCCCACCTTGATGCGTTTCACGGTCTGGAAGATGTCTTGGGTAGGCGTCCGCATGCGTTCGCTTTACGCTTAGATGAAGCGGTTTGGGACGAACGCTCGTGAAGCGCGTGTAGAGGTGCAACATCTCCGAATTCATGTGGTCACACCGACCCGCTCGGGGCCAGGTCCGACGCGTCCAGGTCCTCGCCGGCTGCCAGAGCGTCCAGCCAGTCGGCATAGGCTTGCATCATAACCCGCCGGGGCTTGAGGTACTTCGCCGCGTTGTATGCCCCCCGTACCGCGTTCCGGTGGACATGCGCAAGCTGCGTCTCAATCCAGTCCCAGTTCCAACCCGCCTCGTTGAGGCTGGTCGACGCCGTGGTCCGAAAGCCGTGCGGGACATGGGTGTCGCGCGCGATGCCGATGTTCAGGAGCGCAACGTTCATGCCGTTCTCCGAGAGAGGACGTTCATTAGAACGAAGCTGAGCGAAAATGAAGCGGGAGTCGTCTGTGTGGGGACGGAGCCGCTCCAGCACTTTCAGCGCCTGGTTCGACAGCGGGACTATATGGTCATGCCTGCCGCCTTTCATCCGACTCGCCGGGATGCGCCATTGACGACGCTCAAAATCGACATGGTCCCACTCCCCTTTTCGGGTCTCTCCGGGGCGCAGGAAACAATACGCTTGGATCAAGAGTGCGGCCCGGACCTGGGCGTGTCCGCCATATCCGTCTATGGACCGCATAAGACCCCCGATCTGCGCGGCTTCCACGATGCCCGGCCGGTGCTTCACTTTTGGCGTTATGAGCGCATCGCGAAGGTCCGCTGCTACGTTCCGCTCTGCGCGTTGGGTCCCGATGGCGTAGCGGAGAACCATCCCCGCATACGACCTGATCCGTCTCGCGCTTTCATAGTGCTCTTTCGCTTCCTCTTCGCGCAAGACGGCGAGCAAGTCAGCGGCGATGATCGTATCCACCTGTTTCCGGCCAATAGCCGGCCACGTCTTCCGAAGGTAGTGTGTGATCTTTTTCACGGTGATCGCCTGGGCGCCTTCAATCTTGCGTTTGTGCAGATACTCTTCACAGACCTCGCGCCAGGTGGCGCCGGGCTCGGGCCCGAGCAGTTCTGCCTCAGTCCGCACTGGTTTTCCGCTGGCCTTCCGGAACGGGTCTACGCCCTTCGCCAGTTTCAGTTTCGCGCTGTCGCGCATCTCGCGGGCTTTCTTGAGCTTGGTTTCCGGAAAATGCCCCAGGGTGGCTTTGCGCTGCTTCCCTTTGTACCGGTAGGACATTTTCCAGACCTTGTTGCCCGAGGGCATGACCTCGATTGATAGTCCGTGGCTGTCCGCGAGCATATAGCGTTTGGTTTTAGGTTCGAGGCCGCGTAAAATTACTTCAGTAAATGACATCATAATCTCCTCAAATAATATACTCCGATTAGATTGCGGTGTTTCTCCGGTGTTTCTCCGGCAAATTGTTTCTCCGATACAGACTTAACACAGAACCGCCGTATGGGGAAACATTGGTAAACAATTCGCGGCGCGCCGTTGCGCCCAATAACGTGACATCGCCAATTTCGAAACGTGATTTTGATGTTTTTGCACGAAAAATCGCTGCGGAATCGAAGCCCGCAACCATAGTATTCAACTTTTAAGAGATTCTGGTACCGCTGGCCGGACTCGAACCGGCACGCCGTGAAGCAAGAGATTTTGAATCTCTCGTGTCTACCATTCCACCACAGCGGCATTGTCGCCAGACCACCTGTGCCGCACCTTATGCGACCGGACCCGGAACAACTTACCGGCTAGATATACGTCTCCTGCGGCACGTGCAAGTGCCTGGCGCCTCAAGCCAGAACTAATTTTGCACCCGGGTGCAGGCATACCCGGCCAGGTGAGAAAAGCCATGTTCTGCCGACATGTTTATGCCTGTTTGCAGAGCAGCAACGGGGGCCGCAACAGCGCCGCCGCCCGTCGCGTCCCGCTGCCAGGCCAGAAAATGCGCCTGTGCCCTGCCCTGCATATTGCCCGGTCCTTACAGATCACTTGACCGCGCCCTGCGCGCGTGGCCTATGGGGTGAAGGCAATTCACAGGGCAGACCGGATGATCCGTAAACTATACGACTGGACGTTTTCGCTGGCACAAAGCCGCCACGCGCTCTGGGCGCTGGCCTTTGTCGCGTTTGTCGAAAGCTCGGTATTTCCGATCCCGCCGGACATCCTGATGATCCCAATGATCATCGCGCGGCCAAACAAAGCCTTTCTGATCGCCGCTGTCGCCACGCTTGCTTCGGTGCTGGGCGGCTTGCTGGGCTATTACATCGGCTATGGCCTGTTTGAATCCGTGGGCCGGCCGGTGCTGGAGTTTTATGGCAAGGACGCCTATTTCGAAGACTTTGCCGCCAAATACAACGCTTGGGGCGCCTGGGCGGTGCTGATCGCCGGGGTGACACCGTTCCCCTATAAGGTCATCACCATCCTGTCAGGGTCTACTGGCCTGTCGCTGCCGGTGTTCGTGCTGGCCTCCGTCGTGGCCCGCGCCGCGCGTTTCTTTCTTGTCGCCGTATTGCTGTGGAAATTCGGCACGCCGATCCGGGACTTTATCGAGCGCCGGCTTGGTTTTCTCTTTACCCTGCTGATGGTGATGCTCGTCGGCGCTTTTGCTCTGGTGAAACTGATATGACTCTGACCGCCCTGCTGAACAATCAACGCAACCTGATCCTGCTGGCCGCAGGTGGCTCCTTTGTCTTGCTGGCCGGGGCTTTTGTCTTTCAGGCGCTGGGCTACGCCCCCTGCAAACTCTGCCTCTGGCAACGCTGGCCCCATGCCGGCGCAATTGTGCTGGGGGGGATCGCGCTGCTCTGGCCGCTGCGTATTCTGATGTATTCCGGCGCGGCGCTGGCGCTGATCACCGGCGGGCTGGGCCTCTATCACACTGGTATTGAGCGCGGCTTCTGGCCCGGGCCCAGCTCCTGCACCGGGTCCGGTCCCGGGCTTGGATCGCTGTCCGGCAATGACCTGCTGTCCTTTGACCGCGCGCCGGCAATTGTGATGTGTGACCAGGTCGCCTGGCAGCTGCTCGGCCTCTCGATGGCCAGTTATAATGCGCTGGGGGCCTTTCTTTTCGCCCTGCTCTGGCTGCTGGCAGCACGCCGCGGTCCGGTGCCGGCCTGAGCGCGACACCTGCGCCCGTTTCAGGCGTGAAATCCCCGGCAAAACGCGGCTGAAATGCCGCTTTTTATGTCGCAGGCCAGCCTGGGGACACAAAGCCGGATACCAGCCATTGCGCCCCATATCCTGCATCTGTTAGGGTCAGCGCAACAAGATACAGACGGCACAGACAGCATCGGCGACACACGTGAACGATACACCACAGACCCCTGACTCTCCGGACGAAAACACCCCTGAGCGTGCCGTGCATGATGGCCCACAGGTCTCCATCGTCTCCGAGATGAAAACCTCTTATCTCGACTATGCGATGTCGGTGATTGTCAGCCGGGCGATCCCGGACCTGCGGGACGGGCTGAAACCGGTGCACCGGCGTATCCTTTATGCGATGCATGAAAGCGGCAATACCCACGATAAATCCTATCGTAAATCGGCGCGTTCAGTCGGCGACACTATGGGTAAATACCACCCGCACGGCGATTCCGCGATCTATGACGCGCTGGTGCGCATGGCACAGCCGTTTTCGATGTCGCTGCCGCTGCTCGACGGCCAGGGCAACTTTGGCTCCATGGACGGCGATAATGCGGCTGCTATGCGCTATACCGAAGTGCGCATGGACAAACCCGCCGCCTCGCTGCTGGCCGATATCGAAAAAGACACTGTCGATTTCCAGGACAACTACGACGGCAAGGACCGCGAACCGACGGTGCTGCCGGCGCGCTATCCCAACATGCTGGTCAATGGCGCCGGCGGTATTGCGGTCGGCATGGCCACCAATATCCCGCCCCACAACCTGGGCGAAGTGATCGACGCCACGCTGGCGATGATCGACAATCCGGACATGTCCATCGAAGAGCTGATGGAAATCATCCCGGCACCTGATTTCCCCACCGGGGGTATTATTCTGGGCCGTGCCGGCGCGCGCAAAGCTTATCTTGAGGGCCGTGGTTCGGTCATCGTGCGTTCCAAAACCCGCGTCGAAGAGATCCGCAAAGACCGCTACGCCATCGTCATCGATGAAATCCCCTACCAGGTGAACAAAGCCAGCATGATCGAAAAGATCGCTGAACTGGTGCGCGACAAACGCGTCGAAGGCATCTCTCACGTACAGGATGAATCTGACCGCAACGGTGTGCGGGTGGTGATCGAGCTGAAACGCGACGCGACACCCGAAGTGGTGCTGAACCAGCTGTTCCGCTTCTCGCCGATGCAGACTTATTTCGGTTGTAACATGCTGGCGCTGAACGGCGGCCGGCCGCAGCAGCTGACTCTGAGTGATTTTCTCAGCAACTTCATCATCTTCCGCGAGGAAATTGTCGCACGTCGTACCGCGTTTGAACTGCGCAAAGCGCGTGAACGCAGCCATATCCTTTGTGGCCTGGCGGTCGCCGTCAGCAACGTGGATGAAATCGTTGCCACCATCCGCGCATCTGCGGATCCGGCCGAAGCGCGCGCTAAACTGATGACCCGTCGTTGGCCTGCCCAGGACATTGAAGAATATATCCGCCTGATTGATGACCCGACCCATAAAATGAATGACGACGGCACCTATTACCTGTCGGAAATTCAGGCCCGGGCGATTCTGGAGCTGCGGTTGCAGCGCCTGACCGCCATGGGTGTGAAAGAGGTCACCGACGAGCTGCAGGAACTGGCCGCAAAAATCCGCGACTACCTGGATATTCTCGGCTCCCGTGCCCGCATCATGGCGATTATCACCAATGAGCTGACTGAAATTCGCGCCGCTTTTGCAGTGCCACGCCGCACCCAGATTGTTGACTGGTCCGGTGACATGGATGACGAAGACCTGATTGAACAGGAAGACATGGTCGTCACCGTCACCTCTGGTGGTTACATCAAACGCACCCCGCTTGCTGATTTCCGCGCCCAACGGCGCGGCGGCAAAGGTGTCGGCGGCATGCAGACCAAAGAAGAAGACGTGGTCACCAACCTGTTTGTGGCCAATACCCACACCCAGCTGTTGTTCTTTACCACCGACGGCATGGTCTACAAACTCAAGACCTGGCGCCTGCCTCAGGGCGGTCGTACCGCCAAGGGCAAAGCCATTGTTAACATTCTGCCGATCCCGCCCGGGGTGTCTGTCGCCGCCATCATGCCGGTGGATGCACCGGACAAAGACTGGGGCGATCTGCAGATTGTCTTTGCGACGTCCGCTGGAACTGTGCGCCGTAACCGCTTGTCAGACTTCACCAATGTGATGCGCAACGGCAAAATCGCAATGAAGTTTGAGGATGATCACGCTGGCACCCGTCTGATCAACGCCCGCATCTGTACCCCTGAGGACGATGTGATGCTGGTCACCGCATCGGGCCGCGCCATTCGTTTCCCGTCCACTGAGGTGCGCGTCTTTAACAGCCGCAGTTCGGTCGGGGTGCGTGGCATCAGACTGACCGGCAAAGACGAGGTGGTTTCCATGTCGGTGATCCGTCACTTTGAAGCCGATTCAGATGAGCGCATCGCCTATCTCAAAATGCGCCGCCAGCTGGCCGGTGCCGATGAAAGCGACAATGGCGACGAAGACGAAGCGGCAACCGGCAATATCAGCCCGGAGCGCTTTGAAGAAATGCAGGCCGCCGAAGACCTGATCCTGACCATTTCCGCATCCGGCACCGGCAAACTCAGCTCCAGCCACGGCTATCCTGTGCGCGGTCGTGGTGGCATGGGTGTTGCGGCGATGGACAAAGCCATGCGCGGCGGTGCGCTGGTCGCCTCCTTCCCGGTGGCGCTGGAAGACCAGATCATGCTGGCCACGTCCAAAGGCCAGTCGATCCGCTGCCCGGTCAAAGGCATCTCCTTCCGGTCGCGTTCTGCCGGCGGCGTTAAGGTCTTTGACACTGGCAAAAACGAAGTCGTTGTCTCCGTTGCCTGGATTGCCGAGCAAGGTGAGGATGACGAAATCATCGCCGATGCGGTGGTCGTCACCGAGACTGCTGCGGAAACAGCCCCCGACACGGGCGGCCCGGCTGAACCGGCTGACAGCTGAACATCCCGGCCCGCTGCAGTCTATCTGCGGCGGGCTGATTTTCATCTGAACGCCAACAGGTCCGGTGGGCAGGTATACTGATTTCATCAGGTGAACTTCGATGCACAACGCTTTGTCTTTAATCACCTTTATGACGGATGAGTATGATCCCACTATTGAGTGGTTCCAACATGCACTGCGCTTTCATCTGCTGGAAGATACCGACAAAGGCGGCGGAAAACGCTGGGTGCGCATGGCGCCGCATCCGGACGCAAGCCACGCAATATTGATCGGCCGCGCCACCACGGACACACAACGTGCCGCCATCGGCAATCAACACGGCGGCCGCGTCGGATTTTTCCTGGAAACCGATGATTTTGACGCCATGCACAAACATATGCTGGCCAGTGGTGTGACCTTCCGCGAGAAGCCCCGCTTTGAACCCTATGGTATTGTTGCCGTTTTTGAAGACCTGCACGGCGCGCCCTGGGATCTTTTGCAATATAGCAACGCGGCTGGCGGCACAGGCTGAAAACCCCGCCGATACCATACAGGCGCAATGAACGCCGCAATTCGGGCCCGACGGGCATCAGCTCAGTGCCTCGCGCGCACCTCAGCACCGCCAAGGCGCCGTCTCAGAAATTCACTGCCATGGCAGACCCGACGGGAAGGTCATCCGGCGCCCGCCTGGCAGCGCCCGCCTGGCAGCGTCCGCCTGGCAGCGTCCGCGACCAGCAGGCCGGCAGTATTCACACCCGATCAGGCGCAACCTGCCAAGCGCTCAACACAATATCATCTTCGCCTGCAGGCCCAGGTTTTCTACTATTTTAGATTAAGTTTACGTGTTAACCAATTGGATACTTAACATATTCCTAACCGCTAAAATTTGCGTCATAACGTGCAGATCAGCCCGGCCAGTGTGGTCAGGACGGGGTCTCCGGCGCCGCTCTGTCTCCACCGGTAACGGGCCTGGGTGCGCCACAGGGCAGCAAAACTTGCCTGCATCAAACCGGACATACTCCCGCCCAATGCCCCACTGGAGGCAGCCCGGCAGGATCCGGCCAGCCCGCGACATCGGGCGCAGAACAGACAGAAGTTTTGTTGTGGCGCACCCCCTCTTGCCCGGGGCACGCAGGCGCCCGCCACTCCCATCGCAGAACCCTTTGCATTTACCGCCGCGCAGGGCTACATCCCCCTCATGACACAAACGCTCAATATCATTGGTGGTGGCATGGCCGGGGCTGAAGCAGCCTGGCAAGCCGCCGAACTTGGCATCCAGGTGGTGCTGCACGAAATGCGCCCCCAGGTGGAAACCTTTGCGCACCAGACCGGCAATCTGGCCGAAATGGTCTGCTCCAACTCCTTCCGCTCAGACGATGATGAGCAGAACGCTGTGGGGCTGTTGCACTGGGAAATGCGCCAGGCCGGTGGTCTGATCATGGAAATGGCTGGGGTACACAAGCTTCCCGCTGGTGGCGCGCTGGCGGTGGACCGCGACGCTTTTGCCCAGGGCGTGACAGACCGCCTGCTGGCCCACCCCAATGTCACCGTGCAATACGGTGAAATCACTGAACTTCCCACTGAGGGCCACTGGATCATCGCCACCGGCCCGCTGACATCTGCCGGGCTGGGCGAAGCGATCCGCAAGGAAACCGGCGCCGATGCGCTGGCGTTTTTTGATGCCATCGCCCCGATCGTCTATGCCGAAAGCATCGATATGGATGTGGCCTGGATGCAGTCGCGTTACGACAAGGGCGCGACCGAAGAAGAGCAAAAAGCCTATCTCAACTGCCCTATGACCAAAGACCAGTATGAGGCCTTTATCGACGCGCTGCTGGCAGCGGAAAAAACCGAGTTCCACGAGAATGAAACGGCCGGTTATTTCGACGGCTGCCTGCCGATTGAAGTGATGGCGGAGCGCGGCCGCGAAACGCTTCGTTTTGGCCCGATGAAACCGGTGGGTCTGACCAATGCGCACGAGCCCGAGAACAAAGCCTACGCCGTGGTGCAACTGCGCCGCGACAACCAACTGGGCACGCTCTACAACATCGTTGGTTTTCAGACCAAGATGAAATACGGCGCCCAGACCGAAGTGCTGAAAATGATCCCCGGGCTGCAAAACGCCTCTTTCGCGCGGCTCGGCGGCATCCACCGCAACACATTCCTGAATTCGCCCACCCTGCTGGACAATCAGATGCGGCTGAAATCACAGCCCCATATCCGTTTTGCCGGTCAGATCACCGGTGTTGAAGGTTATGTGGAAAGCGCCGCCATGGGTCTGCTCGCCGGCCGTCTCGCCGCAGCTGAAATCCTTGGCACACCGCTTAACACCGTCCCGGCCAATACCGCGATGGGCGCGCTGGTGCACCACATCACCGGCGGCGCCGAGGCCAAAACCTTCCAACCGATGAATGTCAATTTCGGCCTGTTTCACCCGGTTGACGGGCTGAAATCGGGACGGCGCGGCCGCAAGGACCGCTACAAAGCCTATACTGACCGTGCCAAAGAAGAATGGACCAGCTGGCTGGCGCAGGGCTGAGACCTGATGCGCAGCCGTTTCGCCCCATCCCCGACCGGGCCACTGCACCTGGGCCATGCCTTCTCAGCGCTGTTGGCCCATGACATGGCGCGGGCGGCGGGCGGCGCGTTTCTGCTGCGCATTGAAGACATCGATCAAAGCCGCGCCCGCCCAGCCTGGGAGGCGCAGATTTATGACGACCTGCACTGGCTCGGCCTCAGCTGGGACGGGGATGTGCCGCGCCAGTCAGATCAGATGGCGCGCTACCAGGCAGCGCTGGACCGGCTTTGGGCGCAGGGCCTGCTCTACCCCTGCAACTGCTCCCGCAAGGACATCGCCGCCGCCAGCAGCGCGCCGCAGGAAGGCACATATCCGCAAAACGTCCCCCTGCACGGCCCCGACGGGCTGATCTATCCCGGCACTTGCCGCCCGGGTGGCCATAGCGACCGCGATCCCCAGCGCAACAGTCAGACAATACCTCCCACAGACACCACCCTGCGCCTGAATATGAAACGTGCGGCAGAGCTCGCCGGCACGCGCATCTTCATCGAATCCGGCCAGGGGCCGTCTGGTGAGACCGGCACCATCACCACCACAGCGCAACACTACTGCGACAGCGTCGGGGACATCGTGCTGGCGCGGCGTGACATGGGCACCAGCTACCACCTTGCTGTGGTTCTGGATGACGCTGCCCAGGACATCAGCCACGTGGTGCGCGGCCAGGACCTGTTTGACGCCACCCGTATCCATGTGCTGCTGCAACAGCTGCTCGGCTTGCCCGTGCCTCTGTATCACCACCACCGGCTGATCCGGGACGAGACTGGCAAGCGGCTGGCCAAACGCGATGATGCCCGCGCCATTGCCAAATACCGCAGCGAGGGCGCCAGCCCGGCCGATATCCGCCAGATGGTCGGACTCTGAGCCACAATCGCGCCACCGGGTCCAACCAGCCCATGCGCCGCGTGACCGTCCGCCGAAACTGCTGCTGCGGAGCCGCCCGTCGCAGGCCCCGAAAGACAGGCAAAGCACAGCGCTCAAGGCAAATTGCGGAGGCTCCGCGCGGCACGCCGTGTGGACACCGTCATTTAACTTGACCGCGCCGCGCCGCCTGTCGGGGCTGGCGGGTGACGGGCGGCTGCGTTGCTGCTGTGGTGAGCCCTGAGCAGTTTTTTGCTGTTCTCTTTAAAACCTGTTGTTGTTTTACGACGTCAACGCAGTCGCTACATCAGATCGTTACGTCCCCTGGCCGTGAGGCACCGCGAAAAAAAAGAGCATGGCCGCCAGGCCATTCCATGAGCTCACCGCTGCATGCGCCGCAGACATCTGGCTGCCGGCACCGCCCTGTCAGGTCATGACAGCCGTTCAGCCCGCCAGATCACCCCGGTTCCGGCGCCATCAACTCAACCTCATCCCCCGCCTGCACCGCGGTGTAAAAACAGCTGCGCCGCAGGGTGTGGCAGGCGGGACCATGCTGGCGCACCTGCACCAGTACACAGTCACGGTCACAGTCAAAACGCAGCTCCACCAGTTCCTGCACATGGCCCGAGCTCTCGCCCTTGACCCAGAAGGACTGGCGCGAGCGCGACCAATAGGTCACCCGGCCACTCGCCAGGGTGCGCTCCACCGCCTCCGCATTCATCCAGGCCAGCATCAGCACCTCGCCGCTGTCTGCGTCCTGGGCGATCGCCGGCAACAGACCCCGGTCGTCAAACTTCAGAGATGTGACATCAAAACCCATGGGGAACTCCTTTTCATATCTGTATTCCTGCCCTATCTATGACAGCAGCGGCCCTGCCAGCAAGCCCTGCCGGTGCGCCCTGCCAAACCTTCCCGCCAGCACGGACTGGCCCCACTGCCGACCACACCAGGATCCCGCCATGAGCAACGCCGACCTTATTTCTCTTTATTCCAGCCGCATCCTGGCTCTGGCCGCTGATATCCCGCTGACGGAGCGTCTCACCGCGCCCCAGGCCAGCGTCAAACGCCGCGCCCCGCTCTGTGGCTCGACCGTGACTGTCGATATCGATGTGACCGGTGGTAAAATCAGCGGCTTTGGCCAGGACGTCAAAGCCTGCGCGTTAGGCCAGGCCGCCGCCTCTGTGGTTGGCAGTGCCATTCTCGGCAGCACCGCGGATCAGGTCCGCAGCGCCCGGGATCAACTGAAATCGATGCTCAAAGACGGTGGCCCGGCGCCCGATGCGCCGTTTGACGGGCTGGACGTGCTGGTACCAGCACGCGAGTATAAGAACCGCCACGCCTCTATCCTGCTGGCGCTTGAGGCCTCTGTAGAAGCGCTGGAACTGCTGGAACAGCCCGCCTGAGCGCCGTGCCAGGGTTCAAATTATACGCGGTGACTGCCGCGGTTGCACTGACCTGTTCCAGCCGGAGGCACGCCACCTCTTTCTCTGATAGCCCGCAGCAACAGGCCGCGCACCGCTGTCTGGTCACCGCCGGGCTGACACTGCTGAGAATTAACTTATGGCCGCACAATAGTGCCATGGATTTACGGAACGGTGCTCTTCGCCTCAGGCGGAACTCATCCCGCCAAATCAACAAAAAATCAAAAACAAAAAAAAGCCGCCGCACATCCGTAAGGATGGCGGCGGAAGTGGCGGTCCTGTTGACGACGGGGCGGCAGAAATGGTTTCCCCCCCGTGGGACAGGTCATGCGAACAGTGATCATTGGGTAAATCAGTGCGCGTTACAGGCCGCAGGCAGAAGCCGGTACCGGTGTGGGACTACACCAGAGCCGGGATAAGCAAGGCAGCAACCAACATGACAGCCAGCGCCGCAGCGCCCGCCAGGTCCAGTACCAGGGTTGCCTGGGACCGGTGCAACACGGTTTTGATATCTCGGATCATCTTAGCTGCCTTTCAGTTGGTTAATGTCTTGTTGCCCCTTTGTTCCACTTTGCACCCCCACCTGTAAAGAACTTTATGAGAACATTTGTGAACAAAATGCGCACCAAGGTGCTAACCCACTGAAATTAAACGAATTGCCTTATCCTGCTCCATCAGCCACAGCAACTGCCGCGCCGCCTTGCCGCGCGCACTTGTTAACGCCGGATCATCATGCAGCAATTTGCGGGCATCCGACTGCGCCACGGCCATCAGTGCGGTTTGGCGTTCCAGATCGGCGACACGAAACCGCGGCAGCCCGGACTGGGCGGTGCCAATGACATCGCCGGCGCCGCGCATGCGCAGATCCTCTTCCGAGATCCGGAACCCGTCCTCAGTTTCGCGCAGAATTTCAAGCCTGCGGCGGCCGTTTTCAGTCAGGTCGGGGGAAAACATCAACAGACAGGTTGAAGCCGCCGCGCCGCGCCCGACCCGCCCGCGTAACTGGTGCAATTGCGCCAGGCCAAATTTTTCGGCCTGTTCAATCACCATGATCGAGGCATTGGCCACATCGACCCCAACTTCAATCACCGTGGTCGCCACCAGCACTGATGTCTCGCCGGCAACAAAACGCGCCATCGCCGCGTCTTTGTCTTTGGGCGGCATCTGCCCGTGCACGAGGCCAACAACCCCTTCTCCCAAAGCGGCGCGCAGATGTTTGAACCGCTCACTCGCCGCGGTCATGTCCACAGTTTCGCTTTCTTCCACCAGTGGGCAGACCCAATAGGCCTGGCGCCCCTCAGCAACCGCCGTGCGCAGATGTGCCACCACCTCTTCCATGCGTCCGGCCGACACCAGTGCGGTTTTCACCGGCGTGCGCCCCGGCGGCTTTTCATCCAGCACCGAAATATCCATATCGCCATATTGCGCCAGCGACAGCGAGCGCGGGATCGGCGTCGCTGTCATCACCAGCACATCCACCGCCACGCCCTTGGCACCAAGCTCCATCCGCTGCGCCACGCCAAAGCGGTGTTGCTCATCAATCACCGACAGGCGCAGATTGTGGAACTCCACATCCTTCTGAAACACCGCGTGGGTGCCAACCAGGATCTGGATATCGCCCCGCTTAAGCGCCTCAAGCTTGGCCGCCCGTTCGCGCCCCTTGTCGCGCCCGGTGAGAATTTCCAGCACCACCCCGGCGCTTTCCGCCAAGGGCCGCAGCCCGGCCAGATGCTGTTGAGCCAGGATGCCGGTGGGCGCCATCATCACGCCCTGACCGCCGGCCTCCACCGCCACCAGCAGCGCCATCAGTGCCACCAGCGTCTTGCCGGAGCCAACATCGCCCTGCAGCAACCGGTTCATCCGCACCGGATTCCCCATATCCGCGGCAATCTCATCAATGGAACGCATCTGGGCGCCAGTTGGTCGGAAACTTAACTCTGACAACACCTTAGAGCGCAAAGCTCCATCACCACCTGAAATGATACCCTTGCTTTTCCGCTGTGCAGCGCGGGCCAGCGCCAGGGTGATTTGATGCGAAAACAACTCGTCATAGGCCAGCCGCTGACGCGCCGGCGCCTCCGGTGCAATCTCGCCGGCACTGACCGGCGCATGCGCCGCCTTCAGTGCCTCGGCCATCGTGGGCCAGGATTCTTTCGCCCGCTGCCCGGGGTCAATCCATTCCTCCAGATCGGGCAACCGGCTCATCGCGCCCTGCACCGCCTTGGCCACCACTTTCTGGGTGATACCAGAGGTCAGCGGATAGACCGGCTCAAACCCTTCAAGATCACCGGCTTCTTCCGGGGTCAGGATGTGATCGGGATGGGCGATCTGCGCCACCCCGTCAAAGATCTCGACTTTGCCCGAGACCACCCGCTGCGCCCCAAGTGGCAGCTGTTTTTCATACCACTCGTCGGATCCGCGGAAAAATACCAGCTGAAACGTGGTCTGCGCGTCTTCCACATACACCCGATACGGCAGACCGCGGCGCGACGGGCGCTGATGGCGCGCCACGGTCACCGCAATGGTGCCAATATCGCCTGGCACCACCTCAAGAACGGATGTTTTCTGGCGCCGGTCAACCACCGAATGGGGCAGCGTGAACAACAGGTCACGCGGCTTTTCCACCGCCATCTGGGTGAAATTCTTCGCGGTTTTCGGCCCGACACCCGGCAGGGTCTCGAGTCCGGCCAACAGCGGGAAACGTTGCGTCGGTCTCTGGCTCATAGCCCCTCAATCAAGGCCAGCCAGCCGTCCTCGTCAAGCGTTTCCACCCCCAGATCGGCGGCCTTTTTCGCCTTGGAGCCCGCGCCCGGCCCCGCCACCAGAATATCGGTCTTGCGTGACACCGATCCGGCGACTTTTGCGCCCAGACTTTCCGCCCGCGCTTTGGCTTCGGCCCGGGTCATTTTCTCCAGCGTGCCGGTGAACACCACCACCTTTCCGGCCACCGGGCTGCCCTCGGTGTCGCGCTGCTCGGCGTCCTGCACCTGCAATTGCGCGATAAGCCGGTCGATCATCGCCCGCTCGCCGTCTTGTTGGAACGCCATGATCACCGAGGTCGCCATCACCGCGCCCACCCCGTCAATCGACATCAGATCCTCCCAGGCCGCGCCCTCATTGAGGCTGGCCGTGCTCATCGCCGCTTCAAACGCCGTCCAGGACACATAGTGACTGGCCAGAAGTGCTGAGGAATTGTCACCCACATGGCGGATACCCAGCGCGAAAATCACCCGGTGCAGCGGGATGCTGCGTTTTTCATCAATAGCGTTAAACAAGCTGGCAGCGGATTTTTCACCCCAGCCATCGCGCGTCTTCAGCCGTCCTGAGATCAGCGCACCATCGCCAGCCGCACGGTTTTTCAACTGCTCCAACAGCGCCAGGTCCCGCGCGCGCAGGTTAAAGATATCGGCCGGCTCGCGCACCGGCAGGATGTCGTCCTTATAAAACGCTTCCACCTGTTTGGCGCCAAGCCCATCGATGTCAAATGCCCCGCGCGAGACAAAATGCTTCAGCCTTTCCACCACTTGTGCCGGGCAGATCATGCCGCCGGTGCAACGGCGCACCGAATCCCCCTCTTCACGCAGGGTGGCGGACTGACACTGCGGACAGCCCTGTGGAAAGACAAAGGGCACCGCCTCTGCCGGGCGTTTGGACAGATCCACATCGGCGATTTTCGGGATCACATCGCCGGCGCGATAGACCTGCACCCAGTCGCCGACGCGGATGTCTTTGCCACCGCGGATCTCGTCGCCCTTGCCATCGCGCCCGGCAATATAGTCTTCATTGTGCAGCGTCGCGTTGGACACCACCACACCGCCCACCGTCACCGGATCCAGCCGCGCCACCGGCGACAAAGCCCCGGTGCGCCCGACCTGAATGTCGATCGCGTTCAGCCGGGTCCAGGCCAGTTCTGCAGGGAATTTATGCGCAATCGCCCAACGCGGCGTAGTGGAACGAAACCCCAGCCGGTGCTGAAGCTCAAGGTTATCAACCTTATAAACCACCCCGTCGATGTCATAGCCCAGGCTGGCGCGCTGCACCTCAATGTTGCGGTAATGGCTGATCAGCTCGTCGCGCCCCTGACACAGTTTTGTCAGCGGGTTCACGGCAAAACCAAACCCGGTGAGCCGGTTCATCGCCCCCATCTGGGTGTCCGCCAATGGCGTCGACAACTCTCCCCAGGCATAAGCAAAGAACTTAAGTGGCCGCGCCCTTGTGATCTCCGCATCGAGCTGGCGCAGCGAGCCCGCCGCCGCGTTGCGCGGATTGGCGAATTCCTTGCCGCCGCGCGCCGCCTGACGGGTGTTCAACGCCGCAAAATCCGCGTGGCTCATATAGACCTCGCCGCGGACCTCAAGCACTTCAGGTGCCCCACTGATCTGCTGTGGAATATCGGCAATAGTGCGCGCATTGGCGGTGACGTTTTCCCCCACCTCGCCGTCACCCCGGGTCGCCGCCTGCACCAGCACGCCGTTTTCATAGCGCAAGGACAGCGACAGCCCGTCAATCTTGGGCTCAGCCGTAAAAAGGATTTTGCCTGGCGCGCCGAGGAACTTGCGCACCTGGGCTTCAAACCCGGCGACATCCTCGTCTTCAAAGGCATTGGACAGCGACAGCATACGCACCGCATGGCTGACCTTTGAAAAACCGTCTTTTGCCGGCGCGCCGACTTGATCACTGGCGCTGTCGGCCAGCTTCAGATCCGGAAACCGCGCTTCAATCGCCGCGTTGCGCCGTTTGGCCGCGTCATAGTCAGCGTCACTGATCTCAGGAGTATCCTCGCGGTGATAAGCGATGTTGGCCGCACCCAGCAGAAGCGCCAGCCGTGCCAGTTCACCGCGCGCCTGATCCTCGCTCAGATTGTCAGGGGTCACAATTTGCACATGTGGGGTGTCAGACATGAAAGGCCTCATCCATTGGTCCCTGGGGGGAAGAAAAACCATCTTTCCTGTCTCCGGGCAATTGGTCAAACCCCTACAGGATCGCCCCGGCCCATAAAAGCCAATTTCCCAACCGGGTGCAGCGCTTTCCACCACAGCCCCGCCCCGCCCGCAGCCCAAACTGCAGGCGCCGGTCCAGGCGCCATCCTGGTCCCCCGCCTGCCGGCAGGCAACCAGGCACGCCACCAGTCGCGTTCCGCCCTGAACCGCCGCAGAGCTGCTTGCCAGACCAGGCGCGTGACCGGCGTATCGCCAACCTGGGCTCCGGTCAGCCACAAGCTGTGAAATCAGCCACCAGGTCCGCAAACTCGTCAGTCCGCAATGCCCGCCGTAGCAGGCTGCCCCCCTGCTGCGGTGATGAGCTGCGGATGCAGCGCGTTTAAGTGTCGGTGGGCGTTCAGCGGCGCTCCGCATTGAACAGGCCTTGCCCGCCAGCACACGGGGTGACAGGCCCGCCTGCCATCGCACGCCCCGCCCTGGTGGTGAAATGAACACGCTGGGAGACCGCAGCGGGCCTGGGCGTAACACTTCACGGCCGGAGACGAAAAAAACCTCCCCCGGCTGGCCCCAAAACAGGGCAGCGCAAGGAAGGTCCAGATATCGTGCAAAATGGAAGCGGAGCAATCTCCGCGAAGGTTCACACAGCACCAGGGGGCAAGCCGCAGTGCTGCTACCTTTCTTATCGGTTCAGATCAGGCGCCAACGGCGATTTTCTGATCATCCTCTACGGGTTCCGGATCACGCAAAACGTAGCCCCGGCCCCAGACTGTTTCGATGTAATTGTCGCCATCTGTCGCGTTGGACAGTTTTTTGCGCAGTTTACAAATGAACACGTCGATGATTTTCAGCTCGGGTTCATCCATGCCGCCATAGAGATGGTTGAGGAACATTTCCTTGGTCAGCGTGGTGCCCTTGCGCAGGCTCAGGAGTTCCAGCATCTGGTACTCTTTGCCGGTCAGATGCACTGACTTGCCAGCGACAGAAACGGTTTTGGCATCCAGGTTTACCCCGATGCGGCCGGTCTGGATAATCGACTGGCTGTGACCTTTGGAGCGGCGGATGATCGCGTGGATACGCGCCACCAGTTCTTCGCGGTGGAACGGTTTGGTCAGATAGTCATCGGCGCCAAAACCAAACCCTTTGATTTTGCTGTCGGTGTCGTCGTCACCGGACAGAATCAGGATCGGTGTGTCGACCCGGGCCAGGCGCAGCTGACGCAGCACCTCATGCCCGTTCATGTCCGGCAGACCCAGATCCAGCAGGATCAGGTCGTAATCATAAAGCTTGGCAAGATCGATGCCCTCTTCGCCCAGATCCGTTGTGTAAACGTTCAGATTGGCATGGGTCAGCATCAGCTCGATGCTTTTCGCCGTGGTGGGATCGTCCTCGACCAGCAAAATGCGCATTATTATTCTCCACTGCTTCCATCATCATTCGTTTACCACTTTCCACAGAAATGGTTAACGACACGTTATCAGCAGTGCAAGAATAGTAAACGCTGGCAAATAATTAACGGAATTTTTGTGCCAGTGTTGCTTTCAGCGCGGAAATGCCATGTTTTTCCGCCGCTTTTTGCCAGCCATCGTACTCTTCGTCTGACAACCCATAGGTCTCCAGCGCCTCAGCCAGGGGAATCAACCCGTACACCACGCCTTTCACCACCGCCGCTTTGCGTGACGCCACCCAGCGCCGCGTTTCAGCCGGAGGCAGGTCTGCCCGGGTCATAATACTGCCATCCGGCAGCGTGACCGCACGCGGCCCGTCCACTTTTTTCAAATACATAGTCTCACCCTCAGTCGTATTGGTACTAAATTTGAGGCAAGATACTTAATCAGAAATGAAACCAGCCCTTGAGAGTAGTTAGACTTTTCCTATATTCCGTCAGACTTCTTCTACGAAAGGCGCCAAAATGGCTTTGGACGGCAAAACACACCCGCTGAATTCGCTTGGTTTTCCCAAGTCTCCCGCCGAAACGCGGGTCGTCGTGGCCATGTCCGGTGGTGTCGACAGCTCGGTGGTGGCGGCGCAACTGGCCGAACAAGGCTATGATGTTATTGGCGTCACCCTGCAGCTCTATGACCATGGGGCGGCACTGGCCAAAAAGGGCGCCTGCTGTGCTGGTCGTGACATTCATGACGCGCGCCGGGTGGCTGAAGAGATGGGTTTCCCCCACTATGTTCTTGATTATGAAAACATTTTCCAGGACGCCGTGATCGATGAATTTGCCGACAGCTATCTGGCCGGCGCCACGCCTGTGCCCTGCATTCGCTGCAATGAGCGGGTGAAATTCAAGGATCTGCTGCAAACCGCCAAAGATCTTGACGCCGATTGCATGGCCACCGGTCATTATATTCAGCGCAAAATGGGCGCCAACGGGCCGGAACTTCATTCCGCTACGGATGCGAATCGCGATCAGAGCTATTTCTTGTTCTCGACCAAGCCGGATCAGCTGGAATATCTGCGATTCCCTCTGGGTCATCTGGCCAGCAAAGCGGAAACCCGCGCATTGGCGGCAAAATATGGACTCTCGGTCGCTGATAAACCCGACAGCCAGGATATTTGTTTCGTGCCGAACGGCAATTACGCCTCGGTGATTGAAAAACTGCGGCCCGGTGCGGCGGAGCCCGGCGATATTGTCGACACCGAAGGCAAGGTGCTGGCCCAGCACAATGGGGTGTTGCATTACACCATCGGCCAGCGGCGTGGCCTTGGCATCGGTGGTCTTGCCGACCCGCTGTATGTCGTGCGTCTGGATGTGGACAAACGCCAGGTCATCGTCGGTCCCAAGTCATTGCTGGCCACCCGCACCATTGCGGTACGCGAAATCAACTGGCTGGGCGATGAGCCCTTCAACAGTCGCGAAGAATGGCATGTCGGCGTGCGGGTGCGCTCGACCCGGCCACCACGTGATGCCGTCATCCGGCCGATCTCAGCCACCGAAGCCGAGATTGAACTGGTGGTCGCCGAAGAAGGTGTCAGCCCCGGCCAGGCCTGCGTGTTCTATGACAATGACAGCAGCCGCATCTTTGGCGGTGGCTGGATCTGGCGCGGCAAATAAGTGGGTCTTACTGCGCGCCCCGGTGTCTCCGCACCGTGGCCGCATCGCCTGCGCTCTGCATCAGCGCTCTGCGCCGCATCGTTCGATCACTGTGTTCAGCCCCCGCGCCGCGGTTGACAGAGACCCCAAGGCCGTCCAGGTTCAGGCTATGACAACCCATTCAAGATCCAATTTCTATTATTACCCCCGTTCCTCATAGGCGCGGCAGCTGACTATTGAACAGCAACATGCCGCCTCAGGGCGGTATTTTTATCTGCGCTCTGCGGCGAAACCACAGGAGCCAGGACATGAGCACAGCCCAAGCAACCACCCCTGCCGGTGCGATCGGAATGCGCCCGGATATCGCGGTGGATACAGTCACAAGAAACGCCCGTACGGCAGACCTGCCACAGTTGCTGGACATGGTCTGCCTGCTGGCACGCCATCACCACGACACGCCGGAACTGACGCTGGAACAGTTGCGCGCGCTAATCTTTGGTCCCGACAAATGGATCTCCGTCATTGTCGCGGAACAGATCCCGGGTACCGGCCCCGGCACAGCCACAGCCTCCAACGCGGGCACACCCCCCGTCTCAGGCGCGTGCGTCGACACAGGCACAGGCACCTCGCTCGCTGGCTATGCCGCACTCTGCCCCCGGATCCAGCTGCAACTGGGCCTGCGTGGCATTGATCTGCACCACCTGTTTGTCCGCGACGGGATGCGGGGTCAGGGGGTGGGCAGCCATCTGGTCAAGGCCGCTGAAAAAATGGCCCGGGCGCGCGGCTGCAGCTACATGACCGTCAGCACGCATCCGGAGAATATTACCGCGCAGCACATCTATCTGGCACAGGGCTTCACCCGCCTGCCCGGCGCCGGCAACCGTTTTCAACGCAGCCTGGATCTCGACTAGACACCGCTCCGGCGGGCGACACGGGACCGACCTGGCTCAGATCTCAATCGCCTGCAGCACCTCGGGTTCGATCACATTCACCCCCGGCAAAGCCGCCACCAACACTGCGGCGCTCTGCTCCAGCAATGGGAATGTGCGGTAATGACAGGGGATCACGGTGGCGAAGTCGAAAAACCGTTTTGCCGCATAAGCGGCGCGTTTCATGTCCATAGTGAAATGGCCGCCGGCGCACAGGATGCCGATATCGGGCGCGTGCAGGTCGGCAAATATCTGCATATCCGCCATCACATCGGTGTCGCCGCTAAAATAAATCACATGGCCCGCGCCTTTGATCATGAACCCGGCCTCTGAGCCGGCACAGACAGGTGCGCCATCCGGCCCCGGCAGGGAATTGGAATGCACCGCGTTCACCATGGTCACCGACACATCGCCAAGTGCCACAGTGCCGCCTTTGTTAAAGCCGATGGCCAAAACACCCTCACTGGCCTCCCACCAGCTCATCAGATCATAGATGCCCACCAAAGGCACATCCAGCTCGCGGGCAAGCACCAGCGCATCACCGGAATGATCGCCATGGGCGTGGCTCACCAGAATATGAGTGGCACCGGCAATGGCCTCTGCGCGCTGTGTTTCGGGAAACATCGGATTGCCGCTGAGCCAGGGATCCACCAGCAACACCTGATTGCCGATCTCAATGCGAAAGCCGGAATGGCCAAGCCAGATGATTTTCATCACGTCCTCCCATATTGATGTATTCAGCCTAAAACAGCCATCCGCCGCTGTCACCCGTCGCCGTCACCTGTGCTCGCCGCGACCACAGGCCCCGGGACCCGGCCCACGCCACAGGTTCTCGCCCAATCACGCCCCCTGTCAGCCATTTAACAGGGCGCTGGAGGTATTTTGCGCGTGGTTCATTTTTAGCTTGTTTACTCCCGATCAGGGCGCAACATGGTCCAGATACAAACCACAGCAAAAACTTGGACCCAAACAAGATGATGGACTGGACCCAGATCCCCTATTTCCTCGCGGTTGCCCGCAGCGGCAGCCTGCGCGGTGCCGCCGAACAGCTCAATGCCACCCATGCCACCGTGCGCCGCCACCTGGAAGCGTTGGAAACGAGCTACAGCGTGCAACTGTTCCGCCGTTCACGCAAAGGGCTTGAGCTGACCCCCGCCGGCGAAGCGCTGCTGCCAGACTTGCTGGCGGCGGAAAAACTGCTGACCCGAGGGCGCAATGGCGTGCAGGGGCTGGACCGTGAAGCCTCAGGCCTGATCCGCATCTCGCTGGACCCGATGACCGGGCATCACCTGCTGGCGCCGGTGCTGGCGCGGTTCGCCGCGCTCTATCCGGAGATCGAACTTGAAATCCGCCTGACCTTTGACATCGAAAGCATAACCGGGCTGGAAACCGACATCTCCATCCGCCATGCGGCTGAAATTACGGAAGACGTGGTGGCGCGCAAACTGTTCGCCCTGCCGATCGGCATCCTGGCCAGCCGCGACTATGTGCAGCGTCACGCGGAAAAAGCCGGCAAACAGGGCGAGGGGCTGAACTGGATCGGCTATGGCCCGGTGCCGGAACTGCAGCGCTGGGTGGACGCCTCGCCCTTTGCCAAAGCCCGTGTGCGCCACACCGTGGCCGACCCGGAAATGCACCTGCACCTGGTGCGCCAGGGCGGCGGCATGTCCTTCCTGCCACTCTGGGCACTGACCCATTTCCCCGAATTACAGCAAATGCCCGGCAGCAGTGCCGATCTCAGCCGCTCCACCTGGGTGTTGTTGCATGCTGACCTGCGCCGGGTGAAACGGGTGCGGCTGCTGGTCGACTACCTCACCCAGGCGCTGCTGCAGGACCGCGATATTATCCGCGGGATCTGATCGCCCGGGGGGCAAAAGGCTTCGCTGCCGCACCAGGGTCTGCGCTTTTAAGGGTCGCGGCTGGCTATCGGCTGGCAGGGGCGCAGCCCGGACCTGTGGACCGGTCTGCGCCCCCCACCGCC
>NZ_QOLB01000014.1 GCF_003333265.1 Candidatus Halocynthiibacter alkanivorans
TTCGGTCTGCTCCATCTGGCGCAGCAGGGCATTCATCTCCGGTACACTGAGTTGGCGATTGGCACGCACCGACCCATGGCATGCCATGGTTGACAGCAGTTCATCTCGATAGGCACTGATTCGTTCGCTCTGGCCGTGCTCGCGAATATCAGACAACACATCGCGTACCAGCTGTTCAACATTTGCGCGGGCCAGCAGAGTCGGTACCTGGCGCACGACAATCGATTCTTCGGCAACTCTTTCCAGCTCGAAACCCAGCTCGGCCAGTGACTGTGACTGCTCCTCAGCACAATCCGCCTCGGCGCGACTGACCGCCAGAGAGACCGGCACAAGCAGCGGCTGAGCCTTGATGCCCTGCGTGTCGCAGGCGGTTTTCATGCGCTCAGAGGTGATGCGTTCGTGCCCAGCATGCATATCCACAACAATCAGCCCTTCAGCATTCTGCGCCAGAATGTAGACGCCGTGCAGCTGCGCCAGGGCAAATCCGAGTGGCGGAATTTCCTTGTCTTCACCCAGGCTCTGATAGAGCGCCGCCTGGTCAGCCAAGACGCGACTGTTGCTGCTTGCCCCGCTGTAACTGGAAAAGCGCTGAGCACTGTTTTGCAACACCGGCGCAGAATCATTATGGAGAATTTCGCCCGTGCTCTGGTCAACACGCAAGCCCAGGGATGCCTGCTCAACCGGCTTCTGCCAGTTGTCAGCGCTCGACTGCCCCACGACAGTATCGTCGCGATCTGACGTGCCCTGCATGTGATCGCTGGGACGCACATCGGCCAGGGCCTTGTGTAATGAGCGGAACAGAAAGTCATGAACCAGGCGCTGATCACGGAATCGCACCTCATGCTTGGTCGGATGAACATTGACATCGACCAGCGACGGCTGCAGCTCCAGATACAAAACAAACGCCGGATGCCGGCCGCCAAACAGCACATCACGGTACGCCTGCTTGATAGCATGGGAGACCAGTTTGTCACGTATCACACGGCCGTTGACGTAAAAGTACTGCAGGTCTGGCTGACTGCGCGAAAAGGTCGGCAAACATACCCAGCCCCACAAACGCAGACCGGATGCTTCCATCTCGATAAAAACAGCATGTTCCAGAAATGCAGGCCCACAGACCTGACCGATGCGTCGCTGCTTCTCCTGAATAGTCTGTGCTGGCTGAAGTTGATGCACCGTGCGCTGGTTGTGGCGCAGGGTCACGCCGACATCAAAACGGCTCAGCGCAATACGTTTGACAACCTCATCAATCCGGCCGAACTCGGTATTCTCAGTGCGCAGGAATTTCTTGCGCGCCGGCGTATTAAAAAACAAATCGCGCATTTCAACGGTGGTACCTTGAGGGTGTGAACTCGGAGTTATCTGCGTTGACATATCCCGCCCTTCGGTTTGCACCGACCAAGCAGCCTCTGCATCTTTTCGGCGCGAGGTAAGTGTGAGACGTGACACTGAGCTAATACTGGCCAGCGCCTCCCCTCTAAAACCTAAGCTGCCCACTGCTTCAAGATCTGCCAACTCAATAATTTTGGAAGTGGCATGACGACTTAATGATAGCGAGAGGTCATCTTTTTCAATACCAAAGCCATTGTCGCGGATTTTTATTAATTTAATACCGCCCTGCTCGATATCGACATCTAGCTTGGTTGCCCCCGCATCTAGACTGTTCTCTAATAACTCTTTTACCACTGACGCCGGTCTTTCAACCACTTCACCGGCGGCGATTTGGTTAGCTAAACGGGGGGACAGTAACTGTATACGCTGCATATTTTATCTCTGCACTAATTTCTAACCCGAATATTGCACCCAAATGCTCGTGCCCTAACTTGCTCCTTGTTTTTACAGATTTTTCTTTCTCAATCAACCGGACATACCAGTACGGCGTTCAATCGAAAAAAAATCTGTAAAAACAATTAGCAGCGCTATCATCACGGCATTGCATACAATATCCGGGTTAAACTTAACTGGTGGGAATTTGCAATTTTTGACCGATGCGAATTCTATCATTTTTCATTTTATTCAAGGACTTTAACGAGGCGAGTTTGACCCCGTAACGATGCGCAATACGCGATAGAGAATCACCACTGACCACTTGATACTGCACTCTTTTAGTTAATCCATCGCCGTGTTTTTGTCGGTATATTTCAGTAAAGGCCGGCGGCTTATTGATAAAGTGCTCTTTGATGCCTTTAAATATAGCGCGTGCCATTTTTTTTCTATAAGCCGTGGTTTTTAACGCTCGCTCTTCCTGCGGATTAGAGATAAAACCTGTCTCTATTAAAATCGATGGTATATCTGGGGATTTCAACACCAAAAAACCTGCTCGTTCAACACTTGGTTTATGCATTTTCGCAAATTTATTGATGTTTTGGTGAATCTTTTTCGCTACTTCTCGGCTGTCTTTTCGTGAGGCAGTCATCGACATATCTAACAACACCCCCTTGAGCACTTTATCTTTGCCTCCCAAGCTGAGATTGCCAACCCCCCCGATCAAATCGGAACTGTTTTCTTTTTGCGCCAACCAGCGACCTACTTCACTACTCGCACCGCGATTGGATAAAACCCAGACAGAAGCACCGCTGGCTTTTTTATTTTTAAAAGCATCCGCGTGAATCGACACAAACAGATCCGCATTTTTTTTACGCGCAATAGCAGTACGGCCACGCAAACTCACATAATAATCATTGCGCCTGATCATCCGTGATATAAAGCCAGGCTCAGCATCAATTAATTTTTCAAGCTCTTTAGCAATAGCCAATACTACAACTTTTTCACGCAAGCCCGACGCACCAATAGCTCCGGGATCCTCTCCACCGTGACCGGCATCTAGTGCTATCACAATATCTCTGAGCTTTTTGCCCGTTAGTGGTTTAGCTGCAGCAGCAACATCAGCACTAGGCAGTACAAGAGCAACACTAGGTGCAGGTAAACCCTTTTTTGTCACTGACGGCTTGATTTTTTCAGCCCTTTTCTCCGCTGTTCGCCCCAAGTCAACGACCAGACGATGACCGTAATTACCACTGGGCGCCAGTGAAAAACTAACGGGCTTTAGTGGCTCCGAAACATCGAGCACAATCCTTAGGGGTAATCCCCTGCCGGCCCTCAGCTTTTTTACCGGAGACTCTCCCAGATCAACTTTATTTAAATCGACATTTAAAGTGACGCCTTCAACGTCTAGCACTACTCTGTCTGGATTCTTTAAAGTGAAAATCTTATGCTTAACCTCACCCGATAAATCAAAAACAAGACGGGTGTTTTCCGGTGCCAGCCACACTCGCAAATTATTTATTTTCACTGAGGCATGAACTGACACAT
>NZ_QOLB01000128.1 GCF_003333265.1 Candidatus Halocynthiibacter alkanivorans
TGTTGAACGCGTGATTGCTGTCGGTTGTGGCCTTGAATTTACGCGTCCTGACAACTCGTATGCCATTCTCACGCATCAGCCGACCAATCCGACGATGGCCAACGTTTAACCCCAGCTCCTGCAATTCGTGAGTCATGCGCGGTCGGCCATAGCTTTGCAGGCTAAGCCGGTGCTGGTCCCTGATATGCGCCAAAAGCACCATGTCATCACGCTGACGTTGACTGATGGAACGGGATTTCCAAGCGCGAAAGCCGCGAGAAGTCACCTGCAAAACACTGCAGAGAAACTCGATAGACCAGATCTTCTTCCAGGTGTCGACAAAGGCAAACCTCACGCCTTTTGTCCTGCGAAGAAGATCGTCGCCTTTTTTAGGACCTCCCTCTCCTCGCGCAGAACCCGGTTTTCCTTGCGCAGGCGGGCGTTCTCTTTCTCTACATCTTCATGTGGGCCAGACATCAGGTCGTCGTTCTGGTGTTGTTGAACCCACTTGTTCAGGGTCGAAACGCCACCCCCCAAATCCGACGCAATCCGGGGTCGCGTCAGGCCGCTGGTCGTTGCAATGCGAACCGCGTCACGCTGGAATTCTTCGCTGTATCTTGGTGCCATTTCTTGTCTCCTTCATTGCGAATATCGCTCGAAAGAGACCGGAACTAAATCGGGACAAGATCAGCCTGATCCAGTATCCCCGCAATCCGCTTCTGCTCCTCCAGCGGCGGGAGGAGGATCTTGAGTTCTTCAATGGCTGTTTTGGTTATTGCTTCACGTGTTGCACCGCCGCTGGCTATTCCCAATAGAACTCGCTTAGTCGTTGGGCTGACCAGCAGGTGTTCCAAATACTCTGGAAGGAGCCGTTCGTGCATAGGGCGAATAATCGCCACATGCTGGTTTACGCGCCCGCCAGAATACTCATGCGGCAACCGGCATGAACGAGCCACAGACGCACCGGTAATGTTTAGAAGGACGTCGCCTTTAAACAGGGTGACGTTCTGCAATGCGCTCGCTTGGCCCTCATCAATGAAGGCGAGACCTTTGGGAGTGAATTTCCCATCGTGAACGTTCATGCTTCGGATAAGTGGAATGCCTTCCGTTTTGTAGGCCTTTTGCCCGCCACGCGGTGTCGCGCCGCTGCCGATTTTTGAAGTGATGTCGCCGAGAGCGACCAACGGCCAGCTCATCCCAGCATCCCCTCCAGGCGATCCAGCCCCTCAGCAATCTCTTTTTCGATCTCGCGCAGTTCGGCGATGATCTCGGCAGGGGCTTGGTGCTCGATTTCTTCGTGCACGATCTCTTTGTAGCGGTTCAGGGACAGGTCCCAGCTGCCGGTGGCGATAATGTCCTCGGCGGGCACCATGAAACTCTGCGCGGTGCGCGGGCGGTCACCCTCGCCATCCAGATCGTTCCAGCGCGCCAGAATGTCGGGTAGGTTGTTCTTGGCGTGATCTTCTCCGGCCAGTGCCTCAGCCGGGGTCACGCCCAGCTTTCTCTCGTCCAACAATGGAGTGCGTTTGTCGTCCAGCGAATAGCCGTCAGCTGTCGTGTCGTAGAACCAGACGTCCCCGGTGCCGCCGACGCCGGTCTTGGTAAATACCACGATGGCGCAGGACACACCGGCATAGGGGCGGAACACGCCCGAAGGCAGTTTGATGATTGCATCCAGCTTGTGATCCTCGACCAGCATGCGCCGGATATCCTTGTGCGCCTTGGAGGAGCCAAACAGCACACCGTCCGGCACAACCACCGCCGCGCGCCCGCCAGTACGCATGAGGCGCAGGAAGAGTGCGACAAATAGCAGCTCAGTCTTTTTGGTTTTCACCGCCTTCAACAGGTCTTTGGCGGTGGTGTCATAGTCGAGTGAGCCGGCAAAGGGCGGGTTGGCGAGGATCAAAGAATAGCGTCCAGCATCCTCGCCATGTTCTTCGGCCAGGCTGTCGCGATAGGATACATCCGGGTTCTCGACCCCGTGCAGGGTCATGTTCATCGCGCCAATCCGCAGCATGGTGGCGTCAAAGTCAAAGCCGTGGAACATGCCCTTGTGGAAATGTTCGCGGCTGTCCTTGTTGAGCAGCATCTTGGGATGGTTGTCACGCAGGAACTCACCTGCCGCCACCAGAAAGCCGCAGGTGCCGGCGGCCGGATCACAGATTACATCCTTTGGCGCCGGCGCCATCAGATTGACCATCAGGTTGATGATATGGCGCGGTGTGCGGAATTGACCGTTCTGTCCGGCGCTGGCGATCTGGGACAGCATGTATTCATAAAGGTCGCGCTTGGTGTCCCGATCCTCCATCGGGATTTCGTCAAGCATCTGAACGACTTTGGCGAGCAGGCCGGGGCTGGAAAAACCAAGCCGCGCGTCCTTCATATGGGTGCCGTAGGAGGAGCCTTCATCGCCCAACTCGCGCAAATACGGGAAGACATGTTCATCCACGATCCGCATCATCTCGCGGGCTTCGAAATTCTTGAAACGAGACCAGCGCAGATTTTCGTAAGGCTCGTTCTTGGAGTCGTTTCCTACCGGAAATATCCGGCGTTCCATTTCACCGCCAAGCATTTCTGCTTTGCTCTCTTCGACCGTGTGGAGGTCATCCAGCCGTTTGATGAACAGCAAGTAGGTAATCTGTTCGATCACGGACAGCGGGTTAGACACACCACCGGACCAGAAGGCATTCCAGATTTGGTCGACTTGGGTGCGGATTGGGCCTGTCAGCATGTCTGCTCTCATCTTTTGGTTGTTCTTTAGTGCGGAGGGTATTCGCCTTTGAGGCAAATTGAAATCGCCAAGGTAAGCACAGGCTCGATGCGGGACTAATTCGCCCAAGTTGATTGCAACCGGTCCAAAGCTTTGCCCGATTCAACCAAGGCGAGGTACGCTATTGTTTTGCGCTAAGTAATGCGATTTATCTTAGATGATGAAGAATTGGACGGGGTTTCAGATTACTCCAACCTGAAAACAGTAGACACTCCGAGAATTGCCTTCTCCGACGAACAGTATAGTCAAATATCGCTTCCGCGGGTCTTACTTTTTTGTTCGCAAAAGCTAAAATTTAGGTATGAAAAACTTACAAAGAAAACCCGTACCAGCAATTTCCACAGCCACCACAATGGATTCACAGGAATCCGACAATATCGATCTCACTTATCGATTGATGCTTGCATTCCTTACGACCGAAACAATTGACCTATCGCTTCAGCCCCTTCGCGTAACTTGTGGCGCAAAGACACGAAAAAACAAAGCTTGCAGAAATTTATCTATCCTTGGAAAAGCTCGTTGCAAATATCACGGTGGCGCCAGCACAGGCCCAAAAACTATTGAAGGAAAAGAAAGGATCTCAGAAGCACAAAGAAAGCGCTGGGCAAAATTTCGTGAAATGCAGAAACCACTTTAGCAAGGATGATTCACTTTGTCCCCCACGTGTCCCCCAGACGCATGATATCAAAGAA
Source organism: Candidatus Halocynthiibacter alkanivorans (assembly GCF_003333265.1). Lineage (GTDB taxonomy): Bacteria > Pseudomonadota > Alphaproteobacteria > Rhodobacterales > Rhodobacteraceae > Halocyntiibacter_A > Halocyntiibacter_A alkanivorans. The sequence goes on from NZ_QOLB01000128.1 coordinate 3,442, forward strand.
AATAACTAACGGTCAGCCCGTCAATGTTCAAATAACTATTTGATTTTAAAGATAGTTTTAATGGTGCACCACACGGACCAACATTCAGACCGTAAGGCATTGTAATTGTTTCCTATAAAAATTGACAAAAGATCAGGCACCCCCATCTATACCCCCAAAATAACTACCTTAATCCACAAACAAAGATCACCACCCGTCTGACTGAAGGGGGCTTGTGCTTCAGCCACCGCCTTAGTGAAGGCATCAGCGTTATCTTCATGCCAGGAACGGTTGAGCACAGCTGGATTTCGCATGCGCGATTGCGACGGCTCGATAAATCCGACACCTCGCTTAGATGCTACGATAACTGACTACGTTATCACAAGGCAGGCTGACAGGGACCGGGTTCCATTTGAGGAATGTCGGCTAAATCGCCGTGAAAACCTGGCGTAACTGGCCGCAATATATTCTATATCGGGGCAGGTTTTTATAACGGACCGGCTCGAATGTGCGTTCCGGAAGTCATGTTCAAGCCACCTCATGTCAACAAATTGTGCGTGCAAAAACGCAGCTGATTCCGCGCAGAACCGGCCTCTTAAAAATCCTCTCTACCGCCATATTTCCCGGGCATCGAAACGGGAAACGCCGGGAAATCAAACAGTCTGTCCCGAATTCACCCAGGTATATGAAAGCCAATGACATGAAAAACATCGCCCTCGAATCCGCCCTCGCCGCTTCCGTACTGTGTGAAACGTAGCCTCCGCTTCCGCCGGTTCCGGCGTCAACTACATCTTCCTGGACAGCTACAACCAGGACACCAACAGCCGTGTCGAGCTTGACCTTGTACGCTGCGAAATTGCCGGCACGGTTGAAGTTGTCGAACTGATCGGCGGCGAGTTGGGCGACATCCTCGGCTCCACCAAAGTCCACGCCGGTGCCAACAGCAACGTGTTTGTACACTTCACCACCCTGCCCGCCTCAAACGACGTGGCTGTGGTGCTGAAAGACGCGGCCGAAAATGTTGTCGCTATTGAGGAAATCGAAATCGACAACTTCCGAACCCTGGCTCAAGACTTCGCGGCCGCCGGATAAGACCGGCGCCGCGCTCTCCCAAATACTTCCAAAAGCTGGTGTCGGATAATTTCGAACTCATCTCTACAGGCCAGTATGGTTGTTCTTAACGCCGTGCCAAGTTGGCGCCACTCAGCTAGAGCGGCGGTGCAGTTGAGCTTGAGGTTATCGCCAGAGTAATAGTGACGTTCCTGATTGAAGTGGTTGTTGACGTTCATTCTATGGCTTCTTTGCAGGGTACTGGCTACCTGCCGCTCATGATGATCCGGTAACGGAGTTGATCAAAGATCACTGCAAGGATCAGAAGCGCGCCAAGCAGCACCATCTGCATGTAGGAACTGACCTGTGCAAGGTTCATTCCGTTCTGGACGAGGACGATAAAGAAGCCGCCCAGCACCACATTCTCAACCCGTCCGATCCCGCCTCTGAGCGATACACCGGCAATCACGCAGGCGGCGATTGATTCAAGGGCGATTGAGCCTCCAAGATTGGCTTCACCCGATTCCACACGTGCGGTCAACAAAAGCCCGGTCAGAGAAGCTATGAGGGCGCAGATCATGTAGGCCATCATCAGGGTGCGTTTGGTGTCGATCGCAGCAAGATGTGCAGCTTTGATGTTTCCACCAACGGCATAGATCTGGGTGCCCAGTCGGGTGCGGGACATGAAAACCCACATCACTGCAATGCAGATTATGGCAACGACAACCGGGGTTGGAACGCCCCACAATCTGCCGAATCCGAACATGTCTCCAAAGGCGAACGGAAGACCACTGACCGGGACCCCGCCCGTCAGGAACAGAGCAAGACCGGCGCCAACAGATGACACGCCCAGGGTCATGATAAAGGGTGAAACATCGAAAAAGGCCACACCGATGCCGTTGATGGCGCCGACCAGAAGGGCAGCGCCAAAACCCATAAATGCGCCAAGAGCAATGGCCACCCAGATTGCGTCAGGGAACACACCGGACAACCAGACCATCCCGGTCGCTGACACCACCGAAGTCAAAGCGATGGCCGTCCCTACGGACAAATCGAACCCACCGGAGATCAGCACCAACATCTGGCCAAGCGAGACTAGCACCAGATATACCGACTGACGCGCCACATTCATCAGGTTTTGCCCGGTCAAAAACTTCGATGACAAAGCGGTGAAGACCACCAGCGCGATCGCCAGAAAGAAAGGCAGAACGCCGACGCGCACAAAGACCTGCAATATCCAGTCCAGAAGTGTTTTGTTTTTTGTTTCATCGCTCATGCCGTGGTTCCGCTTTCGTCGAAGAAGTGTTTCAGGATCTGATCCTCTCTCATTTCGTCACCACTCAACTCGGCGGTAATACGTCCATGTGCGAGTACGATCAGGCGGTGGGAAAGGTTCATGACCTCAGGCAAGTCGGAGGAGATCACGACAACGGCCTTTCCAGATTCTGCGAGATCCTTGATTAGCCGGTACAATGCGGCTCGCGTCCCTATGTCGACGCCGACTGTGGGTTCATCAAAAATGTAAATATCGACATCCTGCCCGAATGCCTTGCCAAACAGGACCTTTTGCTGGTTCCCACCGGAAAGTTGCGAAACCAGCTTCTTGCGATACGCTTCCGTCAGTTCGACTTTGTCAGCGACAGCTTCGGTTTTAGCCGCAACCGCATTCCAGTTGACCCATCCCGAAATCTTTTCCTTGAAACGATCCATTACCGGGTTCAAAGCGAGGTTGTCCTGGGATGCCTTGACAAGGTCCAGACCCTCGTGCTTCCGGTCGGGGGAAAGGTAATAAACACCTGCATGAATGATTTCGCGGGTGGTTGAGCGCGTTATGTCGCGACCGGCCAAAGTGACCCTGCCGCCGATTCTTGTCGTCAGACCCATTATTGTCCGAAACAACCTTGATTTACCCGACCCCACCAAACCTGCAATTCCCAGCACCTCGCCACTTCGAATTTCGAAAGAACAGTCTTTGATCCCGGCTGTGCGGAGTTTCTCAACCCGAAGCAGCACATCACCGTCGCCTTTGTGAATCTCCGGATAAATCGCGGAAATCGCCCGGCCTGTCATCATTTCGACCAAAGCGTGATCGTCGGTTTCCGCCATTGTGACCGTGCCGATCCTGGCGCCGTCCCTCAGAACTGTGATCCGATCCGCGATACGGGCGAATTCCTGCATCCTGTGCGAGATGTAGACGATCCCGACGCCCCGCGCTTTCAGCGTTTCAATAAAACCAAACAGATGATCCACTTCGCGGTCAGTAAGTGATGCGGTCGGCTCATCAAGGATCAGGACCGAGAGATCCCCGTGAAAGGCCTTTGTAATCTCAACCATCTGCTGTTGTGCCCGCGACAGATGCGCAGTGATTTCTGATGGGTCTATATCAAATTCCAGTTCATCGAACATTTCTTTAGCGCGCTTGCGCATGGCGCGATGGTCGATAAATGGGCCAATCTTCGGCTCCCATCCGAGAAAGATGTTTTGGGCAACCGTAAGGGTCGGGATCAGTGAAAACTCTTGAAATACCGTATAAATTCCGTGGGACTGTGCATCAGCCACGCTGTCAAAACCGACTTTGTTCTCTCCGACATAAATTGTTCCGTCGCTCGGCGTGTTTGCACCCGCGAGCATCGAGATCAGGGTGGACTTCCCTGCCCCATTCTCTCCGAAGAGGACATGAACCTCGCCGGGCGTCAGGTCGAAATCGACCGAATTCAGAGCCAATACCCCCGGGTATCGCTTGGATAGACCTTCGGTTCTGATAATGGTTTTGCTTGTCATCTTCCACTCCGGTGATATGGGCCGAAACTGTCCGGTCCGGCCCATCTTTTCGTTGGTTTGGCTGATCAGTTCACTGAAAACACAGGCTTAAAACCAGCGGGCGGGAGAATGTTTTCGCGCGCAACATCGTTGATGTTGCTTGGGTCGACGACGAAGATTTTCGGACCAACGTGCTTGGTGTAATCCTTGCCTTCTAGAATCCGCACGGCCTGGTCAATCGCGATCCGGCCCTGAACGACCATGGAATCCGCAGGCGCAGCGAGGATGAAGCCCCGCTTGATCCCGGTATAGACCCCCGGTGTCATGTAGAAGGCCAGAAGGTCCACTTTGCCTTGCAGTCCACGTTCACGGATCAGCCCTTGCGCCGCTTCAGCTGTCACGGCGGTGCCCGCGAGATAGCGCACGTCGGGATTGGCCTGTAAAACGTCTTCGACCAGTTTTAACTGAGTTTCTTTGCCGGTGTCGCCAAAGCGTGGTTCCAGAACTTCAACTGCTGAGCCTGCAACGGCTTCCATGAAGCCCGCGTGGGCAGCTTCAACCCAGCCAGCGCCAGCTGGCCCAGGAAACCAGCCAACTTTCACTGGTTCGCTGCCCGCTGGGTGTTTTCCGGCCAGATAGCGGCCGGTCTCGGCACCCATTGTTTTGAACGAAACCAGAGATTTCGCAGAAATGTCGCCAGACGATACGCCGTTAATCACGTCGATAACCGGAACGCCCTTGCCCGAGATTTCACCAATCACGTTGTTCAGGCCTTCATAGGAAATCGCACCGATGACAACGGCGTCAGCACCGCCCGAAACGCAATCCTCGATCTGGGTGATCTGCTTGGCCAATTCGGTGTAGCCACCTGCTTCGACCAGGTTCATCTTGACACCAAGACGCTCAGCCTCATCTGCGACACCATAATCAACGCCCAGCCAATAGGCGTCTTTCATGTGCGGAAAGGACACGCAAATATTCCACGCCTTTTCGGCCTTCTCGACCGGGGTGTAGGTCACCGTGCTCACCACGCCATCAGACGCGAATGCTGGCATGACTTCTTCTGCCTCGTAGGGATACCAACTACCTCCGGCAAAGGCGGACGCCGGGATCGCGGTTGCAAGTACAAGTGCCGCGGTGGTTTTCAGGACGAGCTTCATTGTTCTGACCTCCTTGTCAGTTCTTTCAGTTGGTGCGGATACCCGCAATTTCGGCTTGTTTTTCCGGCTCTTAGACGAGCTCTTCTCGTATTTTCTGTAACATCTTCCTTCGGTCCGCCCTGGCCGCGAGCGCTCGCTCCATATCGACCTTGACGAACCTGACCGGTGTGTTCGGCTGCAACTGGCCAATCAGGTCCATATCTGCGGAAATGATGGCACCAAGGGTAAAGTATCCTCCGCCTGAAACCGCGTCGCGGTGCAGAACAATGGGCTCGGTTCCGCCCGGCACCTGAATCGACCCGTAGGAATAGCAACCATCGACGATGTTCGACGGATCAGCGCCTGCGCCGAAGGGCTGTTCGCGGTCCACGAACTCCAATGCACGCCCGCCTTTGAAGCGATACCCCATCCGGTCTGCCTCGGGCGCGACGGTCCAGGTATCTTCGAAAAATCCCGTCCCGGCCTCTTCCGTCAGCCGGTGCCAGTAAAGCCCCGGCAGAACCCGCAGTTCAGCCGGCGATCCTGGCATCCTGCGCAATTCTGTCTGCACCGTGCGCCCGGCTGCGACAGGGTTGCTGTTGCCGACAGGGATTTCGTCGCCAGCCTGGACCGGCCGGCCTTCGATACCTCCAAGCGCCCCTATGGGATATGTGGAACGGCTTCCCAGATCAGGCGTTGTGTCAATCCCTCCGGATACGGCGATGTAGATCCGTGCGCCAGATTTCAGGAAACCGAAACTCAGCGTCTGCCCGGCTTTCACAGCGAATGAGCTCCAGCCCCCGACAGGGTCGCCATCGACCATGATTGGCATGCTGGCTCCCGTGACGGCGACGACAGCATCCTCGGTGAATTCGATCTCTGGTCCCATGAACACAGCCTCCAGCCCGGCTGCGTCCTCAGCATTGCCGACCAGCATGTTGGCCGTCCGCATTGCAAAACGATCCATCGCCCCGCTGATTGGAATACCAAGATGGAAATAGCCGGGGCGGCCAAGATCCTGAACTGACGTGAACAGACCCGGTTTGACGATCTTAAGAGCCATTGAGAGCCTCCATCAGTTTCGCATTGGTGCCGGCCATGTCTGCGTTGAATTCAGCCAGATCGAAATCCACCTCAGCAATACGCGGCGTGTAAGTGCCCGCTTCCACTGCGGCGACGATACGGTCGTATTCCTCACGGTCGATGGGCTTCCACTTCACAACATCACCAGGACGGAAGAAGACCATGAAGTCCTTGAGATAGCTGACCTCCTGTTCGGGGTCGTAAATGGGCATCGGCGTAATGCCGAACATCTGGTATCCACCAGCCCCTCGTACCGAGTAGATGCAGGAAAAACACCCGCCATAGCCCACAGTCTGCTTCGGCGTATCTGTACGCGGGCGCAGGTATTTCGGCACCTGTAACTGCTTGTCGCGCTCGACCAACTGGTAAAGGAAAGGCAGTCCGGCCACGAACCCGACCATCGACACAAACCAGGGCGACGAATAATGCGCCTCGATGAACGCCTCAGCATTGTCGTATCCGTTGATCCGGGCGGCATATTCCAAATCGGTACCCGACGGGTCCTGATGCCGTTCACGAAACCGCATCAGCGTTTCTTGTGTCCAGGGGTCTTGATAGAATACCGGGACCTCAATGATCCGGGTCGCGAGCCGCTTTTCGGCGCCTTCGGCCTTGTGCTCTAACTCCTGAATTCGTTTCATCATCTCGTCGGGGTGTGTGACATCAGGGTCGAACTTCACCTGAAACGAAGCGTTCGCGGGGCAAATCTCGGTAACGCCCGGGATATTTTCTGCACGCACAACGTTGCTCATGGAAAGAGATTTAAAAAAGGCGTCCAGCGACATCTCTTCATCCATTTCCACATAGATGTGCTCATCTCCCCCAAATGTGTAACGTGTTTTCACGATCCACCTCCTGTTGTCGCGGCGGCGGCAAGATTGCCGGCTGCAAGCCATGGCTCCAGCCACTGGGTATGGAAATTTCCGGCCTGCACTTCCGGGTCGTCGGCCAACGCCAGATGCAATGGAATGGTCGTTTTCAGGCCGACAAGCTCGAGATCATTCAGCGCACCTTTGAGCTTGTTTATGGCATCGGCCCGATCCACCCCATGCACAATGACTTTGCCCAGAAGCGAATCGTAGAAGGGCGGGATCTGATACCCTTCGTAAAGAAAATGGTCGAAGCGAATGCCTTCTCCTTCAGGGATCGTCATCGTTTCAAGCTTTCCGGGCCAGGGCATGAACTGCAACATCGGATCCTCTGCGTTGATCCGCACTTCGATGGCATGGCCGGTTCGGGTGATCTGGTCCTGCGACATGCTCAGCGGCGCGCCGCCTGCAACCTTGATCATTTCCTGCACCAGATCGACACCAGTGATCATTTCACTGATCGGGTGTTCCACTTGAATGCGTGTGTTCATCTCGATGAAAAAGAACTCATTGCTGGCCTCGTCATAGAGGTATTCCAGCGTCCCGGCACCGCGATAACCTACCGACCTGGCCAGTGCCACAGCCGACGCGCAGAGACTGTCACGGGTTTCTTCATCCAGACAGTCCGCACCAGCCTCTTCCCAAACTTTCTGACGGCGCCGCTGCAGTGAGCACTCGCGCTCATAGCAATGCACTGCATTGGTACCGTCTCCAAGGATCTGCACCTCGATATGACGTGGCGACCGTACGGCCCGCTCAAGATAAAGCCCGCCGTCGCCAAAGGCGGCTTCGGCCTCGGCCCTGGCTTGTGGTGCCAGGTTGCGCAGCTGTTCTTCGTCTTCAGCCACCCGGATACCACGCCCGCCGCCACCCGCAGCAGCCTTGATCATCACCGGATAACCAACCTCGGCGGCGATCACAGCGGCTTCGTCCACTGTCTCGATCCGGCCGTTCGAGCCGGGAACCACTGGCACACCCGCGGCTTCGGCAGCCTGACGCGCTGCAACTTTGTCGCCCATCCGTTCGATCGTAGCCGCGCTTGGCCCGACAAACCGGATACCCGCTTCTTCAACCGCCCGGGCGAACTTGGGGTTTTCTGCCAGAAACCCATAACCGGGGTGAACCGCGTCAGCGCTGGTTGCCTGAATCGCGTTCATGATGCGTTCGATGTTCAAATAACTGTCTTTCGATGCAGCGGGCCCGACACAGACTGCTTCGTCAGCCAGTTTCACCGCCAGCATATCGGCATCGGCCACCGAATAGGCCTGGATTGTAGTGATGCCAAGATCCCTGGCCGCACGGATGATCCGGACAGCAATCTCGCCCCGGTTGGCTATGAATAAACGCTCTATTGTCATGATCAGTCGCTCAATTCGGCCAGTGTTTCGCCAGCGGTCACCGGACTGCCATCTGCGATCGCATAGCCTTCAAATTTTCCGGGAATCTCTGATTTGATTTCAATGAATGTCTTCATGACTTCGACAAGCCCGATTGTGTCCCCGACGGCAACATCGTCACCCGTCAACCTGAACGGCGGATCTTCGGGAGTGGGCTTGTGATAAAAGATTCCCGGAAGTGGTGATTGGATAACTGCCATTTTTGTTTCCCTAATATTCTCGGTGTTTCTTAACCGGCTTGTTCCAGAACCGTCGCTGCGGGCGCGATCGTAATTCCGGCTCCGATCAGCCCCGCGCGGATCGCCCTGCCGATTTCCAATGCCCCGGGTGTGTCCGAGTGGAAGCAGATCGACTCGAACCCGATCTCCATCTCATCACCTTCGACAGTCGTAACTTTGCCCGTCTTGCAGGCCTTGATACACTTCTGAGCAATCGTTTCCGGGTTGGGCCTGGCCACCTGACGTCTGAATACGATTGAGCCGCTGTTGTCATAATCGCGGTCGGCAAAGAACTCGCGCACCACCGGATGACCGCAGCGCTTGGCAACCTCGTGTGTTTTTGAGGATTCCATACAAAAAATGATTGCCTCGCCGCAGGTCTTGCTGAGGGTATCAATCATCAACTGCGACAGCTCTTCATTGATCGCAGCCTCCATATAGAGTGCGCCGTGTGGTTTCACATGTTGTAGAGGAATCCCATGGCGACGCCCGAATTCGCGGATCGCACCCACCTGATAGACAATGTCGTTCACCAACTCTTCGGAACTGGTTTTGATGTACCGACGCCCAAAGCCCTGCAGGTCGCGGTAGCCTGGGTGTGCACCGAGGGCGACCCCGTAAGTCTGCGCTAATTTGACAACGCGATCCATTGAATTGGGATCACCCGCATGGAACCCCGCCGCAATATTGGCAGAGCTGATCAACGCCATGATGTCTTCATCCGGTGCATCGCCCAGCGCCCACTGGCCAAAGCCCTCGCCCATATCACAGTTGAGATCCACGTAATCCCGCATTGGCTGTTTTCCTCGAATAACTTGGGTAAAGTCTCTCAGAGAGGGTGCCATTATGTAAAATTCTTATTTTCGTTAGAGCGGTATCGAATTTTGAGATAATCGGAATGATGCAATGCACCACTAATTCCCCTAAAAATATGTGAAAACTGGAGGCCGCCATCATGCCGGGTTGTGATTATCAATTTTTTTGATAATGCTTGGGGGCAGATTTAGATACACCGAGGGCACATATGAATTTTCGCCACCTCAAGTTTTTCGTCGCAACAGCTGAAGCCGGGCAAGTGAGCCGGGCTGCTTCGCAGCTGAATATTTCGCAGTCGGCTGTAACGAGCGCTGTCAAAGAACTGGAAACGGAACTTGGCGCGCAACTTTTTGTCAGATCTGCACATGGAATGGACATGACGGAAGCCGGACGCGAGTTCCTGGCGTCATCGCGCGAAATTTTGGAGAAGCTTGAAGAGGCAAAGAAGGTGACACAAAAGCGTTCGCCGGTGAAAGGGGTGATACATGTCGCAGCGACCTATACGGTCATCGGCTATTTCCTTCCCTATCATCTGGATCGCCTGGCGCAGCTGTTTCCAAATCTCGAAATTCGGTTGAGTGAATTGAACCGTGAAAGCATCGAAGAAGGACTGTTGGCAAATCGCTTCGATATCGCCGTTGTCCTGACGTCAAACTTATCCAATCCCGAACTGGAGACCGAAACACTTCTGCGGTCGACGCGACGGCTATGGACAGCCAACACACACAAATTCATTCGACAGGGACGCGCAACCTTCGAAGAGATATCTGCGGAAGACTACATCATGCTGACCGTAGACGAGGCCGCGCATACGACGATGAAGTACTGGAGCCTGAGCAACCACCAACCCCGGGTGAAACTCCGCACCTCCTCGGTTGAAGCTGTCCGCTCAATGGTGGCAAATGGCCAGGGCGTGACCATTCTATCAGATATGGTATACCGACCGTGGTCACTTGAAGGCAAACGGATCGGAACCGTGCCAACAGAGCAGGAGATCCCGTCCATGGACGTCGGCCTGGCGTGGCGGAAAGGAACCGAGTTCTCTCCGGCCGTTGCATCGCTGCATGACTATTTCAAACAGTCATTCGTTGCACCTCAATCGCATCTCGTCACTCCACGGGCGTAGGGGGGAAAAAGGCCGAACCCCGTGTATTATCTATTTTTCCAACGGGAAGAGTTATAGTTTCTGCAGTTGGTCTCCAGAGGACATAGAAAGTTGCTGTCAGACGGATGCGAACCAGTCTCTGTAAGGACAGTAACGCTGTCCCTTATGGCGCACCAAGCTGGCGCCACTCGGCGAGAGCGGCGGCGCGGTTGAGCTTGAACTTGGCGCGTGAGTAAAGGTGGCGCTCCAGATTGAAGTGGTTATGGACGGAAGCATGAACGGCGGTGAATTTCTGCAAACTTCGCATACTCCGAAAGCCCAATATCGCCCGTTCTCGTCGTCGAAACAGCTGGTGAGAATTCTCGCCCCGATTGTTCAACCAACGGCCAGTTTCCTGCTTCTGTACATTGCCTATGACTTTCATGGCAGCGCCGTAGGATCGAAGTTTGTCCGTCACTAAGACATGCGGGTTCCCACAGCGTTTCATGATTTTTCGCAGGAATTTCAACGCCGCCTTGCGATCCCGGCGTTTAGTGACAAAGGATTCTAACACCTCACCTTCGTGATCCACAGCACGCCAAAGATAGTGCGTCTCGCCGCGGATCTTCACGAAAACCTCGTCCAGGCGCCATTGCCAATTGGAATGGGCGCGCATCTACTGGATACGTTTTCTACGGATCTCCGCGGCGAACAACGGGCCGAACCTATTCCACCAGAAACGGACCGTCTCGTGACTGATATCAATCCCTCGCTCGTGCAACAGGTCTTCGACATTTCGTAGGGAAAGTGGGAACCGAACGTACATCATCACCGCAAGCCGGATGATTTCGGGGTTAGTTCGGAAATACCGAAAAGGGCTGGGTTTTGTCATCCTGGAAAGCTACGCGGCCACCCTGCCCGTCTCAAGCCAATTCCAGCTGACAGTAAAGTGTTGCGTCGATCCGTTGAAACCGCCGGGCATTGCTGACGTTGGTGGCAAGTGCAGCGATCGACGGCTTCCCGCCCTTCTCGTCGGAATGTGCTTGGTGCAGCAATCAGACCACGTCCCTCTGCCATCACCGTCACGAACGGCCCATTGCCGCCATTCGTGACGATTGCAGCTAACGGCAGCAATGAGCCATTGCGCATCTTAATAGAAAACGGTCAGTTGAAGTAAGAAAGGCTTGGAACAAAATACCCTCTTTGCCCAGAAATTCCGGTTCCGCAGTGGCACAGAGCTCTGGGTAAATCGCTGCTAAAATCCGCACTGGACAAAGGCATCTGACACCCGATGCCTTATGTTCTGATCCGCAAATGGAAATGACGAAAAGAAATGTGCCTGATTTGCATCCGGTCGACGGTGGCGTACATTGGCACTCCAATAGTCTGCCATTGTCTGGTTCTTGCTTAGGGCATACGTCAGCACAGCAATCATTGCGATCAGGAAATGCGCCCCAGGCGCGCGGGCTGCTTTGTCCGCCCAGACACTGGCTGCATCGTATTCACCATCTACCATTAGCGACATAGCGCGGGTACCCAGCATTGCATATACAAATTGATCCAGCGGGCTGAGCAAGAAGGCGGTATCCACATGATGGCGCGCGGATGTCGACCGGCAAGCCAGCATATCGGTAAACCCCCGGGCGTAATGACCCTGCGCATAATTCGGGCTTAGCGCGATCGCCCGGTCCAGCCAGTCCTGGCCGCTTTCCAGGTCGCCCTGTAACCAATGCGAACGCCCCATTGTGAAATTTGAAAACGGATCCAGCGGATCCAGTTCAATACTGCGTTCCGCGAAGCGCTTGGAATTTAGTGCCGCTACTTGAGGGGCGTCGCCAAACTTCATAAAGGCGGTCTGAAAATTGGTGAACGACAACCCGGCATAGGCACGGGCAAACCCCGGATCCTGGGCCGCGGCTTTTTCAAAAAAGCCAGTTGCCTTTGCGTTAGCCTCTGGTGTGAACCGGTACATATGTTGCAGGCCCAGGTGATAATTCGGCCAGGAATCCAGGTTTTCTGACACACTCAGCCGCGCGATCCGCGCCTCGTTCAGAGGAATATACACTTCCAGAGACGAGACAACCCGGGCTGCCAGTTCTGCTCTTAGTTCATGGACCCCGGCGAGCGGTGTGGAGATTTGGTCGCTCCAGATCACGGCACCGCTCTGGCAATCCGACAGTTCGGCAGTGACGATCAGAGCCTGACCCTGCCTTTCAACGGTTCCGGCCATCAGATAGCGGACGTTTAGAGTTTTGCTAATTGCCGCCACATCCGGTACCTGGGCGCGAAATTGAAACGTCGAACTGCGGGCGATGACTGTCAGCCAGCGCAGGCGCGACAGGGCCTGGATCAGGTCATGTGGAATGGCATCAGCCAACGTCATGTCAGCCCCTGGCGATCCCAAATACTGAAACGCCAACACCGCAAGGGATGGCTTCATGTCTTTGGCTGGCGGCCCTCCGGTGGTGGCTGGATCTACAGGCACAGCTGGTGCTGGGCTGCTTGTGGTGACTGCGGCCACAAACCGGAACCCCATGCCATATATCGTCCGGATCATCTGCTGCGAGCGACCATCGTCACCAATCGCACTGCGAGCCAATTTGATCCGGCTGGCTATAGTTGCGTCCGATACTGCCCGCCGCTGCCAGATTTGCGCGATCAATTCATCCTTGGAGACCATCCGATCATGATTTTCGATCAACATTTTGAGCAGCAGAAAAACCTGTGGTTCCAGCGCGATCAGCTTTCCCTGATTACGCAACTCAAACCTGTCCGGGTCAAACTCGAAAGGACCAAAAAAATACACCATGCTGTCAAACACTATCGAAAGACCGGCGGTTCTACAGGAAAAAATCAGATTTCATTCAAGCTTGCCGAAATCCACGGAAGTACAGTCGATGAATGGTACAGAGTGCGCCGCCAGATGTGGGCTCGCTCAATTTGATAATATTCAGATTTTTGTAACAGGAGAGACCCTATGTCGTTTGCCAAGAAGACCATTCTCGCAGCCAGTGCCGCAATTGCATCAGCAGGTTTGGTAGCAGGTGCCGCCATCGCTGAAACTGCCACTGACAAGATTGCCCGCGCAATCACCGCTGCGCCGACTGACATCACCGATAAAGCGACAATCATGGATGTGGACGGCACCATTTTACGCGAAGGCAGCAATGGGTGGGTCTGCTTGCCAGGGATCGGTCTTATCCCGGGCGATGAGCATCCGATGTGCAACGATGCAGTCTGGATGAAGTGGATGAAGGCAGTATCGTCCGGCACCGAGTTTTCGACGGATGTTGTCGGTGTCTCATACATGCTGCAAGGGGATGCACTGGTGAACAATGACAATCCAATGGCTACCGACCCCAATGACGGCGGTATGTGGGTTCAGGATGGCCCACATATCATGATGCTTTTTCCAGATTCTGGGATCATCGCTAACTTGCCGCGCGACCCCTATGTCGGCGGCGCCTATGTGATGTGGGATAATACCCCTCTGGTTCACGTTATGGTGCCGGTTGAAGCCAAAGTTAAATCCAACTGATCTATTCTAAGAAAGAGGAATTCACGATGAACGAATTCAGCAAAATCCGGCAGACCAATGGGCGGGCGAGGCTGTTCGACAGCATATTGGACACCGTCGGCGACACTCCGTGCATTCGCATCAGCAATCTGGCTCCGGACGGGGTCGATATTTACGTCAAAGCCGAGTTTTTCAATCCAGCAGGCTCGGTCAAAGACCGGTTGGCGCTTAACATTATCGAAGAGGGGGAGCGAAGTGGCCGCCTTAAGCCCGGCCAGACGGTGATTGAAGCCACCAGTGGCAACACCGGGATTGGATTGGCCATGGTCTGCGCTCAGAAGGGCTATCCGCTGGTGGTGACTATGGCCGATAGTTTTTCCATCGAACGCCGCAAACTGATGCGCATGTTCGGTGCCAAAGTTGTGCTGACTCCCAGGGCAGAAAAAGGCATCGGCATGTACAACAAGGCTGTGGAACTGGCCGAAGCAAACGGATGGTTTCTGGCCCGTCAGTTTGAAACCGAGGCAAATGCAAACATCCATGAAACCACAACCGGGCGTGAAATTCTGGCAGATTTCGATGGCCAGCGGCTGGATTACTTTGTCACGGGCTATGGCACCGGCGGCACTCTCACCGGGGTGGCAAGGGTTTTGCGCATATCCCGGCCCGAGACAAAAATCATCTTGTCCGAACCAGCCAATGCTCAGCTTGTCGGCAGCAACCTGGTCCAGGACCGCTCTACCGGCGGCGCCCCTGCCAGCAGCCATTCGGCATTTGAGCCGCACCCGATCCAAGGCTGGACCCCCGATTTCATTCCTTTGGTGCTGCAGGAAAGCCTTGATAAAAATTACTATGACGCATTGGTCCCGATCTCTGGGCCCGAGGCCGTTGCCTGCGCTCAGGATCTTGCTCGCCGCGAGGGTATTCTGACGGGCATTTCGGGAGGGGCAAGTTTTGCAGTTGCCCTCAAGACTGCCAAAGACGCACCGACGGGCTCGGTTATTCTGTGTATGCTACCCGACACTGGAGAGCGTTACATGACGACGCCGCTATTTGACAACATAGCCGAGGATATGGACGCCGAGGAGGAAGCGCTTTCCCGGTCCACACCCGGTTTTCAAATGGGGTAGTCGAAGCTTTGTGCATAGCAGAAATAAATTTCGGGATGCGCCCTGGCGTGTCCCGATCTCGAAATTCATTTCGAATTGCCGTCCCGAAAGGTTATTGAATGTCCGGATTAGAAGAAACGCTTGACCCGCAGGATTGGGAGGCGTTGCGTGCCCTTTCCCACCGGATCATAGACGAGGCGATCGAATATACCCGCGACGTGCGCGACCGGCCGCTTTGGCAAGCCATGCCCAAAGAAGTCCGCGAGGTTTTGAACTCTCCTCTGCCCCAAGATCCCAAACCGCTGGACGAGGTCTATGACCTGCTCAGCAAGAACGTCATGGCCTATCCGATGGGCAACACCCATCCACGGTTTTGGATGTGGTACATGGGGTCGAGCAATTTCACCGGCGCGCTGGGTGATTTCCTGGCCGCCGTTCAGGGGTCAAACCTAGGCGGCGGCAATCATGCGGCCAGCCTGGTTGACCAGCAAGTGGTCGATTGGTGTAAACAAATGCTGGGCTTTCCCGAGACAGCCAGCGGCACTTTGGTCAGTGGCGGATCCATGGCCAACATTATTGGCCTGACAGTCGCCCGCAATCAGATGGCCGACGCTGACGTCCGCACGGAGGGTGTTGGTGCACTGGATCGCCCGTTACGTTTTTATGGTTCAGACCAATTGCACAGCTGCCATCAGATCGCGGTGGAATCCTTGGGATTAGGATCAAAATCTCTGCGCAAAATCCGTTCTCATCCGGACTGCACAATCGACATCGAGTCTCTGAAGTTCGCGATTACCGAGGACCGCGCCGCCGGGTTTAATCCGGCCTGTGTGATTGCCACCGCTGGCACCGTCAACACCGGGGCTATCGACGACCTGCAGGCGATCAAAGCCCTGTGCCAGCGGGAAAATATGTGGTTTCACGTTGATGGCTGTATTGGTGCGCTGATTGCTATCGCGCCCGGCAACAAGTCGCGGGTTTCCGGCATTGAACTGGCGGATTCAATCGCGCTGGATCCGCATAAATGGCTGCATGCCCCTTTTGAAGTCGGCTGCGCTCTGATCCGTGACCGCGACGCTCATTACGGTGCTTTCACTTTGACACCTGAATTTCTCGAAATGACCGAACGCGGCATCGCCTCGGCCCATTGGCTGCATGATTTTGGTCTGCAGACGTCACGCGGATTCCGGGCGCTGAAAGTCTGGATGGCGTTGCAAGAGCACGGCGTTCAGAAATTCGGTCGACTGATCGACCAGAATATCGCGCAAGCGCATTATCTGAGCGAGCTGATCTGTAAGACCGCCGGATTGGAACTAACCATGGAGACTAGTATCAACATTGTCTGCTACCGGTTTGATCCCGGACAGACCTCGGAAGAAGATCTGAAGCGGATCAACACGGAAATCATGCTGCAAATGCAGGAAACCGGAGTTGCGGCCATTTCTGACACCACGGTGCATGGGCGGCATTGTTTGCGGGCTGCAATCAACAACCATCGCACGGTCGCAACCGACCTGGCGTTTCTGGTCAGCGAAACCCTCCGCCTTGGAAACGCTATTGTTAACGCTTCCTCGCTGTTCTCTCATTGAAAGAGTTGCGATCAATAGAAACTAACTCTGAGCGGTTAGCGCGGCTCCAAAAATTCCCGGAGGAAATTGAACTTGTCGCGTTCCCGCACCAAGAGAACAGTCCGTTTTACCCCACTAATTATCTGTTCAAAGAATGACTTTCCCTTCAGTGGCCAAAATTACCGAAATTGACAAACTGAGACACCGCATTTGAAAGTTTGCGGCAGGCCGAGACTTAACCTGTTTTAGGGATTACCGAAACGAAACGTCGCTCTTTTCGCACTACGGCCGTTGGTGGTCAGCGCAGCGAACGGCTCCTTTCCGCCCTTCTCGTCGAAATGTGCATAGCGCAGAAATTGGACCACTTCCCTCTGCCATAACTGTCAAGAACGGCCCATAGGAGACCTTGGTCGCCGATTGTCGATGCTGCGCCGCGGCCAGCCAATCCGGGCATTGGTTTGCCGCGCGGCATTTTCCTCAGGCTGCTCAAACAAACCCAGTAGCTCCAATTATTTCGACAAACAGACAATTCTTCACTCCACAATTTCGGCAAATTGCAGGATTTCGATTGGGGGAAGTGCCCCAACATCTCGGGCGAAACTCATGTTAACCGTCACGGCAAAATCCGACATGCGGGCGACTGATAGTTGCCCTGGGTCAGATCCTTCGGTCAGCACCCGTTCGGCCAGTTTGCCTGCCAAGCGGCCCACATCGTAATAGCGCGCTGCAATCGAGATCAGGGCCTGCCCGTTGCGCACCATGTCCTCGTAGGGAGTCAGAAGCGGCAAGCCAGAAGCCAAAGCGGCAGAAGCGACGACGTCGGCGTTGCTTCGCAGCAGAGAAGACGAGCCCAGGTAAACGAAATCCACTTCTGCTGCGCGGAGCTGATCCATTCCGGGGGCGATCCCCTGCCTGCCTCCAAGAAGGTCGATATCGATAGACGTCAGAGAGAACCCCAATTTGTTAGATAAGCCTGCCATTTCGCTTTGTTTAAGTGCGGAGTTGGGTTCGGAACTATTGTAGAGCATGCCAAGATGGCGGAAAGTTGGAAGGTAGCGCCGGATCGTTGCAATCGTAACTGTCTCAGGAACTCTGTTGAAAGTGCCCGTGACGTTTGTGCGACCCGTAGCATCGAGGCTATTCACGATTCCGGCACCTACTGGGTCGGCAACGATCATGAAGACCTGCGGGATGTCCGTGTTGAAGTCTGTATCGCCCAGATCGGAGAGCGTTCCGGCAATCCCCCGCGTGACGGAAGTGCCCCAAGTTACGATAAGGTCTACATCGACCTCGCGTGCTTCCTCCAAAATTGTTGGTAGGGTTGAGACATTCCTCGCCGCATCACGCAAAAGGAATTTGACGTCCAGACCTGCTTGTTGAAAATGATCCTGAAACCCTTGGCACGCTTCTTCACACCCTCTCCAGGTGACAATCATCACATTCCATTCAGCGGCTGAAACAGCAGTTGCCCAGAGGCTCGAGATGAGCACAAACAGGGCCGCAATCCATCTTTGAGTTATCATTCTTCACGCCTCTCATCATCGCGTCTTGTGCCAGTTATTGCATGCTGAAGGCCCAGAAGAACAGCGCCAGAGAGCGAAAGCCAAGCGAGAGCGTTCAGCGCCAAATCTGCTCTCCCCCAAGAAAGCAGGACACTTCCCGCAGCCAACCCGACCAGACCACCTAACCGCTCTACGCCGCGCAAAATATTCACTGGACCGTTCGCCGAATCCGATGTCTCGATGACAGCAGTCAAAAGTGGCGCGCGAATAAGAGCATGTCCAATACCCAACGCCGCTAATGCAACTGCATAGCCCAGAATATCTGCCGAGAGGTCATGAAAAAACAAGACAGCGGCAGTCAATATGGAACCCGCAACAACGGAAAGCGTCGCATTTTGTCTGCGCCCAAACAGGGCATTCGCCGCCGGGCCTACCACGACCAACATCAGATAATAGAGCATCACAACGCGCCCTATCTCGGATGTGCTACGATCCGCTCCAGACAGAAACAGTGGTGTTAGATACCACACAAAAATCGCGGTGGTCGCAGCAACAGGTGCCCCGATGAACCCGATCAGGATGGCCAGCCTCAGGCGAACCGCGCCTGTCAGTCGGGTCGGCAATACAGATTCTGTGGCAGGCGGCTTCAGCCTGCCTGCTGCACCATCCATAAAGACGAGAGCGATCGCAGCACTGACCAGGACCAGTACCGCGCCCAGAAAGATTGCAGATTCATAGGAAAACAGGCTCGACACAACCCCGCCCAGCGCCGAGCCGCCGACGAGACCACCAAAGATCATGGCATAGTAGGAAGCTGAGGCCGACCCGCCCGCAATCTCCTGTAAGCCTCGCGCCTCAGACTGGGCCTCCAGCGCGTATTGTTGGCAGGAAATAGTGGCGAGCGCGTAGAGTACCGCCACAATGCCGCGAGCGGCAGCTATGGTTGCGATGGAATCAGCTAGTGCCATACCTGCCAGAGCAAGGGCCGTCAGGACACTTGACGCAACAAACAAGCGTCGAGCACCGAAACGCCGCGTGAGTCCTCCCGCAAATGGGCTCAGGGCGGCCACGCCGACCAGGAATAATGCCACAGGCAAGGCGGCGGCAACGTCAGCCGACATCCAGCCAACGCGCGTTGCGCTTGCCCCGTAGAGTGGCAGGAATGAAGCGGTGATCTCAGCGCCGATTACGTAGATCAACAGGACCAACCGCATGTCCACGACGTCTGACAGCTGAAGACGTCTGGGGCGATCAGCACCGGTATGTATTCGTCGACGCGCTAAATCCCGTACTTGGTCATTCAAGCGCGCGATCGCTCTGGACAACTGACCGGGCCCGGACACGCGTGCAACTGCGATAAATCGCCCTTGCGACTGCTCGCGAAGCAGACGGATAAGACGTCCGTAGGGTTTCCAGATGCCAGCAGCTGCTGCAAGAATTGCGACTTCAATTCCTACCAAAACAACCAAGACTGACAGAGCCCCAACATCCAGAAAGATATCCCGCAGGCGGGTTCGTACGAATTGCGGGCTGCCCTCGACTTCCACCTGTCCGACCAAACGGTTGCCAACGATGATTGGCAGCGAAAATTGTGTCGGCCCGACCCCGATCAGAAATAACAGACCTCCTCCTTCGTCCGTCGACACGAGTTCCTCCCGAATGATCTCGGCGACAACGTTGCCATTTCTGGTCAGTACGGCAACACGCCGAACTTCGGGAAAGGGCGCGACAGCGTTCTCCAGAAATCCTTCGAGGCCCCCAGCTGCATCGAGTGGGATGCCCATTTGCAAAACGCGCTGTAGGTCGCCGCGCACAGTGGCACCAATTAGACGTGTCCGGTTCTCAAGCTCTGGTGCAATTGCTGTGTTAAACGTCACCACGACAACCAGAGACATGGCAAGCACTGACATGATGACAACGAAAGTCAGAATCGCAACGAGCCGCAGCCTAAGGCCTTCCCGATTTATGGCAAAATTCGAAGGCATCATCATTTGCGCCTGCTTGGATCGACGTCTTTGTGTTCTGATGGCTCCTCGATCAGATCGCAATACACCGCACGCGATTGTCCAAGCAATCCCTGGATGTGAACCGCTTGTCCGACCTTCTCGCCACCAGGCTGCATCGTCCAAACTTGGCGTTCAAACTCAGTAAGTTCCGCAGTGACAGCGCTGAAATTGCCAATCTCTCTCGCAATCCAGACTCGAAGGAGTAACCCCGTCGCCAGTGAAGCAACCACCGAAATAAGCAGAACTTGGAATGATAGCTCCGCAACCATCGCCAAAACTCGCGTCCGGCTAACCTCTAGTGGATAAGTGATTATCACTTGTCCAACGTGTTCAGTATTTGAATTGCGAATAGGCGTACCCGCAACGAAAGAGGAATCGAGGGTGGTAAACCATCCGTTTGCCCGCCCATCACCTGCCTTGAGGGTCGTTTTTACATCATTTTCATCCATGATCCAGGGCCCGGCCCCATGGATCACTTGGTACTGCGCATCCAGCACCCAAACACCAGAAATCAAGGGGTCGGTTTGACGGGGGATATCGAGCAAAGCAGACGCGTTACGCACACTCTTCATAGGTAGGCCCAGTTCCGCAGCTGCGGAGAACGGAGCTGCAGCGCTGGCACCGATGACAAGCATCCGCTCTCCGAGTAGGCGCTCGTAATCGAGTTTGAACTCCAGCGTAACGAGCGTCACCAGCATAAGGCCAACTGACACAATTACGCTAAAAGCCGCAAACCAAGTTCTCCAGAAAAGTTCCATCAGAATCCAACGAATTAGAATGCCAGAGAACAAACGAACGGATCTTTGAATGATCTCGACGCTTTCTGGCAAGAAAACTAATGGTTATAAATAGTTCGCTAGGTGACGTCCGTCAAACTACGAGTTTAGTCTACTTGATGCAACTCGGCTGAGCGCCAGAATCCCGCAACAATAGGTGATCACGTTGCCGCAATTCGGAGTTGCCGCAGCATTACACACACCGAGCTCTGACCGGTCATCCTAGTCTATTGGGGGGGTACTCAGGCCTGAATGCCCGCTTTCAAGATTGCATGAGTTCACATTACGCCCGTAGCGAATGACCGCATCCCGCCCATACCGACGAAATGTGCCTGGTGCAGCAATCGGACCAATTCCCTCTGCCATCACTGTCACTAACGGCCCATTCCTGCCGTTCGTGTCTATTCTTTTTTCTGCGGTGCGGCTTCCCCAAAAGCGGCCATTCGCCCAGTGCGCGGCGTTTTCAGGATGCGAATGGAGGTAGTGCGGGACAAAACGGGAAACTGCTGTATCCTGCAAAATAGCAATTTGCAGGATACAGCATCTACCGAAGTACTTTTCAAGTTTTTAAAAAGTCTTTTAATACCTCGTTAAACAGCCCTGGTTTTTCCAAATGCGCCGCATGGGCAGAGCCCGGCATGACCGCCAAACTAGCTCCGGCGATGGACTGCCACAATTGTTCGGTCTGCTGCCAAGGGTAAGTTCGGTCGCGATCGCCCCAGATCACCAGAGTCCGCGTCTGAATGTTCTCAAGGTATGCGTTGCCGGACCAGTTGTGCATCGCATCAAGTCCGGCAAGGATAGCTGGCAGGCTGCTATGTTCTGCAATGGCCGCGCAGGCTTCGTAGGCTGCAGCCGCGTCCCCATCTAGAAACCACGTCGCAGCAATCCGCCGAGCGGTGGCTTGAGAGCCTTCTGCACGCGCCCGACGCTTTGAGGTGTCTATGGTCTCGAACCTGCCGGGCAACACCCCCGTGGCGCCGGTGCCATAGAGTACAAGCTGGTCGATACGGGCCGGTGCCTGCCTGACCATCTCTTGCGCAACCATCCCGCCCATCGAGTGGCCAACCAAGTGAAATCGCTCAACCCCACGCGCCGCCAGCTCCTCCAGCGCCCAAGTTGCAAAGCCTTGGATGCTGTTCAACGCCTCGAGTTCAGCGTTCTTGCCAAATCCGGGCAAGTCTGTCTGACGTCAGCGCTTATGGGGCCAAATAGCGGTATTTGATAAGAGAGTGTTGTTGGCTCATCGTAACCACCAGGGAGTGGGACATGAGACAGACAACTGGAACGGGGCGGAGGTCGTCCGAAA
>NZ_QOLB01000103.1 GCF_003333265.1 Candidatus Halocynthiibacter alkanivorans
TTCCAAACGAACGCGCTGAAATAACAGGAGAAATTACAATGACAGCCCAAAACGGCAAAGACCTCTTGGTCAAGGTGGACATGACCGGGGACGGCCAGTTCGACACTCTTGCAGGCCTGCGTGCCACGCGGATCAGTTTCAACGCGGAAACCGTGGATGTCACCAGCCTTGAGAGCCAGGGAGGATGGCGCGAGCTGCTATCCGGTGCGGGCGTGAAATCGGCGGCGATTTCCGGATCGGGCATTTTCCGCGACGAGGGAACGGATGAACGCGCCCGTCAGCTTTTCTTTGACGGGGAAACGCCGGATTTTCAGATCGTCATACCCGATTTCGGTATTGTCGAAGGCCCGTTTCAGGTGACCTCGATCGAGTACGCCGGGTCGCACAACGGCGAGGCCACCTACGAGGGCTCGCTGGCCTCGGCCGGGGCACTTCAGTTCGTGCCGGTGCCGGTGACCTGATGGCCAATCCGTGGCGGGGAGAGGTGGCGCTGCAGATCGACGGCGAGCGCCACCTGATGCGGCTGACGCTGGGGGCGCTGGCGGAGCTGGAGGCGGGGCTCGGCGAAGATACGCTTCTGGCGCTGGTGGCGCGGTTTGAAGAGGGTGCTTTTTCAAGCCGCGATGTGCTGGCGCTGATCGTCGCCGGATTGCGCGGCGGCGGCTGGCAGGGGGGCGCCCGGGATCTGCTGAGCGCGGATATTGGCGGAGGACCGGTGCAGGCGGCGCGGCTGGCGGGGCTTTTGTTGCTGCGCGCGTTCTCAGCGCCGGTCGCCGGGGACGGCTCTGGCAGCACGGTTTCTGGTGACGCTGGCCGTGGCGTGGGCGGCGGTGTTGTTGGCGCGGCGGACGCTGTCGACAGTGCGCTCGGCGGCGCAGATTGCGCAGATGGCGCGGCGGATGCGGCTGGCGAACCTGTTGCGGAAACTGCCGGAAGCCGGCCGGGTGCGGGCGGTGGTGCCGGAGCGGCAGCGAGGCGCGTTGCCGAAGGCTGTGCGGGTGCGGTTTGACTGGCCGGTATTATTGCGCGCGGGGCTGCGCGGGCTGGGGCTGCGACCGGCGGAGTTCTGGGCACTGACCCCTTATGAGCTGCGTTTAATGCTGGGCGAGGGGGAGGCAGAGGTACCAATGGGGCGGGCGCGGCTGATGCAGCTGCGCGCGGCGTTTCCGGATGCGCCTGTTAGCTCTGTGGCAAACTGCGCTGGCAAGAAGGGAGGCGAGCAATGACTGAGGACAGTTTTGAGGCGCGGATAGAGGCGCTGGACGTGGCGATGGGCGGGGCGGTGGATATGGCCCAGGCCTTTTCCGGCGAGCTGCAGCGGATGCAGGCGACCTTTGCTGAGACCAGCCGCGAGGTACGGGTGCTGGAGGGCGGCATCGGCCGTGGCTTGCGCAACGCGCTTGACGGGCTGGTGTTTGACGGCGGTAGCCTGAGCGATGCGCTGCGGGGATTGAGCAAATCGATGCTGGACGCGGCCTATTCGGCGGCGGTGCGACCGGTCACAGATCATGTCAGCGGCGTATTGGCCGGGGGCATGGAAGCGCTGATCCAGGGGCTGATGCCATTTGAGAAAGGCGCGGGGTTCGCGCAGGGGCGGGTGATGCCCTTTGCCAGCGGTGCGGTGGTCAGCGGGCCGGTGCGTTTTCCAATGCGTGGCGGCACCGGGTTGATGGGCGAGGCGGGGCCGGAAGCGATCATGCCGCTGCGGCGCGGGGCCGACGGCAGGCTGGGGGTGGAGAGCTCAGGTGGCGGCCGTGCGGTCAATGTCACCATGAATATAACCACGCCGGATGTGGCCGGGTTTGCCCGCAGTCAAAGCCAGATTGCAGCGCAGTTAAGCCGGGTGATCAGCCAGGGCAGCCGCAACCGGTAGCCGGGTACAAACGGGCGCAACCGGCAACCGGCAGCGGAGCCGGGCATAGCAGGCAGCAAGCGTTGTGCCGCGCCGGTAGCGGAAACGGGTACCGCGGACAGCAAGCACTGAGCCACACCGGCAGCGGAGCAGTGCTCAGCGGGCGCAACCGGTCTGATACCATCAGCAACAAAAAAATCAGGAGGCGGTCATGTCATTTCATGAGGTTCGCTTTCCCGCCAATCTGAGCTTTGGCTCCATTGGCGGGCCGGAACGGCGTACGGAGATCGTGACGCTGGCCAACGGGTATGAGGAACGCAACACGCCCTGGGCGCATTCGCGGCGACGCTATGACGCCGGGTTTGGCATGCGTTCGCTGGACGATATCGAGGCGCTGGTGGCGTTTTTTGAGGCGCGCCAGGGCCAGCTTTACGGATTCCGCTGGAAGGACTGGGCCGACTACAAAACCGCGGCGGCGTCAGCAGAGACCGGGTTTGAGGATCAGATTATTGCGCAGGGCGACGGGGTCAAAACCACGTTTCAGCTGCGCAAGAATTACAGTTCCGGCGCGCAGACCTATGGCCGGCCGGTGTATAAACCGGTCAGCGGCACGCTGCGCATGGGGGTTCAGGGGGTGGAGCAGTTCGAGATCCTGCACTGGGCGGTGGATCTGGTCACGGGATTGGTGACATTTGACACCGCGCCAGCGGTCGGGGTGAACATCACCGCCGGCTTTGAATTTGACGTGCCGGTGCGCTTTGCCACCGACCGGATTGCCACTTCGGTCGCCAGTTTCCAGGCCGGGGAAGTGCCGGATGTGCCGGTGCTGGAGCTGCGGCTGTGAGCGGGATCAGCGCGGAATTTGCGGCGCATCTGGCCAGTGGTGTGACCAGCCTGTGCCGCTGCTGGGCGGTGACGCGGCGCGACGGCGTGGTCTACGGCTTCAGTGATCACGACATGAATCTGACGTTTGAGAATGTGGTGTTCCGCGCCGATACCGGGTTGAGCGCCGGGGCACTGGAGCAGAGCAGCGGCCTGGCGGTGGACAATGCAGAGGCGCTTGGGGCGCTGAGCGCAGATGCGCTGCGGGACGAGGACATTGAGGCCGGGCGGTTTGACGGTGCAGCGGTGGTGGCCTGGCTGGTGAATTTCAACGACGTGTCGCAACGGCTGCTGCTGTTTCGCGGCAGTCTGGGCGAGATTTCCCGTCAGGGCGGTGGGTTCCGGGCGGAGTTACGCGGGCTGAGTGACGCGCTAAACCAGCCTCAGGGCCGGGTGTATCAGCGGCCCTGCAGCGCGGTGCTGGGCGATGCGCGCTGTCAGTTTGACCTGTCACAAGTGGGTTATGTGGCCGCGCTGGACGTGGTGGCGGTCGACAGCGGCCGCGAAATATCGGTGGCGGATCCGGGTGGGTTTGCGCTGCGCTGGTTTGAAAACGGGGCGCTGACGGTGCTGGATGGCATGGCAGCGGGGCTCAGCGGTGTGGTGAAGAATGACCGCGTCGAGGGCGGGTTGCGCCTGCTGGAGCTGTGGCAGGAGCTGCGCGCGGAACTGGCGGTGGGGGATCAGATTCAGATCACCGCCGGGTGCGACAGATCCCCGGGTTCATGTCAGTTAAAGTTTAACAATTTCAATAACTTTCAAGGCTTTCCGCATGTGCCGGGTGAAGATTGGATGCTGACCTGGCCACGCGCGGGATCGATCAATGACGGCGGTTCACTGACATGAGCGATGCTGCGTTCTGGGCGGCACGGGCGCGGCGCTGGGTCGGCACGCCCTATGTGCATCAGGCGGCCTGTCGCGGCGCGGGCTGTGATTGTCTGGGACTGGTGCGGGGCTTGTGGCGCGAGGCGTTTGGGACTGAGCCCGAACTGGTGCCACCCTATAGCGCCGACTGGTCCGAGCCGCAGAACGATGAGCTGTTGTGGCAGGCGGCGGCGCGCCTGTTGCGCCCTGTAGAAATCCCCGCGATGGGGAGCGGCCATGTGATCCTGTTCCGGATGCGGGCGGGCGCGGTGGCGAAACATCTTGGCATTGCCGGCAGTACGGGCACGGCGTGTTCGGCGGACAGGGTGCCCACGGCGGCCACAACAGCCACCGCGGGCGTCATGAGCCTGGGGGCGGCAGCACGCCAGGCGGGCGCAACGCGCAGGACAGACGCCGGGGACCTCACGGGCGCGGCGCACAGGTCGGGCGCGGCGTTTCAGGCGGCTGCCACGCCCACATTTATTCATGCCTATAGCGGTCACGGAGTGGTGGAAAGCCCTCTTTCTGCGCCCTGGCGGCGGCGGATCGTGGCTTGTTTTGCGTTTCCGGAAAGGGTTGGCTGATGGCGACTATTTTACTTTCAGCGGTCGGGGCAGCGGCCGGGGCCTCAATAGGCGGCGGTGTGCTGGGCCTGTCCTCGGTGGTGATCGGGCGCGCGGTCGGGGCCTCCCTTGGCCGCGCCATCGACCAGCGGTTGCTTGGGGCGGGCAGCGCGGCAGTGGAGAGTGGCCAGGTCGACCGGTTCCGCTTCAGCGGAGCCTCAGAGGGGGAGGCGGTGGCGCAGGTCTATGGCCGGATCCGGGTGGCCGGTCAGGTGATCTGGGCGTCACGTTTTCTGGAGAGCCGCAGCACCAGTGGTGGCGGTGGCAAGGGCGCGCCAAGCCAGCCGAAAGTGACGCAGTATTCCTATTCGGTGTCGCTTGCCATTGCACTGTGTGAGGGCGAGATCACCCGGGTGGGTCGGATCTGGGCCGACGGGGCCGAGATCGCGCGCGATGACATTTCAATGCGGGTCTACAGTGGCAGCGCGGATCAGACGCCGGACGCTAAAATGGAGGCGGTTGAGGGCGCGGGCGCTGTGCCGGCCTATCGTGGCACCGCTTATGTGGTGATTGAGGATCTGGAACTGGCGCCTTTTGGCAACCGGGTGCCCCAGTTCAGCTTTGAAGTGATGCGGCCCGAGCAGCCTGGCAGTGCGGACGGTATTGCGCGCAGTGTTGAGGCGGTGGCGATGATCCCGGGCACCGGCGAATATGCGCTGGCGACAACGCCGGTGAATTATCCCGACGCGCCGGGGCAGATGCGCAGCGCCAATATCAATTCGCC
Source organism: Candidatus Halocynthiibacter alkanivorans (assembly GCF_003333265.1). Taxonomy (GTDB): domain Bacteria; phylum Pseudomonadota; class Alphaproteobacteria; order Rhodobacterales; family Rhodobacteraceae; genus Halocyntiibacter_A; species Halocyntiibacter_A alkanivorans. The sequence goes on from NZ_QOLB01000103.1 coordinate 4,946, forward strand.
TTCGGCAAAGACGGATTTCTCAACTTCGCTTGAAGCTTTGGTGGAAGAAATGCCCAACTGTGGTTCGGTGTCGCTGGTGGTGTCCTGGTTTGGCGATGATCTGCGGGTGGGGCAGTGTCAGCTGCGCCCGGGGGTGGAGCAGAGCTCTGTGGAGGGGGACGCGATGCCCTGGTCAGTGTCCGGGGTCATGCGCGGTGCGGCCTATGTCCTGCCGCAGGTGGAGGGGGGCGCGATCTATGGTGGCACGCCGACGGACGCATCGGTCATTGAAGCGATCAAGGCGCTGCAGGCGGCCGGGCAGGAGGTGATGTTCTACCCGTTTGTGCTGATGGATCAGCTGGCGGGCAATGCGCTGCCAGATCCCTGGGGGGCCAGCGAGCAGGCGGCGCTGCCCTGGCGCGGCCGCGTCACCACGGCGATTGCGCCCGGGCTGGCGGGGTCAAGCGATCGCACTGCGGCGGCGACGGCCGAGGTTACGGCGTTTTTTGGCGCAGCAGAAGTGGCGGATTTCACCATCGGTACCGATACTGTTGGTTACAGTGGCCCGGCGGAATGGTCGCTGCGGCGGATGATCCTGCATTACGCCCATCTTTGCGCGCTGGCAGGCGGGGTCGAGGCGTTCTGCATCGGCTCGGAACTGCGCGGTGTCAGCCGCATTCAGGACGACAGCGGCTTTCCTGCAGTCGTGGAGCTGGTGCGGCTGGCGGCGGATGTGCGCGCCATCCTGGGGCCGGAGTGCAAGATCAGCTATGCGGCGGACTGGTCGGAATATGCCGGTTATCAGAGCGGCGACGATCTGCTGTTTCCGCTGGACGCGCTGTGGGCGGACGCCAATGTGGATTTCATCGGCATCGACAATTACATGCCGCTGTCGGACTGGCGCGCGGGCGAGGTGCATGCGGATGCCGGTTTCGGGTCGATCTATAACCTGGATTATCTGGCGGGCAATGTCGCTGGCGGAGAAGGGTATGACTGGTATTACGCCTATGACGAGCACCGGGAGGCGCAGATCCGTACAACCATCACCGACGGGGCGCGGAATGAGCCCTGGGTGTGGCGCTACAAAGACATTCGCGCATGGTGGGAAAACGCGCATCATGAGCGCATCGGTGGTGTGCGCCAGGAGGCGGCAACGGCCTGGGTGGCGGCGAGCAAGCCGGTGTGGTTCACCGAGATGGGCTGCGCTGCGATCGACAAGGGCACCAATCAGCCCAACAAGTTTCTGGATCCGAAATCTTCTGAGAGCGCCTTGCCGTATTATTCCGACGGGCGGCGGGATGATTTCATCCAGATGCAATATCTGCGGGCCATGGCGCGCCATTGGAATGATGCGGCGAACAATCCGGTCTCGGCCAGCTATGGCAGCGCGATGGTGGATATGAGCCGCGCCCATGTCTGGAGCTGGGATGCGCGGCCGTTTCCGTATTTCCCGGCCAACACGGAGCTTTGGGGCGATGGGGCGAACTATCAACGTGGTCACTGGTTAAACGGGCGCGCCTCTGCGCGGGCGTTAAGCGACGTGGTGCGCGAGATCTGCGCCCGCTCGGGTGTGAGCGATGTGGATGTATCGCGGCTGTATGGTCTGGTGCGCGGCTATCAGGTGGACCGGATTGGGGACGCGCGTTCGGCATTGCAACCTTTGATGCTGGCTTATGGCTTTGACGCCGTGGAGCGGGAGGGCGTTTTGGCGTTCCAGAGCCGGGACGGGCTGGCCGATGGTGCCGTCGGGTTTGATGCGATTGCGCTCAGTGAAGAAATGGACAGCCATGTGCAGAGAGTGCGTGCTCCGGCGGCAGAAATCGCCGGGCGGGTGCGGCTGAATTATGTCGAGGCGGAAGGGGATTTTGCGCTGCGCTCCCAGGAGGCGGTGTTCCCGGATCAGGTGAGCTACGCGGTGTCCCAATCTGAAGTGGCGCTGGTGCTGACCGCCACCGAGGGGCGCCAGATCGTTGAGCGCTGGCTGGCGGAAAGCCGTATTGCACGCGACACAGTGCAGATTGCGCTGCCGCTGTCGGGGCTGGGATTTGGTGCCGGCGATGTGGTGGAGCTTGAGGAGGGTGGCGTGAGCGCGCGCTACCGGCTGGATCGGGTGGTGCAGACCGGATCGCAGCTGATTGAGGCGGTACGGGTGGAGCCCGGCGTTTACCGGCCGTCTGAAGCAGTGATTGCGGGAGAAGCGCAGCTGGACCGGTTTGTGGCGCCGGTGCCGGTGCTGCCGCTGTTTCTGGATCTGCCAATGCTGCGTGGTGATGAGGTGCCGCACGCCCCCCCATATCGCGGTGACCGCGTCGCCCTGGCCGGGCTCTGCGGCGCTTTACAGCTCCGCGAGCGACAGCGGCTATGTGCTGAACCGGCTGTTGCCCGGTGCCGCGGCGGTGGGGATTTGCGAGACCGCTATGGTCGCTGGGCCTGTGGGCGTCTGGGACCGGGGGGCGCTGTTGCGGGTCAATATGCTGTCGGGCGATCTGGCCTCTGTGGATGCGGCTGCGGTGCTGAACGGCGCCAATGCGGCCGCGGTGGGCAGTGGAAACTCTACCGATTGGGAAATCATCCAGTTTCGCGACGCCAGTCTGGTCGGCAGTAAGACCTGGGAGCTGACAACGCTGTTGCGCGGTCAGGCCGGCAGTGATGCACTGGCGCTGGATCATGCGCCGGGCGCCTGGTTTGTGCTGCTTGACGGGGTGCCGGAACAGATTGAGATGGCGCTGTCTGCGCGGGGTCTGTCGCGCCATTACCGGATCGGGCCGGCGGGGCGGTCTTATGACGATCCCTCATATCTGCACCAGGATGAGGCGTTTGACGGCATCGGCTTGCGGCCGCTGTCGCCGGTGCATCTGCGCGCGGCATGGCAGGGCAGCGATATCGCATTCAGCTGGGTCCGGCGCACGCGCCTGGACGGCGACAGCTGGGCCTCAGTGGAGGTGCCATTGGGGGAAAGCAGCGAGGCCTATTTGGTGCGCGTGCGTCTGGGCGCCGCGGTGCTGCGCGAAGTGGTGGTGAGTGCGCCGGCCTGGACCTATGCCGCCGCCGATCAAAGCGCGGACGGCGTCACGGGCAACACGTTTACGGTTGAAGTGGCGCAATTGTCAGAGGCTTTCGGGCCGGGGCTTTTCAGAGGGATTGTGATTGATGGATGAAACCGCACGATTGGGGCTGCCTTTGCTGCAGCCGGCGCAGGCACAGAAACATGTGACGATGAATGAGGCGTTGCTCCTGCTGGATGGCATGGTGCAGCTGGTGTTGCTGGGGGTGAACGTGGACACACCACCGGGGCTGCCGGCGGAGGGCGACTGTTACGGCGTCGGCGCGGCGCCGGTGTCGGCCTGGTCCGGTCAGGCAGGCATGATTGCCCTGTTTGTCAGCGGTGGCTGGGTGTTTGTTACCCCAAAGGCGGGTTTCCGGGCCTGGGTGGCGACCGACAATGCCTGGGCGTTGTTTGACGGCAGCAACTGGGTGAGCGGCGCGGTAACCCTGTCGCCCAATGGCGCCGGCATGATTTTTGAGGTGGTTGAGTTCGACCATGTGCTGAGCGTAGGCACCACCAGTGAAGAGGCGCTGGTGATCCCGGCGAATTCGGTGGTGTACGGGGTGACCGGGCGGGTGACCTCGGTGGTCAGCGGCGCTTTGACCAGTTTTCGCATCGGGGTTACCGGGTCGGACAATCGTTATGGCAGCGGCATCGGGCTGGCGGCGAATTCCTGGCTGCGCGGGCTGACCGGCACGCCACTGACCTACTACAGCAATACCGGGATTTTGTTCACCGGTGAGGGCGGTGATTTTGCCGCTGGCACGGTGCGGATTGCGCTGCATCTGGCGCGGTTCAGCCTGCCGGCGCTTTGATCCGGGAGCTTGGGTGGCGCTGATGTGACGGCTGCAATCGTGCCCGGTCTGATCGGGCGTTTAAATCAGCCGCGGGTGCAGGACAGGCATTTGGGCGCGGCGGGCGCGCGTTCCAGCCGTTCTTTCGCAATATCGTCACCGCACTCAACGCAATAGCCGAACTCGTCGCTGTTGATCCGCGCCAGGGCCGCCTGAAGGCGGTGGCGGTCCTGGTCACGCAGGCGCTGCGTGGCTTTGGCCATGGCCTGATTTTGCAGCGCGTCCATGCGCGAAAGCCGGCCGACCGCCTGCTGATCAAGGGCGACCACCTGCTGAGCGGTCCGGCCCCGGGCGTCATACAGGGCCAGCTGCGTCAGCGCGTCGTCCAGCACATCGCGGTAATGTTCAAGCTCAGAGTCATTCATATCAAGAATATGATCCATCACCGCATTGCATTTTGTCAAATCGTGCTTAGTGGTATAGTGGACGTCCCGAACACGGCCGCATAATACGAGGCAAGCGATATGGCTGAGACACACAGCACGATACAAGAGATAGATCCGGTCTGGAACCGGGTGACAGATGAGGCCCGCGAAGCGGTTGCCATAGAGCCGTTGCTGGGCGGGTTGGTGCATGGCTGCATTCTGCACCACAACAGTCTGGAAAAGGCGCTGGCCTATCGTATGGCGCAAAAACTGGCGTCGGGCGAAATGTCGGAACAGTTGCTGCGCGAAATCGCCGATGAGGCCTATCGCAGTGATCCGGAACTGGGCCTGTCGGCACGCGCCGATATTGTGGCGGTTTATGAACGCGATCCCGCCTGTCACCGCTTCATCCAGCCGCTGCTGTATTTCAAGGGGTTTCAGGCGATTCAGGCCTATCGTGTGGCCAACTGGCTGTGGCGGCAGGAACGTTTTGATCTGGCCTATCTGGTGCAAATGCGGGTGTCAGAACAATTTGGCATCGACATTCACCCGGCCGCCCGTGTGGGCAAGGGCATCATGATTGACCATGCGCATTCCATCGTGATTGGCGAAACAGCTGTGGTCGGCGACAATGTCTCGATGCTGCATTCGGTGACGCTTGGGGGCACTGGCAAAGAAGACGACGACCGTCACCCCAAAATCGGCGACGGGGTGTTGATCGGTGCCGGCGCGAAAGTGCTGGGCAATATCAACGTGGGCCATTGTTCGCGCATCGCAGCGGGTTCGGTGGTGCTGCATGACGTGCCGCCCAACACAACGGTGGCGGGGGTTCCGGCCAAAGTGGTGGGCGAGGCTGGTTGTTCGCAGCCGTCCGTCACCATGGATCAGTTATTGAGCGCGCCTACCTGAGAGCATTGGGGGGAACACCGCGAACTGAACGCTCCAGCCTGAACACATTAAAAATCAAAAAGCCCCGGCGCTGATATCAGCGCCGGGGCTTTTTGCGTTTTTGACCGGAAAAATGTGGGCTGAGAGGCTCAGGCTGGCATTATAATTTGCCAGCCCGCACTTCAGCCGCAGCGGCTCAGGCCAGCATTGTCATCGGGTTTTCCAGATTGTCGACAATCGCATTGAGGAATTCCGCCGCCAGCGCGCCGTCAATCACCCGGTGATCCACCGACAGGGTGGTGGACATCACAGTCGCGACGCTTAATTCGCCATCGTCACCGACAACCGGGCGTTTCTTGCCAGCACCAACCGCGAGGATGCCACCGTGCGGCGGGTTGATGACCGCGTCGAAATTGTCGATGCCCATCATGCCGAGGTTGGAAATCGCAAAGCTGCCGCCCTGGTATTCATGCGGCGCCAGTTTGCGGTCGCGCGCACGACCAGCCAGGTCTTTCATTTCCGCTGACAGGGCAGAGATCGACTTGGTATCCGCATCGCGCAGAACCGGGGTGAACAGACCGCCCTCAATGGCCACAGCAACGGCAACATCGGAAGGTTTCAGCTGCAGCACCCGGTCATTGGCCCAGACTGCATTTGCCGCCGGCACCTGTTGCAACGCATTGGCGCAGGCTTTGATGATGAAGTCATTCACCGACAGTTTCACACCACGCGCCGCCAGCTGTTTGTTCAGCGTGGCGCGGAATTTGAGCAGCGCATCAAGCTTGATATCACGGCGCAGATAGAAATGCGGGATGGTCTGTTTGGCTTCGGTCAGACGGGCGGCAATGATTTTGCGCATACCGTCCAGGCTGACTTCTTCAAATTCGCGGTCGGCATACATTTTCAGAATCGTTTCCGTCGACATGCCGGCAGCAACGGCGGTTTTGGCCGCCGGAGCCGCAGCCTGAGCGACAGGTGCCACAGCGGCCGGGGCCGCCACAGCGACTGGTTGCGCCGCTTCAACGTCGGCTTTGACAATGCGGCCTTTGGGGCCGGTGCCGGTGATCTGCGCCAGATCAAGCCCTTTGTCCGCCGCGATGCGACGGGCCAGAGGTGAGGCGAAGACCCGCGTGCCATCTGCTGCGGCGGGCGCGGCAGGGGCAGGGGCGGCAGCGGGTGCCGCAGCAATAGTGGTTTCAGCAGTGGCTGCAGGTTCAGCAGAAGCCGCCGCTGCAGCCGGAGCTGCGGCGATGTCGCCAGCGCTTTCGCCCTCTTCCAGCATCACCGCGATCACAGTGTTCACCGCAACCGCTTCGGTGCCCTCGGCCACCATCAGCTTGCCGATCACACCTTCTTCCACCGCTTCAAATTCCATCGTTGCCTTGTCGGTTTCGATTTCGGCCAGCAGATCGCCGGACTGAACGGTGTCGCCTTCTTTCACCAGCCATTTGGCCAGCGTGCCTTCTTCCATCGTCGGCGACAGGGCAGGCATCAGAATTTCAATGGTCATGTCTCTGTCTCCTTAACGGTAGGTCACGGCTTTCACCGCTGCGATGACTTCGGCAGTGGTGATCAGCGCGTGCTTTTCCAGGTTGGCAGCATAGGGCATCGGCACATCTTTACCGGTACAGTTGATGACGGGCGCGTCGAGATAGTCAAAGGCGCGCTCCATGATCGTGGCCGAAAGATGGTTGCCGATGGAGCCGACCGGGAAACCTTCTTCGACGGTCACACAGCGGTTGGTTTTCATCACCGAGGCCAGCACGGTGTCATAATCGATCGGACGCACGGTGCGCAGATCGATGACTTCAGCCGAAATGCCTTCTTTGGCCAGCTCATCCGCCGCTTCCAGCGCATAGGTCATGCCGATGCTGAAAGATACGATGGTGACGTCAGTGCCTTCACGCCAGATGCGGGCCTTGCCGAAGGGCACGGTATAATCGTCCAGAACCGGTACGTCGAACGTGCGGCCATAGAGCATTTCGTTCTCGAGGAAGACCACCGGGTTGGGGTCGCGGATCGCGGTCTTCAGCAGACCTTTGGCGTCGGCGGCCGAATAGGGCATCACCACTTTCAGACCCGGGATGGCGGCATACCAGGCGGCAAAATCCTGCGAATGCTGAGCCCCTACACGCGACGCCGCGCCATTGGCACCGCGGAACACCATCGGGGCGCCCATCTGGCCACCGGACATATAAAGCGTCTTGGCGGCGGAGTTGATGATCTGGTCAATCGCCTGCATGGCAAAGTTGAAGGTCATGAATTCCACGATCGGGCGCAGACCGCCAAACGCGGCGCCCACAGCGATGCCAGTAAAGCCGTGTTCGGTGATCGGGGTGTCGATCACCCGTTTGGCACCAAATTCATCGAGCAGACCCTGAGAAATCTTGTAGGCGCCCTGGTACTCGGCCACCTCTTCGCCCATCAGGAAGACGTTTTCGTCGCGGCGCATTTCTTCGGCCATGGCGTCGCGCAAAGCTTCGCGCACCGTCTGGGTCTTCATTTCGGTGCCGGCAGGATAGTCCGGCTCCACCGTTTTTGACACGATCGGTGCCAGGGTAACGGCGGGCGCAGCAGCAGGCGCTCCGACTGGTGCGGGCTCTGCTGCGGCGACGGGGGCTGGCTCAGAGGCGGGCGCCGCGGTTGCTGTTGCCGCATCCTCAAGGCTTTCGCCCTCTTCCAGCAGCAGCGCGATAGGGGTGTTCACCGCCACGCCTTCCGTGCCCTCGCTGATCAGGATTTTGCCGATGATACCTTCGTCCACCGCTTCAAATTCCATCGTCGCCTTGTCGGTTTCGATCTCGGCAATGATGTCTCCGGAGGCAACCGTGTCGCCCTCTTTGACCAGCCATTTTGCCAGGGTACCCTCTTCCATAGTCGGGGAAAGTGCCGGCATAAGTAGTTGAATAGCCATGTTTGTCTTCCCTTATGCGTAGATGTCTGTCCAAAGCTCTTCAAGCGCGGGCTCGGGGCTTTCCTTGGCAAACTCAGCCGCGTCATTGACGATCGCTTTGATTTCTTTGTCGATGGCCTTCAGGTCATCTTCGCTGGCGTGTTTGCCGGTGAGAAGCATGGTGCGCACATGTTCGATCGCATCCCGTTCTTCGCGCATTTTCTGCACTTCCTCGCGGGTACGGTATTTGGCCGGATCTGACATCGAATGGCCGCGGTAACGGTAGGTTTTGACCTCGAGGATATAGGGGCCTTTGCTGGCGCGGCAATGCGCGACCGCTTTTTCTGAGGCGGCTTTTACTGCCAGCACATCCATCCCGTCGACTTCTTCGCCTTTGATGCCATAGGCAACACCACGTTTCCACAGGCTGGGGGATTTGGTCGAACGCTGCACGGAAGTGCCCATAGCGTACTGGTTGTTCTCGATGACAAAAATAACCGGCAAATCCCAGAGTTGCGCCATGTTGTAGGTCTCATAGACCTGGCCCTGGTTGGCCGCGCCGTCGCCGAAATAGGCGAATGTCACATTGTCTGTGCCATTATACTTGTCGGCAAAGGCCAGACCGGCGCCGATCGGCACCTGGGCACCAACGATGCCGTTGCCGCCGTAAAAATGTTTCTCTTTGCTGAACATATGCATCGAGCCGCCCTTGCCTTTGGACAGGCCACCTTCGCGGCCGGTCAGCTCGGCCATCACGCCGCGCGGGTCCATGCCACAGGCCAGCATATGGCCGTGATCGCGGTAGGAGGTGATGCGTTTGTCGCCTTCTTTAGTCGCCGCTTCAAGACCAACAACCACGGCCTCCTGGCCGATGTAAAGATGGCAGAAGCCGCCGATAAGCCCCATGCCATAGAGCTGGCCGGCTTTTTCTTCGAATCGACGGATCAAAAGCATCTCACGATAGAAGCCGAGAAGCTCTTCTTTGGAAGTATTTGATTTTCCAGTACTTTTTCGGGTCGCCATGCGGCCTCCTCCTCAAAGTCACGATAATAGTTTAGTGTTAAACTATCTATAGCGCAGTGGGGGAGAAAAATCATCAGGAAACTGCACCGCCCAAAAAGACGGCTGTTTCATCAGGCTGGAAGACGGGAGGTAGTGCGTGGGGCGGTTTCAGCGGATGACGATTTCGTCGGAGCGTACCATGCCCAGCACGTCGCGCACCTGTTCATCCAGCAGATCAAGATCAAGGAAATCGTCAGACAGGCGGCGGGTTTTATTGCGCATCAGTTGCAGCCGGGATTCAAGCGTTGCCACCTCAGCGCGCAGCGTTTCGGCTTCGGCTTCGATCTGGATGCGGCGGAACAGGCCAAAATCACCCTGTACCGAGGCAAAGGTGAAGTAGGTGCCGATCGCAAATAATACGGCGAAGTAGACGACCGGGCCGAAGCCCGGTCTTTTTCGTGCTGCTCGCATGTTACTGCCTCATTTGCCGCCTCTTTGCCGGGCGACTGAAGAGACTATGCCACAGGTGATTCGCACTGTGAATCCCAAAAATGCGCCTTTGGCAGATCTGAGTCGATTTTGTCACAAAAAGGGCGGCTGGTTGCCCGCCGCCCTTTGTTTTAGTGCCGGTGTTCCGGTCGCGATGATCAGGCTTTGCCTTTGTAGATCTCGACCAGTTTGCCCAGCATGGCGAGCGCCTCGCTGCGGTCACGCTGGAAGCTGTTACGGCCAATAATCGAGCCGTTGCCACCGCCGTCGCGGATCGCACGTGCATCGTCATAGACGCTGTCAGCACCTTTTTTGGCGCCGCCGGAGAACACCATGATACGACGCCCGCCAAAAGCGGACTCCATGCAGTGGCGCACGCGTGCGGCCTGGGTGCTGATGTCGATCTGCTGCTCTTCATAGACCTTTTTGGCCTCGGGCAGCATCAGGTGATCGGTGGAGAGTTTGATCTTGATGATATGGGCGCCGATATGGGCTGCGATCTGGGCGGCATAGGCGGCAACATCAATGCCGGTTTCGCCGGCTTTGGTGACGGCTTCACCGCGCGAATAGGACCAGATCACAGTGGGGATGCCTTTGGAGGCAGCCTCTTTGCGCAGCTGGACGATCTCTTCGAACATCTCGATCTGGCAGTCAGATCCAGGGTAGATGGTAAAACCGATAGCGGCACAGCCCAGGCGCAGCGCATCGTCCACAGAAGCGGTCACGGCCTGGTTTTTGCCAGCGGTGTCAGACATCAGCGAGTTGCCGGAGTTCATTTTGAGGATGGTCGGGATCTGGCCGGCAAAAGTATCGGCACCGGCTTCGAGCTGGCCCAGAGGTGAGGCAAAGGCGTTCATGCCCGCGTCGATTGCCAGCTGGTAATGGTAATGGGGGTCATAACCGGCCGGGTTGGGGGCAAAACTGCGCGCCGGCCCGTGTTCAAAACCCTGATCCACCGGCAGGATGATCATTTTGCCGGTACCGCCAAGTTTGCCTTCCATCAGGACGCGGCAAAGATTGCCTTTGACGCCTGCATTTTCGCCCTCGTAATTGGAGAGAATTTTCTGAACGATGCGCGTGGATTTCATGTCTGGCTCCTGTGCGGTTATTGCTTGGGACGTGACCTACTCACAGCTTGGTTCCAGCACAACAAATAATGCGTGTGGATTCCATCTGTTAGCGCTAAAGGTCTGGTTTTTATCTCAGATCCGGCCTGTCAGGCCCCGCCAGTGCGGCGGGGCGCTGGTATTTACTGCTCGAGCGCGGCAACCCCGGGCAGGGTCTTGCCTTCCATCCATTCCAGGAACGCCCCGCCGGCGGTGGAGATATAGGTGAAATCTGCGGCGGCGCCGGCTTTGTTCAGGGCCGCCACCGTATCACCGCCACCGGCAACCGACACCAGGTCGCCAGCGCGGGTCAGAGCGGCGGCCGCTGCGGCGGCGGCATTGGTGGCACGGTCAAACGGTTCGATTTCAAAGGCGCCGAGCGGGCCGTTCCAGATCAGCGTTTTGGCCGACTTGAGCACTGTGTCGATGCGGGCAACTGTGTCAGGCCCGGCGTCCAGTATCATCGCATCCGCCGGGCAGGCATCGGCGGGGACGGTCTCATTGGCAGCATTGGCAGCAAATTCGCGCGCAATCACCACGTCAGAGGGCAGGATGATCTCGCAGCCCGCTTCGCCGGCAGCGTGCAGGATGTTGCGCGCAGTTTCGGTCATGTCATGTTCTGCCAGCGATTTGCCAACATCGATGCCCTGCGCGGCAAGGAACGTATTGGCCATGCCACCGCCGATGATCAGAAAGTCGACCTTGCGTACCAGATTGCCCAGCAGTTCCAGTTTGGAGGAGACCTTTGCTCCGCCGACCAGGGCTGCGACCGGGCGCACCGGTGCGCTGAGCGCGGCCTCCAGCGCCTGGAGTTCTGCCTGCATCAGCCGTCCGGCGGCTGCGGGCAGCAGGCGGGCGATGCCTTCGGTGGATCCGTGCGCCCGGTGGGCGGCGGAAAACGCGTCATTCACATAGACATCACCAAGTGCAGCCAGCGCAGCCGCAAACTGCGGGTCATTGTCGGTTTCACCCGCATGGAAACGGGTATTTTCCAGCAACAACACTTCGCCGGCGGGCAGGGCAGCAACGGCGGTTTTGGCCTTGGCGCCAATACAGTCAGCGGCAAAATTAACCGGCACGCCAAAATGCTCTGCCAGGGTAGCAACCAGCGGCTCAAGAGACATCTCGGGGTTCACCTGACCTTTGGGGCGGCCAAAATGGGCCAGAAGCACCGGTTTCCCTCCACGCGCCAGGATGTCTTTCACGGTGGGAACAATGCGTTCAACCCGGGAGGCGTCGGTGATTTTGCCATTTTCAACCGGAACGTTGATATCCACACGGGTCAGTACGGTTTTTCCGTTCAGGTCCAGATCATCGAGCGTTTTCCAGGTCATGTCGCAGTCTCCCATATATCGGTTGCCCTCTGTTCACCTGATCGCGGACCTGAGGTCAAGCAGGCTGCGTGCGCAGCACCGGGATATTAGTGTATTGGCGTCTGATTGCCCAAGAAATAGACAAACGGTTGCACGGCGTGGATTTCCATGAGACTGTCCCGGCCAAATAATTGCACAGAAGGAACGCGCCAGATGGCCGATATCAAAGATCCTGAAAACACCATCCTGATTGAACTGACCGGCGGCACCGTCACCATCGAACTGCTGGCGGATGTGGCGCCGTTGCATGTGGAGCGCATGAAAACGCTGGCCCGCTCCGGCGCCTATGACAACGTGGCGTTCCACCGGGTGATCGAGGGTTTCATGGCCCAGACCGGTGACGTGCAGCATGGCAATATGGAAAACGACTTTAATCTTGGCCGCGCTGGCACAGGTGGCTCCGATCTGGGCGATGTTGCTGCTGAGTTCTCCAAACTGCCGCACGACCGGGGCACCATTGGCGCCGCCCGTTCGCAGAATCCCAATTCCGCCAACTCGCAGTTCTTTATCAACTTCTCCGACAACCACTTCCTCAACGGGCAATACACTGTGTATGGCCGGGTGATTGAAGGTATGGACCATGTGGACGCGATCGTGAAGGGTGAGCCTCCGACCCACCCGGACCGGATGATCTCGATGAAAGTTGCTGCTGATGCGTAAGCTGCTGCTCGCTCTGCCGCTTTTGATGGCTGCGCCCGCATTCGCCTCCGGCATCGACATCACCGTCGCTGGCGAAGCCAATGGCGTGATCTCGATTGACCTGCTGGAAAATCTGGCCCCGAAACATGTAGAACGCATCACCACGCTTGCCGAAGAAGGCAAATACGATGGGGTGGTGTTTCATCGGGTGATCGAGGGTTTCATGGCGCAGACCGGCGACGTGGAATTTGGCCGTCTTGACGGTGATATGAGCCGCGCTGGCATGGGCGGATCCGATCTGCCGGATCTGCCAGCTGAGTTTTCGAATGAAGACTATGCCCGCGGTGTTGTTGGTATGGCGCGTTCGCAAAACCCGAATTCGGCCAATTCGCAGTTTTTCATTACTTTTGCGCCGGCTTCTTTCCTCAACGGGCAATATACCGTTGTGGGCAAAGTGACCGGTGGATTTGAGGTGCTGGACGCGATCAAACGCGGCACCGGGCCCAACGGTTCGGTGATTGGCAAACCTGACGTGATGGTCAAAGTCACCGAGACCGAGTGATCGCGGGGCTTCACCTTCGGGTGAGGTGCCCTATCTGAAAGGCCCTTCTTCTGGCACGCTGCCGGGAGGAGGGCTTTTTTTATGCGTATTGCGATATTTTTGCTGGGTTTGTTGTGGGCCGGACTTGCAGCGGCCAACCCGGATCAATGGGCCCGGGAATGGCCCAATACAGATTTTTCCAGGACGAGCGTGGAGGCCTGGGGCGAAATCATGTCTGGCGGACCGCCCAAAGACGGCATTCCGGCGCTGGATGAGGTGAGCTTCATTGCTGTCGCCGATGAGGCCCGTATCGCGCCGCGCGAGCCGGTGATCGTGGTGGAGCTGGAGGGCGAGGTGCCGCGCGCCTATCCGATCCGCTACCTGACCTGGCATGAGATTGTGAACGACATGATCGGCACGACACCGGTGGCGGTGACTTTTTGCCCGCTGTGCAATTCCGCCATCGTCTTTGACCGCCGGCTGGAGGGGCGCGAGCTGTCCTTTGGTGTTTCGGGCAAGCTGCGCAATTCCGATATGGTGATGTATGACCGCCAGACCGAAAGCTGGTGGCAGCAGGCGGTGGGTGTTGGCATTGTCGGCGAGATGAACGGCAAGGAACTGACGATGCTGCCGGTCTGGATGGAGAGCCTCGCCATTTTCCGGGAACGCAATCCGGACGGGTTGATTATGGACGAGCCCGACTGGCGCCGCGCATATGGGCGCAACCCGTACAAAGGGTATGACGGCTTGTACCGGCCGTTCCTGTATTCCGGCGAACTGCCGCCGTTTGATATTCCGGCGCTGTCACGGGTGATCCGCGTTGGCGAACGGGCCTGGCCTTTGCAACGACTGGCGGACCTGGGTGAGATACGCGAGGCCGGTCTGGTGCTGAGCTGGCAAGCCGGGCAGGCCTCCGCGCTGGACACCGCAAGCATCGGCAAGGGCCGCGATGTGGGCAATGTGCGGGTGCGGGATGCGGACGGCAATGACATCGCCCATGACGTGATGTTTGCCTTTGCCTTTCATGCGTTCTGGCCCGACGGCACATGGATGGTTGACGGCTGAACCGGGCTGCCCTGGCCTGATCCAGGCGGAGACGACAAAAAAGGCGCCCTGCAACTGTTGCGGGACGCCTTTTATTCAGGGTGACTGTTAATTCAGGGTATCAGATGCGAATTCAGCCCTGCAGTGTCACCAGAGCATGGCGCTTTTTGCCGGCGCTCAGTTTGACCGGGCTGGCAAGGTCTGCGGCTTTCAGCATCAGACCGGCGTCAGTCAGCGGCTTGTCATCAATTTTGGCACCATTGTCGGCAATCAGCCGCTTGGCCTCTTTGCCGGTTTTGGCCAGGCCGGATTTCACGATCAGCTGCACGATGGAAATACCGTCACCCAGGTCCGCCGCACTCAGCGCCACGGTGGGCAGGTCTTCGCCAACGCCGCCTTTTTCAAACACTTCACGCGCGGTGGCCGCAGCAGCAGCAGCGGCTTTGTCGCCGTGCAGCATCCTGGTCACCTCATTGGCGAGGATGATCTTGGCCTCATTGATCTCAGAGCCTTCCAGCGCGCCAAGCCGGTTGCATTCCTCAACCGGCAGCTCGGTGTAAAGTTTGAGGAACTTGCCGGTGTCCGCGTCGGTGGTATTGCGCCAGAACTGCCAGAACTCATAAGGCGATTTCAGATCCGCATTGAGCCAGACCGCGCCGTCCTGGCTTTTGCCCATCTTTTTGCCGTCGGATGTGGTCAGAAGTGGTGAGGTCAGGCCAAAGATCTGCTGATCGATCACCCGCCGGGTCAGGTCGATGCCGTTGACGATATTGCCCCATTGATCCGAGCCGCCCATCTGCAGCGCACAGCCATAACGACGGTTCAGCTCAAGGAAGTCATAGGCCTGCAGGATCATGTAGTTGAATTCGAGGAAGGACAGCGACTGTTCGCGGTCCAGCCGGGATTTCACGCTTTCAAAGGCAAGCATCCGGTTCACCGAAAAATGGCGGCCAATGTCACGCAGGAATTCAAGGTAATTGAGCCCTTCAAGCCATTCCGCATTGTTCAGCATCAAGGCGTCAGTCTCGCCCTCACCATAGGTGATGTAGGCGGAGAACACTTTTTTGATGCCGGCGATGTTTTCGTTGATCTTGTCATCCGTCAGCAGGGGGCGCTCATCGGCGCGGAAAGACGGATCACCCACCTTGGTGGTGCCGCCGCCCATCAGGGTGATCGGCTTGTGGCCGGTTTTCTGCAGCCAGCGCAGCATCATGATCTGGATCAGCGATCCCACATGCAGTGAGGTGGCGGTGGCGTCAAAGCCGATATAGGCCGGAACCACGCCCTTGATCAACGCTTCGTCCAGGCTTTGATAGTCGGTGCAGTCCGCCAGGAAACCGCGCTCCATCATCACTGCCATAAAGTCTGATTTGGGGTGGTAGGTCATCGGCCTTTTGTCCATTCTGCTGGGTGTCGGTCTCTTCTATATCGGGACCCGGGTGTAAGGGGAAGTGCCGTTGCAACGCAATGATGACAGAGAAGCCATTTGGGCGCTTGGCGCCATGTCTGGCACTTCGCTTGACGGGGTGGATGTGGCGGCATTGCTGACCGATGGTCACAGTATCCACGCGTTTGGCGAGGTGGGGTTCCGGCCCTATAGTGAGGCAGAACAAGTGCTTCTCGGCTCCCAGCTTGGCGGCTGGAGCGCTTCTGAGGCGTGCGTTGAGCTGATTGAGACAGCCCATGCAGCGGCGCTGGCGCCGATGATCGAGGCCCAGCCTGAAATCGGGCTGATTGGCTTTCACGGTCAGACGCTGGCGCATGAGCCACGCGGGCGTGGCACGTATCAGGCGGGGGACGGCAGCATCCTGGCAGAAATCCTGCAGCGGCCAGTAGTCTGGGACTTTCGCAGCAATGATGTGGCAATGGGCGGCGAGGGCGCGCCGCTGGCACCTTTTTTCCACTTTGCCTGCGCCCGCTGGGCCGGGCTGACCCAACCGGTGGCGTTTTTAAATCTCGGCGGCCTTGGCAATATCACCTGGGTTGATCCGACCAAAACCTGCCCCGAGGCTCCCGGCGCTTTGCTGGCGTTTGACACCGGGCCGGCGAACGCGCCCGTCAATGATCTGATGCAGGCGCGTTTTGGAGTTAGCTTTGATAAGGATGGCGCGATGGCGGCGTGCGGGCAAGTGGCCGACGATCTTCTTGAGACGTTCCTCAATGACCCGTATTTTTTCCGCCTGCCGCCCAAATCTCTGGACCGGGACGCCTTTGCCGACCTGCTCAGCGCAGTGGCGGAACTGGGGGATCAGGATGCGGCTGCGACCCTGACAGCGGCGGCGGCGGCGGCGGTGATGCGCGGCATGGAACATTGCCCGGCCCCGGTGTCGCATGTGTTTGTCACTGGGGGCGGGCGCAAAAACCCGGTGCTGATGGCGATGCTGGCGGCGGGGCTGGAGTGCGCCGTGCTGCCGGTTGAAGACCTTGGCCTGGACGGCGACAACCTGGAAGCCCAGGCCTTTGCCTATCTGGCAGTGCGGGTGCTGCGTGGCCTGCCGACTTCGG
This sequence comes from Candidatus Halocynthiibacter alkanivorans, assembly GCF_003333265.1. Taxonomy (GTDB): domain Bacteria; phylum Pseudomonadota; class Alphaproteobacteria; order Rhodobacterales; family Rhodobacteraceae; genus Halocyntiibacter_A; species Halocyntiibacter_A alkanivorans. Next base: position 21,670 of record NZ_QOLB01000103.1, read on the forward strand.
CACCGGGCACCACTGGTGTGGCGGCGCCTGTCGGTGGCGGTCAGATCAGCCGGCCCTGAGAGCGGCCTGCGGTGAGTGCCGGGTGCAGTGCCGGAGGCGGCCATGAATGCGGGCACAGGGTGCGGCCATAAACGCCGGATTGTCGGCAACTGTTATGCGCGCGGGATGTCAAAACCCGTGGGCGCCATCTCAAACCCCTCAAATTGAAACCCCGGGCTGACGGTACATCCGGCCAGGGTCCAGTCGCCAAGACTGCGGGCTGACTGCCAGTGCTGATCGGGCACGATCAGTTGCGGTGCCTGGCCCGACAGCAGATCCGGCCCCAGTATATGTTCCTGTGCGGGACCGGCCTCGGTTTCTGCAATCGAAAGAACAATCGGCGCCCCGGCGTAAAAATGCCAGATCTCCACCGCATCGACCCGGTGCCAGTGGCTGACCTCACCGGCCTGCAACAGAAAATAAATACAGGTGCCAGCAGGCCGCTCGTCACCTCCGTCGCCACTTGCCACCCAGGTCTGGCGATAGTGCCCGCCTTCAGGATGGGGCGCGAGATTGAGCCGGGTGATCAGGTCGGTGGCATTCATATCGGGTCTCCGGAAATGGCGGAAATCAGGGGTATCGACTTGATGCTACGGGTGAACCGGGCGTGCGGCGAGCCCGGATCAGGCCCCATTACAGATATTCATATTCGCTGAAAGTGGCAGCTTCCCCAAACTTTACGCCCGCGGCGTTGATCAGGGGCCAGATGACGGCCTTGTGTATGCGAAAACGCCGGCCTGAGGCGCTGATACGGATACCGGCGTAATTGTCGATGAAGCCCCGTCTGCGCATTTGTTCAAACATCTCAGCGCGGGTCTCGCGATGCTGCGGTTCCGCGGTAAGTCGGGACGGCAAGTGGGTCAGATCTGCCCAGCACATTTCCCAAAGCGTCTGTGCCGCCAGGTTGCCGTAGGTCAGCACCGGGTCCTCTGCACCGTTGTGAGACAGCACGATCTGGCTGCTTTGATACAGGGATTGCGCTGTTGCGTCAGCGATCAGCGGGCGACCGGTCACACGCGCAAAACTGGACAGCAGCAGGGCAGCGTGAGGCGCACCAAAATCATTGTCTGAAGACGGGACGTGCATGGGAGTTGCCCTGTGTCGATAAATGTTTTCCGATCAGACGCTAACGGATGGTATCCCTGCGCAAAAGCGTAAAAGTACCAGATTTTCTCTTTGCCTGAATATCCTCGCCGAAGGCAAAATGTAAAACGCCGCCTGACCACAAGGCAGGCGGCGTTTCCTTTAATTTTTCATCGCATTAACGCAGGATCGAACGCCCGGCGTAAACGGCGGTTTCGCCCAGCATTTCTTCAATCCGGATCAGCTGGTTGTATTTCGCCAGACGGTCAGAACGTGAAAGCGAGCCGGTTTTGATCTGGCCGCAGTTGGTGGCGACAGCAAGGTCGGCGATGGTGGCGTCCTCGGTCTCACCGGAACGATGGCTCATCACATTGGTGAAACGGGCGCGGTGCGCCATATCCACCGCTTTCAGGGTTTCAGACAGCGTACCGATCTGGTTCACCTTCACCAGCATCGAGTTGGCAGAGCCTTCTTTGATGCCACGGGCCAGACGCACAGGGTTGGTCACGAACAGATCGTCGCCGACCAGCTGGATCTTGTCGCCGATCAGATCAGTCAGCGCTTTCCAGCCGTCCCAGTCGTCTTCATCCATACCGTCTTCAATCGAGATGATCGGGTAGTCATTGACCAGCTCGGCGAGATAGGCGGCATTTTCAGCGGAGGAAAGCGATTTGCCTTCGCCTTTCAACTCGTATTTGCCATCGACGTAATATTCGGACGAGGCACAGTCGAGCGCCAGGTAGATATCTTCGCCGGCTTTGTAGCCTGCTTTTTCGATCGAGGCGAGAATGAAGTCCAGCGCGTCACGGGTCGAGGACAGCGCCGGGGCAAAGCCACCCTCATCGCCGATGGAGGTGTTGTAACCGGCAGCAGACAGCTCTTTTTTCAGCGTGTGGAACACTTCGGCGCCCATGCGGATGGCGTCTTTCACGTCTTTTGCCGACACCGGCATGATCATGAATTCCTGAATGTCGATCGGGTTGTCGGCGTGTTCGCCGCCGTTGATGATGTTCATCATCGGAACCGGCAGGGTGCGGGCCGAGGTGCCGCCGATGTAGCGGAACAAAGGCTGGCCGGTGTAATCGGCAGCGGCTTTGGCACAGGCAAGCGATACACCAAGGATGGCGTTGGCGCCAAGACGGGCTTTGTTGGGCGTGCCGTCAAGTTCGATCATCGAGGCGTCGATGGCTTCCTGCTCAGTCACATCCATGCCCACAAGCAGTTCGGCGATCTCGCCGTTCACCGCGTTCACCGCTTCCAGAACACCTTTGCCCATGTAGCGGGATTTGTCACCGTCGCGACGCTCCACAGCTTCATGCGCGCCGGTGGAGGCGCCGGAAGGAACTGCGGCGCGGCCGAGAGTGCCGTCTTCGAGGATCACGTCGACTTCAACGGTAGGATTGCCCCGGCTGTCCAGAATTTCGCGGCCGATGATGTCGATGATAATGCTCATGGGAGAGGTCCTTGCTTGAGAGATTTGGCCCCTTTTAAGCGTATGCAGCAGAAAAGTAAACTGCGCGCCGGTAGCGGTAACGCTGCACTGTAGCGAAGGCGGATCAGGCGGTGGCGGACCGTGCCAGAACCAGTTCGCGCGCATAGGAATAAAGCCCGGTTGCCAGCAGGATCGTGGCGCCAAGCAGCGTCAGATTATCGGGGTACTCAGCGAAAACAAGCACGCCGATCACCAGGCTGAACAACAGGCGCGCGTAGCGGAACGGAATGATCGCTGCAGTATCGCCAAGGCGCATGGCAGCAACAATGGCGTAATAGCCGGTGGTGCCAAACAGCGCTGCTGCCGCCAGCCACAACATAAGACCCGGCGCCGGCATCACGCTTTGCTGGCCGCTGGCAAGCAGCGAGATACCGGCCACAAAAATGGCGATAAAGCCGTAAAAAGACACAACCGATGTGGACACCTGGGCTGGGATGCGGCGGGTTGCCAGATCGCGCAGTACCAGGCCAGCGACGCCGATCAGGGCAAAGAGCGAGGCGGGTTGAAACCCGTCGAGCCCGGGCTGAATGATCAGAATTACGCCGAAAAAACCGATGCACACCGCGCTCCAGCGGCGCCAGCCAACGGATTCGCCAAGAAACAGGGCCGCAAACATAGTGATTGCCAGCGGTGTGACCTGCAAAATAGCCGCAGCAGTGGCCAGCGGCACCAGCGCCAGCGCGGTGACATAGCCAAGCGCGGCGACCAGCTCGCCGGCGCTGCGCAGCAGGACCGCCATTGACAGTGCGTCGCGGGTAAACAGCCGCTTGCGGCTCTTCAGGCTGAGCAGAGCGAAAACAAGTGCCCCGGCAGCGCCGAGAATGACCAGGATCTGACCCGTGGGCAGTGTCTCTGCGGCAGTTTTGATTACCATGTCTTCCAGCGAAAAAGCCGCCATGGCGGTGATCATCAGCACGATGCCGCGAATATTTTCCATGAGAAGGGATCCTGTCAGAGTGTCTGAGAATCCGGTTAGAACGGTTTTGACAGAAATGAAAGTGTTTTTCCGTCGCGGAGTAAATATATCAGGTAATCGCAATTTACATTGGCGCGCTTTGTTGAGTTGTAGGGCATCTGAGAGTTGCGGATGACTGGCCGGAGTCCTCAATCCATATTCCGCTACTCACCGGGTCTGTGATCAAAAAAGCCAACGGGAAATGTTGAGGCGCTCACCAACGAAACATGGAAAAAATGGGCTAAATATGGTATAATACCAACCCGCCCAATCATTGACCGGTGGTTGCCCAGTTTCGCGTTGCGATTGATTTGATGCGCCCGGTTTCAGCGGCCAGGCGGTTCCAGGCATCGCAACAGGCATCAACGATCGCCTCCCAG
>NZ_QOLB01000077.1 GCF_003333265.1 Candidatus Halocynthiibacter alkanivorans
TTCCGGTACATCAATGGGTTCTATAACCCTCGACGGCGGCATTCATCGCTTGGTGGAAAAAGCCCCTTGGCCTTCGAACGAAAGGCCGCCTAACATGAGATGAGAGACCGGAACTTTTGCGCGGCAAGTCCAGCTCTTCGCCCGTCTTCATCCGTTCCGGCGGGCAGATCCACAGGCGCTCTTCAAAATCGATCTCTTCCCAGCGCAGTCCCAGGGCCTCGCCCGTTCTTGATCCCGTCAGACATGTGAACATCAGTGCTTTTGCTGCCATCGCTTTGCGGGATTTCAGATCAGCGCAGAAATCCGGCACATCTTTCCAGTGCATCGCCTTGTGGTGTTTCACCCTGGCTTTGACTTTAGGCAGCGCCTGCGCGTCCTTGATCGCGGTGACCGGGTTCTCACCCGACCGAAAGCCTTTCGAGCGCGCAACGTCCAGCACCGTCTTGATCCTTTGAGCAAGCCGCTTCGCGGTCTCATGTTTCTCTGTCCAGATCGGCGCAAGGCACATCATCACTTCCGGCTGATCAATACTGTCGATCGGCATCCGTCCAATTTTGGGGAAGGCGTAGTCCCGTAAGGTATTGATCCACTGCTGACCATGTTTGACGTTCTTCCATGTGGGCATCCGGTCAATATGCACCTGACGCGCCACCTCTTCAAAGCTCGGCACCTCTTGCCGCGCATTAAAACGTGGGTTCAGCCCTTGTTTGGCCATGCGGCGATATTCCAGCGCCCGTTCACGCGCCTGGTTGAGCGTCACAATATCCGCACCACCCAAACCAAAGTCAGTGCGCAGCGGTGCGCCCTTTTTGTTCTTCTGGCCTTTGACCACCACCCGCACGATCCAACGCCGTGCGCCGGATGGATCAACCACCAGATACAAACCGTTGCCATCGCCATGACGCCCGGCGCCCAGGTTCTCAACCAGCTTCTTGGTCAGCTTGCCAGACAGGGCCTTTCCAAAATTACCACATTCCGAACCACTCAAGGAATGAATATAGGCACAATCGAAAGAAACCCAAGACAGACGGAAATCCCAGCTAAGCTCACGCAAACAAACGAAAAAGTCCGCCCAAGGCGACCCAGTTCAAACGATCAAAATTGTATGGTGGCGGACAGACAGGGATTCGAACCCTGGAGACGGTCTCCCGCCTACACACTTTCCAGGCGTGCGCCTTCGACCACTCGGCCACCTGTCCGTGCGGGGGTATTAGCCCGATCAAAGGGGGGGATGCAAGCCCAGGAATTGAAGTTTTTCAAGTTTTTTCGTCCAGGGCACTGCGCGGGGCAAAACACGGTAAAACAAAGCGGCATACTGCAGTTCCACCGCAACGGCGGGTAGAAGCCCGGGTGCCGTAAACCCACGCACCAATTCAATAATACCGACCCCTGTCACCGTCACCCGCATCGCAATAAGCGCCAGAGCGATCGCGCGCCGGGCAGCGGGTTCAGACACGCCCCGGTCAAGAAACACAGCACCGCGACCCCGAGATAAACCTGGGCAAGGCGGCGCCCGACAAAAGCGGCCTCAGGCGCAACATCGACGCCCCGAGGCCCCACCACCGCTCCGGTGCACAATCACCAGACCGATAAAACCCCCAAAAAACAATACAGAGGCGGCCAGTGACACACTTGAAAACGTCGTAAAAATTTCCTGCTTAAAGTTCGAGCAACAGATTTACCCGACGGTTGCGTTTGCCTTTTTTTTCGATCTTGCCCAGCCGCACCCGGCCAATTTCCGAGGTGCGCGCCACATGGGTGCCGCCGCAGGGTTGCAGATCCACCTGAGAGGCGCCTTCGCCAATACGGACCAGCCGGACCCGCCCTGCCCCCATCGGCGGCATCACGGACATGGTTTTCACCAGGCCCGGATTGGCAAGCAGCTCCTCATCCGTGATCCAGTCGTCGGTGACCTTCAGATCCCGCTCAATCAGATCATTGATCTGAGCTTCAATCGCATCCCGGTCATCCAGAGGCTCCGGCATGTCAAAATCAAGCCGGCCTTTTTCCGCGCCGATGGAACCGCCAGCCACCGGCAGTGGAATGACCACCGACAGCAGGTGCAGCGCCGTATGGACCCGCATATGGCGGTGGCGACGGCCCCAGTCCAGCGTCTGCAGCACCCGGCTGCCAACCGGCGGCAGCGCCAGCGGCTCTGAGGGCACCAGCACCACATCATCCCCGTCGCCTTTGACCGTTGTGGCAATGCCAATACCGCCGCCCGGCCAGCTGAGGCGACCGGAATCGCCCGGCTGACCGCCACTGGTCGGATAAAAGATAGTGCCATCCAGCACCACACCGCCTTCGCTGGTATGGGCGGTGACAGTGGCGTCATGGTCCTGTAAATAGGCGTCCTGGCGGAAAAGTAACTCGGTCAAAGGCTGTCTCCTGCATCTCCGTCTTCGCCCTCTGCACCAGAGAGGTCGACAAGGCCGTCATTATCTGGCGACAAACGGTCAGCTGCACCGGAGGCAGCCGGCATGGTTTTCACTGTGACCGCGGTGCCGCCCGTAAGCGCTTCGGGGTTGCGCAGCCAGATATCACGCTGTGCAAACGGAATTTCAATATCTTCTTCGATGAAGCGACGGGCTATTTCATGGTTGATTTCGGATTTAACTGTCAGCACAAAATTCACATCGCGTAAGATGGCGCGGATTTCGAAATCAAGGCTGTCGGCACCAAAACCGACAAAATGCACCGATGGCGGTGGGTTCATCGCCACCAGTGGCTGCGCCTGGGCGATCTCATTCAGGATGCGCTCCACCCGGCGCGTATCAGTGCCATAGGCGACACCGACCGGGATCACCGCGCGTGCAATCAGATTGCCACGCGTATAGTTGGTCACCTGGCCCGCAATCAGGTCCTGGTTCGGCAAAATCACATCGGTCCGGTCAAAGGTTTCGATCCGGGTCGAGCGCACTGAAATTTTGCGCACATAGCCCATCTGGCCGTTGACCTCGATCCAGTCGCCTTCAGAAATCGGGCGTTCCACCAGAAGGATGATGCCGGAGACAAAATTGGAGACGATGGTCTGCAGACCAAAGCCGATACCGACCGACAGGGCGCCTGCAACCAGCGCCAGTGAACTGAGATCGATCCCGGCAGAGGTCACGCCAATGACTGCGGCAAGAAAGATGCCCACATACCCCAGCCCGGCGGAAATGGCGTTCTGACCGCCTTTGTCCAGCGATGTTTTGGGCAGAACAGTGGTTTTCAGCGTTTGCTGCACCAGACGGGTCAGAAGATAGCCGACGCCAAACACCACCGCAAAGGTCAGCAAAGCACTCAGCGAGACTTTGGTTTCGCCGATGGAAAAGCCGGATTGCAGCGTCGACCAGATCTGATAAAGATCTGCAGGTTTCGCGCCCCAGATCAGCGCAAAGCCGGGCAGCGAGACCAGGATCAGGGCAAAGGCCAGCAAGACGGGTGTCAGCGCATTGCCAAGTGCCTCATCTGATTTTCCGGTCACAATAGCATACACATCTGTGGCCAGCCGGGACAGGATCAACAGGCTGCCGGCCAGCGCCAGGCTGATCGCCATCGGCATTACCAGCGCACCGGCCGCCGCAAGATATCCGATCAAAGCCAACAGCGGCCCGACCACGCCAGTCAACATCGCCACCCGGCCCAGCCCGCCGATAATCCGGTTGCGAAACAGTGGCGGCGCGTCTTCCGCCGCCACATCAGCCTCCCGGGGCTCAGAGCCGCGCCGCATCAAATGCCCGAGACGCAGCAGAATCAATCCGCTCAGCACAAACAACGGCAACATCAGCACGGCAACAGAGGCGTCATTGTAAGCGTCAAATGCCGCCATATCGCGCAGTAACATCGCCAGGCCGGACAGCAAACCGAGCGACCCGGCATAGATCCGGCCTTCCCGGCGGGCTTCCTGGCTGAGGTTCAGAACGGGATTGGCATGGGGGTGCTTGGCAAAAAGATGCGTGGCAACCCAAAGGGCCATGAAAAAGGAGATGCCGGTTTGTGGCAGGTTGCTGGCAATGATCTGACCGTGGAATCCCAGCAACGCCGTAGCGTTGAGCGCGCGGGTCAGCGCAAAAAGCCCGATCACCGGCAGCAGGAACATGCCCAGCGACGCGACAAAGCCGGCAAGTTCATTGCCGCCGCGCCCCAACCGCCCTTGCAGGCGCTGGGTGATTTCTTCCATCCATCGCCGTCCCCGCCACAGCAGCACGGCCGCCAACAGAAGATACGAAATGCTCTGAGGCAGATTTTCGCGGGTTTCCGCCAACCTTGTCTGCGACCGGTAAGCCTCTGAAATTTCGGAGGCAACCTCAAATAAGCTGCCGCTGATCGCCTCGACAGCCCCGGACCAGTACGCCGGATTAAGCGGCGTGGGACCAAGACGTAGTAAGGCATCCGTCTGGCGCAGACGCAGCAGCGCGTTGATTTCCCGCACCAGGCCGTCAGCGCGGGACCAGGCTTCCTGCGCGCGCGTTTGCGGCGCCAGTGCCTCGGCAAGCTGCGCGGCAAGCTCGTCCCGCCGCTCGGTAATTTCAACGGCTTCTTTGCCGCCATTTTCCGGGCCCACGCCAAACGTATCGAACTGGGATTGCAGCGTATCGATGCGGGCCTGGTTGCTGTCCTGGGCGTTCAGAAACCGGTCACGCCACGCCAGCATAGTATCGCGCAGCGCTTCAAACGCGTGGTCCGCCGCACGTTGTGCAAGCAGAGAACGTTCGGCACGTCCGGCAATAATATCCCAGCCGTCATAATCCGGCGCAGCCACAGCTTCCTGGGCAAAAGCACTGCCGCGTTCGGGCGGGCCGACACCGGCGACAGTCACCAGGGACAGCGCCAGCAGGAATGCGAGTGTCAGCCGTTTGACGGAATGAAACATTAACCCTCAAATACGGCTGGGACCACACGGGACGTTTCCGCCAGCCATTTGGGATACGGCAAGCCCTTTTCCTTCAGGAACTCCGGGTTAAAGAGTTTGGACTGATAGCGGGTGCCATAGTCCGCCAGCACCGTAACGATGGTGTGGCCAGGCCCCATGTGACGCGCCATTTTAATCGCGCCCGCAATGTTGATCCCGGTGGAGCCGCCCATGCAGAGACCTTCGTCCTGCAGCAGGTCAAAGACCACCGGCAGCGCTTCTTCATCCGCAACCTGGCAGGAGAAATCAGGTGTAAACCCTTCCAGGTTGGCGGTGATACGCCCCTGGCCGATGCCCTCAGTAATCGAGGTGCCCTCAGATTTCAGCTCACCACTGGTGTAATAGCTGTAAAGCGCAGCGCCCATCGGATCGGCAAGACCGATTTTTACGCCTTTGGGCTGCAACGCCATACCGACGCCGGCAAGTGTGCCGCCAGAGCCAACGGCGCAGATGAAGCCGTCTACTTTACCAGCGGTCTGTTCCCAAATCTCGGGGCCGGTGGTTTCCAGATGGGCCAGCCGGTTGGCGACATTGTCAAACTGGTTGGCCCAGATGGCGCCATTGGCTTCGGTTTTCGCCAGTTCGGCCGCCAGACGACCGGAATAACGCACATAGTTGTTCGGATTTTTGTAAGGCGCCGCAGGGACCTGGACCAGTTCCGCCCCGGCCAGACGGATCATGTCTTTTTTCTCCTGAGACTGGGTCTCAGGAATGACGATGACCGTTTTGAACCCAAGTGCAGCGCCCACAAGCGCCAGACCGATGCCGGTATTGCCGGCCGTGCCTTCAACGATTGTGCCGCCTGGTTTCAGCGCGCCGCTTTTGACGGCTTCCTGAATTATATAAAGCGCGGCGCGGTCTTTGACCGACTGACCCGGGTTCATAAATTCGGCTTTGCCGTAAATGTCACAGCCGGTGGCTTCTGACGCCGCTTTGAGCCGGATAAGTGGCGTGTTGCCAATAGCCTGGATCAGATCCTCATTCACGCGCATACCATTCTCCTGCTCGAACTGCACTTCGTCGCTTATGTATGTCGGGCAGCGCTGGAACTCAAGCGTGTCAAAACCCAATCAGACCAGTCTTTGCAGCTTTATGCCCGGGGCGAAACACTTGTTTTCCCCACAGGCTGTTCCGGGGCATGTTGTTCATTTGACGAAGCACTACCAGCAACAATGGCGCTGGCACGCAAGTGAATTACAGCAGACCGTTGCGACACGGGCCACGAGGCATTCAATGTCCCGGCTTTAAGACCAGCGCTTGCCCACTGCGCCGACCAGCCAGCCGCCAACAATACCGCCGATCACCGCCGCAATGACAAAATCCGGTTTTGCAATGATCAGGGCATATTCACCGATTATCCCAAACATATTGACCAGCGCATCCATCGGCCCGTCATAGCGCAGGCGAAGCGATCCGCGGTACATTTCATAGCCGGCAAATACAAGGAGAGACCAGGCAATGATCAGGCCGGAACTGGTGATGCCAAAGCCGATCATCGCGCTTCTGGTGTCCCGCGCTTTGGGGCCCACAAAATGCCAGCCAACCAGAGCACCAATGACCGCAATGATATGGGGAAAATACCCCATAGACATGCCTTCCATATTCTCAGGAAGATGCGCGGGCACCAGCATGGCCATGAAAAACGCCAGCGCCGCGAACCAAATGGCAGAAATCAGTTTAGGCATCGTAGGCATCGGAGCTCCACCCCTGGAATTGAACAGGTAACCCGCAGTTTCAGATGCCTGCGCGCATCACACAAGGGAAGAATTCAGTTATTCGCACAGCATTTAACCAATCTGCAACATCAGGCAACACCAAGTTCAGCCTCTTCCGCGGCCTGCCGGTTCCACATAGCAGCGTATTTCCCACCCCGGCGCAGCAGGTCTTCGTGCCGGCCCTGTTCAACAATCACGCCCTTATCGAGCACCACAATCTGGTCGGCATCGGCAATGGTCGAAAGACGGTGGGCGATCGTAATCACCGAACGCCCCTGCCCCATATCGCGCAGACTGTCCTGAATTTCGCTTTCGGTCTGTGTGTCCAGCGCTGACGTGGCTTCGTCCAGCAGCAGGATCGGCGGGTCTTTCAGCAAGGTGCGCGCGATACCGACACGCTGTTTTTCGCCGCCGGACAGTTTCAGACCGCGCTCCCCGACAGTGGTCTCATACCCTTCCGGCAGGCTGGTGATAAACTCATCGATTTTTGCGGCACGGGCGGCGGCTTCGACCTCGCTCTGGCTGGCCTCGGGCCGGCCATAGGCGATGTTGTAATAGATCGTATCGTTAAACAGCACCGTGTCCTGCGGCACCACACCAACAGAGTGGTGCAGGCTTTCCTGGGTCACGTCCCGCAGATCCTGCCCGTCAATGGAAATCCCGCCGCCAACCACGTCATAAAAGCGAAACAACAACCGCCCGATGGTGGATTTACCCGAGCCGGAGGGGCCGACAATGGCGACAGTTTCGCCGGCCGCAACTTTCAGGGAAACCCCCTTAAGAATGGGGCGTTCGGCATCATATCCAAAACTTACATTGTCAAAAACGATTTCACCCCGGGGCACGGTCAGATCCGCAGCATCAGCCTTGTCTGCCACTTCCGCCGGCTGCTCCAGCAGGGTGAACATATCGCCCATATCCACCAGAGACTGACGGATTTCGCGATAGACTGTGCCGAGAAAGTTCAAAGGCAGCACCAGCTGGATCATATAGGCGTTCACCATAACAAAATCGCCGACGCTCAGTTCGCCGTTGCCAACCGCGACCGCCGCCATCGCCATCACCACAACCAGCCCGGCATTCAGCAACAGCGCCTGACCGAAATTCAGAAACGCCAGCGTGTAGCTGGTTTTCAGCGCTGCGGCGACATAGCCTTTCATCGCGCCGTCATAGCGCTGAGCTTCACGCCGCTCCGCACCAAAATATTTGACGGTTTCAAAGTTTAACAGGCTGTCGATCGCCTTTTGATTGGCATCGGTGTCCTGGTCGTTCATTTCCTTGCGGATTTTCACCCGCCATTCGGTCACCCTGAAAGTGAACATGGTGTAGACCGCGATCGTCACCACCACCACCGCCAGATACCAGACGTCAAAAACGACGTACAGGATCAGCGCAATCATACCCAGTTCGACGATCAGTGGCCCGATCGAAAACAGCACAAAGCGCAGCAGGAATTCGACGCCTTTGACCCCACGTTCCACAATGCGGCTGAGACCGCCGGTCTTGCGGGAGATGTGATAGCGCATCGACAGATTGTGGATGTGGGTAAAGGTTTCCAGCGCCAGCAGACGCAGCGCCCGTTGGCCGACCTTGGCAAAGACCACGTCCCGCAACTGCTGAAATCCGACATTCAGCATGCGGGTGAGACCATAAACAACGGTCAGACCCACGGCACCAAGCCCCAGTGTCCAACCCGCATCCGGACTGTCCCCGGCCAGCGTATCCACCGCTGCTTTGTAAAAAAACGGCGCCAGTACCAGCACCAGTTTCGCAATAAACAATATCGTCAGCGCCACCACGACCCGACGTTTTACCCACGGCGCACTGTCGGGCCACAGGTAAGGCAACACCCGGCGGATGGTGCGCATACTGTCTTTGGGTGCCTCAGTGGTGGTGAGTGTGGATTTGCGCATCCTGCGCCCCCTTTGCCTGCCTGAAGGTGCGGACCAGGCCGCAGGCCACACAGCTAGCAGAGGCAACAGGGCCGCGAAAGCAACAAAATTCGCGGCCCTGATTTTTCATTATTCCGGCACAGTAAAGATCTGGCCCGGATAAATCAGATCCGGGTCCCGGATCGCGCCCCGGTTGGCCTCGAACACTTTGACATAGAGGATGCCCTCACCATAAGCCCGGGATGCGATGCCCCAGAGCGTATTGCCCGGCTGAACGGTCACCGAGGACAGCCGCACCGCGCCGCTGCCGCTCACCGGATCCGGCGTTTCGAGTGCCGCAATCTGGGCCGCATCTTCGCGACGGAAAGGCGTTTCGGTACGCGATTGCACCTCGCCATCCGCGCCAATCTGATCTGCACGCAGCGTATAGACCCCGGCCTCCACATCCCCGAGCGGTGCCGCCCATTGCCCGTCCTGATCATTGATCGGAACAGTGGTTGTCACTTTATTGTTCAGATACAAACGGATAACGCCGTTCCAGGGTGTTGCCGCCCGGCCGGTAATTTCCACCTGCCCGTCGGCATCATAGGAAATCGCATCAATGACCAGCTGGTCGGGAATTGCCGCCCCACCGGCCTGGATCACCCGCACGCCATCGGCATCAGCCAGCAATATTTTCGGCGCCAATGGCTCAGGCACCTGCTCAGGTCTGGCCGCACTGTCCGTATCAGCTTTGTTGGCCACTTCAGTGATTTCATTCTCCGGCGCTGACAGAGTGGTGGCTTTGGTGACCTTGGCCGCCGGAGCCGGATCACTGCTGGCACTGGCGGGATTCGTCGCGACCTCTGTTGCCGAGGACGCTGGCTCAACCGGTGCTGTTGCCACCGGTTCAGGTGCCGGGGCCGGCGCCGCTGTCACAGCCGGATCACTTACCGGAGCAGGGTCCGGTTCAACCAGCGCAAGTTCCGTCTCAGTATCCGGTTCCGTGATCTCAGCACTGGCAACATCTGCCGCATCATTTGCTGTGGCTGCGCTGGCATCGGTGACAATGCTGTCTTCTGCCGGCTCGTCAGCTGTGGCCGCGCTGGCGTCCGCAACCACTGCGTCATCCGCCGCGTCTGTTGCATCGGCGGCAACATCGGCCGCAGGCTCAGGTGCCTCAGCTGCGACACTGGCGACCTCATTTTCTTCGCCGGCGTCTGCGACAGTGGTGCCTGCGGCTGCAGTATCGCCGGTTACGCCATCGGTTGCGACCGTGCTTTCGCTAGCCTGAACCCCAGCGTCAGGCGCATTTGTCTCCGTTGCCACCACGGCTTCGCTTGCAGCAGTTTCGGAGGCGGGCACATCGTCCAATATACCGTTTTCGGTTTCGGAAACGTCTGCCTCCGCCATATTGGTACCAGCTGGCTCAGAAACCTCAGCGACTGACGTTTCAACCGGTTCAGCCGTATTTACGGGTTCAGCCGTATCAACAGGTCCCGCTGGTTCAGCCAGTTCTGCGCTTGCTACCTGCTGCTGCCCGGCGTCGCTGTCAGCTTCCGGTGCCGCTGCAACCACTGCGGGCGCGACCGGAGTCGGTGCGATAATGACCGTTTCGTCGGAAATCAGTGCTTCAGCATGTCCCGATGCCGAACTCAGGCTGAGAATGCGTGGCTGGTCCGATACCAGCACCTCAAACATAGCAACAAAATTGCCGCCGGTATCTGCCAGTGTTTCCACCATAGCTTCGCCGTCCAGCAACACGGTCACCCGCGCTGCCGGTTGGGCGAGACCTGCAACCAGCGCCGCCCCGTCCGGGTCAACCCGCACCAGATCAAAGCTGGGGCGGATCAGCGCCGGTGCCGCCGCAGCGGTTTCGGGCTCTCTGGCGGCATCTTCCGTTGCAGCTGCGACCGGTGTATTCACAGGTACATTCACTGGCTCGCTCTCGGGCGCAGCAGCCGGGGCCTGTACCACCGGTTGCGCCGCAGGCGGCACGCTTACTTCTGGTTCATAAACTGTCTTTGCACTCCAAAAAAAGTATCCGCCGACAGCCAAAGCTACCGCTGCGGCGCCACCAGCAATAACAGCGCCCGTATTTCCAATTCCGTCTGAGCCAGCCATGCCCACATCCCCTAACGTAGTTGCGCCAAGAGCGGCGCTTGGCAGACCTTATCAAGCCCTATATCAAGGGTCAAAAGTAACCTTTCGAAAGAGTTAGCCCATGTCTCCTGTGCAACTGTCTGTTTGTGTCTATTGCGGCTCCCGTCTTGGGGCACATGCTGAATACAAAGCCGAAGCGGAGGCCCTGGGCACCGCTCTGGCAGTAAATAACTGGCGGCTGGTTTATGGCGCCGGAGACGTTGGCTTGATGGGGGCTGTGGCCAATGCCGCTCAGGCCGCCGGCGGCACCACTTTTGGTGTCATACCGGAGCATCTGCTGAACCTTGAAGTCGGCAAACGTGACCTGACCAGCTTTGTCGTGACCGGGAACATGCATGAGCGTAAAAAGGTTATGTATATGAATTCAGACGCAATTGTGGTGTTGCCAGGCGGCGCCGGATCGCTGGACGAGTTTTTCGAAGTGCTGACCTGGCGCCAGTTGGGCCTGCATGACAAACCGATCTATCTGCTGAATACAAAGGGCTACTGGGACCCGCTGCTGGCGCTGCTGGACCACGTAGTTGAACAGGGTTTTGCCGGCCAGGAGACCCGCGACTCTGTCACCGTTGTGGCAGATACGGAATCGCTTCAGGAATTGCTGCGCGCCCGTTTGGCCTGAACACGGCGGTCCGCGGTGAGTGCGTCGAAAGAATAAATCGCCAGCGCAGTCCAGATAATTGCAAAGGCAATCGCGTGCCATAGCGTAAAAGACTCGCTGAAAACAAATACTGCCACGGCGAATTGCAGCGTTGGGTTGAGGTATTGCACCAGACCAACGGTCGATAACGTCACGCGGCGCGAACCATAACTGAACAACATCAAAGGCACGGCGGTCAGCGGACCAGCCCCGATCAGAAGCAATGTGTCTGACAGGTTGCCGCCAAAGAAACCGCCTGCGCGACCGGTCACCCCCTGCCAGCCGGCGAAATGGGCGCCATAAAGCCAGACCAGCGCCAGGGGCAATAAGATGGTGACTTCGGCGGCGACGGAGACCACCGGGCCAGCCGCCATCGACTTTTTGAACAGCCCGTAGAAGCCAAAAGTGATCGCCAGAGCCAGCGAAATCCACGGCGCAATACCAAGCCCCCATGTCAGCAAGACCACCGCCAGTGCCGCCATGCCCACCGCCAGCCACTTGACCCGGGACAACTGTTCCCCCAGCACGAAACGGCCAAGAAGCACCGCCACCAGCGGGAAGATGTAATAGCCCAGGCTGGCTTCGGTGGCGCGGCCGATCTGGACCGACAGGATGAACAGGAACCAATTGGTCGAAATTGCCACCGCCGCCGCCAGCACCACTGCGAAATGTTTGCGGATCAGCGTTGGCACCAGAGCGAGACGCCGTTGAAGCAGCAAAACCAGACCAAAAAACACAAAACTCCACAGCGTGCGATGGCTGAGAACTTCCAATGGCGGCACATGAGAAAGCGCTTTGTAATAGATCGCGGACAGGCCCCAGACCGTGCAACAGACGATGATGGCAAGGACGCCCTTTTTCGGTTCAGTCATGTTTTGAGATCCGTCCGGGTCTGATGCCGTAATGCGCTTGCAGAAGCTCTATTTGAGCGAAACGCCACCGTCAATGACCAGGGTATGACCGACGATATATTGGGCACGTTCTGAACACAGAAATACGATGGCGCTGGCGATTTCAGCCGGTTCTGCAAACCGCCCGGCAGGCACAATCCCGTTCATCTCGCTGCGCAGATCCGGGTTGCCCGACTGATCAGCGCGCAACTGCCAGCGTGTTGTCCATGTCAGGCCAGGCGCCACCGCATTAACCCGTATTCCATCCTGGATCGCCTCAAGCGCCACCGAGCGGGTCAGCCCTTCCAGCGCGTGTTTTGCCGCAGAATACATCGCCGCATTGGGGGTCGGACGCAGCCCGTTCACCGAGCTGATATTCACAATCGAGCCCCCTGCCCGCATCAGGTTGAGCTCGTGTTTCAGACATTGGGCCGGGATCCAGAAATCCGCCATCAGAGATTCAGCCAGTGCCGGCGTGTCCACACTGGCATATTGCCCGGTTGCCGGATTGGCCGGAGAGGCATTGTTTACCGCCACGTCCAGCTGACCAAACCGGTTTTGGATCTGAGAAAACAGCTCGTCCAACTCGCGTTGTTCGCTGAGATCCACCGTCAGGAATTCGGCCGCAGCAAGCTCTGCATCCTGCTCCACCGCCTTTTGCCATGTCGACAGATTGCGGCCACAGGTCACCACCTGGTCCCCCAGTTCGAGAAAGGTTTTCACCGTGGCGCGGCCGATGCCGCGGCTGCCGCCGGTGACCAGAACAATACGTGACACGGCCAGCCCCCCTGTTTCTCAGGCGAGTTTTGATCAGGGGGTCAGATTAGGCAAGCACAATCGATAAAACGCAAAAAGCCGCCCCAAAGGGCGGCTTTCAGGATCTCAAATCAACGGGGTTCAGCCAAGACGGGAGGCCACGTTTTCCCAGTTCACCAGCTTGTCGAGGAAGTTGGACAGGTAGACTGGACGTTTGTTGCGGAAGTCGATGTAGTAGGAATGTTCCCAGACATCACAGCCCAGCAGCGCAGTCTGACCAAAACACAGCGGGTTCACGCCGTTTTCGGTTTTTGTCACTTTCAGACCACCGTCGGAGTCTTTCACCAGCCAGCACCAGCCAGCGCCAAACTGACCGGCGCCAGCTGCGGAGAACTCGGATTTGAACGCGTCAACCGAACCAAAGCTCTCGATGATGGCTTTTTCCAGTTCACCGGGCATGGCATTGCCTGCTGGTCCCATCATTTCCCAGAACTGGTTGTGGTTCCACAACTGCGAAATGTTGTTAAAAATACCGTTTTGGGCAACGGAGGCGCTGTTATAAGTGCCGGTAATAATGTCTTCCAGCGACTTGCCTTCCCACTCGGTGCCGGCAATGGCGGCGTTGCCATTGGTCACATAAGCGTTGTGGTGCAGATCGTGGTGGAATTCCAGCGTCTCAGCAGACATGCCAAGAGCAGCAAGAGCGTCATGTGCATAGGGAAGATCAGGAAGTTGAAAAGCCATATCAGGCTCCTTTCATCGCGTTTTATTCTTGGCTCCATACCTGTGCTTCCCGGCGGCGCGGGTCAAGTATTTTTGCCGGTTGATCAGAGAATTAGATGCAATTTAGTCCATACTACGTGAACAACGCCCGCAGATATGCAAAAGGCGCGCCACAGATGCGGCACGCCTTTGAACTTGTTTCGTCAGGTTTTGACTGGCTTACAGACCGAGTTCAGCACCTGGGTTTGCTGCGTTACACAGCAGTTTAAACATGTAATCCCCGACTGAGCGGAAACACATGATTTCAACGGAACCGTCTTCCAGCATCCACACCGCGGCAGCGGCCTGGGCCAGTCGGGTACGGCGGACCTGACCGGGTTTAAACGCATCTTCCGACACATTGGCCGGGGTCAGTTTCATCAACGCTTCGCGCAGCAATTCGCCAGACATAGCAAACAGCGCCCGTGCATCGGACACATTGGCCACCAGCGCGTGTTCCCCAGCCAGATCCGCGGCAAGCTTATCCGCGTCCGCCTGCGCGTTTTCATAGGCGCACAGGATCAGCAGTTCATCAGGTGACATCCACAGGATGGCATAATCACCGGCAAACTTCGCCTCGTTCAC
The DNA here is from genome assembly GCF_003333265.1 of Candidatus Halocynthiibacter alkanivorans. GTDB lineage: Bacteria > Pseudomonadota > Alphaproteobacteria > Rhodobacterales > Rhodobacteraceae > Halocyntiibacter_A > Halocyntiibacter_A alkanivorans. The sequence continues at coordinate 14,277 of NZ_QOLB01000077.1, forward strand.
CGCCGGGAAATCTGCGCCGGTCAATGCACTCACCGCTTTGGTGAATGAGGCGGCGGCGAAATCGCCGCGCACCGAAATCATGCCCCGAAGACCGGCTTCTTTTATGCTGACAAAGCCGTCGAATGTGGCGCCGTTCAGGACGCTTATTGCCTCAGACATTGCCCTTTGCTCCTTCTTTGTCATAGAAAACCGGATCGACAATCCGCGCTTTGATCACAGAACCTGTGCCATCAATGGTCGGAAATTCAACTACATCGCCCATCTTATCGACACCGTGTTTGATCAAACCCATAGCAATGCCACGATCAAGGTTGGCCGAATAGTAGCTCGACGTCACCCGCCCGATCATCGAACGTTGCCCCAGAGCGTTGGTCCCTGCCTCAACCGCATAGGCCCCATCCGGAATGACACTGCTGTCCAGCGTCTCCAGACCGACAAGCGACCAGCGGTCGGGATCGGTCATATGGCCACGCAGTTGCGCGCGTTTGCCCAAAAAGTCTTCTTTCTTTTTCGAGATCGCCCAGTGCAGCCCAAGATCCTGCGGGATCACAGTGCCGTCGCTCTCGTCCCCGATCATGATAAAGCCTTTTTCCGCCCGCAAGACATGCAGCCCTTCGGTGCCATAGGGCATCAGGCCAAACTCTTCACCGGCTTCAAGGCACATATCCCAGAAAGCGCGGCCCTGATTGGCGGGCACGGCAATCTCGTAAGACAGTTCGCCAGAGAACGAAATCCGGTAGGCGCGGGCTGTGATACCGCCGAGCGTGCCGTCTTTCCATTCCATAAACGCCAGCGCGTCTTTGGACACGTCCATACCGCCGAGTTTTTCCAGCAGTTTGCGTGCGTTCGGCCCAACCACTGCGATCTGAGCATATTGCTCGGTCACATTGGCGGTGTAGACCTTCCAGTCATACCATTCGCATTGCAGCCAGTCTTCCATATGGGCGTGGATCGTATCTGCACCGCCAGTGGTGGTGTGGCAGAGGAAAGTGTCCTCATCGATGCGGGCAACAACGCCGTCATCAATCAGGAAGCCGTTCTCGTTACACATCAGACCATAGCGGCATTTGCCCGGCTTCAGCGTCGACATCATGTTGGTATACATCATGTTGAGGAACTTGCCGGCGTCCGGGCCTTTGACGATGATTTTGCCAAGGGTAGACGCGTCGAGCAAGCCGAGGTTTTCGCGGGTGTTTTTCACTTCGCGGTTCACGGCTTCTTCGTGGCTCTCGCCTTTGAGCGGATAGGTATAGGCCCGGCGCCAGGCACCGACAGGTTCCATATAAGCGCCCTGATCCACATGCCAGTCGTGCATCGGTGTCTGACGGATCGGCATGAACAACTCACCCCGGGCTTCACCCGTAATGGCACCAAGTGAGATGGGTGTATAAGGCGGGCGGAATGTGGTGGTACCGACCTGCGGGATCTCTTTATCCAACGCATCAGCAAGTACTGCCAAGCCGTTGATATTGGACAGTTTACCCTGATCAGTCGCCATGCCCAGTGTGGTGTAACGCTTGGTATGCTCTACGCTCTCATAACCTTCGCGCGCCGCCAGCTGGACGTCAGACACTTTGACGTCATTCTGGAAGTCGAGCCATGTTTTGGAGCGCAGATCATAACCAGCACCCTGGGGCATCAGCCAGACTGCAGCCATGTCCTGTTCGTCTTCGGCCGCAGCTTTTGGTGCGCCCTTGCGGGTCGCTTTGCCACCAACGGCTTTGGCAGCGGTTTTGCCCGCAGCGTAAGCGTCAGTAAGCACATCAACCGTGCTCATCGCGCCAGAAGCGATACCGGCAGTGGTGACAAAAGCCTGGCCCTTGTCTCCCAGAGGCGCACGGTCAGGATCGGGGCGGAAATGCGAATGCGTCTCGTCCCAGATCAGTTTGCCGCCACAATGGGACCACAGGTGCACGACCGGCGACCAGCCGCCGGACATCGCAACCGCGTCACAGGCGATAGTCTCGCGTGCAGCACCTTCGCCAGCCTGAGAAGTGATCTCAACGCCGACAACACATTTGCCACCAAGCACTTTGGCAACACCGGAACCCTCAGCGATGCGGATGCCCAGATCGCGGGCCTCCTGCGCCAGGGCGGAGGTAACCGAAGGACGCGCGTCCACAATCGCCGGCACATCAAGACCGGCTTTTTTCATCGCAATCGCGGTGCGGTAAGCGTCGTCATTATTGGTGACAACCACAGTGCGGTCGCCGACTGAGACACCCCAGTTCACCGCATAATCACGCACAGCAGCCGCCAGCATAACGCCAGGGATATCGTTGCCAGCAAAAGACAGCGGCCGTTCAATCGCACCGGTCGCGGTGACTGTGTGACCGGCACGAATGCGCCAGAGACGGTGACGCGGACGCCCGTCGCCTGGTGTGTGATCGGCGATACGCTCATAACAGGTCACATAGCCGTGGTCATAGACACCGGCACCCATCATACGGGTGCGCAGAGTAACATTGTCCAGCGCCGACAGTTCATCAACGGTGGCGTCGATCCAGTCCTGAGCCGGCATGTCGTCAATGACAGCGCCGTCTACAGGCGCACGACCGCCCCAATGGGCGTTCTGCTCAACCAGCATGACTTTGACACCACCAGCCGCAGCCGATTTCGCCGCCGCAAGACCCGCGATACCGCCACCGATGATCAGAACATCAACGTGGTGATAGGTGTATTCATAGCGGTCTGCGTCGCGGTCTTTTGGCGCCGCACCCAGACCGGCCGCTTTGCGGATGATCGGTTCAAACAGGTGTTTCCACGCCGCCCGGGGATGGATGAAGGTTTTGTAATAGAAACCAGCCGGCATGAAACGCGACAGTTTCGAGTTGATTGCACCGACATCAAATTCAAGGCTGGGCCAGTGGTTCTGGCTGGCAGACACCAGCCCGTCAAACAGTTCAGTGGTGGTGGCGCGCTGGTTGGGCTCAAAACGACCGCCTTCACCCAGACCGAGAAGCGCATTGGGCTCTTCACCGCCCGAGGCTACGACGCCGCGTGGCCGGTGGTATTTGAACGAACGACCCATCATCACCTGGCCATTGGCCAACAGTGCGGAGGCAAGCGTATCGCCCTCATAGCCCATCATATTGCGGCCGTTGAATTTAAAGCTCAGCGCGCGCGACTTGTTCAGAAGCCGGCCGCCATTTGCCAGACGTGTGCTCATGTCCAGCCCTCCCAGTCGGGTCGTTTCGCCTTGATCGCATTGATCACGTTTTTCGGGGGCACCGGCGTCTGCGCGCTATAGGTCGCAAACACTTCCAGTGTCATGGTGCAGCGCGCAGCATGGAACCACTTGCCGCAGCCATAGCTGTGGCGCCAGCGTTCAAAATGCACGCCTTTGGGGTTCTTGCGGCCAAACAGATAGGACTCAAGTTCCTGATCGCTGGATCCGGGACCCTGGCGCACCAGATGGGCTTCGCCACCCGGGCTGAGTTCGGTTTCATCTGCGGCGACACCGCAATAGGGGCATTCAAGGATCAGCATTGACGTTTACCTCTGACCTTCGCGTTTGTTTCATGAACTGCAGAGAAACAAACACCAGTCTCTCTGCGGAAGTGGTGTTCAGAACACCTTTTAAATCGTGACCGGCGCGAGTGCCGGATTAGTGTGCCACGCCGGCAGCGACGCTTTCATCGATAAAGCGCCCCTCGACAAAGCGGTCCATACCAAAGGCGGCCGCCAGTGGTCCGGGCTCACCCTTGGCCACCAGTTCCGCCATCGCCCAGCCTGAGCCCGGAATGGCTTTAAAGCCGCCCGTGCCCCAACCGCCGTTGAGAAAGCAATTGCCCAGCGGTGTTTTGGTAATGATCGGGGATCGGTCCCCGGTCATATCCACGATACCGCCCCACTGGCGCAGCATTTTCAGGCGCGAGATAATCGGGAAGGTTTCCACCAACGCGCGCACGGTTTCTTCCACATGATGGAAGGAGCCACGCTGGGTGTAGTTATTGAACCCGTCGGTGCCGCCGCCGATCACCATTTCGCCCTTGTCCGACTGGGACATATAGCCGTGCACCGTATTGGCCATGATGACCACATCCATGCAGGGTTTGATTGGCTCAGACACCAGCGCCTGCAGCGCAATGGCCTCCATCGGAAGACGGAAACCTGCCATCTCAGCCAGCTGACCCGAATGACCGGCAACCACGATCGAAAGTTTGCCACAGCCGATGTGACCTTTGGAGGTCTCTACGCCGGTGACCTGACCGGCCTCGGAACGTACGCCAGTCACTTCGCATTGCTGAATGATATCCATGCCCATATCGGAACAGGCACGGGCATAACCCCAGGCCACCGCGTCGTGACGCGCAGTGCCGCCACGCGCCTGGTACAGCGCGCCCAGAACCGGGTAGCGCGGCCCATCAAGCGAAATGATCGGGCAAAGCTCTTTGACTTTTTCCGGGCCGATGAATTTGGTTTCCACGCCCTGCAGCGCGTTGGCAAAGGCGGTACGCTGATAGCCGCGGACCTCATGTTCGGTCTGCGCCAGCATCATCACACCCCGGGGCGAGAACATGACGTTATAGTTCAGATCCTGCGACATGGTCTCATACAGAGAGCGCGCTTTTTCATAGATCGCTGCGGAGGGATCCTGCAGGTAGTTGGAGCGGATAATGGTGGTATTGCGGCCGGTGTTGCCGCCACCAAGCCAGCCTTTTTCGATCACCGCCACATTGGTGATGCCGAAGTTTTTGCCCAGGTAATAGGCGGTGGCCAGACCGTGGCCACCAGCGCCAACGATCACCACATCATAATGGGCTTTAGGCGTGGGTGCGGCCCAGGCGCGTTCCCATCCCTGATGATAGCGCGCCGCTTCACGGGCAATGGCAAAGGCAGAATAACGTTTCATGGGCGAATCCCTCGTTGTCGTCACGGGGCTGTTGGCCCGAGGATCACACTAAATGAGGCTCGCCATGCTCCAGGGCTGTGAGCGGCAATTAGCGCCGGGATTGCGACATTGGAAATTTTTTGCGACATATCTCGGGATTTTCCGCAGCAGACAAAGCAGCTGGCGAGGAGAATTTGATGTGAATCGATGGAACGTTTACCGGATTATTCAGGCTTACTGTTAGTCTTGCCCGGTGACGTTTCGCAGCAACACAAACCGACAGGACCATATTGGCTCAGTACATCGTGCCGGACGCTCGGTCCGCGCGCTTGCTCTCCCGGTTTTGAGGTGTAACCGGGGCTGAGAGGGGAACGGTCGCAAAAAGGATCGCCGCCATGTGGTCGGGGCGATGAAGCGGCTGGACAATCGAGGCGGGACCGCCCAGGAATGGCCGGTCTGACCCGTGTGCCCTGAGGTCCCGGCAGCCAGTGTCTGGCAACTGCTGCCAACAAGGGCGACACGGCAGGATGCGCCAGGAAAATTCGCCACCCCCGACGGGTCTGGCACCGGAATGTACAACCGCAGATGCGGCAGGAGTTGCAGAATGATTTGTGAGACCATCGAAGAATTTGCCGCTGCCCTGCCGCCGATGCGCGCTGTCGCGGGGCTGGATCTGGGCACTAAAACCATCGGTGTTTCGGTCTCCGACAGGTTGCTGAGCGTGGCAACGCCACTTGAAACCGTACGGCGTAAGAAATTTGGTGTGGATGCCGCCCGTCTGCTTGAGATCGCCGGCGCGCGTGACCTGGCCGGTTTTGTGCTGGGATTGCCGCGCAATATGGACGGATCAGAAGGACCGCGCTGCCAGGCCACCCGCGCCTTTGCCCGCAATCTGAGCGCGTTGACCGATCTGCCGATCGGCTATTGGGATGAACGCCTGTCCACCGTCGCCGCTGAGCGGGTGCTGCTGGCGGCCGATACCAGCCGGGCGCGCCGCGCTGAGGTGATCGACCATGTCGCAGCGGGTTTCATCCTGCAAGGCGCGCTGGACCGGCTAAGCCACCTGCGGAGCGCTAAGTGAAACATCAGGTCTGGAAACGCAATGAAGTGGACAGCCCCTGTGTCAATATTTGCGTCGTGCATCCGCGCGCCGGGCTCTGCGTCGGCTGTTTGCGCAGCCTTGAGGAAATCGCGGCCTGGTCGGATTTGAGCCACGAGGACAGGGCGGCGATCACCGCCACCCTGCCCGACCGAAAATCTCTGATTTCCAAACGCCGGGGTGGACGCGCCGCCCGGGTGTGAGCGGTTACAAACCAACCGCTTTGCGCAACATGTTCAGCGCCACCAGCACCAGAAAACCACCAAATACGCGCTTCAGTGGCTTCGGATCCATCGCATGCGCCAGCTTCACGCCCCAGGGTGCCGTGATCAGCGTCATTGCGATCACCAGCAGAAACGCCGGTATATTGACCGCGCCGATCGTAAAGGGCGGCCGTACCGCCGGGTCGATATCCACCAGCAGGAAACCCGCCACGCCAGGCACCGCGATGATCACGCCAAAGCCTGCAGCTGTGGCAACGGCGCGGTGGATCGGCGAGGCATAGAGGCTCATCAACGGCACCCCGAACGAGCCGCCACCAATCCCCATCAACACCGACAGAAATCCAACCGCCGGGGACAGGACCGCCCGCAGCACGCCGGTGGGCATCATGGCACCCAGCCGCCAGTCCGCACGGCCAAACAGCATATAAATCGCAACCACCGTGGCCAGGCTGCCAAATATCCCCTGCAGCACAGTCGAGCGCAGAGAAGAAGCCACCAGCACACCGACAAAAGCCCCCAGCACGATGCCAATGGCCCAGCTCCGCAAAATGTCCCAGTCGACCGCGCCTTTTTTGTGATGACTGTGCACCGAGCGCAAAGAAGTGACCGTGATCGTCGCCAGCGAAGTGGCAAGACAGATCTGCATCAGCTGAGCGCTTTCATACCCCAGCGCAGAAAACGCATAATAAAACGCCGGTACAAGGATGATGCCTCCACCAACCCCCAGCAGTCCGGCAATGACTCCGGCAAATGCACCGATCACGGTCAGCAAAGCAACCATCGGCAAAAGTTCAGATATTTCAGGCATTCCCATCCCCAGGCTAAAGTCTTTTGCAAAGAGATAGACGAGGTTTGCGACCGGCAAAAGAGCTTTTGACAACCAATTGCGTGATCGGTCAATTCCGCGGTTGCAGCTTGTTCATGCTAATCAACCAGCACTGGTTCTCTGCCGCCCTTTCACGCGAATTTAATGCCGCCTGCCCCACGCCAGACCGGCCATAAGCGCCTAGCCGACCTGCGCCAGCGCTTCGCGCAATACTTCAAGCCCGGCACCTTCTTTGCTGCTTTTTTCAGACAGAGTGCGGCGCCACAGCCGCGCCCCCGGCCGGCCCACAAACAGCCCCAGCATATGACGGGTGATCTGATTGAGCCGTCCGCCACTTTGCAGATGCGCGGCGATATAGGGTTCCATCTCCGCCACTGCCTCATGGGCCGTCAGCCGGTGGCCAGTGCCAAAGATCTCCTGGTCAGCGCCGAGCATAACTTCTGCCGGGTTATGATAAGCCGCCCGCCCGACCATGACACCGTCCATGCCGCGCGCCAGATGTTCCCGCGCCTCGGCCAGCGTGCTGACGCCGCCGTTCAGCGACAGGTGCAATTGGGGGAATTCTGCCTTCATGCGATAGACCAGTTCATAATCCAGCGGCGGAATATCCCGGTTTTCCTTGGGGCTGAGTCCTTTGAGCCAGGCCTTGCGCGCATGGATGGTAAAACGACTGACACCGGCGGCGGACACTTTTTCCAGAAAGTCAGGCAGCACAGCTTCCGGGTCCTGGTCGTCCACTCCGATACGGCATTTGACTGTAACTTCAACATTTGAAACCGCCGCCATCGCCGCCATACAGTCAGCGACAAGATCAGCATTTTCCATCAACACCGCCCCAAATGAACCGGACTGAACCCGGTCAGAGGGGCAGCCGACGTTCAGATTGACCTCATCATAACCCTCTTCGCAGCAGATGCGGGTGGCTTGTGCCAACTCGCGCGGATCGGACCCGCCAAGCTGTACCGCAATCGGGTGCTCTTCCGGCGAGTAGGTCAGCAAATGACGCGCCCCACCGCGCACCAGCGCCGGCGCGGTGACCATTTCGGTGTACAGCAGGCTTTCACGCGACATCAGGCGATGGAAATAACGACAATGCCGGTCGGTCCAGTCCATCATAGGTGCCACGCTGAGGCGGGAAGCGCGTATTACCGCTGATTTTCCATTAGTTTCCGAAGCTTGGTCGCGCATTGAAGTGGCTCATTGTAAGTTGGTTCTTGCCTGTTTCCGCCCATTTCATGCTTTCGGAACAACAAAGCTGTTCTGGCATGGCCGGTTGTTCTGAACGCAACAGACAATATGGTTCGGCCGCCTTCCTTGCACAGATCCGGTTCAATAGGAAAGGGAAATGGGGACAACGGAATTCAAGCCCCTTTTGTCTCCCCCGGATTAACACGACTTGCAAATGCCACACAAAGACATCGCGCAGTGTAGTATCCTGCGCGCCCCGCGCTGTTCGGCGCCTGTGATGCGATCATTTCACTGGCGTCTGATCTGTTAATTTATCAAGCGCGGGTCTGACTTTCCCTGGCCAGAGACTAAATGCCAGGCCGGATGAGTATTTGTCAGGTCCAGCCCTTCAAATCTCGTGTACCAGGGCCCTGACGGCAAATGACCTTAGTCTGTCGTCCGCTGGTGTCTGAGGGGAAATTGAAAATTCCCGGTTCTGGTCAGAGTTGGTGTAGTATGGGGGGACGAATTTCCAGGCGCGAATTTTGGTGCGGACGTACATCGGGTCTGAGAGGCCCCACTCTGACCGCATCCGCGCAGGCCTGTCCTAACGGGCCCGGCGGACCGCCTCCGGCACCTGCCTGCCATTGCAATTTGTTCGAAAGGAGTATTGCCATGACCATCGTTGCTGTCGTTCAGGAACCTCCCGTCTATCTGAATCTCGGAAAATCGATGGAGCGCGCTGTCGGGCTGATCGCAAATTGCGCGGCGAAGGGCTGCAATCTTGTGGTATTCCCGGAGGCCTGGCTGCCCGGCTACCCGACGTTCGTCTGGCGGCTGAAACCAGGCCAGGACATGGGCAAGACTGATGCTTTGTATGCGCGGCTTCTGGACAATTGCGTTGACCTGGGAAAAGACGGGCTGGCGCCGTTGCGGGAGGCGGCGCGCGCACATGGCGTTGTGGTTGTGGTCGGCTACCAGGAGGTCGCTGGCGCGGTCAGTGGCGGCACCATCTATAACAGTTGCGCCATAATCGACGCGGACGGCACACTGGCCAACAATCACCGCAAACTGATGCCGACCAATCCGGAACGTATGGTCTGGGGTTTTGGCGATGGCGCGGGGCTGAATGTGGTGGAAACCGCGGCGGGGCGCATTGGCAGTCTGATCTGCTGGGAAAACTATATGCCGCTGGCGCGCTATGCGCTTTATGCCCAGAACATCGACATCTATGTGGCACCAACCTGGGACAGTGGCGACAGCTGGCAGGCCACCATGCAGCATATCGCGCGCGAAGGGGGCTGTTGGGTCATCGGCTGCGCCACCGCGCTGGAGGCTTCTGACATCCCCGAAGACATTCCGTTCCGGGAGGATCTTTTTCCCGAACCGGAGGAGTGGGTGAACCCGGGCGATGCGGTGGTCTATAAGCCGTTTGGCGGGCTTGCCGCCGGTCCGATGCATCAGGAAAAGGGGTTGCTGATGGCGGAGCTTGATCTGGACGCCGTGCAAGTCTCGCGGCGGAAATTTGACGTTAGCGGCCATTATGCGCGCCCTGATGTGTTCACGCTCAGCGTCAACCGCGCGCGTCAGGAACCCGTGCATTTCACCCCGTAAGCCCCGATACACTCAGTATCTGTGAGGCCCGGGAAAATGGCACAGGGCCGGTAACTGCCACCGCCCGCCAGGCCTCGCGCGCAGCTGAGATTACTTTACCGCTGTTCCCACTGTGCCCCCGCGTCCATGGCCCGCCTGAATGCGTCGGGAAAACGCGTGATTTTGGGGAGCCTGATCCCCGCCCACAGGGCACCGGTTCGGATCGATCACAACTAACAGCGCTCGCTTGCGGTCAACACGCCTGCTTGTCCGGTGCTCCGGCAGATTACCCCGCTTTGATCCGGGCTGCCCCGACGCGCATACAGTGTTTACCAAGCCGATTGCGCAAGCTGTGCTTCGTTCAAAAGCCAGCAGGAATACCAAGACCCGCGCCGCGTGATCCGGTCGTGCGCATGAGCGGCAGTTTCACGCGCGGGGACCTCAGTCCGGGCGGCCCTGCGCACCCGCCCTGACCGCCAACGGATCCTCTTATCCCGCCTGCGCCATTGCACCCCGCACGACGGCCCACAGGTGGCACTGGATCTCCGGGCACCGGTGCCGAAAACACCGGCTGCATCAACTGCTTGCTGGATATCACTCCACCGCAAAGGCAGGCTGTTGCCCGGGTCCCCTCCTGTAATCGTTTTTCGGTTCCTCAACGTTTGCGCCCTGTGCCTTGCCTCTGCGCCCTGTCCTCACCTTTCAAACCGTGCTAGGTGCAATGTCTGGCATCAGACAAGGAAATACCGACATGCAGCTTAAGGATAAAGTCGTTCTCATCACCGGTGGCAGCGATGGAATTGGCAAGCATATCTGCCTGAAACTGGCCTCTGAAGGCTGCCGGCTGGCCATTCTGGGGCGCAATCACGATCGTCTTGATGCCGTGGCGACCGAGGCGCTGGAGCGGGGTGCGGCTGAAGTGCGCAGCTATTCTGTCGATCTGACGCAGTCAGTTGCACTGAAAGCGGTGACGCAGGTCATTCTGAGTGATTTTGGCGCGGTGGATATCCTGATCAACAATGCCGGCGTCTGGCACAAGGCCGGGCCACTTGACACGATTGATGCAGATGTGCTGCTGACCACGGTGCAGACCAATCTGACCGCAGTGATGCAGCTGACCCGGCATCTGTTGCCCAGCCTGCGCGCACGGGGTGAGGCCGCCATTCTCAACGTGGTGTCAAAATCCGGTGTTGTCGCCCAGGCGGGGCAATCGGTTTATACCGCCACCAAATACGGCGTGCGCGGTTTTACCGACGTGTTGAAAGAAGACGAGGCCGGCACCGGGGTACGGGTTGCAGGGCTCTATCAGAGCGGCACCAACACCGGCATGTTCGCCAAGGCCGGCGAAGAGGTGCCCAACCATATATTTACCGAGCCTGACGATCTGGCCGATGTGGTGGTCTTTATGCTGTCGCGACCGCCTAAACTGTGGATGCATGACGTTCGGATCGAGTTGTAACCAGCTGATTAAAAATGACGAATGGCGAAGGCCTGCGCAGCAGATCCCTACTTCATTCTCTCGGCTGAACCATGACGTTACAGGACCAGAGCAACAGCAATTGCCGGCGTGGACAAATTTCTCAGCGCCCGGCGATGCGGGGTTTTAAAAACATCGCGGGCGGTCATTTCATGCTTCGCGCAAGATGGCTCTAAGACCAGAGACAGTAATGAGATAACTAGTTCAGAGCGCTCCAACAGGTTGCCCGGCAGTGAGCGGCCGTCTCCAGCGCTGCATTCCCCACCGGCGGGCTGTTTGAGCGCGCTGGTGACATGAGGCAAGCCAGCGGGGATCGCTGGAATCGGCGCCCTCCAAGCACTTCAGAACGCGGCACTGCCTGGATTGCCAGTGCCGCAGTGCCCCTAGCTTACAACGCTTGTGCGAGCGCGGCCTGAAGCGGTCGGACAATTTCGGGAATCTGTTCCTCGGTGAGAATGAAAGGCGGCGCCAGCAGGATGTGGTCGCCGAGTTTGCCGTCCCGCGTGCCTGACATGGGATAACAAATCAAACCTTCGGCAAAGGAGGCCTTTTTCAACCTGGCGGCAACGGACAGCGCCGGATCAAAAGGTGCTTTGCTTTCCCGGTCAGCTACAATTTCCAGACCGATGAACAGGCCGCGGCCGCGGATATCACCGATATGGGGATGCTGTCCGAAGGCGTCGACCAGAGCTGACTGCAGTTTTGCGCCCATGTCCCGGACCCGGGGCAGCAAGTCGCGGTCCAGAATGGCCTTTACCACAGCGAGCCCTGCGGCAGTGGCCACCGGATGCCCGAGATAGGTGTGGCCATGTTGGAAAAATCCGCTGCCATTGGCTATCGTGTCATAGATCTCACCATTGCAGAGCATGGCGCCGATCGGCTGATAACCAGCACCCAGACCTTTGGCAATGCAGAGGATATCCGGCGTTACCCCGTCGGCATCGCAGGCAAACAAATGGCCGGTGCGCCCCATACCGCACATCACCTCATCCAGGATCAGCAAGACACCGTACTGGTCACAGATCTCGCGAATGCGTTTGAAATAGCCCTCTGCCGCCGGAACTGCGCCGAGCGTCGCTCCCACCACCGGTTCCGCCATAAAGGCCATCACCGTATCTGAGCCAAGACGCAGAATTTCATCCTCCAGTTCCTGGGCGGCGCGCAGAGCATAAGTTTCTGAGGATTCAGCCGCACCGCGCAGCGCGTATTCATAGCAAGGCGCGATATGGCTGACGTCAATCAACAAAGGCGCAAACTGTTCACGGCGCCAGGCGTTGCCCCCGGCCGACAGGGCGCCGATGGTATTGCCGTGATAGCTTTGTTTGCGCGCAATCAGGTGGCGGCGCTGGGGTGCGCCGCGTTCAACGTGATACTGGCGGGCCAGTTTGATCGCCGCCTCTGTCGCCTCAGACCCTCCGGATACAAAATACACTTTTTCAATGCCGTCCGGCGCGTGTTCGATCAGCAGATCAGCCAGCTCTTCCGCCGGTTCTGACGTCAAAAAGCTGGTATGGGCGAAAGCAAGCCGGTCGAGCTGGGTTTTGATCGCTTCAGTCACCTCAGTATCGCCGTGACCCAGGCAGGAAACCGCGGCACCACCGGAGCCGTCAAAATAGCGTTTGCCGTCAGAATCGGTCAGGTAACAGCCCTCGCCGCTGACAGCGGTGGGGACGGTGTGTTTGCAATGACGCGGAAAGACGTGGCTCATATCAGGAGACCTTTTGGGAAATAGAGGAAGACAAGCTCAGTTGCGGAGCCGGTGTAAGACCCTGGGAAAGGCCCTCTTTGACAATAAGCGCGACACTCTCTGTGTTTTCGCGCAAGAGAGCGCCATCGGGACGCTGGATGTTGTTTTCAAAGCCGATACGCACATTGCCCCCAGCCAGCAGAGCGGCGCGCGCGCAGGCAAGTTCTTGTTGACCGAATGCGCAAAGCGACCAGTCCAGATCCATGCCAGCCGTCGCGTTCAGAAACACTGACAGATCACCGGGCCGGGCCAGGACAGGCGGCGAATATTGCCCCAACACGAAAATAGCCGAGCGCAGATGCGGCGCGATGATGCCCTGGTCCAACCAGCTGCGCAGCAGAGCGACATCCTGGGCGTTATAGAGAATATGCTGCACTTCGACCCCAGTCTCACTGGCAAAAGCATAGAGCCGCTTGGCAATGGGCACATCACGTGCCATTTCCCGCACGGAGACAGAGGCCGCTTTGGGCTGCACCTGTTGCAGGCAGGTATATTGTTCGGCCACCTGATACAGACCCGCGGCCTCGGTCGTGACCTGGACCGCCATCTGCGGTACGACTTCTAAGACAGCCGCAATCGCATCGCGGTAGCGCCCTGCGTCCAGTGAGTGGCGGCCCTCTTGGTCCCGCACATGCAGGTGAATAGTGCCGGCCCCCGCAGCAAAACAGGCTGCAGCGGTTTCCGCAATCTCAGCGCTGGTGGCTGGCAGGGCCGGATGGTCCGCTTTGCTGCGTCGGGCGCCGTTTGGAGCTACTGTAACAGTGAAGGTTCTTGTCATCGGCTCAATCTCGTTTCACACGCATGCGCGCGCCACTGGCGTCAAAAGCCGGACCGACCTGAAGCTTGCCTTTGAACATCGTGCGGGCAATGTCGAGCTCGACCTGCATGCCATCCGGATTTTGGGTCGGGTCCGGGAGATGCACGTAGCCGAGCGCAACAGGTTTACCGATACGATAGCCAAAGGCGGCCGAAGTTGTGTGACCGATGGCCTTGCCCTCTAAGTAGATCGGCTCATGGCCGAGAGGCACCGCGTTTTCGTCTTCCAGGATCAACGTGACCAGACGGGCTCGCGGCCCCTTTTTCATCCGCTCCCGCAGGGCGTCCCGACCGATAAAGTCCTTTTTCATTGAGGTCAGCGCCGCCATACCGGCCTCAACCGGGGTGGCATCACCGTCCAGCTCATGCCCCATGGCACAAAAGCCTTTTTCTATCCGCATCGCGCTTTGTGCATAAAGCCCCGCCGGTGTGGCGCCCGCCGCCACCAGGGCCGCGTATATCGAACGCACGTTTTCAGATTTACAGGTGATCTCCCAGCTGGCTTCGCCGACATAAGACATACGCATGGCGCGCACATGGTGGCCGGCGATATGGGCGGTGCCGACCTTGAAATAACCGATGTCATTCAACTCGGGCGCGCCGGTCTCTGTGGCAATGCGAGCCGCCTCGGGGCCCATCAGCCCCAGAACTGCGTAGTCCTGAGTGCTGTCGGAAAGCGTAACATCAAAGCCTTCAGAATGCCGCCGGAACCATGCCAGATCGCGTTTGATCGCGTTGGTGCCGACAAACAGGCGATAGTGGTCCTGCGAAATGCGCTGACCTGTGATATCGCTTTCATAGGTGCCACGTTCGTTCAGCACCGCAGTATAGACGACAGATCCGGGAGCTTTGGCCATATTGCCGGCGCAGGTTTTTTGCAGGAACGCTTCGGCGTCCGGGCCGGTGACTTCGATTTTGCCAAAGGGCGAGGCGTCAAAAATCGCAGCCGCCTCATGTGCTGCCATCACTTCGCGGCGCACATTGTCAAACCAGGCGGGCTTGCCAAAGGTCATCGTCGTGTCTGCGGTTTTGCCGAAATACAGCGGGCGTTCCCAGCCGAAGGTCTGCCCCATAAAGGCGTCAGCAGCACGGTATTCCGCATCAAGCGGCAGGCGTTTCAGATCACGTGCTGTGCGCAGCTGACGGCCAGGGTAGGCGATTTCATAATGGGTACCGAGGATTTCCGGCGCCCGCGCCATCAGGTGTTCCACCCGGTTGAACACCGGTGCAAAACGTTTGGCATCGGTTTCGCCCAGATCATAAGCGGTGTGGCCATGCACAATGCAATGGGCGAGATTCATCCCTGCCCCGCCGCCGGACGCGATTCCGACCGAGTTCATGCCGCAGCCGTAAAATAACCCTTTGGTTTCTGCGGCTTCGCCCAGCATGAAGGTGCCATCAGGCGTGAAACTTTCGGGACCGTTCAACAACATTTTGACTTCGGCGGTTTCCAGCGCCGGCAGACGATGAAGTGCATTCATCATCATCGGCTCAAAGTGATCCCAGTCTTCCGCCAGCAGGCCAAATTCAAAGTTCTCGTCCAGAATGCCGGGCGGGATGGCTTTTCCCATCGGTTCAAAACAACCCACCAGCAGCCCACCGCTGTCATCGCGGATATAGAGGTGGTTGTCGTGATCCGACAGGGTCGGCATGTTGCCGGTGATACCGTCGATCGGTTTGGTCAGCAGGTAGAAATGTTCACAGGGCTGCACCGGGGCTTCGCTGTCGGCCATCTCGGCGATTTCGCGCGACCAGAGCCCGGCGCAGAGCGCAATGGCATCGCACATCACCGTGCCCTGGGTGGTTTCCACGCCAACAATTTTACCGCGTTCGGTCAGGATGCCGGTGACACCGGTGTTTTCAAATATCCGGGCGCCAAGAGATTTGGCCCCTTTGACCAGCGCGGCGCAAACGTCTGAGGGCGACACACGACCGTCATCCGGCGACCAGGCCGCACCAAGCACATCCTCAGCATTCATCAGCGGCCAGCGCTCTTTTGCTTCAGCGGCACTGACCGATCTGGCGTCGATGCCCCAGGCATGGGCCAGGGCTTCTTGCCGTTTGACGTGCATCAGCCGGTCCGGCGTGGTGGCAATCGACAGCGAGCCTTTCTGGATCCAGCCAACGTTCTGGCCGGTTTCCTGTTCGAGCTGACTGTAGAGGTCCACCGAATACTGGATCATGCGCGTCAGGTTTTGCGAATGGCGCAGAGCACGGACCTGAGCGGCTGAATGCCAGGTGGTGCCGCTGGTCAATTTGTTGCGCTCCAGAAGAATCGCGTCACCCACGCCCATTTTGGCCAGGTGATACAGCGTGGAGCAGCCCATGATGCCGCCGCCAATGACGACGACAGAGGCATGAGAAGGGAGAGGGTTTGGCATTGGTTTCTCTTATTCCAGGTGAAATCTGATGGATCAGCCAACCGGCGAATTCTATTCTACAATTGAATTTCGCAGCCATGTTGTGGGGAATTCCCCACGGCGCCAGATGCCACCGATCCGTCCGTTTTCAGTACGTCCTTAGTTTCGGCAGGAAACACAAAATTAGTCAATCGACCCAAAAAATAACATAAGTTATTACCTATCTAATTCGAATCACGTGGAACGCCCAATGGACCCGACACAAAAAACCAAATTGATTTCAAAGCTTAAGGCCGATTTTGAGACGCTCGCACCGCGGCTGAAGCTGGTAGCGAAATACATTGTCGACAATCCGTCCGACTTTGGCCTGGACCCGATACGCGAAACCGCGCGTAAATCCGGCGTCAGCACTTACACGCTGGTGCGCATGGCCAAACACCTCGGCCTGGACCGGTTTGAAGACCTGCGGGCACCGTTCAGGTCTGCCCTGGTCTCAGGCTCAGAACTGACCGCGAACATGGACTGGCTTGAAGCCGTCGCCGGTTATCAAGACACCGGTCCGGCGCAAGCCGAAGCAACACTGAACACGTTGTCGATCGTGCAGCGGTCGCTACATCAGCTGGATCCCGCCAAAGCCAAGCGCGTGGTGGACATGATGTTCGCGGCTCGCAATGTCTATCTGACCGGAGTGAGGGCGAGCTATGGCCTGGCATATTACTTTCATTATGTAGGGCGAATGGCCTTGCCAACATTGCAATTAATCCCGCGCCACATGAACAGTGCCATCGATGAACTGAACTATGCAGATGATCAGGACATCCTGATTGCGATCACTTTTAACCCCTATTCCAAAGAGACGATTCAGGCCTGTCAATTTGCCCAGTCCCGCGGGTTAAAACTGATCCTGATCGCGGACTCTGATGTAATTGCGCCCGATCTCAGACCCTCAGAAGTGATCGTGGTTTCAACCATCACCACCCATTTTTTTGCATGTTTTTCCGGGGCCATGGCCACAATCGAAAACATCCTTGCGCTGCTGGTGGAACGGGGCGGCACCGCGGCGGAGCGTCGAATCGAATCCTATGAGGATTTGCGCAGCGATATTGACGCCTACTGGCGCAAACCAAAAAAACATTAGTTTTTGGATGACAATCGCTGAACCATTCTTCACCAATGCAGCAACTTGAAGAGGTGCGAAAATTCTGTTCGCCGATAACACCAACGGGAGAAATATATGAAACCAATGAAGTTTATGCTGGGCCTCGCCACAGCGGCGACGCTGTCAGTCGGCTCGATGGCCGCAGCACAAGAGCAGCAATTCATCACCATCGGCACTGGAGGTGTCACCGGGGTGTATTACCCCACAGGCGGCGCGATCTGTCGTCTGGTCAACAAAAACCGCAAAGAAACCGGCATCCGCTGTTCTGTGGAATCAACCGGTGGTTCTGTTTACAACACCCGCACGATCCGCCAGGGCGAGCTGGACTTTGGTATCGTGCAGTCTGACGTGCAGGCCGCAGCTGTAACCGGCACCGGCAAATTTGCAGACGACGGTGCATATCCGGAACTGCGCGCTGTATTCTCCGTGCACCCTGAGCCGCTTCACGTGATGGTCCGCGCGGATGCTGGCATCAATTCGGTTGCCGATTTTGCGGGCAAACGTGTCAACATTGGCAACCCTGGTTCAGGCACACGTGTTCTGGCAGAAGCGCTGATGGATGCCGCCGGTGTTTCTACAGACGATTTTGCCCTGGCTGCTGAGCTGAAATCCTCAGAACAGTCTGCAGCGCTTTGTGACGGCAAGATTCAGGCGACAATCTGGGCTGCAGGCCTGCCAAACGGGTCTTCCATGGAAGCAACCTCGACCTGACCACATCCGGTCTGGATAAGGTTCTGGCCTCCAACCCGGCCTATGCAGCGGCGACGATCCCCGGCGGCATGTATCCCGACAACGCCGACGACATCGCGTCCTGGGGCCCGAAAGCGACCTTTGTAACCTCGGCAAGTACACCTGATGAAGTCGTTTACGCGTTAGTTTCTGCGGTGTTTGACAACTTTGAAGCCTTCAAGAAACTGCACCCGGCTTTCTCCCGCCTGAAACCAGAAGAAATGATCAAAGACGGTCTGTCTGCTGAATTGCACCCTGGTGCGGTGAAATACTACAAAGAACAAGGCTGGATGTAAGTCCACGTCCATAATTAGTGAATGTGCCTCCCTGATCCGTCAGGGAGGCATTTATGTTTAGGCACCGGTAAAAAGCCGGAAACAGAGGGATGGTTATGAGCCAGACAGAGACCACAATGACCGCGGACAATGATCTTCAGGACATCGTCGCCGATTCAGATACCGGCGGACGGGTGCCACACGATACGTTTTCGATCAACGCGCTTTGGTATATCCCTCTTGTCTGGTCGCTGTTCCAGCTCTGGATCGCCTCGCCACTGCCGTTTCTGCTGCGCTTTGGCGTATTGAATGATACCCAGACACGCTCCATTCACCTGGCGTTTGCGGTGCTGCTGGCCTTTCTGGCCTTTCCGGGGCTGAAATCCAGCCCGCGCCACCGCATTCCGCGGGCCACCTGGATCACCGCAGCAATCGGTGCGGCGGCGGCCTCTTATCTCTATTACGCCTATACCGGCGTGGCGAACCGCACCGGCGCGCCCAACAGCACAGATCTGGTGATGGCCGGAATCGGCATTGTCACGCTGATGGAAGCCGCACGGCGTTCGCTGGGCTTCCCGCTGATGGGGGTGGCGCTGTTCTTCCTCGGTTATGTCTTTTTTGGCTCCAGCGATATGCTGCCCGACGTTGTGCGCTGGAAAGGCGCCTCGTTCCAGAAAGCCATGAGCCATATGTGGTTGACCACTGAGGGCGTCTTTGGCGTTGCGCTCGGCGTATCCTCGGGCTTTGTCTTTCTGTTCGTTCTGTTTGGCGCACTGCTCAATCAGGCGGGTGCGGGCAACTATTTCCTCAAACTGGCATTTGCGACACTGGGCCATCTGCGTGGCGGTCCGGCCAAAGCGGCAGTGATTGCTTCCGCGGCCACCGGGCTGATTTCGGGCTCTTCAATTGCCAATGTTGTCACCACCGGCACTTTCACCATTCCGCTGATGAAAAAGGTCGGGTTCTCGGCCACCAAAGCCGGCGCGATTGAAGTGTCCTCGTCGATCAATGGCGTGCTGACACCACCGGTGATGGGTGCTGTGGCGTTTCTGATGACCGAATATGTCGGCATTTCTTATGTGGAAGTGGTGAAAACGGCGATCGTCCCGGCGGCAATTTCCTATATCGCTCTGGTCTATATCGTGCATCTTGAAGCGCTGAAAATGGGCATGACCGGCACGTCAAAGATGCATCCGGTCAAGTTCATGCTGGGCGCCATTTTTATCATCGCCTCCTGCATTGTCATCGCCGGCGGCACCCTGTTTCTGACCGGGCAACTGGTTGATGCGGTCGAGGCCGCCTTTGGCGGTGCGGCAACGGGCATCCTGGTGGCCGGGCTGATGCTGATCTATGTGCTTGCGGTCCGTTTCGCCGCCAGTGGTCCTGACCTGGAAATGAGCAGTGACTCCCTGCAGCATTTGCCACCGACCAAAGAGATTTTCAAAACCGGGGTGCATTATCTGCTGCCAATCCTGCTGCTGATGTATCTTCTGATGATCGAGCGCAAATCCCCTGCCCTGTCCGCCTTCTGGTCGACCTCCTTCATGTTGCTGATCTTGCTGACGCAAAACCCGCTGAAAAATTATTTCCGCAAACTGGGCAATATCGCCGGGGCGCTGGATCAGGGGCTGCGTGAGATCGGCGAAGGTCTGGTAACCGGCGCGCGCAATATGATCGGGCTGGCCGCGGCCATGGGCGTGGCAGGGATCATTGTTGGCGCGGTGACGCTGACAGGCGTGGGCCAGGTGATGGCCGAGTTTGTGGAATTCCTCTCTGGCGGCAACCTGCTGGCAATGCTGTTCTTCGTGGCGCTTATTTCGATCATTCTGGGCATGGGTCTGCCAACCACAGCCAACTATATCGTGGTGTCTTCGCTGATGGCTGGCGTAGTCGTTGAACTGGGTGCACAATCCGGATTGATCGTACCACTGGTCGCGGTTCACATGTTCGTCTTCTATTTTGGCATCATGGCCGATGTGACACCGCCGGTGGGGCTTGCCTCATTTGCTGCTGCGGCGATCAGCAAGGGCGACCCGCTCAAAACCGGGTTTCAGGCGTTTTTCTATTCGATACGGACCGCCGCTTTGCCGTTCTTGTTCATCTTCAACACCGACCTGTTGCTGATCAACGTCGGGCCGGTACAGGCGGTCTTTGTCTTTCTTGTCGCGATGGTCGCCATGTTGTTATTTGCGGCCGGCACCATGGGTTGGTTTATGACCCGTTCGCGCCTGTGGGAAAGTGTCGCCCTGATCCTTGTGGCATTCACGCTGTTCCGGCCCGGATTTTTCCTCGATCAGATCGCGCCTGAATTTGAGGCCAGAGAGGCCAGCGCGATATTCCAGATGGCGGAAGACCTTGGTGACGACGCGAGTATCCGGGTGCGCCTGGCTGGTGAAAACCTGAACGGCGATCCGGTGGATGCCAAGTACCTGTTGCCGCTGGGGCCCAAAGGTGCCGCTGGAGCGGACCGCCTGCTGAACGGCGCGGGGCTTGAGCTGCGCAATGAGGATGGCAAGCTGTTCATCGACAATCTGGAATTTGCCGGTGTCGCTGAACAGTTGGGTCTGGATTTTGATTGGGAAGTCATTGAGTTGGATGTGAAGACTGAACGTGTCCGCAAGGAGGTCTTCTATCTGCCTGCGCTTGCGCTTCTGGCACTGATTTACCTGGCGCAGACGCGGCGCCGGAAACACCCTGAAGCGCTGGAGGAAGTGGCATGAGCAATTCAATCCTTTGTGCTGTGGATCTGGGACACCCGGACGTCAGCAAAGCGGTGCTGAAGCGGGCGCAGGAACTTGCAAAGCTGGATGACGCGGTGCTGAACGTCATCACCGTGGTTCCGGACTATGGCATGTCGATCGTCGGTTCTTTTTTTGAGGCGGGCACGCTGAAAAAGGCGGTGAACGCGGTCAATGTGCAATTGCATGAGTTTGTGTCCCAGAACGCCGAGGGCGGGATCAGGGTCCGTCATATCGTCAGCGTCGGCAGCATCTATGAGGAGGTGCTTGACGCGATCCGTGAAACCGGCGCCGACCTGGTGATTATGGGGGCTGGCAAGCCGGGTTTGAAAGAGTATCTGCTGGGGCCGAATGCCGCGCGTATTGCCCGCCATACCGAAGCTTCAGTCTATATCGCACGCTGAGCCCATGAACACCCTGTGTTCAGGCGTCTAAACGCTCAGAACCATAGTTTCGCCCCGCCCATACAGCGCGGGGCGAAATCACCTAAAAGCCCGGCCCCATGACATAGTCGGGCAGCCAGGTGGCCAGTCCGGGGAACAGGCTGAGCAGAATGATCGCCAGCACCATACAGCCCACATAGGGCAGCGAGCCGGTGAGGATGGTTTTTAGTGAAATGTCCGGCGCGATACCGTTGATCACATAGAGGTTGAGCCCCACCGGCGGCGAGATCAGCCCGATCTCCATATTGATGGTCAGCACCACCGCAAACCAGATCGGGTCAAATCCGGCGGTCACGATGATCGGCAGCAGGATCGGCGCCGCCATCAGGATCACTGCGACCGGCGGCAGAAAAAATCCGGCAATCAGCAGGAAGATGTTCACCGCCAGCATCAAGACCCAGCGGTTCACATCCAGCGTACCGATCCATTCCGCAATCGACTGGGTGATATAGAGGCTGGACAACATATAGGAGAACACCCCGGCGGCGGCGATGATGAACAGGATCATTACGCTTTCTTTGGTGCTGTCGCGCAGCACCAGCCACAGGTCCCGCGGGTGCCACAGTTTGTAGATCACCACCGCGACCAACAGGGTTAAAAGCGCGCCGACGGCAGCCGTTTCGGACGGCGTGGCGATGCCACCATACATGGCGTAGAGCACCCCAAGGATGATGGCGAGAAAGGGCAGCACCCGGGGCAGGATTTCGAAGCGTTCTTTCCAGCTGTAGCTGCTGGCGTTGAGAAGCGCGCTGTTGCCCGATTTCCAGGTTGAATAGAGCGACCAGGCCATAAACAGACTGACCAGCATGAACCCCGGGATTACCCCGGCAAGGAACAGGCGGCCAATCGAGGTTTCAGTGGCGATGCCGTAGACAATCATGGTCACTGAGGGCGGGATCAGAATGCCCAGCGTGCCGCCTGCGGCAATGGAGCCGGCGGCGACACCATCGGGGTACCCCCGTTTGCGCATTTCCGGGATGCCCATTTTGCCAATGGCGGCACAGGTTGCCGGGCTGGATCCGGACATGGCGGCAAACAGGGCACAGGCGCCCAGGTTTGATATCACCAGGCCGCCGGGAATTCTCGTCAGCCAGCGTTCCAGCGCCTCGTAAAGATCGGCTCCGGCCCGGGTCGACGCGATGGAGGAGCCCATAATGATAAACATCGGAATGGACAGCAGGGCGAAATTGTCGAGTTTGCCAAACAGGATCTCGGGCATCAGCTCGAGCGAGCGCATGCCGTCAAACACCATCAGAAACCCTGCGGACACAATCAGCAGCCCAAGGGCAACTGAGACGCCGGAGAACAGCACAAAGATGGTGGCCGCCGCAACAAGGGCGCCCAGTATCAGCGGATCCATCAGCTGTCCTCCAGATCAAAAGGGTGATCGATATTCAGCACCACGGCCACCAGATCGGCGATCAGCTGCAACAGGTAGAGGCCAAACCCAACCGGCAGCGCCAGATAGGGGATCCACAGGCGCACGCCCCAGATGGTGTCCGAACGCCAGCCCTTTTCCCAGGCGTATAACCAGTAGTCAAACCCATACCAGAACATCAGTGCGACGATGGCGCAGGACACTGTCAGCGTCACAATAGCCAGCAGCTTACGGGCGCGGCGCGGCAGGGAAATCGGGATCAGATCGACATTCACATGGCCGCGCAGTCGCTGCACATAGGGCAGACCGATCAGGGTGGCCGCGACCACCAGATAGACCACCGCTTCGGTTTGCCAGATGGTCGAACCATTCAGCACAAAACGGACAAATATCATTTCGCAGGTGATGGCGACTGCCGCCACGATCATCGCCGCCGAGCACCATCCGGCGAGAGTAGAAATAGCAGCCACGGCGCGCAGCAGCGGGTTGTTCCCTGCAGGCGCCATGACGGCAGCACTATGGCCAGCCATCGTGTCTTCCTTCAATGTTCAGAAAATTGGGTGCAGGCGACACGTTGCTGGCGTCGCCTGCGGAAGAATTATTCGACCGCCAGTGCCATATCCAGCAACATCTGACCGTCCGGCACATCCTCGACAAAGGATTTGTAGGACGTTTCCTGAGCAATCGCACGCCAGGCTTCAAAATCCGCCGCTGTCATCTCGGCGATTTCCACACCGGCCTCGCGGTAAACCGCAACTGAAGCCGCGTCCTGTTTCTTGGCCTCTTCCAGATAGAAAGCTTCAGCCTTGGCAGAAGCGGCCATAAGCGCGTCCTGCTGCGCCGCATTCAGGCCTTCAAAGGTGGATTTGTTCATCAGCAGGGGCTGATACATGAACCACAACGCCACATCCGCTGCAGGGGTGTAACAGCTGGCCTGCTCATAGATGCGATAGGACACAAAGGAAGAAGACGACGTATTGGCCGCGTTCAGCACGCCGGTCTGCATCGCGTTGTAGATTTCTGACGACGCCATTGAGGCGATCGAAGCGCCCGCCCCGGCGAGCATCTGTTCGAACGACTTGCCTGCTGCGCGGATTTGCAAGCCGGCGACATCTTCCGGGCTGGTGATGCATTTGTCTTTGCCGACAAATCCCCCGGCCAGATAACCGCGCACCAGCGTGATCACGTCATCTTCGGCCATTTTTTCTTCAAGCGCCTGCATGAAGGGCGACCTGCTCAGCCGCGCGGCATGGTCGAGGTTTTTCACCAGGCCAGGCATCAGGGTGAGGTTATAGGCCGGTTGCTGGCCACCGGCATAGCTCAGCGGCAGAATGGTCATGTCGAGCTGGCCCCGGCTCAACGGTTTGTACTGTTCACGCGGCTTAAACAGCGATTTTGAGCCGAATATCTTGATTTCCATGTCAACATCTGCAGCGGCAACCTCATCGGCGACCATTTGCGCGACCTGGTTGCGGATGTCTTTGTTTGACCATTGGTGCGACAGGCGCAGCTCGACCGAAGCAGCGGCATTGGCGGCGCCGGACATCACCATCAGCGCGATCGTGGCCGCTGCAGTAAGCAAATTCCGTCTCATATCTTCCTCCAAAATTCATGCCCGGGTCAATTTGCGTCCGGGCTACGGCGCCAACTTTTCCGTTCCAAGAATTCAAAGTCAACGATTTTGTATACAATATCGCCTGTCTTGCACGCAGAATGTCGCGATGATAGGACTTCGCTATGAATGTAAAACGTGCCGATACAATTGCAGACGCGTTGGAAGAGCGGATATTTACCGGTGAATTCGGCGACGGAGAACGGTTGGATGAAATCCGGCTGGCGACGGAGTTCGGCGTGTCCCGCACCCCGGTCAGAGAGGCGCTTCAAAGGCTGGTGGCCTCCGGCATGGCCAGACATCTGCCGCGCCGGGGCGTGTTTGTACGCCAGCCCGGCCCGGTTGAACTGATGGAAATGTTCGAGACCATGGCCGAAATCGAAGGCGTCTGCGGCCGGCTGGCCACGCTCCGGATTTCGGAGCAGGCGCTTGGCAGGCTTGAAGCGGCAAACACCCGTTGTCAGGCAGCCGTTGAGAGCAATGACGCGGATGGGTATTATCGTGAAAACGAGCGATTCCATCATGTTATCTACCAGCAGGCGGGTAATTCCTTTCTTGAGCAAGAGGCGCTTCGCCTGCATCGCCGCCTCAAACCCTTTCGCAGAATTCAGTTGCGTCTGCGCGGGCGGATGGCGCAATCCATGCGCGAACATCAGGCCATCGTTGCAGCGCTGAAAGCCGGGGACGCTGAGCGCGCCGCCAAAGCTTTGCGCGAGCATGTGGCGATACAGGGCGAGAAGTTTCACCTTCTGATGTCACGCCTGAAGCCTGAGGCGAACGAGGTCTGAGTCCCGACCGCCGCCAGAGTCTTTTTGTTGATTTTGAGCCAGGTGACGCCGGTCGCGCAGCTCGCTGATGGAGATGATCTCCGACCCGGAGCTATTGCGTCCGGGGCATCAGGCGCTGCCCCCGGCCCCAGCCCACCTGTTGCTCTGGTCGCGGACCCTGCCCGTGGCCAGTTGACCCGGTGAAACAGGCGGGTGCGCCGGACACCAGCGAAGCCTCGCTTTCCGTTGCGCAGCAGAAGTTGGAGGAGTTGACCAAAGCGCTGTCGATCGATGCGGATGTCAGCGTCATGGCCGGGCGCAAATTGCCCCGTCATTCCCCGTAGGCGCCAGCGAACATACGGTTCCTGCAGAAGCCCACGCGCGGCGTAGATGCCTGCGCCAAACGCGAAATTTCCGCGTTGATCCTGAACCCGAAAGAACAGAGCAAATGCGTCCTGACGAAGCCCTCAGACCTGCCGGAAATTCCGGGCATCAGTGACCGTATTCTGGTGATGTCGAATGGCCCAACGCGGTCTTTGCCATTAACGAACTGATGGCCATCAGTGCGACCCATTATTTGCCGGCGCGTGTCGCAGACGTGCCCGGGCATATGTCCGATATTGGCGACGATGATATCGAACTGGCATCCTATATGACGCCGTCGCTGACCTCCTTGCGGCAGCCGGGAATCGAATTCGGCTATCAGTCGGCTACACCGTTGACCGGTCACCTGGAAAAACAGCAACAGCCGCCGTCCGAAACTGTCCGGGATCCGCAGTTGATAATCCGCGAAAGTGTTGGCGAAAAGCCCGCCGGCACCGGCTGAGGACAGCGCGGCGCTGTCGACGGCTCGCTGAAAGCGTTCAACCGGATCGCCCGGCTGGTCCGCCCGTCCCCACTGTTTTCCTCACCGGAGTCCCGATGACGCCCTCGCGCCGCTAATTGTGCAAACACAAACTCGTGGCAACC
Organism: Candidatus Halocynthiibacter alkanivorans; assembly: GCF_003333265.1. Classification (GTDB taxonomy): domain Bacteria; phylum Pseudomonadota; class Alphaproteobacteria; order Rhodobacterales; family Rhodobacteraceae; genus Halocyntiibacter_A; species Halocyntiibacter_A alkanivorans. Next base: position 40,490 of record NZ_QOLB01000077.1, read on the forward strand.
CCGCAGCCGAAAACCAGGCGTCAAAATAGCGCCAAGTGCTTCCGGGTGATGACACGGGCCATCCCCCCTCACGGTGTTGTCAAAACCAGTGATTTTTTCACCAATGCCCGGGCGCCACATGTGCAGGACAACCGGGTTTTGAGGCCCGCCTGGTGGTCGCTCATCGCAGTGTTGTGCAGTTTAGCAAGCCCGGGACGAACCAACAGCGAAATTGGGCGACCAATCAAAACCTCCCTGACTGACCATTGAACCTCAATTATACAAAATGCCGCATATGCAATTTTGTCTGTCAAAAAATACCGAATCTCTCTAAAAATGGATTAGTTTGAGCCTCTTTTCGGTTTCAGCTCCCAGATTATTGGTCGACCAATAATGCTTCACAGCAGTCAGAGGGGGGATTTTTACTGGTTTCAGTCTGATCGTGCATTCACGTTGCAAAGCGTCAGGACACCCGCTGAAACATGTGTACCAGCGGCACGAGCGACGTCTGAAAACCGCTTCTGCCGCACGCCAGAACTGGACTGAGAACCTGATGAACCCATACTCCGCATAACAACAGGAACACCGAGAGGCCAAAACAAGCACAGGCAGAAAATGTGATCCCGGGGCCGCCAACGTTTGCTAAAGCCAGGGCCCGGATACTGAAGTGATAGTTTGCGGCGGGAATTTCCGCGCCGACACCAATGATTGACCACAACATTTTCAATCCCGACGCCCGCACAGGAGCAAAACCGTGGCGCAGCAGATGCATACAGAAAATGACACAGGGAAATTACGCATGAAAAAACTTTCAATTCTGGCCGCCGCCGCAGCCACCGTCTCGACGCTCGCGACGTCTGCCTGGGCGGATCACACCATCACGTTGCGCATTGGGTCCGGCCATCCGCCAGGCGTCGTTTATGCCGGGCTAATGATCGACTATTTCCAAACCGAGCTGAAAAGTCGCGTCGAAGCCCAAACCCCCCACAAGATCAACTTTGTCGAAGGGTATTCCGGCTCGATCGTAAAAGTGACCGAAGTTCTGGAAGGGGTTCAGGACGGCATTCTGGACATCGGCGGATTTTGTTTCTGTTTTGAGCCCTCCAACCTGCCGCTGCACGCGTTTCAGGTGATGTTGCCCTTTGGCACGATGGACCCGGTAACCTCGCTGAAGATTGCCCAGGAAGTCTATGACGAAGTGCCGTATCTGACCGACGTTTTCCCGGATAAATTCAACCAGATCCTGCTCTCCCGGATCGCTGACGGCGGCTACAACCTGGGCACCTCCTTTGCCTGGGACGAACTTTCGGATCTGAAAGACCAGAAAATCGCCGGCGCCGGGCTAAACCTCAACTGGCTGGAATACGGCGGTGTCTCGCCGGTGCAATCCTCGCTTGCGACGGCCTATACCGAGATGAAAACCAATGTCTATGAGGGCTGGATCATGTTCCCCTCTGCCTGGGTGAACCTGAAACTGTATGAGCCCGGTCCGTTTTACACCTTGATCGGGTTTGGCTCGATGACCTGGCACGGGCTGACGATCAACAAAGACACCTATAACGAATTGCCAGCTGACGTGCAGGCGATCCTGCTGGAAGTCGGCAAGGATTTTGAGCAGATCACCGGCAGCGTCAATCTTTCGGAATATGACAAGCAAATTTCGACGCTGAATGAGATTATCACCGTCAATGAGATTTCGCCGGAGGTCCGGGCAGCCTGGGCTGAATCGCTTGCGGGCTGGCCACAGACCCTGGCCGATGATCTGGAAGCCCAGGGGTTGCCTGCGAAACAGGTTCTGAACCTGGTGCTGGATCGGGCAGAGGCCAATGGCTACGACTGGCCGGTGCGCTACCAAATCGAGTGACTTATGCGGGCGCACGGCACGTTCGTGCGCCCCTTTTTGATTTCCGGGAGGGTTGAATGTTCCTGATACGCACCGCTGACAGGCTGACAAAATTGATGATGATCCTTGGTGCGGCCTGGGCCTTTATCCTTTGTTTTTTTATCCTTGCCGACATCATTTTCCGCGCTTTGAACGTGCCGCTTTATGGCACCAAAGAGATCGTTGCAAATTCGGTCGTAATGATCCTGTTCCTGCAGGTCGGTTTCGCGGTGCGCAGTAAGTCTATGCTGCGTGCCGACTTTCTGGTGGTGATGTTTCCGCCGAAACTTCAGAAGGCGTTGCTGATCCTGAGCTATTTGCTCGGCGCGCTGTTTTTTCTTTACCTGCTTAAAGCGGGCATCAAACCGGCTTTGCGTTCGTTCGCCAATGGCGAATTTGACGGTGAAGGCGCGTTGCGGGTGCCGGTCTGGCCCACACGTTTTGCCATATTGCTCGGCGCCGGCCTCGCGGGCGTCAATTACCTCATTCTGATGGTGATCGAATTTCTTGACCTGCAGGTCGAGCGACTGGACCTTTGATGAACGGAATAGCCTGTGTTTGATTTCTCCACCGCACTTCTTATTATCGCGCTGCTCTTTGGTCTGGTTTTCATGGGGGTTCATGTTGTGGTTGCGCTTGGCATTGCCAGTGCTGTCGGCATCTACATGGTCACCGGCAAGCTGAGAATCGTTGAGGCCACAATGGCCTCCACAGCGGCGGAAGCGCTGCGGGATTTCACCTTTGCCGTCATTCCCCTGTTCATGCTGATGGGCGAGTTTATTGGGCGATCCGGGGCGATCGGCGACATTTATGTGGCGATCAACCGGGGGTTGCGGCGCATTCCGGCACGGCTGGCGATTGCGACCGTGCTTGGCAATACCGTGTTTTCATTTGTCACCGGGGTTTCAATCGCATCTGCCGCCGCCTTCTCCAGGATCTCTTATCCGGAGATGAAAAAACACGGTTACAACCCCGGTTTTGCGCTGGGTGCCATTGCCGGGTCCAGCTGTCTGGGCATGTTAATCCCGCCCTCGGTTCTGATGATCGTCTGGGGAATTCTGACCGAGCAGTCGATTGGCCGCCTGTTCCTGGCCGGTGTACTACCCGGGGCGTTGCTGGCAAGCATGTTTATACTCTATATTCTGGCGACAGCGTATCTGCGCCCGGAAAAGGTCGGTGCGGGCCGGGACCAGTTCCCCGCGGTATCAGAGGCCGCTGACAATCCGGGCAACGCGGTCTCTTCGACAAGTACTGAAGTTGGGGTATTCACCTCGTTTGCCGGCGTGGGTGGCATCATCGCCGCGGTGCTGGGCGGCATCTGGTGGGGAGTGTTCACCCCCACCGAGGGCGCCGGCGCTGGCGCGGCGCTTGCGTTGATCCTGGCCTTTTTCAAAGGCATGAACCTGCGCGGGTTTATCAACGCCGTCTATTCCGTCGGTAAAACGGCAGCTCCGATAATGGTGTTGCTGCTGACCGCCGCGCTCTATTCCCGTACCCTGGCGATGACCGGTATCACCTCAGCTATCCGGTCGTTTTTCATTGAGTCCGGACTGCAGCCCTGGAGCGTGTTGGCGATCATCGTAATGATCTGGTTTGTGCTGGGCATGATCATCGATTCCATCTCGATCATGTTGCTGACCGTGCCGATTGTAGAGCCGGTAGCAATGTCCTTTGGCTTTGACCAGCTGAGCTTTGCGATCACCGGCATCATTGCCATTGAAGCTGGCTTACTGACGCCGCCGTTCGGGCTGCTTGTCTATACGGTCAAAGCCGCGATTCAGGATGACGACGTCGGAGTGCAACACATATTCATGGCCTCGATCCCCTACTGGGCGATCATGTTGCTTGCTGTGTTGCTGGTCGTGGCCTTCCCAGGAATTGCAAACTTTTTACCCGACTCCCTGATGTAACTGACTGAAAGAATGGAATACCCAATGCCCGCCTACTGGATTGCACGATCTAAAATAAACGACCCTGTCGCCTATAAAAAATACACCGATCAGGTTCCGGCCATCATCAAGAAATACGGCGGGAAGGTTCTGGCGCGCGGCGGAAACTTTCAGATCATGGAAGGCCCTAAAAAGTTCCACCGGTTCATCGTCATTGAATTTGCAACCATGGCAGACGGGGTCAACTGTTTTCAGTCCGCTGAATATGATGCGGCGGCCGTACATCGTCGGGAAAACGGCGCCGGAGAAGTTGAAACTATTATGGTGGAAAGTGGCGACGCCACGGTCTGACCACACAAGGCTGGGGGAAAGACACTGCCGCACTCCCAACTGAACTGACCGGGTGCCCTCTGGCGCCCGGTTTCAGCCTTTTGCATACCAGCCATTGTCGACGTAAGTGGCTGTTCCGTTGACGAAACTTGCTTCACCCGAGCACAGAAACAGAACGGCATTGGCCACTTCTTCCGGGGTACATATCCGGCCCTGGGTTTCGGCCATGCCGGAGGCTTCCCACGTTTGTCCCGCAGCATCCAGTGCCGCAATTTCTTTCAACCCGTGCGCGGTTTCCACAAATCCGGGGCAGACCGCATTGCAGCGAATGCCCTGGTCCCGGTACTCAGTCGAAATGGCGCGGGACAGCTGCAAAACGGCACCTTTGCTCATGCAATAGACCGCCTCCAGCGCGTAGCCCAGTTCGGCCGCAATTGAGGAGGTAATGACGATGGACCCACCGCCGTTTTCACTCATCTCCCGGACCGCACGGCGACAGACCAGAAACGCCGACTTCACGTTGATATCCATCAAAGAATCATACTCGGCTTCGGTGGTTTCATGCAGGGGTTTTACGATGATTGTGCCGGCATGGTTGAACAACACATTGTAAGGGCCAAACCTGTCGATGGCCGCATCAAATCCCTTGTCAATTTCATCCGATTTGGTGACATCCACCTTGAAAAACGCCGCTTCCCCGCCGGTATCGCGGATCATCTGCGCCGTTTTTTCGCCCTCATCCTGCTGGATGTCAAAGATGCTGACCTTTGCGCCCTGCGCCGCAAACAACAGGGCCGTAGCCCGTCCTATTCCAGTTGCGCCGCCGGTAATGACGGCAATTTTTCCAGCAAGCCGGCCCGCCGGGGATATTGGAGTATCTGACACTGGTCTTCTCCCTTTTGCGCGTTCAGGCAATGCATTCGCCGCCATCTATGACCAGGGCGTGCCCGGTCATGAAGGAGGAGCGGTGAGAGGCAAGGAACAGGACAGCGTCCGCGATTTCGTCGACCGTTGCCCAGCGTCCCATCGGAATGTTCTCAGAAATGTAAGATTCAAGATTGCCCCGGCCGCCCATTTGCTTCTCAAACCCGGCATTGAACGGTGTGTCGACAAAACCAGGGCAGAGCGTGTTGAAACGGATGTTGTACCTGGCATAGTCGGCGGCCATTTGCCGGGTCATCGCCACCACCGCGTGTTTGGTTGTGGCGTAACTGATCATCTCGCGGTCGTACTGAACGCCCGAATTGGATGCGGTGATGATGATACTGCCCCTGCCCTGGTTTTTCATATGCGCCACAGCCGCCTTTGAGGCGACAAAATGCGCGCGCACATTCAGCGCCCAGGAGGCGTCCATATCTGCAGCAGTGACCTGTTCCAGACTGCCCTCAATTTGAATGCCGGCATGGGAATGCAGAATGTCCAGACGCCCGTACTCTGCAACAGTCTGGTCAATCGCGGAATTCAGCGCGGCGTCATAAGTGACGTCCAGAGCCAGCGACGTAGCTCTGTGCCCTTCAGCGGTGATCTCTGCAACAACCGCAGCGGCCTTGTCGCCGTCAAGATCGGAGACCACCACCCGCGCACCGCTTCTGGCCATGGCGATCGCGCCCGCGCGGCCAATGCCTGATCCGGCACCGGTGACAAAAGCAACCTGGTCCAATAATAATACCTGGTCCGACAGCAGCATATCCGGGTCCTCAATTTTGTCAGGATTTGCGCGTGTCATTTGTTCTTTCCCTCTCCGCGCCTGAGGAGAACCTGTGCTGAAACCAACATGGTCAGAGACGCCGCCAACACCATGGTGCCGATGGCATTGACTTCAGGGGTGACGCCGCGCCGGATCGAAGAAAAGACATAGACCGGCAGGGTGGTTTCAGAGCCCGCAACAAAGAAGGCGACGATAAAGTCGTCAAAGCTAAAGGTGAAACTCAAGAGAAACCCCGCCAGTATCGCCGGAAAAATCAGCGGCAGCGTGACCTGTCGGAAGGTTGCGAGTGGTGTTGCATAGAGATCGGAGGACGCTTCGGTCAGGGCGCGGTCCATGCCAGCCAGGCGGGCCCTGATGATGATGATGACAACGGCCATGGTGAACAGGGTGTGGGCCGCGATGAGCGAGCCAAAACCCATGCTGAATTTTGGCGGCTGCAGCCCTGCGGGCCAGAGCGCCTCCAAAAGCGGGTTCAGTTGATTGAACAGCGTGACCAGCCCGATCAGCGTGGCAATGCCAATCACAATGCCGGGGATCATCAGTGCCACGTAGATCATCATGTCAAAAATCGTGCGCAACGGTCCTTTGATACCTTGCAGGGAAATCGCCGCCATGGTGCCAAAGACACTGGCGCAGGTTGCCGAAATGAACGCCACGATCAGGCTGGTTTTCAGCGCGTCCATCACGAACGGATTGTCCAGGGCGATAGCATACCATTTGACCGAAAAGCCCTGCAGCTGGCTTGCGTGGCGTCCAGCATTGAAGCTGAACAGCGCAATCACTCCGATCGGGATATAGAGGAACAGATAGACGACGATGGCATAGAGTTTCATGTTTCCCGCCTCACATGATCGCAACGTCTTCGCGCTGCGCGCCCAGACGTTTAATGAGCCGCATATAAGCGGTGACAGTCACCAGCATGACCACAACAAGAGTGACCGCCACCGCAGAGCCATAGGCCCAGTTTCGCGACTGCAGGAACAGGTCAACCAGCGCATTGCCGACAAAGAAGACCTTGCCGCCGCCCAGCATAGCCGGGATCAGAAATTCCCCCATCAGCAGGATAAACACCAGCATACAACCGGTGGCGATACCAGGAATGGACAATGGCAAAGTGACATGCACAAAGGTGTGCCACGGCCTTGCACCCAAATCTGAGGACGCCTCCAGCAGGCGTTTGTCGAGCCGGTCAAGACTGACAAAGATCGGAAAGACCATCAGCGGCAGATAGCCATAAATAATCCCGATCAAAACAGCGAACGGCGTGTTGATCAGGCGAATATCTTCAAGCCCGGCCCAGCCCAGCAATGCGGGAATACCCCGCCCGCCCAGCAAGAATATCCACGCGTAACTGCGGATCAGGATCGAAGTCCAGAACGGCACGATGACCAGCACAAGCAGGATGGTTTTCCACCTGGGACTGGCGCGCACCGCCAGAAAATAGGCCAGCGGATAGGCAATCAGCAGCGCCGCCATGGTGCCGGCAGGGGCCAGCACCATGGTGTTTTTGAACGCCGTCCAGCGGGCCGGAAGATTGGCATATTGTTCAAGTGTGAGAGCGGGGACATAGCCGCCGGAGGCACCCCGCTCTCCAAAGCTGAAGATGAGAACGACCGTCAGCGGCACGATCAGCATGACCAGAAACCAGGTTCCGGCCGGTGCCAATAACAACCAGTTGCGCGTGCGTTGCTTCATGTCGTTCTCACCTGTGTTTTACCCGAGACTTGCTCAGGCCGATTTGAACCGTGCCATCAACTCGGCGCGGTTTGGATCGGTCAGAGTTGCAGCAGCGCCAAACTCAAGCGCGTCCAGCAAATCCTGTGCCGGATAGAGGATCGGATCGTTCTGCAGCGCCACAGGCAACATGGCCGTCGTGGTCGCGTCCGCAGTTGGGTATCCGTGTGCCAGCACTTCTTTGGTATTCACCGCCGGATCGAGCATGAAATTGATCAGAGCATAAGCGGCATCCATATGCGGCGCCCCTTTGGGAATGGCGTAATAGTCGCTCCACAACTCGCCGCCTTCAGCACCAAGAACATAGGCGATTTCCGGCATATCGGTGTTCAGCTGTTTGCCGTCACCCGACCAGGCCATGGCCAGCCAGGAATCCCCGCTGCGCATCGACGGCTGGATGTCCGACGAAATCGCAAACAGGTGTGGTTTCACATCCAGCAGCAGCTGTTCGGCGTCCGCCAGTTCCTTCTCATCGATAGAATTAAAGGAATACCCGAAGTATTTCAGCGCGTTGCCAATCGTGGTCAGCTGATAGTCATGCACCGTGGTACGACCGGAGAACTGGTTCATCGTAATGTCCCAGAATTCTTTCCAGGTGGTCAGTGGCTGACCGCCATCGGTATGTTTGGTGTTCACCACAAATCCGGTGGAGCCCCAGTTTTTGGGCACCGCATACAGCTTGCCACCGACGGAGCCGGCTTCTGCATAACGCGGATCATAGGACGGCGCATTGTAATTGGGCAGCCTGGAGGTATCCAGCGGCTCAATCAGGTCCAGGTCTACATAAGTGGTGATCGTGTAATTGGTGGGCACATAGACGTCCCAGCCACTGCCTCCAGCCTGGAGTTTCGCCAGCATTTCCTCGTTCGAGCCAAAAACATTGACCTGAACACGGGCGCCGGTGGCCTCAGAAAAGGCGTCAAAATTGGCCGGGTCGTGATAGTTTGGCCAGGTTGCCAGGATCACCCGGTCGCCGATATCACCGGCGGCAAATGCCGGGCGCGGCAGCAACCCGGGCATCGCAGCGCCCATCACCGCAGATGCGGCCCCCAGACCGGTGACATTCATGAAATGCCGTCGTGTAACCGAGCCCTTTTTATATCGGTACAGCTCTTCCATGAATTTCTGTTTGCTAATGTAGTTGTTGTTATTGCTCATGTCTTTGCTCCCTGTCGATTGTCGTCACCAAGATTATGTGCGGTCCAGGGCCAGCGCGGCAGTGGCCTCCCAGGATGCCACCAGCAAGTCGCCGGTATCGAACTGTCCCTCGTTCAATTCTGATTGTCTTGGCGACAACACTAAAAATTCGCCAAGCGTTTGATGGTTCACAATATATTCAGTGTGTTCGCCGAGGAAAATCCGGTTCGTGACCGAAACAGGCACGCCCTCGCCGGAGCGCTTCAACCGGATCTGTTCCGGGCGCAAACTGATGCAGACCTCCTGGCCCTGATCAATGCCATCCGCCCGTGATGTCTCAACCGACATCCCGTTCTCAAGCCGGACAGACACCAGATTTCCGGACCTGGCTGTAACCGTACCGTCAAAGAAATTGGAGGTGCCCACAAAACCCGCAACATAGCGGCTGCTCGGGTGATCATAGAGGTCCTGCGGGCTGCCCACCTGAACGATCCTGCCGTCCCGCATGATACAAATGCGGTCACTCATCGAGAGCGCCTCTTCCTGATCATGTGTCACCAGCACAAAAGTAATACCCAGTTTCCGCTGCAAGGTTTTCAATTCGAGTTGCATTTCCTTGCGCAGTTTCCGGTCCAGCGCCGCCATCGGTTCATCCAGAAGAAGCAGTTTTGGTTCATTGACGATGGCACGGGCAAGCGCCACACGTTGCTGCTGCCCCCCCGACAACTCCCAGACCCGGCGGCGGTCATAGCCATCAAGCCGCACAACTTCCAAAGCGTGGCTTACTTTTTCAGCGATCACTGCTTTTGGCAGGCGCGGCCGGCGCTGTTTCAACCCATAGGCAATATTCTGCGCCACGGTCATATGGGGAAACAATGCGTAGTGTTGAAACACCATATTGACGGGCCGGTGATAGGGCTCAAGCGCGCTCACATCCTCGCCGTCCAGCAGCACTTCGCCGCTGGTCGGCGCTTCAAACCCAGCCAGCATGCGCAAAGCCGTTGTTTTGCCACAGCCCGACGGGCCAAGCAGGGACAGGAATTCCCCCTCGCCAATCGCAAGGTTCAGATCCTGTGCGGCGATAACATCGCCAAAATGTTTGGAGACGCCTTTCAACTCCGCAATCGCCGTTTGGCGAACGTTTGCCTCTGGCTGAATGTATCCCGCGCTGTTCATAGCATAGATTCTTTTTTATATATGGTGCATACTACCGCAATCGAGAAAACTGTAAGAAAAATCCAATCCGCTGTATATACCACGTTTTGGGTAGACAAATGGAGTTGGGCAGAGAGAACAAATGAAGACCTGGCTGGAACCGACCGGAACGTTGATTGGCGCAATTGGCAGTGAACATTTTGCCGGCCGGCTTTCGGACGCGCTGAAACAGATCGTTCCTTTTGACTATACGGTGGTTTTTGGCTACCAGGGCGCGGCGCGGCCACAGGACCTGTTTGACAATTTTCCCGAACAGAAACGCAAAATATTCGTTGAAGACTATCAGGCGGGCCCCTATCTTCTTGATCCGTTTTATCAGGCCTGTGCCAACGAGGTGAAACCCGGGTTGTACCGGCTGCGCGACCTCGCTCCGGACCGGTTCTATCAGGGCGAATATTACCGCAACTATTACCAGCAAACCGGCCTGGCCGAGGAAATCGCCTATTTTATTGAACTTCGTGGCGATGCCGTGATCACCGTCTCTCTGATGAGAACCTCAAAACCATTTTCCGCCCGGGAAATCCGGGAACTGAAACAGTACTGGCCCATTGTGCGCGAGGCCTGCCGCCAGCACTGGCAGGACCTTTCGCCCTATTCCGACCAGCCAGGCAACAGCAATACGGATGCCAACATGCATCAGACGGTCGAACTGGCGCTGCTGAAGTTTGGCGAGGGTGTTCTGACCCCTCGCGAGCGTGAGGTGGTTGAATTTACTCTGAAAGGGCATTCGGCAGAAGCGGTTGGCCGGATCATGAAAATTTCTCAGGGCACCGTCAGAATTCACCGCCGCAACATCTATTCCAAACTGCGCATCCGCTCGCAGGGGGAATTGTTTTCAAAATTCATGCGGACTCTGACGGAGGAGAACGATGACACCGAAACACCGGGTGTGTCAGATATCTGACTGCACTTGAAACACTCATCCTGCGCAAACACCTGCTGTTTTGGACGAATTACCCCCGACGTGGTCGCTGTGCGGATATTCCCTCACGACAACAACATCTTGCGCCGCACAAGCCGGCGGCAATCTGATCAACCCGCCGGAGCATCATCCGCACTGAAGTGTTCTTAGGGTGCGATCACTCAGGCATCGGGCGAAACCGGCTGCTCAGCGGCCCTGTTCAGCCTCAGCGCACCGCTTTCGGGCAGGTTTTTCAGCTCCTGGCTGCGGGAAATGACGTTCAGCTGCCTGCCATCCGGTGCGGAGAGACCAACGGGGTGTTGCCGCACGCGCCAGACAGCCGACAGCCTGGCGCTCTGATCGCCAGTTGCACCAGGTCGCCCTGACCGCAACCGATTTGTCGGCATCGAGCTCGCAAGGACGCAACGTTGCGACAACTGTTAAACGAATTTCCTATGAAACGTCAGAATATACTCACGAGCAAACACGCGACGCTCCCCGCCGGCGTTTCCAGTCTTGTGATCCGGAGTCGGATGAAAGCGCCGGAATCGCCAAGGATTTGCCCCGGGAGAATCGGTTGCGACGTCGGCGAGAATTGCCCGGTTAAAGCAATGCATCCCGGGGTGACAAATACCCACGCCGGCGTCAGCGCGGACACCGGACATTCGGGGAAAAGCCCTGTTGACGGCAAAGACGCGACGCTTGCCAGACCTTATGAATGCCCCTAGCCTTTGGGAAAGTTTACAGAATATGTGTTTAGGGCAATTTTCATTATGGTATTTCTTGGACTTATCGGCCTGGTCATCGTGCTTGGGGTGCCGTATTTGTTGGTGTCTCACACGCGGCTGAAGGCGCGGGTGCTGGCACTGGAAAGCAATCTTAAAAACCTGCAAGGCCCGGCTGAAGATACAGCAGTTGAGGATGAGACCGGGCGCCCTCCCTACAGGCAGATTGCGAAAGCGGCGCGACAGGCAACATCCACCATTCGCAAAGCTGACATAACCGGGGACGTTAGTCCGGCCCCGCCGCCAGACAGCGGAGCAGACACCGGTGCAGACATCGGAGCTGACATCGGAGCTGACACTGAACCCGACACCGGGCCGACCGCTGCACCGGCAGGGGCGCCCCGGATTGCGCCCCGCGCATTTGTGTTCAGACGGGACAGCGTGGACAGGCTGATCCAGTGGGCACGCGAAAACTGGGTGCTGGTAGCCGGGGCGGCATCACTGGCTTTGGCAGGCATTTTCATGGTGCAATACGGGGCAGAACGCGGTTTTTTAACCCCGTTCTGGCGGGTAATGGCCACGCTGGGGTTTGGCTCGGCTCTGATCGGAGGTGGAGAAGTGATCCGCCGCCGGTTTGGCGATGAAACCACCGGGAGCATGCAATACCTGCCCTCAGCTCTGGCCGGCGCAGGTCTGATCGTGCTGTTCGCCGGCGTGCTGTCGGCGCGGGTGATGTACGATCTTATCGGACCCGGAGCGGCACTGGCGGGGCTTAGCTTTGTCTCGGCAGTTGCGATGATCCTGGGCTGGTTCTACGGGCCATTGCTCAGTGCGGTTGGGATTATCGGGGCCAGCGGCGCCCCTTTTCTGGTCGGCGGCAGCGCACAGGACCCGTGGATTCTGTATTATTATTTCACCCTGATTGCGGTGGCGGGGCTTGCAGTGGATGCGGTTAAACGCTGGGCATGGATGTCGGTTTTGGTGCTGATCGCCACCCTGTCCGCAAGCGGACTGCTGTATCTTTCTGGCGCTGCTGCACAACATTTCCTGGTGGCTGTGCTGCTGATTGCAGCGGCAGCGATCATCATTCCCGAGCGCAGTCTGATCCCGCGCCACGGAGGTACCGCCGTGCTGGATCTGCTGCGCGCCAAACGTGGGAAAACGCTGTTTCCGGAGTTCCCCACCCGGTTGTCTGTCGCTGTCACCGGTGTTGTTACCGGGGCGGCACTGCTTGTGGTGTCGGATGCGGCCACGTCTGACACGGTGTATCTTGGCTTGTTCACGCTGGTCTTGCTGCTTATCGCAACGCTGGTCTGGATGCGGCAGGCACCGGCGCTTTATGATCATGCTTTATTGCCCGGGCTGGCCATTTTGACGGTGTTGCTGATCGAGGCGGATTTCAACGGCCCGCTGTACAGTGCGTTTCGCGCCGGTGCCCTGCGCGCACCGGAAACAGCGGCACCAATAACCGCCTGGGTTCTGACCGCGATCGGCGCGCTTGGCTCCGTACTGGCCTTTTATCGGATGAAACTGTCGCTTCCGGCCGGTGACGAACAAGACAACACCCCGGTCTTCTGGGCCTTGGCGGCGGCGGTCTATGCACCGGTCCTGGTGCTGTTGCTTGAGTTTTTCTGGGATCCGGGTTCGGTTGTCGGCGCCTACCCCTGGGCGCTTGCCACCATCGCGGTTGCCGGATTGATGACGGTGTTGGCTGAGCGTACGGCACGGGGCGAAAATGTCGCGCAACGCCGCCTGCGTGTCGGGCTTTTTGCGGTTGCAGCCCTGACGCTGATCGCGCTGGCGTTCTTTTTGCTGCTGAGCGAAACCGCACTGACACTGGCGCTGGCAGTGATGACGTTGTTGGTGGTGGTGCTGGACCGCAGGTACGATCTGTCAGCCCTGAGCTGGTTTGTGCAACTGGGAGTCGCGGTGATCACCTATCGTCTGGTGGTTGATCCCGGATTTATCTGGGCCACCGGTTTCAGCTTTTCTCTGTCACTGCAGCCTCAGATCTTACAGGTGGTGCTGGCCTATGGCGGCACGTTGTTGCTGCTGGCCGGTGCCTGGCGTCTGGCGCGGGACAACAGAACCAAAACCGCGCTGATCCTGGAAAGTGGCATATGGACCATCGCCGCCGTATTCATCTGTGTTTTAATCTTCCGCGCCGTGCCAGAGGCCAATCTTGGCTCGCACTGGTCTGTCGGGCTGCTGGCAACTGTCTGGGCGGCGTCATTGGCGAACCAGCTCTACCGGATGCAGGCCAGCAACCGGTTCACTTTGCTGCTTCGTGGCGCTCTGGCGACACTGTTCACGCTGATGGTATTGGCACTGCTGGCGGTTCTGTTTCTCTTTTCAAACCCGCTGATCAACCGCTCCGAACTGGTTGTCGGCCCGCTGATACTGGACACGCTTGCGGTGGCCTATCTGCCGCTGGCAGTTGTCTTTGCAGTGGCGGCGTGGAAACTGGCGCATTTTACCCGCTGGCTCCGCATTTTCTTTGCAGGTTTGGCAAGTGCGTTGACGGCCTGGTATGTAACACAGGAAATTCGCCGCCTTTGGCGCGGCAATGATCTGTCGGTTCCTGGCGTGACCGATCCCGAACTGTATTCCTACACGCTTGCCATGCTGATCACATCGGTCGTCATTTTGTTCCTGGCGTTCTCACGGCGCGCCCTGGTTTTGCGCAAACTGGCGATGGCGGGTGTTGCTCTGACAATCGCCAAGGTCTTTTTGATTGATATGAACGGGTTGTCGGGGCTGACACGGGTGTTTTCCTTTATGGGACTGGGGCTGACCCTGGTTGCCCTGGCCTGGCTGAACCGGGTGATGACGGAGCAATGGAACAGGGGCGGGCCTGGCAGCGCGGCTCCAGTGGACAGTGAAGTCTGAGCGCCAGACCCGTTCCCTGACAGGAACTGACCGTCGCCAATATTGGCGACGGTCTACCCGTTTCCGGCGGATGGACCATCGCCTCTGAGCAGCACTGAGCCAGTAAGACATTTTTCTTCACGGGATGTGGTCAGCGGTGTAAAAGCCAGCGATTGCAATCCAAAACCTGGCAACCGCAGCTGGCCAAAACACAGATGAGAAACCTGATGAATATTATGGATGGCGTGTCTGTTCCGGTGATCGGGTTGGATAAGGACCTGAAAGTTCGCTTTGCGAACCGGAAGGCCCGACAAGCCTTTCCTGATCTGGATATCGGCCTCAGCGTCGAAAAGGCTGTTTCAGAAAAACGCAAATTTATTAATCATCTGCAAGAGACCCTGCACACATCTCGTGAAACGACCACCAGTTTCAAGGCCAAAGACGGATTCCGACAGGAGTATCTTGTTACCGCCAGGGAGATCGAACCCGCAGATAACAGCCGTGTAGCCTCGCTTGTGCTGACATTTGAGGACCGCTCGCCGCTGCGCGACGCCAAGACCATGCGCAGCGATTTTGTCGCCAATGTCAGCCATGAGATCCGCTCGCCGCTGACCTCGATTTCGGGGTTTGTAGAGACATTGCAGGGTCCGGCCAGTGAGGACGCTGAAGCGCGCGAACTGTTTTTGGAATTGATGGCGAAAGAAGTGGCGCGGATGACCAACCTGGTGACCGGTCTTCTGTCGCTGTCTCAGGTCGAAGTCAAAGAGCAGCGTGCAATAAAGAAGATTGTGGATATGAACCTGATCCTGGATCAGGCCCGGGAAGCGGTGGTCCCTTTGGCGCAAAAACGGCGTATGACGGTAGATACGGGGGCGGTACAGCGCCTGCCCGGCCTGCTGGGCAAACATGATGATCTGGTGCGAATGTTCATAAACCTGCTTGAAAACGCGATAAACTACAGCCGCGACGGCAGCAAAGTGACGCTCAGCACCTGCGTTGAACAAACCGGTAATCCGCTGGGCAAGCCGGCGGTATGCATCTGCATCCGGGACGAAGGCATTGGCATCCCTGCGGATGAAATACCGCGCCTGACAGAACGATTTTACCGTGTCGACAAGAGCCGGTCGCGCAATGTGGGCGGCACCGGCCTGGGGCTGGCCATTGTGAAACACATTCTGGTGCGTCACCGCGGCCACCTGCTGATCGACAGCACCCCTGGCCATGGCTCAACGTTCAAAGTCTGTCTGCCACTGGTAAATTCCAATTAAATTAAGCTGTCACACAACTGTTACAGAGCTGTCGTACTCCTGAATCAATCCCGGGTGATTGAAGTCTTGTTCCATCCGGAACCCATAAGACACTTAAGGAGACACTCTGAAATGCCTGTTCGCTTAATGTCCACCGCAGCCGCCGCGCTGCTTGTTGTTGCCGCCACAACGCCCGCGATGGCGCAGGAACAAATCAACATCGTGGGATCCTCCACCGTGTTTCCCTTTGCAACAACGGTTGCTGAACGGTTCGGCAAATCCACCGACTTCAAGACACCGATTGTGGAAAGCACCGGCTCCGGTGGCGGGCTGAAACTGTTCTGCGCCGGCACCGGCAGCAACACGCCTGATATTGCCAATGCCTCGCGCCGGATCAAAGCCTCAGAAGTCGCGCTCTGCGCGGAAAATGGGGTGAGCGAGATTGTCGAAGCCATGATCGGCTTTGACGGCATCGTGATGGCCAATTCCATGACCGCGACGCAGTTGGACCTGTCCCTGCGTGATATTTTCCTCGCTCTGGCCAGGGATGTGCCCGATGAGGATGGCGGCACCCGTCCCAACCCTTATGAGACCTGGAACCAGGTCAATCCTGCCCTGCCCGAGATCAAAATCGAGGTCCTTGGGCCACCGCCGACCTCGGGAACACGTGACGCCTTCGCTGAACTGGCGATGGAAGGTGGATGCAAGACATTTGACTGGGTCAAGGCGCTGAAAAAATCGGACAAGCCCACCTATAAATCGCTGTGCCACACCATCCGCGAAGACGGCGCCTATATTGAGGCCGGCGAGAACGACAATCTGATCGTTTTGAAGCTGCTGGCAAACCCTGACGCTATGGGCATCTTTGGCTACAGTTTTCTGGAGCAGAACAGCGATGTGCTTCAGGGCTCTGTTGTAAACGATGTGGAGCCCGAATTTGAAGAGATCGCCGTCGGCAATTATCCGATCGCCCGCTCGCTCTATTTCTACATCAAAAAGGCGCATGTCGGCGTGGTGCCCGGCCTCAAAGCGTTTCTGAGGGAATTCACCTCAGAAGACGCCTGGGGTGACGACGGGTATCTGGCCGACAAGGGGCTGATCCCGCTGAGCGCAGAAGAACGGAAGATCCAGGCGAACCGGATCAACGGCCTCAGCCTGCTCAACATGTAACTGCTGCAGACCCGGTCCGGCACCCGCCGGGTCGGGACACCATTTGAAGGAAGATCAGGCCGATGGCTGATCAAACACTAATTCTGACAAGACCGGCACGCAGCGGCTGGCGGGACCGGATGGTTGTTTCGCTGCTGGCGGCAGCCGCCGGGGTGGCCATTCTGGTGACCGGCGGCATTGTATTATCGCTGGTATTTGAAACAATTCAGTTTTTCAAAAAGGTCCCGGTCGCGGATTTTCTGTTTGGACTGAACTGGAGCCCGCAAACCGCGATCCGGGCGGATCAGGTCGGCGCTGCAGGTAGTTTTGGCGCCATCCCTCTGATCAATGGCACGCTGTTGATCAGCGCGATTGCGATGGCGGTGGCGACGCCGCTTGGCCTCGCCTCGGCTGTCTACCTGTCCGAATATGCTGGCAAGGCGGCGCGGAGCTGGATCAAACCGGCGCTTGAAGTGCTCGCGGGCATTCCGACGGTCGTTTACGGGTTTTTCGCGGCACTGACCATTGCCCCGTTCATTCGTATGACCGGCGGCCAGTTCGGCCTGGAGATCGCCTCCGAAAGCGCACTGGCGGCCGGAATTGCCATGGGGCTGATGATTGTACCGCTGATTTCCTCACTGTCTGATGATGTGATCAACGCGGTGCCGCAATCGTTGCGGGATGCGTCGCTGGGTCTGGGCGCGACCCGCTCCGAAACCATCCGCCGGGTCGTTTTGCCCGCCGCCCTGCCCGGCATGGCCGGCGCATTACTGCTGGCCGCATCCCGCGCCATTGGCGAGACGATGATCGTTTTGATGGCGGCGGGTATGGCGGCGAAACTTACGCTGAACCCGCTGGACGCTGTCACTACGATTACGGTGCAGATTGTCGCGCTGCTGACCGGAGACCAGGAGTTTGACAGCGCAAAAACCCTGTCAGCCTTTGCGCTTGGGCTGCTGCTGTTCATCATCACGCTTGTTCTCAACATTGTCGCATTGGGCATCGTCAAGAAATACCAGGAACGCTATGATTAATCTCACAAAACAAGCCGGTTTCGATCTGGCCAGGCGGCACCGGGCGGAACAGCGGTTTCAGTGGGCCGGGCGTCTGGCAATCCTGACCTCGCTGGCCTTCCTCGTCTTTATGACCGGCTCCATTCTCATCGATGCTGCGGGTGTTGTCCGACGGACGCAGATTGCGGTGGCGGTGGATCTGAAGTCGGGCTTGGTTGACCCTGCTGATATCACAAGCGCCAGCTTTGGGGCGATATTGAAATCCGGGTTGCGGGCGCAGTTTCCTGAGGTCAGCACGCGCCGGCAAAAGAAGAAACTCTACAATCTGGTCAGCCCCGAAGGCAGTTTTGAGATCAAACGCCAGGTGCGGGATGATCCGGCACTACTGGGCGGCGTTCAAACACTTTGGCTGACCGCCTCGGACGACCTGGATCTGTATCTGCGCGGCAAAATTGACACCAGCCTACCGGAAAACCGGCGCCGGATCTCGAATGCCGAGGTCACCTGGATCGAAGAGTTGCAACAGGCGGGGCAGATCCGTCGGGTGCTGAACTGGGGCTTCCTGACCGGTGGCGACAGTCGCGAGCCGGAAATTGCCGGTATTCTCAGCGCCCTGATCGGATCTTTGTTTTCGCTGGCGGTGTGTTTTTCCCTGTCCTTTCCCATTGGCATCGGCGCAGCGATCTATCTGGAAGAATTCGCCCCGAAAAACCGGATTTCCGACCTGATTGAAGTGAATATCAACAACCTGGCGGCGGTGCCCTCGATTGTTTTCGGCCTGCTGGGTCTGTCGATCTTTCTCGGTTATATGGGCCTGCTGCGCTCCTCGCCTCTGGTTGGGGGCATGGTGCTGGCGCTGATGACACTGCCGACCATCATCATTGCAGCGCGCGCCTCGCTTCGCTCGGTGCCGCCCTCCTTCAAAGAAGCGGCGCTGGCGCTGGGGGCGACGCCGGTGCAAGCGGTTTTTCACCACGTTTTGCCGGTGGCCATGCCGGGCATGTTAACCGGCGCCATCATCGGCATGGCGCAGGCGCTGGGAGAAACGGCGCCCTTGCTGATGATCGGCATGGTCGCCTTCATCGTCGATCTGCCACAGTCGATCCTGGAACCTGCCACCGCCCTGCCCGTACAGATATTCCTGTGGGCCGACAGCCCGGAACGGGCCTTCACCGAAAAAACCGCCGCGGCGATCATCGTGCTGCTGATCTTTCTGATCGCCATGAACCTGATCGCCATCCTGTTGCGCCGCAAACTTGAACAAAGGTTCTGAGAATGACCCGTCCTTTTATCGCCGCCCGCGGCATGAACGTCTTTTATGGCGACAAACAAGCGCTTTTTGACATCGATCTGGATATCGAAGCCAACAAGGTCACCGCGCTGATTGGCCCGTCGGGCTGCGGGAAATCCACCTTTCTGCGCACGATTAACCGCATGAACGATCTGATTGCGAACTGCCGTTTTGACGGTTCACTGCAAATCGGCGGCCAGCAGGTCTATGACACGGCGGTGGATGTGGTGGCCTTGCGCGCCCAGGTCGGCATGGTGTTTCAAAAACCCAACCCGTTCCCGAAATCGATCTTTGACAACGTCGCATATGGTTTGAAAATCCACGGGCTGGCCAGCTCAAAAAGCGAATTACAGGATCGGGTGGAATGGAGTCTGAAAAGCGCCGGGTTGTGGGACGAGATTGCCAACCGGCTGGACCAGCCCGGCAACAGCCTGTCTGGGGGGCAACAGCAGCGCCTGTGTATTGCCCGCACAATCGCAGTGCAGCCCAAAGTGATCCTGATGGATGAACCTTGCTCCGCTCTTGATCCCATCGCCACCGCCGTGATCGAGGATTTGATCGACAGTTTGCGCGAAGATTACAGCATCGTCATCGTCACCCATTCAATGCATCAGGCGGCGCGGATTTCACAACGCACCGCTTTCTTTCATCTGGGCCGGCTGATCGAGGCCGGGGATACAACACAGATGTTCACCACGCCCCGCGAGGAGCAGACCCAGAATTATATCACCGGACGCACAGGCTAGGACGACTCATGAAAAACGCACATATCGTCGCCCGCTTCGACGAAGATCTGAGCAAAATCAAAACCCGTATTCTGGAGATGGGCAAGCTGGTCATTTCACAGATCAAAGACGCTTCCGCCGCGCTGGAGAGACTTGACGCCAGCGAAGTCGACCGGCTGATCGCCACGGACCGCAGGATCAACGGCATGAACAAAGATATCCACAATCGTGCCGAACGGCTGATTGCGCTGCGCCAGCCCGTGGCTCTGGATCTGCGCCAGGCCATTTTGCCAATCAATATGGCCGGCGAGCTGGAGCGGATCGGCGACCACGCGAAATCCACCGCGAAACTGGCGCGCAAATTGTCTGACGCAGGCGCGGGTGAGCAGGTCATGCGCATGGTGCAGGAGATGAGCGTGCTGCTGCAGACCATGCTGGCCCAGGCCCTGATCGCCTACAGCCACAGCGATATCAAACTGGCCGCTGAGGTCCGGGAAGCGGATAAAGAGGTCGACAGGCTAAACAAGGCCGTATTTGCAGCGGCGCTTCAGGCGATCAGACAAAGCCCTGCCGAAGCGGAAGCCCTGGTCCGGTTGATCTTGCTGGCGCGGAATTTTGAACGGGGGGGCGATCACGTTGTAAATATGGCGCGCCACGTGCATCAGATTGTCACAGGCGAGGATCTGAAAGCCTCGTCATAGGGGAATTGCCTTGCGCCGGGCGCCTGTCTGAAGTCTGCCCTTTATGGTCTCCAATGAAAGAATAACCGCGTGAGCCTTGTCACCCCCCGACTGCTGATCATTGAGGACGAACCCTCGCAGATCGAGATTTTGCGCTACAACTTTGCCCGCCAGGGGTTTGACGTGCGCGTTGCGACCGACGGAGAAGAAGGGCTGCAAGCGGCGACAGAAGATCCGCCGGATCTGATCCTGCTGGACTGGATGTTGCCGGAGTTGCCGGGGATTGAAGTGTGCCGCCAGCTGCGCCGCAACAAGATAACGCGCGAAATTCCGGTAATCATGCTGACGGCCCGGTCCGAAGAAAAGGACAAGATCCGTGGGCTCGACGGCGGCGCGGACGATTATGTGACCAAGCCCTATTCGGTCAAAGAGCTGATCGCACGGGCACGTGCCGCGCTGCGTCGCCCGACCGCCAGTGTGACGGAAAACATCCTCAGCGTTGGCGCAGTCCAGGCAAATCTGGAAAAACATACAGTGCACAGCAACGGCGTTCTGGTGCAGATAAGCCCAACTGAGTTCCGGCTTCTCGTTGCTCTGATGCAAAGTCCGGAACGGGTGTTTTCCCGCGAACAATTGCTGGACATGGTCTGGGGCATCAGTGCCGATCTGGAGACGCGCACCGTCGATGTTCACATCGGTCGTCTGAGACGCGCCCTGCACCCGGATGGCGCGCCGGGGCCGATCCGCACCATACGCGGGTTTGGCTACGCCATGGGGCCTGGCTGACAGGCTTGCTGATCACAATCGGCGCGCAAGTGATCTGTCGCCATCCGCTGGTGTGAGAGGCGATACCCGGGCGTCAGCTAGAGCCGCTCTGCTTTGCGGTGCCCTGTCGCAGCCCCGGTGGTCTGGTAAAATCAAATCACATCGAGCGAGACTTTGACACGGTCCATCACCACCGAAGTCTTGAACCGGCTGATGTTGGATTCGTCAAAGAAATGCGCCTCGGTGAATTCCTCATATTCCTTGATGTCACGCACCGCCAGGATCAGTAAAAAATCGGCCTCTCCGGTGGTATAATAACATTGCTGCACACAGGGGGCGTTGCGCATTTTGCGTTTGAAAGCATCCAGATGCGCGCGGTTTTCACGTTCAAGGATCACCTCGACAACAACGGTCATTTCGCGGTTTAGTTTCGCCGGAGACAGCACCGCGATCTCGCGCTCGATCACGCCACTTTCGCGCAGCTTTTTCAAACGTTTCTGAACCGCAGGCGGCGACAGGCCCACATCCTGGCTGATCGTTTCAGCGGTCAGGCGGGCGTTGTTTTGTACCAGCCGCAGAATCTCAAGGTCTTTGTCATCCATGTTCTGAAATTGATCGCAAACTGGCATGACTTCAATCAATTTCGTTCCATACCGGATGCTTTCAATGCCCATACTCCTGCAATCCCTGTAGTCTGTGTAGCGAATTAGTATGAGGGCCGTGATGGACGAGTTTCACCAACGACTGACAGAATTGCGCCGTGATTTACACCGCCGGCCTGAGCTGGGTTTTCAGGAAGACCGCACCCGGGCGGTGGTGGCGGATCAATTGCGCGCGCTTGGCCTGGAGGTGCATGAAGGTGCCGGCATTGTGGGCGTACTGCGGGCGGGGCATGGCAACCGGGCGATCGCATTGCGCGCAGATATGGACGCGCTGCCCATCCGTGAGGCCACGCGCCATGACTACCGTTCAAAAAACGACGGCGTGATGCATGCCTGTGGCCATGATGGTCATATGGCGATGCTGCTTGGCGCGGCGGAGCGCCTGTCAAAGGATGCCGATTTTGACGGTACTGTAGTATTCCTGTTCCAGCCCAACGAAGAGCACGGTCTGGGCGCGAAGGCGATGATTGACGAAGGCGTGCTGGAGCGGTTTCCGGTCGATGAAATCTATGCGATCCACAATTTCCCCGGCGCGCCGCTGGGTCAGGCCCTGACACGGCCGGGGCTGATCTGCAGCAGCGAGAGCCTGTTTGAGATTGCCATCACCGGCCAGGGCGGACACGCCTCGATGCCACAGGTCGGGGTGGATGCGATCACCGTGGCGGCGGAACTGGTGCAGGCTTTGCAAACCATTGTATCACGCAAACTGGCGCCCGGCGCCGGCGCGGTGGTTTCGGTGACCGAGTTTCTGACCGACGGGCAGCGCAACGTGCTTCCGGGGCATGTTACGCTCAAAGGCGATGCGCGTGCGCGCGGCGGCCAGGACCGTGCGGCCATCGAGCGCTTCATGCGCCAGATCGCCAACGGCATTGCCGCCGCTCATGGTGTCAGCATTGGGGTCACTTTCGACACCGAATTCATCGAGACGATGAATGCCGACGCCCCCACCGAGGCAGTGGTCCGCGCCGCCCGCGCCATCGGGCTGGACACCATCCCGGACTGTCAGCCGATGAGCTTTTCCGAAGATTTCGCCCATTTTTGCGCTGCAGTGCCCGGATGTTTCCTGCTTCTGGGTAATGGCACCGATGGCGCCCACGGGCAGCCGCTACATGCGGCAGATTACGATTTTAACGACGCATTATTGCCAATTGGAACAGCCCTCTGGGCGCAATTGGTCCGGGACAGGCTCCCGCTGAGAAAGGACTGAACTGATGGATATATTTGCAACTGCCAGGCTGGATTACGCCCCCGGAAACCTCCAGACGGGTGACGCGGCCAATCGCGTTCTGACGCAACAGGATTTTGACGCTGCAGTGACTGAGATCAGCGCCTGGGACGGCTATGCGCCGACCCCGCTGATCGCTCTGGCGGATCTGGCCGCCAAGCTTGGCATCGCGCGCATCGATTACAAACACGAAGGTCCGCGCTTTGGTCTGGGCAGTTTCAAGGCACTTGGCGGCTCTTATGCAGCGCTGCGGGTTCTGCAGCGGGAGTTGTCGCGCCAGTCGGGCCAGGACGTCGCGCTTGCCGATATCCGCATGGGCAAGCATCGCGAGGCTTGCGGCGGCATCACCCTGGTCTCAGCGACCGACGGCAACCACGGCCGGTCTCTGGCCTGGGGCTGTCAACGATTTGGTGCGCCCTGCCGGATCTATATCCACGCGGAAGTCAGCGAAGGCCGGGCCCAGGCGATGCGCGATCTTGGCGCCGATGTCGTGCGTATTGAAGGCGATTATGACGCTTCCGTTGCACTGGCGCGGCAAGAGGCCGAGGCCAACGGTTGGTTTGTGGTGTCTGACACCTCGTGGCCTGGGTACAGCGAACCACCACGTGATGTGATGGCGGGCTATGGCGTCATGACACGCGAAGCCAGCGACGCGCTGACACAGCCACCAACCCATGTGTTCCTGCAAGGCGGTGTTGGCGGCCTGGCGGCCTCGGTCGCGGCAGCGCTGCGCCAGTATTGGGGCGCGCAATCCCCGCGCGTGATCATTGTTGAGCCAGAGCGCGCCGCTTGCCTGATTGAGAGCGCCCGCAGAGGCAAAGCTACAACGGTCACAATCGTTGAGGAAACCATTATGGCAGGTCTGTCCTGTGGCGAGCCTTCCGAAATGGCGTGGGAGATCCTGGCTGAGCAGGCCTCAGATTTCCTGACCATCCCGGACCAGATCGTCGCCCCGACCGTGCGTCTGCTGGCCCGCCCCATGGGCAATGACCCCGTGGTTGAGGCCGGTGAAAGCGCGGTGGCTGGGCTGGCCGCGCTGATCGCCGCGCGACAGGATACCGCGCTGTCGGCAAAGCTTGGACTTGATGCCGGGTCACGCGTGCTGCTGATCGGGTCCGAGGGAGTCACCGACCCGGCGATCTTTGCTGAGATCATGGCGGGGCGTGATGATGCGTGAAGCACCTGCAAGAGGTTTTCCGGACACCGAGTTTGCCACCCGCCTGGCGCGGGCCCAGGCGCTTATGGCTGAGCAGGATCTGTCCGGAATTTTGCTTATGAGCGAAGCAGAAGTGCGCTATTTCAGCGGCTTCCACACTCTGTTCTGGCAAAGCCCGACCCGGCCCTGGTTTCTGTTCCTGCCGGCAGAAGGCAAACCGATTGCAATCATCCCTGAAATCGGTGCGGCGCTGATGCGCCAGACCTGGATTGACGATATCCGCACCTGGAGCGCGCCCTGGCCCGAAGACGATGGGCTGAGCCTGTTGAGCGACCTGTTGTCACCTCTGGCGCAGGCAGGTGCCCGGATCGGGGTGCTGAAAGGTCATGAAACCGCGCTGCGCATGCCGCTTGGTGATTATGAAAGATTGATTGCGGCGCTGCCAGGCCTGAAGATCGAGGATGCCACAGGGATCGTGCGCGCGCTGCGCATGGTTAAATCCCCGGCAGAAATCGAAAAGCTGCGCCATATCTGCGCCATCGGTTCAGAGACATTCGCCGGCGTGCCAGAATTTGCCAAGAACGGCGTGCCGTTGGAGGACGTGTTCCGCAACTTTCGCCGCGAAGCGCTGCTGCAGGGCGCGGATGACGTGCCATATCTGGTCGGCGGCGCCGGGCCGGGCGGCTATGTTGATGTAATCTCGCCACCCTCGCGCCGCCCGCTTCAGCCGGGCGACATCCTGATGCTGGACACCGGCGCCACCTGGGATGGTTATTTCTGCGACTTTGACCGCAATTTCGCATTGGGCCACGCCGATGATCTGTCGCGCCGCGCCTATGATGTCTTGTGGCGGGCGACCGAAGCCGGCATTGCTTCAGCCCGCCCCGGCACCACCTGTCGCGAGTTATTTCAGGTCATGCAGGCAGTGATTTCCGAGATGGACGACCAGGGCGGAGATGTGGGGCGGTTGGGCCACGGCCTGGGCATGCAATTGACGGAATGGCCGTCACATGCGGCGTTTGATGAGACTGTGATTGAAGAGAACATGGTGCTGACGCTGGAGCCTTCGCTTGCTTATGGCGATGGACATATCATGGTACATGAGGAAAACATCGTGATCCGGGCAAACGGGGCTGAACTTTTGACCCGCCGTGCTGCACCCGAATTGCCGGTGATCTGAAAGGGCACGTGATGAGACTGGATTTCGATACAGACGGTGGCATTGGCACACGCGCGACGCTTGGGGTGATCGTTCTGGAGACCGACGAGACGCTGGAGCCCGAATTCGCCCGGATGACGGATCTGGACGGGGTCGCGCTCTATCACAGCCGCATTCCCATGGTGTCTGAAATTAACCCTGATACCCTCAGCCGGATGGCGCGCGACCTGCCCGCCTCAGTCCGGCTGCTGCCGCCGTCGCTGGCGTTCGACGTGATTGGGTATGGCTGCACCTCGGCCTCCACGGTCATCGGATCGGAAAACGTCGCCCGCGCCGTACAATCGGTATTTCCAAACGCCCGGGTTACCGACCCGCTTGCGGCCATTATTGCCGCAGCACGAGGCCTGGACGCAAAGCGATTGGGTTTTATCACGCCCTATGTGCCTGAAGTATCACAACAAATGCAGAGCGCGCTGGAACAGGCGGGTTTTGACATCGGCGGATTCGGGTCTTTTGAAGAGGGAAATGACCGGGTGGTAGCGCGGATTACCGAGCAGGCCATCATGGCGGCGGCAGTACGTGTGGCCAGTGCGGCACCCTGTGATGCCCTGGTGATTTCCTGCACCAATCTGCGCTGCCTGCGCATCATTCCCGAGATCGAAGCGCTCACCGGCGTGGCGGTGATATCGAGCAACCAGGCTCTGGCCTGGCACATGCTGCGGCTGAGCGGTATCGACGATGCACTGCCCGCCTTTGGCCGACTGTTCAGCAGATCCTGACGTTTGCCGGCATCTGGCCGGATTGCGTCGGACTAAGGCACTCAGTGATCGACGCCCACTTCCACAAACAGAGCGACGCCTGGGCACGGGACTGATGTCGCTATCGTTTCGGTTTGCGAGGCCCGCCTGCCCGGTTTGCGGCCATACACTGGCATGTGCTGCAGCTTGCTGGCCAATCGCCAATGCCATGAAATCGGTGCCAATACATGTGATAAAACTGCCCGGTTTGCATCGCCGTTATGAAAAATGAGGCGGGTTGAACGGCGTCACGATCTGAATATCGGAGACGTGCGGGGTTTCATCCAGTTGCATCAGCCTGTGGTACTGTGCAAATGCCAGAAACGCGTTCCGGATATCGGCACGGAGCTCATGATAAAGCACAAATGTCAGCACCCCCTGTTCCAGCAAGCGTTTGTTTTCTTTATCGAGATCATGCGCGATGAAGACCTGAGGCCTGTGGCCCTGATCCGCCAAAATCTGCAGGATCGCCTCATTGCCGCCGCCCATGGAATAGACGCCTTTCAGGTCCTTGACGTCAGAAACCATTTCCGCGACGTGGTTTATCATGTGCCAGGGCACCCCCGCGCCGCCACTGGCGTCGATCAGCTCCACATCCGGACAATCACGTTTCATGACCTCTCTGAAGCCAGAATCGCGTTCTTCCTCGCCGAAAAAAGCGTGCTGGCTTTTGGTTGTCAGCACCGTGCCCGCCTGCCCACCCAGAAATTTCGCCATCAGGTAAGCGGCTGTGCGGCCGGCATTGGCATTGTCCAGGCCCACATAGGCCGTTCTTGACGAATTCGGAATGTCCGTCGCGAGAGTGACAACGGGAATTCCGGCGGCCGTCAATGCGTTCACCGCATCACAAATGCGTGGCAGATCGCGGGCTTTGAGACAGACGCCATGGCTGCCGCGTTTGCCAATGCGGCGCAATATTGCCAGCACATCATCTTCCGTCATAACCTCCTGAAAAATGAACCGGGGTCGAAAAACACCGGCGCCCAAGGTGGGCAAGATGGTCTCGGCGGCGTGTTTTATTTCATCTGTAAAGCGGTTTGGCGCCTCGACCACAAAATCGATGAACAAACGCCGCCCCCGTGCGGACAACTGTGTTTCCTGCCCTTTCAAC
Organism: Candidatus Halocynthiibacter alkanivorans; assembly: GCF_003333265.1. GTDB lineage: Bacteria > Pseudomonadota > Alphaproteobacteria > Rhodobacterales > Rhodobacteraceae > Halocyntiibacter_A > Halocyntiibacter_A alkanivorans. The sequence goes on from NZ_QOLB01000077.1 coordinate 67,838, forward strand.
TCTGCGATCGCTGCGTGCACGCGCTGACGGGTCTGCGGGCTTACGTTTGGGCGGTCATTGAGCACACGGTCAACTGTTGCGGTGCCGAGCCCGGCTTGAAGGGCAATTTCTTTGATTGGAAAGCGATGAGTCATTTGATGGATTATTGATGTGAATGCGCCGCCGGTACAAGCAGTTCTTCTGGTAGGTTCACCGCAGGACATAAGGAGATGAGAAATGAACAGCACTGATGCCCGGCGTCCCGGCTATTACGCAGCAGATTACTGCGATCTTGAGGCGTTTAAGGCGCTCACGTCACAGACACTCGATGGCTCCACTCTGCGGTTCGCCGCATCTGTTGAAAAAAACGTACCTGTCTATGACATAGATGTGCTGCGGCCCAGGTTTTCCGATCAGGAGTTTCGCTATCAAATCATGGCCGAATGGGCGGATATCCTGCAACACAGTGCCGGAGTACTGGTTCTGAAAAACGCCTATGACGACACGTCTGCTATCGACGCGGCAACGAAGGTCTATGAAGATATTATCGCGCGGGAAAAAGAAGCCCCAGGCGGCGGGGCGGATCATTTTGCGGCCGCCGGGAAAAACGACCGGGTCTGGAATTCGCTGCAAAAACTTTGCGAGCACGCGCCGGAAACATTCGTTCAATACTTCGCCAACCCTGCAATCGACACCATGTGCGAAGCCTGGCTTGGCCCGAATTACCAAATGACTGCGCAGGTGAACCTGGTGCATCCGGGCGGCGGCGCGCAGCTGGCACACCGGGACTACCATCTGGGATTTCAGAGCGCAGGAATCAGCGCCACCTATCCGGCGCATGTGCATGACCTGTCGCCGCTGATGACGCTGCAGGGCGGCATAGCGCATTGCGACATGCCGGTTGAGAGCGGGCCAACCAGACTTTTGCCATTTTCGCAGCAATTCCGTTCAGGATATGCCGCCTGGCGGCGTGTGGACTTTCGCGCGCATTTTGAACAACATCACATTCAACTGCCCCTCAAAAAGGGGGACGCGATATTTTTCAGCCCGGCTTTGTTCCACGCCGCCGGAGCCAACGACAGCGAGGACATTCACCGCTTTGTCAATTTGCTGCAGATCTCATCACCCTTTGGACGCGCGATGGAGACCGTCAACCGCAAAAAGATGTGTCAGATCCTTTATCCGCACATCCGGAAGGCCTTTGAGAGCGGCGCGCTTTCGGAAAGCCGCTTGCAGGCTGTCATTGCTGCGAGTGCAGAAGGGTATTCATTCCCGACCAATCTGGACCTCGACCCTCCGGTTGGAGGGCTTGCACCGGAAACACAACAGGCCCTGCTGCACAAGGCGGTGCACGCCGGATGGTCGGAGCATGCCTTCAGCCGAGAGCTTACGGCACAAGAGGAGCGTAAAAGGGCCTGAGAAAGCGCTGCCGTCTCTGCGGAACCGGCAATGGCCGCGCAGATTAATTCTGCGCGGGAACCGCTGTTTTCGCGTGGCACCGAAATAAGTCTCACCAAAATCCGGTAAATCTCAGGGCGCTACGCCAGTGCGCGCCAGGCGTTAAATGCACCGGCGCCACCTTTGGCCTGCACCGCAAGCCGGCCGCATTGGTTGCCGCGTTCAAGACAGCGCGCGAGGGGGCCATTTTCCAACCAAACCGACAAGAAACCGCCAATAAAGGAATCGCCGGCGCCGGTTGCGTCAACAACGTCGACCGGTTTTGATACCGCAGTCTGCCACCCCTTTGGGCCGAGCGCACGGGCACCTGAAGCACCGCATTTCACCACGGTCAGCTTTGCAAGCTTCTCCGGCAGGCCCAGCGCGATCAGCCGGTCAAACTCCGTTTCATTCGGGAAAAATACATCCACGGCGGCAATCAGTGAACTGACCCCGACTTGCCCCTGCATGACCTCGTCGTCCCAGCCGCAATCCAGCGAAATGCTCAGACCGGCATCCCGCGCCAGCGCAATCAACTCCGGATGTTCTGTCAGGCTGCGCAGCTCTCCGATGTGCAGATGGCGCGCACCAGACAGCGCTGCGGCCGTGATCGGCGGCATGGCATCCCCAGAGCGGTGGCTGAGAAACGCCCGGTCGGTGTTGTCGCCGATGGCCACAGTGATCTGCGGACTGGCCCCTGCCTGGACCGCTTTGCTCAGCCGGGGATTGACGCCGCAGGTTTCGATGTCGCGTTGAACGATGGCGTCGAACGGCGCTGCGGGAAGCATCGCCATCAGAGACGCCGGACAGCCCAGCGCTTGCAAAGTTGCTGCGGTGATGAAAGCGCCGCCTCCGGCACAGAGTGTCAGGTGATCCGCAAACACTTCGGTGCCCAGCGTCGGCATGCGGGGAACAGGGGCGAAAATCAGGTCGCAATACAGCCGCCCGGCGCAAATAATTTCAGGACCTGCGGCATCTTTGCTCATGACAGCGACACGCCACTGGCGGCATCAAACAGATGCAGATCCTCTGTGCGCGCCCCGAGACCAATGGTTGCACCGACTTCTGGCGGCATGCGGCCATCGGCTCTGGCAATAACTTCACCATGTTCTGTCTCGACGTAGATTAGTGTTTCTGATCCCAGCGGTTCTCTGAGGCTGACGCGGCCCTCAAAAAGCGGGCGGATCTCATCAATATACAGGTCATTGGGACGAACCCCCAGCAGGACCTTGCCAACGGGAGACGCAGCCCAACGTCCGGCATCCAGGACTTTGCCCGCCAGGGTCAGCCCCTCAGCGCTCAGCTCTGCTGGCAGCAGGTTCATCGACGGGGCACCAATGAAACGCGCCACAAACGAATTAGCCGGGCTGTGATAAACCTCTTCCGGGGTGCCAACCTGTTGAATATGTCCGTCTTTCATAACAACAATACGATCCGCCATGGTCATCGCTTCAACCTGGTCGTGGGTAACAAATACGATGGTATTTCCGACCCGTTGATGCAGTTTTTTGATTTCCAGCCGCATCTGGGTACGCAACTGAGCGTCCAGATTTGACAGTGGTTCGTCAAACAGGAACACTGCCGGGTCGCGCACCATCGCCCTTCCGATGGCCACGCGTTGGCGTTGCCCGCCGGAAAGCTGCGAGGGTTTGCGGTCCAGCAGCTCCACCATATCGAGGATACCAGCCACTTCCTGAATCCTTGCCTCTTTGTCGACCTTTGAGGCCTTGGACGAGCGCAGGCCAAAGGCGATGTTCTTTTTCACCGTCATATGCGGGTAAATCGCATAGTTCTGAAACACCATGGCGATGTCACGTTCTTTTGGCTCAAGATTGTTAACCTCACGGTCCCCAATCATGATCGCACCCGAGGAGACTTCCTCGAGACCGGCAATCAGCCGGAGCGTGGTCGATTTCCCGCAGCCGGACGGGCCGACAAAGACAACAAATTCACCGTCTTCAACGTCAAGACTGATGCTGTGGAGCACCTCAGTCTGGCCATAGGTTTTTACCAGGTTGCGCAGGGCGAGATTGGCCATAGGTCAGAGCTCCGTAAGAGTGTTGAAGGCGGTCTGCAGATCTGCAGCGGCGGCAGTGCGACGGGTTTCACGGGTGCACTGTCGGGCGAGCAGATGCTCAAGGCCCGCGCTGCTGGCGTGCAAAGCGTGTTTCAAAGCCGCAGGTGCCGGCCCGCCGGTGCGGTCACGCCGCGCAACAAAAGTGTCGGCCGAGACCGCCAGTTGAAACGCAGTCTGCGTCAATTGGGTTTCCCGTCCCGTTTCGGCCACGAATGCCGCCGCGAAATCCTCATAGCCCTGCCCCAAAGCACAGGCCCGCGCGATAACGGTCCGTGCGGTATGCGCGGCAATCTCATGCGCTTGCCGGAAGCTGAGCCCCTCATCGCGCACCAGAGTATCTGCCAGTTCGGTAATGGTAATACAGGCGGCGTCGGTGATCTGAGACACCCGGTCCCCGTTGATACTGCAGGCAGGCAGAAATGAGGCCATCAGTTCCAGAACACGCCCGCCGCTATCGAAAGCCGCATAACCCGCTTGCTGCACTTCGCCTTCGCTGTCGTTCATATCGGTGAAGGGCGTATTGTGCATCGTGTTCACGATCATATCGCAGCGCCCGACCGTGACCGACGCCATGTGGCGCATATGTTCAATCGGAACCGGATTGCGCTTTTGCGGCATGATCGAGCTGACCTGTACCAGCGCATTGGGCACATAGAGCTGTGCCACCTCAAAGGACGACCAGAACGCCATGTCCTGCACCACCCGTCCCAGGTGAAGGAAGACCAGCTTTACCGCCGAATAAAGCCCGGTGATGTAGTCGACACTGGCGATGCAGCCATACGAATTCACCAGCGGGCCGGAAAACCCCAGCAATTCTGCCACCCGCTCGCGATTGACCGGAAAGCCCGAGGTGGTGATTGCCGCCGCCCCCATCGGGCAATGATCCAAACCGTCAATCGCTGCGCTGAGCCTGTCGGCATCCCGGAGCAGCACCTCGATCATGGCCGCAAGATAATGACCAAAGGTGGTGGGTTGCGCCGGTTGCCCGTGGGTATAGGCGACAATCAGCGTTTCAGACTCAATCTGTGCCTTTTCAATCAGCGCAGCAGTCAGCCGGGTCATCTGGGACAGCATGTGTTCCGCCCGTCTCTGCAGCGCCAGTTTGAACAGCGTATGATCCATATCGTTGCGCGATCGCGCCGTGTGCAGCGCGCCGCCCAGATCGCCCAGCCGGGTCCGGAGTTCCGCCTCGACCAGGAAGAAATAATCCTCATATTCACCGGTATAGGTCAAAGCGCTGATATCTGTATTGGCTTCTATGGCCGTCAACGCATTGGCGATGTCCCGCCCCTGCCCTGGCCTCAGTATCCCGGTCTCAACCAACATCACCAGATGCGCCTGGTTCAGCGCACCCATAGACGCGGCATAGTTCCTCTTCACCCCTTCAAACAGAGGCGCAAGCACCGTGTCCTTATAGACGGGATCAGGAAACACACTTTTGTCAGTCATCCTTTAAGCCCCGCCATAACCACGCCGCGAATGATGAAGCGCTGGAAGATTAAAAACACAATCAAGGTCGGAATGGTCGAAATTGCGGCGCCGGTCATGATCAGCTCCCAGGCGACATCAGCTTCGTCGCCAAAGCCCGACAAGCCGACCGGGATGGTGTACATTTCGGTCGAATTGGTCACGATCAGCGGCCACAGGAACGCGGTCCAGTTGCCAAGAAAGACAAAGATCGCCAGTGCTGCCAGCGCCGGTTTGACCAGCGGCATGGCCACCGTCCACCAGATCTGCAACTCGTTCAGCCCGTCTATACGCGCGGCCTCGATAAAATCATCCGGCACCGATTCAAAAAACTGTTTCATTAGGAAGGTGCCAAACCCAGTCATCAGCCCCGGGAACATAATGCCCCAGTAGCTGTCCAGCCAGCCAAAGGACTGGCTCATCAGATACCACGGGATCACCAGCATTTCTGTGGGGATCATCAGGGTGGACAGGATCGCGACGAATACAAGTGTGCGCCCGGGAAAACGGAATTTGCACAGGGTGTAGCCAACCAGGCTGTCAAACAGCAGGTTTGATATCGTGGTCAGTGTGGCGATGATGCCGGAATTGATGAACCACATGTAAAAACGCCCGTCTTCCAGCACGAACAAGTAGTTGTCGAGTGTGGGTTCATCCGGGATCAGGTTCACATTATAGACCTCATGCGGCCATTTGAGCGAGGTCGAGATCATATAGGCGATCGGCATCACCATCAGCACACCGCCCGCAAAAAGCACCAGCCAGCGCAAGGTCTGAGCCATATTGCGATTGGCCGGGGCAAATTTTTTGTCCAACAAGGCGGACGACGTCGCGCGGACGGCTTCTGCGCTGCTCATATCAAGTGCTCCTCAGCAGGCGCAGCTGGATCAGGCTGACGCAGAGTAGAATGGTGAACAACACCACGGTTTGTGCGGCGGCATAGCCCATGTCGAAACTATTGAATGCGGTGTCATAAATCATCAGTACCATCGGTTTGGTGGCGTTCAGCGGTCCGCCCGGATTATTGGTGGTCATGTTAAAAACATGGTCAAAAATGCGCAGAAACCCGATGGAGGAGAACACCACGATAAAAACAATCGTCGGACGCAGAAGCGGCAGCGTGATCTGGGTCAGTATGGTCCACCAGCCGACCCCATCGATGCGGGCTGCTTCATAATATGAGGTTGGGATGGCGCGGATCCCGGCCATGAAAATGATCACCTGAAACCCCAGACCGGCCCAGACCGCCGGCGCCAGAACAGCGGGCAGAGCGTTGGTGGTGGAATTCAGAAATTCAATCTGTGCGATGCCGAAACCAGCGAGAATATTATTGAACAGACCGATCGGAACCGCCTGATAAAACCAACGCCACACCCAGGCCATTGCAACCGCGCTGGTCATGAACGGAAGGAAATACAGCATCCGCATAAATCCGTGCATAAATCGCACCTGGTCGAGATGGTAAGCGATCAGAAAGGACAGCACCAAAGACAGGGGTGTCCCGATCAGCAAATACGCAAACGTATTGCGGAACACCTTCCAGAACACCGGGTCGTTCCAGAGCTTGATGTAGTTGTCAAACCCCGTCCAGGTCCGGGCTCCCAGCAGATTCCATTCCTGAAAGGAAATCATAATAGCCGTCCCGGTCGGATAGAACCGGATCACCACATAAAACACCACCGGCACGGCCAGAAAGGTCCAGGCCCAGACAATCTGTTTCTGCCGAATGCTCAGATTGCGATATAAAGCCATGGTGGTCCGTTCAGATCAGGGAATAACATTCAGGGAACGTCGCCCCGGGGTACCGTCCCGGGGCGAAGCTGTTACTTAGAGTAGTATGTATCGAGGATTTTTTGCTCAGCCTCAGCAGCAATGGCCAGACTTTCCGCGACGGACTGACCTTCAAGATCGGTGCGGGCCACCATATCCACAAGCACCTGACGCTGGGAACTTTCATTGGCAAATATCGTGGTGCGGGCATAAGCCAGACCTTTGATAAACGGGCCGAAAACCGGATCATTTGCGTTCGCTTCTGTCATCCCCACAGAGGGTTTTGCCGGTAATTCGCCTACAACATCAAGCCAGATCTGCATCGCGTCATCAGAGGTAATATAGGACATGAACTTGAGCGCGGCCTCATATTTCTCACCCTCCGCTTTTGACGTCACCGCGTTCACCCAATAAGACGAATAATTGGACTTGGTCCCATCCACGGCGGTCGGCAGTTCTGCAACGCCCCATTTCAACCCTCTGATCGCATTCAGAGAGCCAATGCGGAACGAACCGTCAATGTGCATGCCGGCACGACCGGCTTTGAACGCGGCCTGGGGCTCGTCCATAAAGCCCGACGCGGTCACGCCATATTCTTTTTCCAGATCGGTATAGAATTTCAGCGCCGCGGCGCCTGCTTCACTGTTATATCCTACAACCTTGTAGTCTTCATCATAGGGTGTGCCGCCGAACTGGCGCACCAGAACCTCGCGAAACCAGTGGTGATCCTGCGCCGTCATACCAGTGGTAATGCCCACCTGAGTGATATTGCCGGCGCCGTCACGTTTGGTCAGCTTTTGCGCGATCTCAACCAGTTCATCCAGGTTGGCGGGCGGTGCTTCGATACCGGCTTCGTCAAACAGGCGCTGATTGTAAAACAGCGCCAGGCTGCGCACCGCCGTCGGCAGCGCATAATATGCACCATCCTTTTTCATCGCCTGAACCATCGGGAAAAAGTCACGGTCAATGTCAGACGGCGCAAAGGTATCGACGGGCAATGGCTGGATCAGACCGGCAGCAATGTAGTCGTTCAGCCAGCCATAAAACAGTTGCACAACATCGGGGCCTTCGCCGGCCGGAATAGCTGCGGCAACTTTGGTGCGGTAGTCCGCATAAGGAAAATGGGTCATTTTAACGGTGATGTCGGGGTTTTCCGCTTCGAACCCTTCAATCAACTGCTCCATTGCAGTGACACGTGCATCAAAAAAATATTGCCAGTACTCGATTTCCACCGGCTCTGCTGCAAGCGCAGAAGTCGCAAAAAGAGCTGAGGACGCGGTCAGACCGGCGAGTGCCAGTCCCTTGAGGTTCTTCATCATGAGCTTTCTCCGAGTTGTTGATGTCTGGTTCCGCAAAATACCGGATACCGTGCAGCTTTTCGCTGTTCTGCAAACGGTATTAACTCAAATAACTTGAACTATCAACTCATTTGAATTAATCCTGATCCATGACATCATCGCCCCCCCATCAAGGCAGCAATGCCGAACGCTCCCGTTCCCGCAACCGCACCGCCGTTCTTGGCCAGATTCACCATGCCGGCGAGCTGGGGCGGGCAGAACTGGCCCGCGCTCTGGACCTGAGTGTTCAGGCCGTCAGCAATATTATCGCTGACCTGCTGCAGGACGGGATGCTGGTCGAAAAAGGTGCCCGATCAGCCGGACGTGGTCTGCCTGCTGTTCAATATGGCATCAAACCGGAGGGCGGTTTCGCACTTGGCATTGAAGTACGCCCGAATGTTATTTTTGCGGTGCTGCTGGACCTGACAGGCAAGGCTGTGTTCACCCGGCGCTCCGTGCTTAAAAGTGCGCGGCCCGAAGACGTCATTCTGGAAGTGACGCGCCTGCGGGATGCGGCGTTGACGGAGGTCCCAGCCGCAAAAGACCGGATGCTGGGCGCCGGTATCGTTATGCCTGGCCCCTTTGGCGCAACGGGACTGTCCGGGCGTGAAACCGAACTGCCGGAATGGCAGAATGTGAACCCTGCAGAGCTGTTCCAGAACGCCCTGGGCCTTCCGGTTGAGGTCAGCAATGACGCCAATGCTGCCGCGATGGCGGAACGCATTTCCGGTTGCGCCCATGGGCTTGGCAGCTTTGCATACCTTTATTTTGGCACCGGGCTTGGCCTGGGGCTTGTGAGCCAGGGGCACTTGGTGCGCGGAGCTTTTGGCAACGCTGGCGAAATCGGCCATATCCCGGTTCCAACCCCGCTGGGGTCAGCGCCGCTCGAGACCCGGCTGAGCAGAATGTCGGTCCGGCACCAGTTGGAAATGTCCGGCCACAGCAATATTGACTTCGAAAAAATTGAAAAGCTTTATGCTACATCCGACCCGGAGCTGATGACCTGGCTGGGCAGCGCGTCAGATGCGTTAGGCCACGCCATGCAAATTATCGAGAACGTTTTCGACCCGCAGACCACGATCCTGGGCGGAGCGATGCCAGACGCGGTGCTGCGGCATCTTGTGCGCAATGTGTCCCTGAACAACGCTTCAGTGTCCAGGCGCTCTGACAACCCGCTACCGCGGCTTCAATGCGGCGCCTCCGGCCGGCTTGTCGCGACCCTGGGCGCTGCGGCGCTTATTCTTAACAGCCGTCTTACACCACACGCCGCCACTCACTGATCACCGCCCAAGCCATTGGAACGCATATGCCCCTGACCGATCTTGAGCGCATAACAGACGAGCGCATGACACCACAGATTCTGCAACTCTGGCGCGCACTCATGCCGTTGCAAAGTGTCATTTCATTTATGAGCACCGGCGCCCACCCCGACGATGAAAAATCGGAAATGCTGGCGGCGCTGTCGTGGCGCGATGGGTTTGATCTCAGTTATGCCTGCTCGACCCGGGGCGAAGGTGGCCAGAACGACATCGGAACAGAGACCAGCGAGGCCCTGGGCACCTTGCGCACCGCCGAAATGGAACGGGCCTGCGATATACTGAACATGCGGATGTACTGGCATTGCGAAAGCCCGGCGGACAGCATATTTGACTTCGGCTTTTCCAGGTCCGGGGTCGAAACCCTTACAAAATGGGGCCACGCCCGACTGTTGAAACGCTTTGTCGATATTGTCAGAACAGAGCGGCCTGACATTATGTGCCCGACATTTCTGGACGTTCCAGGGCAACATGGCCACCATCGTGCCATGACACAGGCCGCGTTTGAAGTCATGTCTCTGGCCGCCGATCCTGCATATGATGACAGCACGATGCCGCCCTGGCGGGTTAAAAAACTCTATCTTCCGGCTTTTTCCGGCGCAGGTCAGGCCTATGACGATGAAGTGCCGCCACCGCCCGCCACCCTGGTGATCGCGGCCAGTGGGCTTGAGCAGTACAGTGGCTGGAGTTTCGCACGTATTGGCCAGCAAAGCCGCGCGTTTCATCTGACACAGGCGATGGGGCGCTGGGTCGCTGCCGGCGAAGAACAGGACTGGCCACTGCATCTGGCGAAGAGCCATGTGGCGGGTCCGGATACTGATCTGCACTCCGGACTGGCACGCACACTGGCGGACCTCAAAGTGCCGGAGATCAGCGCCAGCCTCCATAATGCACAGAGCCGGATTGTTGCTGCCCGCTCGGCCTTTCCGGACAGCCCGGTGATGCTGCGACATGCATCCGCCGCGCTCGCACATGTGCAAAAGGCCATTCACGACTGTCCTGATGATGCCCGGGATGAGGTTCTGCACAAGCTGACACGCAAAGAAACCCAACTCGCCGGTCTGATTGCTGTGGCAGCGGGCATTGAGGTTATCGCCCGCCTGGACCAGGATCACGTGCACGCCGGCGACGCTTTGCAGATGAGCACTGAACTGCGGCGCGGTACGGCGAGTGATGTGAAGCTTTCCACCGTGCTGCCACAGGGCTGGTCCCAGAATGGTGACAGACTGCAGACAGACCTGGACGTCCAGTTGAGCGATCCCTACCCTGCTGTCTATTTGCCAGACAGCCCACGCGAACCCTGCCTGTTGGTGACGGTGAACACACATGGTGTCAGCTCCGGGAGGCGGGTGGCATTTGAGACGCCGCCCATTGTACTGCCGTTACGTTGTGCCACCTTATCACCGGACAAAGACGTCCTGAACGCAGCCAGTTCAAACCGGAGTCTGGATATATCGCTGACCGACATGTTCCCGGTCACGGCCCGGACTGCGCTGGTTTTGCCGGACAATTGGCAGGCGGTTCGCACTGATACCGGGTTCCGGGTCACAGCGCCCGCAGATGTCGCCGAGGGCCGCTATTCGCTGACGCTGTTGCTCGACGGGCTACCGGCACAGCAGCTGCGCAAAATCGACCATGCACATATAGCACCCCGCGCGATAGCCAGCCCGGCAGAGGTTCAGGTCCAGGTGGTCAACGCCACCCTTCCGGAGGTTCGTGTTGGTTATATTGGCGGCGGCAACGACCGCGTCGACCACTGGCTCGACCGTCTGGGCGTAAATGTCAGCACGCTCAGCGATGCGGAACTCATAAGCGACACGAAACTGGCATCATTTGACACGCTGGTCATTGGTATATTTGCGATGAAGTTCCGCAAGGGGCTGCAAAACCAGATGGCCAGGCTGCATAACTGGTGCGCACAGGGCGGCACCCTGATCACGCTTTACCACCGGCCCTGGGACAACTGGGACCCCGAGACTGTGCCGCCCAGGTATCTTGAAATCGGCCAGCCCTCACTGCGGTGGCGGGTAACGGATGAAAATTCAGCGGTCAATATCCTGCAGCCCGACAACCCGCTGATGACAACGCCCAACCAGATCGGCAGCGCCGACTGGCGCGGCTGGCACAAGGAGCGCGGGCTTTATTTCGCTAAAAGCTGGGATCCCGCCTATGTGCCGGTACTGTCCATGGCGGACCCGGAAGAACAGCCGCTGCACGGGGCGTTACTTGTCGCGGATATCGGCAAGGGCCGGCATGTGCATACGTCCCTGATCCTGCACCACCAGATGGAAAAACTGACCCCCGGTGCCTTCCGGATCATGGCCAACCTTTTGGCCCGCCGAAATGAAGAGAAGTAAGCGCAGTATGGTTTCGCCAGCAACGCGGTATAAAACCCGGGAGCTCTGAGGCAGGGCGCTCGAAGCAGTCACGGCGATCCCTAATCAACCGGCAGACCGCTTGGCACTTTGGTGGGTTGACCCATGGGCGGGTTCTGAACGGAACTGCCGGTCAGGCTCCCCAGAAAGTCGACCAGGTCCAGAATGTCTTTGTCCGCCAGATCGACATCGCCAATATCCCGGGCGCTCATTTGGCGCGCCATTTCGCGCTTGTCTTGCCAGATGATGAAATCGATTGCGCTCAGCCAGGGGACCACTGGCAGCGCAGCGTTCTCCGGTCGCCAGGCGGCCAGTGCACGGTCAGGGTCAAGATGCTGGCGGATAATGCCTTCAAGGCTCGGATAGGCGCCGTTGTGACCATAAGGCGCCGTCAAAGCCACATTGCGCAGCATTGGCGTGCGGAACCGGTAGGCGTCTTCCAGGGCATCGCTTTCACCCATGCGCCCGACGTCGCGCGCCATCGGATCAAATCTGCGGGTCCGCCCAGGCCCAAAGGGCGGCACTCCAATTGCATAGAACCGCTGATCGCTCATCAGTTTTCCGGAATGGCATTGTTCACAATTCCCACGCCCGTAAAAAATGTCGGCGCCACGCATTTGCGCAGTGGACAAGGCGCTGTCGTCGCCATTCAGCAATTGGTCAAACGGGCTGTCGATACTTTGCCATTCGGTGGCCATGAAAGCCGCAAGCGCATTGGCAATTTCAACAATGGTCACCTGTTCGGCAGCGTCGATATTGTCGAACGCGTCGACAAACAGGCCGCCATACTCTGGGATGACACGAACGCGTTTCGCCAGGATGGGCCAGCCGGCGTCGATGCGGTCATGCAGCGCCCCGGAAATCTCGTTTTCTTTCGGATTTCCGGCCATTTCAAACTGGGCCACCAGCGGAAAAACGGCCTGAGCGGCCAGGATCGAATTAAAACCCTGCGGCAACCACTCCTCTGCTGGTGAATTAAAGCCGTTTTCATAGCTGTCTGACCGGGACAGGCGACCGTCATGAAACAGGGTATCCACCTCCCGCGCGCCCAGATTCCACAATCCGGGGGCGTTGCGGGGGATCCGCTTTCGAATGCGACTTTCGCCACTGCCGGCGCTGCGTTCAGGCCCCAGGCCAACACCGCCTTCACCTATGCCAAGGGACAGGCCGTCTCCGGTGCCAAATTTCGGATGATGGCAAGTGGAACAGCTAATATTTCTGTTCCCGGACAGAATTTTATCATAGAATAACAGCTGTCCAAGGGCCGCTTGATTGCGGTCAAATTCAAGAAAATCCTCTGCCCTGAGTGGCGGCGGAAACTCAGTGGCCCCGGCGGGACCACCTGCGATGATCATGACCCCCAGAAGAACGCGGAGACCAGAAAAATGCGCTACACCCTGTTGGCTTTGTGCCTGAGCCTGACGCCCGCTTTTGCCGAGATCGAAGAGGCGCGCGACCTGATGGAGGCCGGTAAATTCACCGAGGCGTATAGTGAACTTTGGCCAGCGGCCCGCTCGGGCAATGCCGATGCTGAAGAGCTTATTGGTGTGATGTATGCGATGGGACTGGGCGTGCAACGGGACGACCAGCGCGCATTTGAATGGTATCTGCGCAGCGCCATGAAGGGGCATCCGGGGGCGCAATCGGGTGTCGGTTGGTATTATGAAGTCGGGCGTGGCATGCCGGCACCGGATCTGGTCCGCGCCTATATGTGGTACACGCTCAGCGCCATTGGAGGCGACCCGGACGCCGCCATTTCGCTGGAAGAAGTGGTCAAAAAGATGACCCAGGAGGAAATTGATAAGTCGCATATCCTGGTCAATGATTACAAAGTGTGGATGTACCCGTTTCGCTGAAACGAACTACTGATTGTGCGCCACCGCAGGCAAACCGAATCCGCCTGCGGCATTGCTTCGGCACGGTACCTGGGGGAGAATTGCGTCCCCCCCAGGAGTAATTAATTCAGATCAGCAGCGCGGGCAGCGCCGACTTCAGCTTCAGCCGCGGCAACAGCGTCGGTCAATGCAGTGAAGATTTCTTCGCCATTAGTCACATTGCCTTTGAACCAGTCATAAACAGGTGTGGCCGCGTCAGCGAAAGCGGCTTTCTGCGCCGGAGTTGGCACATAGAGGTCACCACCTCCTGCAACAAAATCCTGATAGGCTTGGATCGATTTACGTTTGGGAGAGGCGAAAGTCGCTTGCTGCAGCGCATAGAACCCGTCCACTACAACACCGCGCATGTCTTCTGGCATTGCCAGGAACTTTTCGTTCGACATCCACCACAGCGCGCCCATGTAGGCATGGCCGTCCAGCGTGACATATTGCAGACCCGCATCAGGGAATTTCATACCCATGATATCGGTGATGCCGTTTTTGGAGCCTTCAACCACACCGGTCTGGAACGATGTGAACAGTTCAGGCCACGGGATCGGCGTTGGCGAGGCGCCGAGCGATTTGACCAGTTCCTGCGGCAGATCGGCCACCACGGTGCGGATTTTGAGACCTTCCATGTCTGCAGGCTCGGCAACGCGGCGTTTGGTGTTGGCAAAGTTGCGCCAGCCACCGGTGTTGCCGATGGTCATCAAACGGATCGCCCCGCCTGAATCAGCCAACGCCATTTCACGCATCTTGCGGGTGAAATCGCCGGACAAAACGTTTTCCGCAATCCGGTCGTCGGCCATCAGATACGGAAGATCCAGAACCTGTACATAAGGGAAAATCCCGGAGGCCCCGCCCGAGGTCGAGATGTAGACATCAATGGTGCCGTCGGCGACACCCTGCAAACATTCAGCGCCGTTCGAACACAGTTGCGTGCCGATGAACAGCTCCACTTCGATGGCCCCGTTTGACGCGGATTCAACATAGTTTTTGAACACGATGAGACCGTCATAGTCTTCGTCATTTTCATTGGAATTGGCCGTTGCACGAATGGTATATTCGGCAGCTGCGGCGCTGAGAGCGGAGCCGGCCACAATGGCCGCTACGGTCAGCGTTTTGAGGGTCGTCTTAATCATAGTTGGTTCCTCCCTTTATACTCATACTAGTTGGCAAACCCGGTCAGACGCGGGATTGTCATGGAAATGGCGGGGACATAGGTGATCAGAAAAATCACCAGCACTTCCACCGCCAGAAATGGCAGAATGGCGCGGGCAATGGCCTCGACCCGTTCGCCGGACACCGCCGAAGCAACAAACAGCACCAGCCCCATAGGCGGCGTGGCCAGACCGACGGTCAGGTTGACGCTCATAATGATGGCGAAGTGGATCGGATCGACACCAAGATCGATAAAGATCGGGCCCAGGATCGGACCCAGAATGATGATCGCAGGCCCTGCGTCCAAAAACATGCCGACCACGAACAGCAGCAGGTTGATCAAAAACAGCAGCACCAGCGGATTGTCGGACAGGGACAGAATAAACGTTGCAAGCTGTTCCGGCGCATGGCTCAGACTGACGACGGTCTTAAACGCCATCGCAGCGCCAACCAGCAGCAAAACAACGGAAGATATCAGACCCGCCCGGCTGAGAATACCGGGGATTTCACCCAGGGTAAGCGTCCGCAAGACAAAGAAACCGATGAACAACGCATAGGCAACGGCTACGGCCGCGGCTTCGGTCGGGGTAAAAACACCGGCGAGGATGCCGCCCAGAATGATCACCGGGGTGAGCAGCGGAAAAAACGCCTTTAATGAGGCCTTCCGGCGTTCGGGCCAGGTGTATTTCCTGCTGGCAACCGGAAAGTCATACTTGTCGGCCATGACTTTCACCACCAGCATCAGGCCAACGCCGACCAGGATGCCCGGCACAATACCGGCCAGAAACAGAGCAGCCACGCTTTCGCCCATCACATAGGCATATATAATCATGATGCCTGAGGGCGGAATAATCGGGCCAATGACCGAGCTTGCGGCCGTGATCGCGGCGGAGAATTTACGGCTGTAGCCCTGTTTCTCCATCGCCGGGATCAGCATAGATCCAAGAGCAGACGTATCGGCTACAGCAGATCCGGACAGCCCGGCAAACAGCATCGAGGACAAGATGTTCACATGCGCAAGCCCGCCGCGGAAATGCCCCATCAATGCCTGGGCAAATTCCACCAGACGCATGGTAATGCCGCCCTTGTTCATCAGCTCACCTGCAAGCATGAAAAACGGGATCGCCATGAGAGGAAAGCTGTCCATACCGTTGTAAACATTACGGTAAAGCAGTGTGATGTCGCGTTCCTGGCCGTTCAGATACAACAGGATACCCGGCGCGGCCAACAGGCCAAAGAATACCGGAAGACCGATCATCAGAAAGGTCAGAAACACAGGAAGGAACCAAATCAGCATTAGTCAGCTCCTGCCGCGACTGAAGGGACAAAAATGGCCGGCAGCCGATCTGCGCCACCAAGCAGGCTTACAAAGGCGCGCAGCATCAGTTCAACATTCACCATGACCAGGAGGGTCACTCCAACGAGCAGCGAGGCCATCATCCATGAGCGGGGAACCCGCAACCATTCATCAAAGCTAAAAGACGTTGGGACATAGAGGGACGCTGTCGTAAAGCGACCACCAAAACCGGTGACTTCGCCCCAGCCAATTTTCACTGCAACAACCAGAACCAGCAGAGACAAGGACAGCAGAAACAGCGTCAGCACCTGACCCAGAACGCGCGGCAGAGCGGTCAGCAACATTTCGATCGAAACAAACCCTCCCCGGCGAAATGCGGTGGGTGCCATCAGCCCGGTCATCCACATCATGCAGAACCGCGCGGCTTCGTCCGGCCAGGGCAGTGCATTGTTCAGGATATAGCGAAAGAACACCTGCACCAGAATGGCCATAACCATCAGCGCGACGGCCAGAATGCCAATCGCGCGCCCGAGCTTCAACAGTTGCTCATTCACGAAGCTGATCGGTGCCAGCACCGCCAGTAGTCCTCCCATTTAACCCTCCCGGTTGTGGCATGGGGCGCCCCTGCCCCAATCTGTGATTATGGTTGCGCGGCCAGCCCGTATTTTCCGGAGTAGAATGTCAGTGCATCGCCATCTCGCATTTCGGCCCGGTCGACTTCTCCGACCACAATCAGGTGGTCTCCGCCGTCGTAGCTCGCTGTTTTTGTGCATTCGAACCGTGCCAGACAATCGTCAATCAGCGGCACACCATGTTCGTTGACGGTGTGCGGAATGCTGTCAAAAGCGTGGGCGTTTTGGGCGAAACCCTGGCACAGTTCTGCCTGCTCGGCACTCAGTACATGGATAGCATAATGCTCTGCCGCTTCAAAATATGGGAAGCGGCGTGATGTTTTTGCCGGGGCCCAAAGTACCAGAGCCGGATCCAGCGAAATCGACGAAAAACTGTTGGCGGCAATGCCGACCGGCCCGTCTGCACTTGCGGCTGTCACCACCGTTACCCCGGTTGCAAAGCGGCCAAACGCATCGCGCAACTGGCGCGTGTTGCTCGGTTCAGGTGCAAAAGCCACCGGCATATCCATCGACCCGTCTGGCATCAGGCGACCTCGCGTCCCAGTGCCGCCTCGTAAAGACGGTACCAGGTGACCCGGTCGATCCGGACTTTGAGTGCGTCGGATATGCGCCCGATGCGCTCCAGATTGTTGGTGCCAAGCACCGGCATCAGATTTGCCGGATGCGCCAGAAGCCAGGCAATCGCCACCGCGCTCCGGTCCACACCATTCTCCGCAGCAATCTCATCAAGAACCGCACCCATCTGGCCTTCGGCCCCGATCAACGTGCCGCCACCAAGGGGCGACCATGCCATAACCGGGTGCCCCTGGCGTTGATGAAACGCCAGATCACCATTGGTGAAAGATGCGATTTCCCCAAGGCTGATTTCAATCTGGTTGCTGACGAGCGGCGTCTTCATGCCCGATTGCAGCAATTCCCAGTCCCAGGGTTTGAAGTTGGACACACCCACGGTCCGCACTTTGCCGCTTGTCACCAGATCATCCAGTGCAGCGCCAGTTTCATGATGATCCATCAACGGATCAGGCCGGTGGATCAGTAACACATCGATGTGATCAATCGCCATGTCCTGCAGTGAATGTTCCACCGACTTTTCGATATGGGCGCGCGACGTGTCATAGTGTTTGACCCGAGTATCCGCATAGCGGCCTGCCGGGGCGACGATATCGCATTTGGTGATGATTTCCATCCGGTTACGCAGTGCCGGATTGGCGCGCAGGGCACCGCCCAGCACCGCTTCTGCGGCGTAACCACCATAGATATCCGCCTGATCAAAACTGGTAATACCCTGATCCAGACAGCTTTGTATCTTGGCCTCGACATGCGCTGGCGAGGTGTCGGTATCATCGCCCAGACGCCACATGCCATAGATCAAGCGGCTGAGTGTCAGATCAGAAGAAAAGGTAATACGTTCCATTAACGGCGCACTCCATTGCCCAGCGGTGTGGCGGGCGTGTCAGCAGGGACGCGACCGTATTCATGCGGCAGCGAACAAGTTTTCAAATTTGGCAGGATGCGGGCGCCGAAGTGTTTGGCTTCTTCCAGATGCGGGTAGCCTGAGAAGATGAACGCCCGCATGCCCATTTTCTGATAGGTCTCAATTTTGGACATCACCTGGTCGGTAGAGCCGACCAGCGCCGCACCGCAACCAGACCGGGCCCGGCCAACACCGGTCCAGAGGTTGGGTTCAATATAACCGTACTCATCGGCAATATCGCGATTTTTGGACTGATGACTGACGCCAAGTGAGGTGGCATCCAATGCGCGCTCGCGGATCGCACGACCATAGTCATCGTCCAGTTTGGAGACGATGTAGTCGGCGTATTCCTGCGCTTCTTTTTCGGTGTCGCGCACGATCATGTGCACACGCAGGCCGTAGTCCAGCGTGCGGTCATATTTCTCGGCCACGGCATGGACCGCTTTCATGCGACCGGCAAGTTCATCAACCTTTTCAGGCCACATGAGGTAGACGTCGCAATGCTCGCCGCACAGCTCCAGCGCCGAAGGTGAATAGCCGCCAAAATAGAGCAGTGGCCCGCCGGTCTGGTAGGGTTTCACAGGATCCGTGGTCAGGCCCTGAAAATCGTAGACCTCGCCCTTGTGATTGATTTCGTCCTGGGTCCAGGCTTGCTTGAGAATTTCGACAACTTCGCGGGAGCGCTGATAGCGAAACGCGCTGTCGGCTTTTTCCCCGGGGAAATCGGAGCTGATAATATTGACCGTCAAGCGCCCCTTCAGCATATGATCCAGGGTCGCAATTGTGCGGGCCAGCATGATGGGCTGCATTTCGCCGCATCGCACGGCGGCAAGCAGGTTGATCTTGTCAGTGATCGGCGCACAGCCGGCGACAAAAGACAGCGTGTCCTGCCCCACCTGATACGAGGACGGACAAAGTATATTGCGAAACCCCTGCGCCTCTGCGGTCTTTACGATGTCCGAGCAATGATCCCACGAGGCACGCAAATCGCCGTCAGGAACGCCCAGAAATTGATAGTCGTCCGAGCAGAGCGCGGCAAACCACGAGACCTCCGCGGCGTCCAGATCGGCCGATGTCACTGGAACGATGGTCATCGATATTCTCCCGCGGTTGCATTCACTTTTAACTTGCCTAGCATCCTCAATAATGTAGATCAATGATGTATCAATTATTTCTTCGACAGGCTGACGACGTTATGACCCCTCCTACACAGAACCCGAATGCGCTTCCAAAATACGTGCAGATCAGCGAGTTCCTGATCCGTGACATTGCCGCAGGTCGGTTGATGGACGGCGAGCGGTTGCCGCCGGAACGTGAGATGGCTGAGAGACTGGAGATCTCGGTAGGTACTCTGCGTAAATCATTGGCAGAGCTAACGAAACAGGGGTTGCTGGAACGGATCCAGGGCTCCGGAAACTACATCCGGCACGGCAATATTGAAGACAGTGTTTATGCCATGTTCAGGCTGGAACTCTTGTCCGGCGGCGGCCTGCCAAGGGCTGACATTCTGGATCTTGAAACCCTTAAAAAACCCGCGGACCTGCCCAAATTCGGCACATCTGACACCGCGGCGCGCATTCGCAGACTGCGCTATCTCAATGATACAATTATCGCAGTCGAAGAGATCTGGCTCGATTCTGATGCCGGCGAGGTGCGGGCTGAGTCGTTGTCAGATTCGCTGTATCACTACTATCAGAAGCAGCTTGGCTTCTGGATCGCCCGCGCCGAGGACCGCGTTGGCATTGGTGCTGTGCCCGATTGGGCGCCCGGGTCATTTCCGCTGCGCCCCGGGACTGTCACCGGATATATAGAACGGATGAGTTGGGCCGACAAACCCGGTCCCGTCGAATATTCCCGCACCTGGTTTGATACGAATAAGGCGCTGTACGTGCAGCGTCTGAAGTAAGGATTTGGGCATGTCCAACACAATAAACTACGGCATCATCGGTTGTGGCATGATGGGCCAGGAGCATCTTCGCAATATCGCTCTGTTGCCACAAACCCGGGTTGCAGCGATCTACGAACCGGATGCAGATATGGCAGCCAAAGCGCTTGCCCTGGCCCCCGGCGCGCAGCTGGTTGCGTCTGTTTCAGAGCTTCTTGATGTTGCGGAACTCGATTGTCTGCTGATCGTCAGCCCAAATTATTGCCATGTCGGGCAGCTTGAGGAAATCAAAGCAAAACGTCCTTTGCCAATCCTGGTTGAAAAACCTCTGTTCACGGATCCGGAAGCAACAGCTCGCCTTGAAGCTTTCCGCAGCGGTTACCCCGCCCCGGTCTGGGTGGCGATGGAATACCGCTATATGCCGCCAATTGCAGCCTTTTTAGTGGAAGCCAGGGCAGCGACGGGGGGCGTCAAAATGCTGACCATCCGCGAACACCGGTTTCCGTTTCTGGAAAAGGTCGGTGACTGGAACCGGTTCAACAGCAATACCGGCGGCACTTTTGTCGAGAAATGCTGCCACTTCTTCGACCTGATGCGTCTGGTGATGCGATCCGAACCAGTACGGGTCATGGCAACGGCCGCTCAATCGGTGAACCATCTGGATGAAACTTACAACGGGCAAACCCCCGACATCCTGGACAATGGTTATGTGATCGTTGACTTCGCCAACGGGTCGCGGGCGATGCTGGAACTCTGCATGTTTGCTGAGGGAGCGCAATATCAGGAAGAGGTATCCGCTATGGGGCCACTGGGCAAGATCGAGGCGCTTGTGCCCGGTCCGGGTCGTTTCTGGCCGGAGCACCTGGGCGCAGCCCCTGCCCCGCAGTTGATCCTCAGCCCAAGGTCGCCCAAAGGACCGGCGGCGCGCGACATCCCCGTGGACGAGGCCTTGTTGGACGCCGGAGATCACAATGGATCAACCTTTTACCAGCATGAAGGGTTTTTGGCACTTGTCCGCGGCGAAAAGGCCGCACCAGACGTGTCCTTTGACGACGGCTGGAAAGCCGTTGCTATGGGTATGGCCGCGCAAGAATCCGCTCGAACAGGTCAGGCAGTGACTGTCGGTGCAGAGGGCTTATTTCCGTTGTTTCCACCGGAGTGACAGTGTCGGGTTTTCTCTGTCGCTCCAGCCTGGGTAAGCCCGGACCAAAGTCCAGGCCAATGAACCAGTCTAACTCTGGCTTTTCCTCAGCTTGCCGACATGAGCCAGGGTACGCCCGTCGGTAATCACCAGACCCAGTGCAATCAGGCCAAAGCCAGCCCAGGCTTCAGGCCCCAGACGTTCACCAAGGAATGCGACGCCAAGCCCGATGGCGAATGGCGGGATCAACAGGGTGACCAGCATAAGATTGGCCGATCCGGCACGCACCAGTATGGCAAAATATAGCAGGTAGGCTACTGCCGTGGACAGGATCGACAGAGAAAAAATCGATACCCACACCCCGGCGGACAGGTTCAGCACTGGCATTCCGTCCGACCAGATTGCGATTGGCATCATCAGAACAGTGCTTCCGGTGAGCATTCCGAGTGCATTCATTTCCGGAGCGTTTCCGGCAAGGGTGATCTTTCCCCAGACGCTCGCGAATGCATAAGACAGGGCTGCGCCCAAAACGGCGAGCTGGGCCAGGTTCTTGGCGTCGAGCTGAGTGAGCGCGTCAAACCCCATGATCACAGAAACCCCGAGTACCCCCATAACGGCTCCGGCAATTTTTCGCGGCAGTAGCGGCTCATCTGCCAGCAACAGTCCCGCAACGACCGCACCAAAAACAGCGGTTGTGCCATTGAGAATGGACGCCAGGCTGCTGTCGATTGTTGTTTGCCCCCAGAAGATCAGCGAGAAAGGAATTGCATTGTTTAGCGCTCCCATGACGAGGTAGGCACCCCAGGTGCGCAGGGACACCGGAATGCTGACACCACGCCAGAGGACCACAAGCAACAGGACCGGAACAGCCAAAAATACGCGAAAAAGCGTTACGGTCAGCGGCGGCACCTCTTGCAGCGCGATTTCGGCAAAGAAGAAAGAGCCGCCCCAAACGGCTGCCAATGCCAGCAACATAAGGCCGGATATGCGATCAATCATAGAAACGGTTTTCCTGTCGTTTAGGTTTCCTATGCCTTCTTAAACGAGGATCAGATCAGCACGACCCGATTCTTGCGCATACGTTCACAAACCCGCCGCGCCCAGGTCCCAACGCATAGCAATGCAACACGTGCCCGCTTGACCAGTTCTCGGTTGACGCGACACAGCACCATTTCTGCCGGCCAGTGTCTGCAAACGCAGTCCCGGGTTTTCTGTCGGTGCCACATCCCAGCTTGCAAAGACCTGGTGCCCCGCTCCAGCGCCTCACTGTATTATCGGACAAGTCCTTTGCCGCCGATCACTTGCTCGCGCTCAAAAATCGCATCAACCAGATACCGGACACAGACCCGGACGCGTTCGGTCGCAATCACATCCGGATGGGTCAGCGCCCAGGCGGGTATCGTCTTTTCTGGGCCCGCGCCCGGAAGTCGCTCCAGCCCCGGCTCGCTGTCGGCCAGAAAACACATGAGATAGGCAAATCCCAGGCCGGCCTTCACCGCATTGAGCTGCGCCAGCATGTCTGAGACGATGTGCTGGACTTTGCAGCCGGCATATGGCGTTTCCTGGCGCCAATGTGCCAGCACTTCCTTGCTGCCCAGCGCGATCCACCGGCCGTCGGGATCGGTGCCGGTCAGACAGTGTTTGTTGATGTATTCAGGGCTGGCGTAGATCGCGTTGCCAAAGTCAGGCAACCGGTGGGCTACCAGACTTTCGTCGGGCCGGGTCTGAAACCGGATCGCGATATCCGCGTTGCGCCGCCTGAGATCCGCAACATCGAATGTCGCGTCTATTTCGATTTCGATCTGAGGGTAGAGTTCGGAAAACCTGGCAAGGATTGGCATCAGCAAATGCTGCGCCAGCAGAGGCGGTGCCGAAATGCGCACCGGGCCCGACAACAGCGCATCCCGGCCAAATACTTCCCGCTCCAGACTGAGGATCTCGCTTTCCACCCGTTCGGCCCGCTCTACCATCGCTTCGCCGACTTCGGTCAGCACAAAGCCTTCCGGCTGGCGGATGAACAGCTTGATGCCAAGTTGCTCTTCCATCGCCTGAAGCCGTCGCGACACCGTTGAATGGCTGACGTTCAACAACTTTGACGCGGCCCGGACAGACCGCCCGCGCAGGATCGCAAGAAATTTGCGCAGGTCGTCCCATTCAAAGACTTTCATGTGCTCACCTTTTGAAGTGCCAGTTCATTCCGCGCCCTGCACGCGGTGCAAAAACGGAACAGTTACGCGCAGTTATAGCCAGTTTCGAGGCAATATTGAACAGGCTATACCACTTTCAGACGAAACATTACGCCCTTGTGGCGGGAATTTACGGAGAGAAAACATGAAAAACGAAATCCTTGTCATCGGCGGGACTGGCAATACAGGGGCGCCGCTTGTTGATCTGTTGCAAGAAAGCGACCAGAGCTACCGCGTGCTGGTGCGCAACGATCAAAGCGAAGCCCGGCTGGCCGCCCGGGGCATCCCCACCCTGCGTGGCGCTCTGGGAGACTGGCCTGGTATTGAGGCCGCGCTGGCGGACGTGGACACGCTCTTTCTTGTCAGCAGCCCGGCTCCGGAAATGCTGGAACTGCACAAGCGCGTGATCGACCTGGCAGTGTCCACCGGTGTGCGCAAGATCGTGCGCCTCTCGGCTGAACCCGCCCGTGCAAGCAAAGGCATGGCGCTTTATGAGCAGCATGCAGAGGCGGATGAGTATCTGATGGCAAGCAGTATTGCTTATGTCATCCTGAGGCCGCATTATTTCATGCAAAATATCCCGCAGATGCATGCGGCCTTTATGCAGGACCAGAAGATGTTTGCGCAATACCTCGGGGAAACGCGCATCCCGATGGTCGACACGCGCGACATCGCACTGGCAGCATATCTGTGCCTGACGTCGGACGACTTCAACAACCGGATCCACTATATCACCGGCCCGGACACGATCAGCTTTTACGATGTTGCGACGTCATTTTCAAAAGCGCTGGACCAGCAGATCAGCTATGTCAGCCTGTCCTATGAGGATCAGAAAGCGGGCTTGTCTGCAGCGGGCCTGCCAGACTGGACCATCGACACTGTCATGACCCTGTTCAAACGCTGGGTTGACGTGGGCGAACATCCGGTAAGCCCGGATTTTGAGCAGATCACCGGCGTGAAAGCGATCAGCATCGATCAGTTTGCCGCCGACTTTGCGCCCAGCATGTAAAACACGGCCTTGGTCTGGCAATTCCAGCACTGCCCAGTGCCCTTATTGCGGACACGGAGGGACGGCACTGCGCGGGCAAGGCACACATATTTAACGTGGCAAAGATTCAAAGTGATTGTGCGGACGCGGCCCACAGCAAACAACAGAAAGTTGTTGGCCGCGCCCCCCTTTAGCCCACTATGTCATAGCAAGTCTCTGGGGCGTTGCCCGGCAAAAAAAGCGTCCAGGTTGTCCAGCGCCCGGAACCCCATGGCGTCACGGGTTTGTGTGGTGGCGCTGCCGATATGAGGCAGCATGAAGACGTTCTGATACTGCGCCAAAACCGGGTTGCCGCCTGGCTCGGTTTCAAAACAGTCCAGACCCGCCGCTGCAATCTGACCGCTTTCAAGGGCGGCAATCAGGGCCCCCTCGTCAACCAGTGCACCACGGGCCGTGTTGACCATCACCGCGCCCTTGGGCAAAAGTGCAAACCGTCCGCCATTCATCAGCCCCGTGGTCTCGGGTGTGGCCGGGCAGTGCAGCGAGAGGAAATCGGCCACGTGCAACAGGCTTTCTACCGAAGCGTGATACGTCGCGCCTCCGGCTTGCTCAGGGCTCAACTCGCTGCGATTGTAATAATGCACCTCCATGTCAAACCCACGCGCCTTGCGGGCAAAGGCCTGCCCCACACGGCCCATACCAATGATGCCGAGACGGGCCCCTGTCACCTGTTTGCCAACCATGAAAGACGGGCTCCAGACATCCCAGTTGCCCGCGCGCACCAGCGTGTCGCCCTCAATCGCACGTCTGGCCGCTCCCAGCATCAGCAACATCGCAATCTCCGCAGTGGCATCAGAAAGCACATCGGGCGTATTGGTCACTGCAATGCCACGCGCCGCCAGCGCTGGCAGGTCGCAATGGTCGACCCCAACCGAATGGTTGGCGATGATTTTCAGCCGGGGGTCGAGGCGCGCAGCAACATCTGCGCTGAAATGTTCCGAGTGGCAGGGAATAACCGCATCGACCCTGGCGCTCATCGCGACGATGTCCGCATCACTGCTCAGACCGTCGGCCTCATTCAGGATCACCTCATAATCGCGTCGCGCCCGCTTAATCGTTGCGTCCGACAGTTTGCGGCTGATCCAAAGGCTGGGTTTCGCACTCATTTGCGGCGCACGCATTCGTCCCAGAAGTCATAGACCACCAGGCTCAGCACAGCTATCGCGATAATCATGAAGGGCAGCCCGCCCGAAAACCCGGCGAACCCGGTCGAGATACTGTAGGACAGCCCACTAATGAAGGTGACCATAATTCCGGTGCCGATCAGCCCCACAATGAGTTTTGTTAAATATGACATCTGTCAGTCTTTCCTGATTCAGGCGGCCGCAGCCGCAACATGTGTTTGAAACCATGCGGCAGTGCGCATCAGCTGATCATCGCGCTCAGCGGGCCCGATCAGCTGCACCCCGACCGGCAGCCCGGTTTCGCCAACCAGAAGCGGAATGGTGACGCTGGGCAGACCGGCCAGCGTCCACAAGGTGCAGAATATCGGATCACCGGTGCCGGTGCCAAACAGCGGTGCCTCCCCAGCGGCGGCCGGGGCAATAATTGCATCAAATTCCTGGAAAAATTCGGCAAAAAAGGCCTCCGCCGAAGTTTTGACCGCCATTGCGTCCTCGTATTGCGCCTGGCTGATCTGACGGCCACGGGTGACGATGGGCTGCAGCGTGGGGCTGATCTGATCCCAATGGGCGTCAAATGTCGCAGCGAGATGCTGACAGATTTCAAATTCGTGGATGGTCCCCTGCACCGCCACCAGATCCGCCAGTTGCGCCGCCGGGTCCAGGCGCAGCAGATGTGTGCCCAGAGTTTCCTTGACGGCAGAGAGCCCCTCTTGTGTTGCTTCTGTCAGCCGGTCGTTGAACGGCAGATTGAACCAGGCGAAATCGGGCTCGACTGGCACTTGCTGGCCGCAGCCGTCATGTGCGGAGGGGCGTGGCCGGGCAAAGCAGAGCGGGTCAGTCGGGTCATAGCCGCTGATCACGTCAGACAGCAGCGCTGCATCTTCCAGGCTGCGGGCAAAACAGCCGACCTGGTCCAGCGACACGGAGGTTTGCAATATGCCCCGCCGCGAGATCATGCCGCGGCTTGGTTTAAACCCGTAGACGCCGCAGAAGGAAGCCGGCCGGATCACCGACCCGTTGGTCTGGGTACCAATTGCCAGCGGCACCTGATGCGCGGCCACCGCCGCCGCCGAGCCACTGGAGGAGCCGCCGGGGCTGTGATCGGCATTGTGCGGATTGCGGGTCTCGCTGGGGTGAAGAAATGCCAGTTCAGTGGTGACCGTCTTGCCAAGCATCACCGCACCTGCTTCGACCAGGCGCTCAACAATTGCCGCATCTGCCGCGGGCTGGCGGCCGGCAAAAATTGGCGTGCCACGCTGGGTGGGCATGTTTCTTGTGTCGATGATGTCTTTCAACCCCACAGGCACCCCGTGCAAAGCGCCGATGGCACGGCCTGAGCGGCGGATATCGTCCATCCGGGCCGCCTGCGCGAGCGCGCCTTCGCGGTCCAGCCAGGCCCAGGCACCCAGCCCGGGCTCGGTCTTGTCGATCTGCGCGAGGCAAGCGCCCACCAGATCGACAGAACTTAACCGCCCTTCACGAATTTCACGGGCCGCGTCAGTGGCGGACAAAAGATGAGGCGCGTTCTTCATGGCACGTATACTCCGAACAGGTAGTCAGGCAACCACAGGGCGATGCCCGGGAACTGATACATCAATACCATGGTCAGGATCACAATCCCCAGGTAGGGCATGATCCCCCTGAAAATCTCTACCAGTTCGATCTGCTTCTTCAACACCCCTTTCAGGTAATAGGCCGACATCGCCATCGGAGGTGTCAGAAAAGAGGTTTGCAGGTTCAGCGCCACCAACATGGCAAAGAAGTAGGGGTTGACGCCGAACGGTTCCAGCAGCGGCAGGAAAATCGGCACGAAGATGATCAGGATTTCCGACCATTCCAGCGGCCAGCCCAGGAAGAAGATGATCAGCTGCGCCAGGACCAGAAACTGCCAGGGTTCCAGATCCATGCCAATAACCCACTCCGAGATCAGCGATTCACCACCCAGATAAGAGAACACAGAGGCGAAGGTCCAGGAGCCGACAAACAGCCAGCACACCATCGCCGTGGCCTTGGCAGTCAGGAACACGCTTTCCTTAAGTTTGGTCCAAGAAAATGATCGGTAGATCACCGCCAGAACCATGCCGCCCATGGCCCCCATCGCTGCCGCTTCGGCCGGGGTGGCCAGGCCGCCTAGAATGGATCCCAGCACCAGCGCAATAAGAACGGTCAACGGCACAAAAGAGACCAGAAGGTCGAGGTAGATCTTTTTGGCTGGTGGTATGTCTTCCAGGTTTGGCTTGGGCGCCAGTGACGGCGTTATCAACACCCGCACGATCACGTAGACGATATACAGCGATGCCAGCAACATCCCCGGAAACACCGCCGCCGCATAGAGCCGCAGGGGCGACAGGTTGCCGATCGCGGAATAAACGATCAGCATGATTGAAGGCGGGATCAGAATCCCCAGTGTGCCGCCGGCACAGATAACGCCTGAGGCAAAACTGCGGTTATAATTGGCGCTTGCCATCGCCGGATAGGCCAGCAGCCCCATCAGTGTCACCACCGCGCCGACTATGCCCGAAGCCGTAGAAAACACCGCACAGGTCAGCAAAGCCGCAATGGCCAGCGATCCCGGTAAATTGCGCGCCGCCATGTAAAGTGAATAAAACAGCCGGTTTACGATATTGGCGCGCTCGACCACGTAGCCCATGAACAGGAACAGCGGGATCGCGACGAGCGTATCATTTTCCATCACCGAATAAGTATTCTGGTTCAGGAGATAGAATATGTTGTTGCTGAAGAGATCAGAGAAGGTCTCGATACCGCCCTGATAATAAGCGTAATACCCAAACCCTACGCCCATGGCGATCAGGGTAAAAGCGATGGGAAAGCCAAGCATTACCAGCACGATAAACAAGCCAAGCATAAAAATGGCGACTTCAGGGTTTGTCATATTAATTTCTTTCTGAGAGCGCTTTGGTCCGTCGTCCGCCGGTTTTGCGGGCGGGCTGGTGCTATTCCATCAACAGGTCTTCGGTCTCTTTCACGTCATCAAGACGCTCCAGCCAGACCCCGGTCCGCATCGCTTTCCAACACCGTATCAACTCGGCCAGGCCCTGAAGCAACATCAGAGCACCCGCCAGCGGGATCAGGGTTTTAAAGAAATAGATCTGGATCCGCGCCGGGCTGTTCCAGCTCACTTCTTTATAACGCCAGCTGTCAGAGGCGATTTCCCAGCCGTACCAAAACAGAGCCATCATGCCGGGAAAGAAGAAGAGCAGATAGAGGGTGAAATCCACCCGCGCCTGCCAACGGACTGAAAACAGCCGGTACAGCACGTCGCCGCGCACATGAGTGTCCTGGGCCAGGGCATAAGGGCCCGCCATCAGAAACAGGGCGCCATACATCTGCACCATCATGTCAAAGGCCCAGACCGTCGGCGAATTTAACACGTAGCGCACGAACACTTCATAGGCGACCGACAGGGTCAGGATCAGGATACACCAGCCAAAGGCACGTCCCACCCACAGGCTCAGCCCTTCGATTGCATGTACGAATTTTGTCACGTCTGCTCCGTTTCGTTGCTGGTGTCACATAGATGAGGGCCCACACAGATGGGCCCTCACGCCTGCTCAGTCGTTGTCCCGGATCAACCGAAATAGTGGTTGTAAGCCAGCTTGTAATCCGGCTGGTTCAGGTTCAGATAGCCCATGACATTCTTGGCATAGACCTTCTGGCTTTCGATCACGCGGGCAAAGAAATCGTCCTCTGCGGAAATGCGGTCAACCACCACATCCCAGGCGAAAAGCTGGGCCGTCATGACATTGTCCGGTGTCCGGTGAACTCTGACGCCCTGTTCATCGCGCAGGGTGGTCAGATCATCGGCGTACCGTTTGGTATTGTTCCAGTAGAAGTTGGAATTCTCGGCCTCTGAGGCGAATTTCAGAATCGCCTGAAGTTCCTCCGGCAGAGCCTCGTATTTCTTCTTGTTGAAGGTGATCTCGAAGAATTCCTGCGACTGGTGGAACGAAGCAAGATGATAGTCCTTGGACACATCCTGCATCCCAAAGTCACGGTCCGAAGTCGGGTTGTTGAACTCGGCTGCATCGATCAGACCGGACTTCATTGCTGGCTGAATCTCACCGCCGGGAAGTTGCACAACTGACATGCCCATTTCCAGAAGAACGTCTGCAGCCAGACCAACGGTCCGGTATTTCAGACCTTTCAACTGGGACACGTCCTTGATTTGCTCTTTGAACCAGCCAAGCGGCTGCGCCGGCATCGGTGAGTTGAAAAAGGACACAACATTCAGGCCCAGGGTGGCCATCAATTCGTCAAACAACTCCTGG
Organism: Candidatus Halocynthiibacter alkanivorans; assembly: GCF_003333265.1. Taxonomy (GTDB): domain Bacteria; phylum Pseudomonadota; class Alphaproteobacteria; order Rhodobacterales; family Rhodobacteraceae; genus Halocyntiibacter_A; species Halocyntiibacter_A alkanivorans. The sequence goes on from NZ_QOLB01000077.1 coordinate 97,707, forward strand.
CCACCGCCGTAGTTGACCCAGCCCAGAACTTCCTGCGAGGACCAGCCATAACAAGGTCCGGTGCCAAACAGCGAAGCGGCCTTGGATTTGGAGTACCAGTAGGCCGGCACGTAATGGGCCGCATCCAGAACACCGCGGTGAACCGCGTCCTGCATCTGGGATGTCTTGACAACAGAGTCGACGCTCAACAGATCGATCTTAAGCGCATTGCCGGCCATAGCGTGAACGCGGTCCACATAGGACTGGGCGTTTTCAAGGAAAATACCGCCGCCCCAGGCCGCCTGCATTTTCTATGTTGTGGTGTGATTTGCCGCAAGCGCTGGTGTTGCCAGAGAAGCGGCGCCAATCGCCGCGCTGCCGCGCAAGAAATTTCTGCGGTTCAAAGGTATTGTCATGTGTTCCTCCCATGGAATTAACAGACATTATGTCTTGGGTGTCAGAGGTTTATGGTCCCGATGGCGGGGGATTTTCAGTCCCGTCAAAAGTTCCCCCTCAGATCAGCGTGAGCCCCCAGGTCCTCAAAAATCCGAATATTAATAATTGGTAATATTTCACTGCTGAATATTGATCAGCTGCCCTGGACGGTCCTCCCCAACATCCGTGCTGAAAACCTAACTCAGGCGGACAACATCGATCAACTCGACGAAACTGATAATGACGATCTGGAATTTAGATGCTGATTTGTTGCTGACTCGCCAGCTCCGCTGCATTGCGGGCAATCTGCTTGCGCAACCACACCAACATGGCCGACTCATGTGTGCGTGATGTCCAGTACATATCCAGGTTAAACGGGGCCGGGAACGGACATGCCACACTGATAATATCGCCACTCAATTTGTCAGCAATTCTGCTTGGAACGGTCGAAATCATATCCGTTCCGGCCAGCAACATACCGATATCTGCAGGGCTTGGTATGCTTATCGATCTGTTCAATTCCAGACCTTTTCCTTCTAATTCAACAAGATAGAAAGACCGCCAGTTGTCACCGTAAGTCACCAGCGCGTGATTGGCATTAACATAACGCTGTTCAGTCATGGTCTGGCTTGCCAAAGGATTTTGCTTGCACATGATGCAGACATAGTGGTCGGTGAACAGGCTTCGTTTGAAAAAACCACTCTCCTTGATGGTCATCGGACTCAGCAATATGTCGCTGTCGCCGCGTCTGAGACTTTGTTCCCCCTCGGTCAGGGACTGCACCATATTGAGATGAATGCCAGGAGCTTTCTGGCGCAGAGTTTTGAGCAACAATGGCAATAAGGTCGCACGTTCATAGTAATTGCTGGCAATGCTGACGCTGGCAGTTGAGGTGGCTGGGTCAAAGACGGGCGGCTCAATTAACCCGGTAAACTCCTCAAGCATCCCACCCGCTGCGCCGACAATCGAAATACAGCGGTCAGTGGCCACGATGCCGCTGCCCTGACGCACAAATAACGGATCGCCAAACACGGTGCGCAGGCGGTCAATGGTATAGCTGATGGTCGACTGGCCAAGATCAAGTCGCTCGGCCGCTAATGAAAAAGAACGGCACTCATATACGGCCCGTAAAGTACGCAAGGCAGCAAAATCGATGGAATATGGGTCTGTTTTTTTCACAATTGACTCTTTTCTGCCAAATAAGAGATCTGCTTAAAAACGTTTGTATGGGTGTCACGTAAAGTAATTTGATAAATTGCGCCCTGTCCTGTGCGCTTCTAAGTTCAGGCCTGCGCACTCCGGACCCGGGCTGAAGAGCCTTCAGCCCGCCTGGGCACTTTCGCGACCAAACAGGTTATTTCCGGTCGCTGAAATCAACCGCCATCGGCGGTGAAACCGAGCGCTTCAATAGCAGCTACTGCACAAGCTTCGTCATTGTCAGAGGTGTCACCGGTGATCCCGACAGCCCCAATGATCTTGCCTCCTGATTTGACCAGAACGCCGCCAGGGGCCGGCACCAGCGACCCGGCTGCGATGCTGTTCATTGCCTGAATGAAACCAGGTTCCGTTTGCGCCCGGTTGAAAAGCGCGCGTGAGCCCAGGCCCATGCCGATGGCCCCGCGTGCTTTTCCCTGGGCAATTTCCGGGCGCAAATTGCTGACACCGTCTTCGCGAGCAAGCGCTATCAAAAACCCGCCCTTGTCCAGCACGGCCACAGTCAGTGGTTTCATAGCCGTTTTCTTGCGCCAGGCCAGGGCCTGCGAAATGATGCTCTGCGCCGTCTGTAAATCCAGTTCCAAGGGTGCTCCTCCTTCAGGGGGTTCGGATGACACGCATGTGCGACAAGTCACCGGACAAAAATCTCATTTTCCGGTCCACTCCGGTTGCGTTTTGGCCAGAAAAGCCTCCATGCCGATGCGGAAGTCTGCGCTCATGCAACAAGAGGTTATCAGATCCGCATATTCGACCTTAAGCGCCGCCCGGTTGCGGCGCATGGCCTCTTTTGTTGCGCGCAGGGTCAAAGGCGCCATGGCGCCAACATGGGCGGCCAGTTCTGCGGCGCGGGACAACAGAGCCGGCTCATCAGTCAGCACTTCACTGACCAGACCCGTGGCCAGCGCTTCATCCGCGCCAATAAGCCGGGCAGTAAAAATCATTTCGCGCACCCGCCCTGCCCCGATCAGCTCCGACAGACGGGCGAGATTGCCGGCTGCCAGGCAATTTCCCAGGGTCCGGGCGATTGGAAAGCCGAATTTCAGACTGACTGAAGCGATACGCAGATCACAGGCGGCCGCGATTGACGCGCCGCCACCGGTACAAGCGCCATTGATCGCTGCAATGGTGGGCAGCGGACAGCGCTCCACCGCGTCAAGAACATGGTCAATCTGCGCCTCATACTCCAGCGCGTCCTGCGCGGTTTTAAACCCGCGAAACTGCGTCATGTCGGTGCCTGCCGCAAACGCTTTGCCGCCCGCGCCTGAGATAACAACAGCCTTCACTGATCCGTCGGTTTTCACTCCGCTACAGAGTTCCGCAAGCGCGTTATACATCTCAAATGTCAGCGCATTCCGGGCCTCCGGACGTTCAAATGTGATCCAGAGTATCCCGTTTCGCATTTCACTGTTTAAGTCGCCTAAGTTGCCTGTCATCGGTAAAAATACTCCACCAGGAACATCGGCACTGCAGGCACATAGGTAGAGATCATCAACACAAACAGAAGCACGCCGACAAACCATATATTGACCTTGGAGACTTCCCAGATATTGGCGCGTGCCACCGAACAAGCCGTGATCAGAACAGAGGCCACAGGGGGCGTCTGCTGCCCGATGGCAAGGTTCAGCGTGACAACCAGACCAAAATGCACCGGGTCGATGCCTGCAGCGTTGATCAGTGGGATTACAATCGGGATCACCAGAATAATAGCGGCGGCGGAATGCAGGAAAAATCCAATGATCAGAAAGAAGAAATTCAGGATCAGAAGGATTGCCCATTGCTGCGTCGTGATCGAAAGAATGCTTTCGGCCAGTTGCTGCGGGATCTGGGCCCGGGTCAGAAACCCACCCATGAGAACAGATGCCGCAACCAGCAACATCACCACCGCTGTTTGCATGCCGCCGTCCAGCATCGCTGTTCTCAGGTGCTTCCAGTTGATGTTGCGATACCAGGCGGAGACAACAACAGCGGCCAGAACGGCAAGCCCTGCGGCTTCGGTGGCGGTCACAAACCCGCCGAATATTCCGCCCAGGATGATCACCGGCAGGGTAAAAGCCGGCAGCGCATCCACAAAGGTCTCGCGTATCCGCGGGATATTGAACGCGTCTTCAGTCGGAAAATTATAACGTCGCGCAAAGAAATAAGCGACGCCCATGAGACCGCCTGCCCCCATGAGACCCGGCACCACCCCGGCGACAAACAGTTGCTCAACCGAGGTGTTGGCCGAGGCCGCATAGAGGATCATCGGAATGGAGGGCGGGATAATGATGGCCAGAGAGGCGGACGATGACGTCACTGCGGCGGAAAACTCTTTGCTGTAACCGCGCTTTTTCATCTGTGGGATCAGGATCGAGCCCATGGCAGCGACATCGGCCACGGCAGAACCGGATATCTCGGCAAAAAACAACGAAACACCGATGTTGACCATCGCCAGACCACCACGAATGAAGCCAATCAGAGAGGTCACGAAATTGATCAGCCGGTCAGTGATGCCACCGGCGTTCATAATGGCGCCAGCCAGCACAAACATCGGAATTGCGATGAGTGAGAACTTGGTGGATCCGTCGTACATATCCAGCGCAATGGTCACCAGACTGTCGGTGCCTTCGGTCGCCAGCAGGCCGATTACACCAGCCATTGCCAGCGCCACTGCAATTGGAACATTAATAGAGATCATCAGCAGAAGCGCGACGAAAATAGCAGCCATAAGCATCAGACAAGATCCTTGTTTTTTTCAAGCTCGGCTTCGACTTCTTCTTCAATTTCAGCATGTTCCAGCGATATCCCGGCACGGGACATCTTCCAGTAGTCAGGCAGGCTGAGGATCTGACACAGAATAAAAAGCAAAGCGCCGATGGGAATGACGGATTGGGTCAGCTGAACCGGCACCCAGGTCAGCGAAATAAGCCGGTCACCGGCCAGCACTTCAAGCACCTGAAATCCGGCGCGGGCCATCAGGATAAAAAAGACCAGTACAATGGCTTCGCCCAAAAGCAATGCCGCCATGCGGTACTTAACCGGCAGTGCCAGCATCACCGTGTCAAAGCCAATATGGCGGCGGTTCAGGGCCGCAAGTGCAGAGCCGTAATAGGTAATCCAGGCCAGCATGATTGCCGCCACCTCATCATACCAGGAAAAACTTTGCCCCATGAGCCGCGCAATGACGGCGAGCGTTACGGTCAGGGTCAAAAGCACCATAAGTGATATGGTTATCCATTCGAGGATCTTACCCAGCACACCGACTATACGGGGCAGCAAGGACATTGAGTGTCGTTCCATGTTGGGCCTGTCTTTTCGAAGATGTTGTATCAAATATCTGAAAATTCCGTTTGAACCCAACGCGTCGAAATCAGGTCAAAGGGCGGTAAAATCGGGTGGCAAGTGCGACTTGCCACCCAAAGTAATTCAGCTGGCGTCGGCCAGACCGAGCACAAGGTCGATCATTTCCTGACCGCCTTCAACTTCGTCCGCAAAGGCTTTGTAAATCGGCGCAGAGGCCTCAATGAAGGCCGCTTTATCCGCCTCATTCACCTGGACACCCGCCGCTTTGATCACGTCCAGCAACTCCTCTTCAAGCTGGGCCGCTTTCTCGTATGTGAAGTCCTGAGTTTCCCCCGCGCAGTCGATCAAACCCGCCTGAACGTCCGCTGGCAGCTTGGAAAAATACTTTTTGGACGCAAGAATATAGGCAGGTGTGTAGACATGCCGGGTGATCGAAAGATAGGTCTGCACTTCCTGGAATTTCGCCGATGCGATTTGCGCATAAGGATTCTCCTGACCATCAATCACACCGGTCTGCAAAGCTGTGAACACGTCCGAGAACGCCATTGGTGTCGGGTTCGCACCGTATTCCTGGAACATTTTCAGGCGCCATACCCCGTTCGGTGTGCGCAGTTTAATCCCCTGCAAATCGGCCGGCACGTTGATGGGCCGGGTATTGTTGGTGATATTGCGGAACCCGTTTTCAGCCAGGCCCAGAATGAAATAGCCCTTCGCTTCGGCGGCGGCCTGAAACTCAGGCATCAACGCGCCCTGCACCCGGCGCATATGGTCGCGGTCCGAGATGATATAGGGCATTTCAAAAATGCCAAAAACATCGTCGACTGACGACATTACTGACGATGGCAGCGCAAAGTCGACCTGGCCCAGTTTGAGCTTCTGCAGCAGTTCTTTGTCCTTGCCAAGCTGCGAGGATCCAAAGGTCTGAACATCCACCTGGCCCTCAAGCGACGCGTTGGCGCATTGGGCAAAATAGTCCACGCTTGCTTCGAACAAGGAACCTGGCGCGCCCACATGGCCAAATTTCAGTTTCAGATCGGACCCGGCATAGGCGCCGCTGGCAAGCCCTGCCAATGCGGTCGCGGTGAGCAGTGTTTTTATAAATTTCATGCTTATTTCCTCCCAGTGGATTTACTTTGTTAAATACGCCTCACTCTGCCTGAACCTGCGACTGATCTACCTGGTGAAGCAGTTCCATGGCTGCGCTCACGCCCCCAGCGTTGTGGGGGATATTGGCCCTTTTCAGGCCCATTTCGACGCCGGCCAGAGTGGCCAGCAGCATCAGGTCATTGAAGTCGCCCAAATGGCCGATGCGAAAGACTTTGTCGGCAACTTTTGACAACCCGTTGCCCAGTGAAATGTTAAAATGCTGCAATGTCACAGACCGGAAGTTGTCGGCGCTGTGGCCCTCAGGCATGACCACGGCGGTCAACACACCGCTTTCCTGGCCCTGTTTTGCGCAGAGCACATCCAACCCCCAGGCCCGCACGGCGGCGCGGGTGGCTTTGCCGTGGCGCGCATGGCGTGCAAAGACGTTTCCGAGCCCTTCTTCGTGCAGCATATCCACGGCTTCGTTCAGGCCATAAAGTAGGTTTGTGCTTGGCGTATAGGGAAAATAGCCCTTTTCATTGGGGCCGACCATATCCGCCCAGTCCCAATAGGACCTTTGCAGTTTCGCGGACTTGTTCGCCGCCATTGCTTTGGCACTGATGGCGTTAAACGACAGGCCCGGTGGCAGCATCAGCCCCTTTTGCGAGCCGGAAATGGTTACATCCACCCCCCATTCGTCATGGCGGTAATCCAGCGATGCCAGGCCAGAAATTGTATCGACCATGAGCAGCGCCGGGTGATTGGCAGCGTCGATTGCTTTGCGGACCGCGGCGATCGGTGACACTGACCCTGTCGAGGTTTCGTTGTGGACAACACAGACGGCTTTGATCTTGTGCTCGGTGTCTTCAGACAGACGGGCCTCAATCAGGTCGGGATCAGCACCGCCGCGCCAGTCACCGGCAATAAACTCTGCCTTGAGCCCGAGTTTCTCCGCAATCGTTTTCCACAGGGTGGCAAAATGGCCGGTCTCAGACATCAGGACACGGTCGCCCGGGGACAATACGTTCACCAGAGCCGCTTCCCAGGCGCCGGTTCCTGACGCAGGATAAATCACCACATGCTCGCTGGTCTTAAAGATCGTTTTCAGACCAGTCAGCGCCCGCAGTCCAACCTCTGCAAAATCGGGTCCCCTGTGGTCGATGGTCTGCCGCGATATCGCCTTTAATATGCGGTCAGGTACCGCGCTCGGGCCCGGGATTTGCAGGAAATGAAGTCCGGCACGTCTCATAAAAATATCCTCTTGGTCTTTATATTTCTTCGCTCTGCCGGCCACTGAAGGAGACCAGCTGAACTTTACCATTGTGGAGATGTAATTTTGAATTCATAATTAAGTCAACAAAAAATTCCGATACATCATCAACAGGGCGAAAAATTGTCAGACCTTGCTCAAATCCTTTCCAAACGTGTTCAGGGCGACCTGTTGTTTGATCCGTATTCACGCGGCAGATATGCGACCGACGCTTCCATTTACCAAATGATGCCACTCGGAGTACTGTCGCCGAAATCCGAAGACGACATCAGCGCCGCCATCGATATTGCGCGTGAACAAGGCGTTTCGATCCTTGCGCGTGGCGGTGGGACTTCCCAGTGCGGCCAGACAGTGAACACCGCACTGGTTCTGGATAATACCCAGTATTTCAACGAAATCCTGGAGTTGGATGTTGAAGGCAAAAGATGTTTGGTGCGTCCGGGTATTGTGCTGGACGACTTGAACCGGGCGTTAAAGCCCCATGGGCTTTGGTTTCCGGTCGATGTGTCAACAGCGTCCCGCGCGACCATAGGCGGCATGGCGGGCAACAATTCCTGCGGTGGCCGCTCGCTGCGTTATGGGATGATGCGTGACAATGTGCTGTCGATTGACGCGTTTCTGGCGGATGGCAGCCAGCATCGCTTTGGCCTGGCGCAAAAGGATCAAAACCAACAGTACAGCCAATTGTCCAAGGACTTGTTTGCGCTGGGTGCGCGCGAAAAAGACGAGATTGATGCGCGGTTTCCCAAGGTCATGCGCCGGGTCGGTGGCTATAATATTGACGCGCTGGTCCCTGACGCGGCGCCCAACAATCTGGCGCATTTGCTGGTCGGATCTGAGGGCACACTGGCCTACTCCACCGCTATCGAACTCAAACTCTGGCCCTTGATCTCAGACAAAGTCATGGGCGTTTGTCATTTCCCCACATTCTATCAGGCGATGGAGGCGGCACAGCATCTTGTCACGCTGAAACCGCTGGGCGTTGAACTGGTGGATTCGACCATGATTTCTCTGGCGCGGGACATCCCGATGTTTCGCAAGACCATTGAGACTTTCGTGACTGGCGATCCCCAGGCGCTTTTACTGGTTGAGTTTGCGGAGGAAGACGCGGCGCAAAACGCTCTGAAACTGCGCCAACTGGATGAGATGATGGGTGATCTGGGATACTCATGGTCCGCCACTGGAGACAAATGGGGCGGCGTAACCCCGGTAAGTGACCCGGTATTGCAAAATCAAATCGCGGAACTTCGCAAGTCCGGCCTCAATATCATGATGTCGATGAAAGCCGCCGGAAAACCGGTGTCCTTTGTGGAAGACTGCGCGGTGGAACTGCCGGACCTGGCCGAATACACCTCTGGTTTGACCGAAATTTTTGAAAAACATGGCACCAGGGGCACATGGTACGCACATGCCTCGGTGGGGTGTTTGCATGTGCGCCCGGTTCTGAACCTCAAACTGGACCAGGACGTGAAAACCATGCGGGCGATCGCCGAAGAGTGTTTTGACCTGGTGGCACGTTACAAAGGGTCCCATTCCGGGGAGCATGGCGACGGTATTGTCCGTTCAGAGTTTCACGGAAAAATGTTTGGCGCCCGCATGGTTGCCAGTTTTGGTGAGGTAAAACAACACTTTGACCCAAAAGACCTCTTTAACCCCGGCAAAATCGTCTCTCCCCCGAAAATGGACGACCGGCGGCTGTTTCGCTATGGGCCGGACTATGCTGTTGCCGATATGAAAACCGAACTGGACTGGTCCGCCTGGACCGGCGGCGGCGGAGGTTTTCAGGGCGCGGTTGAGATGTGCAACAACAATGGCGCCTGTCGCAAATTGAAGGGCGGCGTTATGTGCCCCTCATTTCGCGTCACGCGCAAAGAAAAAGATCTCACCCGGGGGCGCGCCAACACGTTGCGTCTGGCCATATCCGGGCAGTTAGGCGTTGATGCACTGAGCTCGGATGACATGGCGGAAACCATGAAACTGTGTGTGTCGTGCAAAGGCTGCAAACATGAGTGCCCGACCGGTGTCGACATGGCACGCATGAAAATCGAGGTTCTGTCCGCACGGGCACAGAAAAATGGCATTGGCCTGCATGACCGGCTGGTCGGTTATTTGCCGCGTTATGCGAGTTTTGCCTCCCGGGTTCCGTTTTTAATGAACCTGCGCAACCGGATCCCTGGTCTGGCCCGGGTGCTGGAAAAAGGCACCGGGTTCACCGCGCAACGGGATCTGCCGATATGGAGCGCTAAACCTTTTAAAAACCGGGAGTTGCGCCAGAGTTCTGCACCGCAGGCCGTGCTGTTTGCAGACAGCTTCAACCGCTATTTTGAGCCAGAAAACCTGCGCTCGGCGATCCGGGTTTTGCAGACGGCGGGGGTCTCTCTGCAGATCGCAAAGCCCGCAGATGGCGGGCGCCCCTTGTGTTGCGGGCGCACATTTCTGTCTGTGGGCCTGGTCAAGGAGGCCAGGGCCGAGGCACAGCGACTGGTGGAGGCTTTGATGCCCTATGTGGAACAAGGCTTGCCAATCATCGGGCTTGAACCAAGCTGCCTGCTGACACTGCGCGATGAAATCCCGGCGCTGCTGCCGGGCAAAGAAACCGAGCAACTGGCCAGACATGCGCGTATGTTTGAGGAATACATCGCCGATCAGAAGGATAATCCAGCTTTTAACCTCCCCTTGAAATCTCCGGCGAATAAAGTGATTTTACATGGTCATTGCCACCAAAAGGCGATGGGGGTGATGCCGGCGATTGAACAGGTTCTGGATCTGTTGCCGGATACGGTGGTCGAGAAAATTGAAACGAGTTGTTGTGGTATGGCGGGTTCTTTTGGCTATGGTGCCGAAACTTACGAAACATCTCTGAAAATGGGCGAACTTGAGTTGCTGCCAGCTGTCCGCGGCGCTAATGCAGACGCAATAATCGTCGCTGACGGCACATCTTGCCGGCACCAGATCGGCGATACTACCGAGCGCGAAGCGATCCACGTGGCACGTCTTTTGGAAATGGCTCTGATGCAGGACCTTTGAAGCGATATGATGGAAAAAACCGAAGCGAATATGATCGAAAGAAAATCTCTTCACCTGGAACTGGTGGAGCGTATACGGCCTCTGATCATTGACAGCCAGCTGGTGCCCGGACGCAAAGTGCCTGAAAAGGATCTGTGCGAGAGGTTTCAGGTATCGCGCACGCCAATGCGTGAAGCGCTTAAAGTGTTGGCGTCCGAAGGCCTGGTGCGGCTGGAGCCCAACCGGGGCGCCTGGGTCACCACAGTCACGACAAACGAGGTCAAAGAAGTCTTTCCGATCCTCGGCGTGCTGGAGGCCTTGTCAGGCGAGCTGGCCTGCAAATACATCACTGATGCTGAAATCCGCGAGGTGCGCGCGCTCCATGAGGATATGCTGCAAAGCTATCGTGCGCGCGATCTTGCGGCGTATTTCGAAAGCAACCAGAAAATACATCGCGCCATTCTTCTGGCCGCCAGAAACGACACCCTGACCAAATCCTGTCAGACCCTGTCAGCGCGTATGCAACGGGCGCGCTATATTGCCAACATGTCCGAAGAACGTTGGGCAAATGCCGTCAGCGAGCATGAACAGATCATCAAGACCCTGGAAGCCCGCGACGGTCAAAGCCTGAGTGCAGTGTTGGTGGAACACATGAAAAACAAACAAGACTCGGTGCTTCGATGGCTGAGCACGACGCAAACCGACCAGGAGCTGTGAACAATCAGCTGCACATGACCGCTCATGGCTGCACCGGAAATAAGAATCCGGAAGTTTTGACCTGAATTGCACGACCTCTTTGCCCGCTCTTCCGGCTATTGCTGAGATTTCCGAACTGGTTCCCGGTCAGGTGCAGTAATCAAAAATCACCACAGCGAGACCGGCGGCGATATGCGATTTTATTTTGACGTCGTAGCGAGAGAACTGCCCCCGTTTTAAAGACTTCAGCACAGAAAACCGACGTCTGATGCACGAACCGCAGAAGGGGACACCTGCCTGCAGTCGACAAGATCACCGGGCGACTGTCACGGCTGAAAATTCAGCGGCTCTCCAGACGCCCGCGTTTGTCACCAGCTTGGTTCAAGGTGTTACATGTTGGTGCGACATGTCCAGGTGCAGTGCATCGTCCGTATAAGGGTGTGCACGCACCACATCCTCATTAAGCTCAATGCCCAGCCCCGGCGCGGACGGCGGAATGGCATAACCGTCCTCCCACCGGATTTGCGTTTTAAGAAAAGATCCCCAGGGCCCGTCAAATTTTCCGATAGATTCAAGGATCAGGAAATTGGGACTGCAGGTTGCGATCTGAATATTCGCAGCGGCGACAATGGGTCCGCAATAAAGGTGCGGTGCGATCTGTACGGACCGCGTTTCCGCCATGGAGGCGATTTTTTTGGCTTCCAGCAGACCCCCTACCCGGCCCAGGTTCATTTGAAGGATGGACGCAGCACCGGCTTCAAGGACGCGGGCAAATTCGTGTTTGGTGCACAGCCGCTCCCCGGTGGCGACAGGAATCGAGGTGAAGCTGGCAACCTGCGCCATATCGGCTGGGTTTTCCGGCGGCACCGGCTCTTCAAACCAGAGCGGATCGTATTTTTCCAGCCGGCGTGCCAGCCGCTTGGCACCAGAGACGGTGAATTGACCATGGGTGCCGATGAGCAAATCAGCGCGCGTGCCGACGGCTTCGCGGATCCGTTTGCAAAACAGCTCGCAACGGTCCAGATCTTCCATCCGGGGCTGGTGTCCGTCAAAAATCGTGTAGGGTCCGGCCGGATCAAATTTGACGGCGGTGAAACCCTGTTCCACCACCTGCAACGCAGCCTCGGCCGCCATGTCGGGATCATTATAGACATTGGGACGTGTCGGGTCGGGATAAACATCGCCCTCGGCCGGATAGAGATAGGTATAGCTGCGCAAGCGGTCAGAAACCTTACCCCCCATCAGCTCATAAACGGGTTTGTCAGCGGCTTTGCCAATGATATCCCAGCACGCCATTTCCAGACCACTAAAAATGCCCGCGACGGTGACGTCAGGGCGCTGGGTAAAACCGCCGCCATAGGTCATGCGCCACATTTTCTCGATGTGATGCGGATCATTTCCGGCAAAATAGCGTGCGAAGGTATCTTTGGCCATTTCCGCCATCAGATGCGCCCCGAAGGTCGCGCCATAGATTTCACCCAGGCCGGTAATGCCGCAGGCCGTCTGCAGTTTCACAAATATAAAATAGCGCCCGCCGTGGCGCGGCGGTGGGTTGCCGACAACAAATGTCTCAATGGATTGAAGTTTCATAGCAACTTCCCTGTTGTTCCTGAAGTGGCGCGCCGGATCATCCGCGTCGCCCCCTGGTTCGGTGGATCATGTCAGATGGATGTACGCACGAAAAGAGCACCCGACCGGCGTTTGTCACAAATTTTCTGGCGTCGTCATGCGCCATATGACGAAAGCACCGGGCAACAGCCCTGGCCCCGCCCACCTGCTCCGCCAGTTGAGACCCGGCTACCGGTTGAGCCCTCGCCAGCGCACGGATGATCCGGGTCAAGTGCGCCACTTTTGAAGGGATTATCATACGGATCTCCAGCTCCGGTTACGGCCGCTATCGGGCCGCGCCTGCGTGGGCAGAACCGGGCGGTATGACTTCATAGCCCGGCTCTTCGACCTCATCATCCTGCATCTCATCCGGAAACCCGGGGGCGAGAATGTCGAGATTGGTTGCTTCTTCCAGACGGCGGATGATGTTGGGAGACAATTCACGCGACCCGTAACGTTTTTCGCCATCTTCAAAGATAGATTTCAGCACCGGCGAGACTTCCAGCGGCACACCTGCACGGTCAGCCACCTCCTGAAACAGGGTGATGTCTTTGACCACAAGGTCCATGGTGAAATTAATGTCGCGAGACCCGTTCAGGATCACCTGGCTTTCGGTTTCATGGACAAAAGAATTGCCTGACGAGATGCGGATGGCTTCAAATGTGGTGTTCAGATCCATTCCGGCGGCCTTGGAGGTCACCAGGGCTTCACTCAGCGTCACCAGATTGGCGGTCGCCAGATAGTTGGTCACAACTTTCAGAACCGATGCGCTGCCGACGTCGCCGGTGTGCAGGATGCGTCGCCCCATGGCTTTGAGCACTGGCAGTGCGCGGTCAAACGTTTCGCGGTTACAACCCGCAAAAATTGAGATGTTTCCGGTGGCCGCGCGGTGGCATCCGCCCGAGACCGGGCAATCAATCGCCTCCGCCCCTGTGGCGCGGACCCTGGCTGCGATACGGCGGACCTCGCTTTCGTCTGTGGTGGACATTTCTGCCCAGATTTTGCCCGCAGACAGGCCCGTCAGCAGGCCGTCTCCGGCTTCCATCACCGCGGAACATGCTGCTGGAGACGGCAGGCAGGTGATGATCATGTCACAGGCCTCAGCCATTTTTTTCGGGCTGTCAGCCCACTCTGCGCCCCTGTCCAAAAACGGTTGTGCGGCCTTGCGGTCCAGATCACGGACAGTCAAGTCATAACCATTGCGTAAAACTGATCCGGCCAGTTTGGCGCCGACATTGCCAAGCCCGATAAATCCGATTTTCATGTGATTATCCCCCGTGTCCGTTTTGCTCCGCCGGTGTTTCCTCCGGTATGATAATTGCTAAGTTTGGCGCGTAGAGCTCGAAAAGAAAAACGATAAAACTATTGCTTAATGGTCAAAAATATTATGGCCTAACCCGATGAAACATCGTCTCCCAAATCTGACCTGGCTGCGCACATTTGAATCTGCTGCCCGCCTGCTTAACTTCACCGCAGCCGGCCGCGAACTAGGGCTGACCCAGACCGCCGTCAGTCTTCATATCAAATCACTCGAAGCGAGCCTGGGCTGCAAACTGTTCCTGCGTCAGCCACGCCGGCTGGCGCTGAGCGAAATGGGCGAAGCCTATGTCGGCTCCGTCCGCAGGGCGCTGGATGATATCAATATGTCAACCACCGGCCTGTTCGGATCCACAACCAAACACACGATTACGGTCAAAGCGCCGATCTCCACGGTGACCCTGTGGCTCGCGCCCTTGTTGCCGGATTTCCTCGACAAACACCCGGCAATTAACATCCGGCTCATTTCGCGGATCTGGGCGGACTCAATTGCGGATGAAGATGTGGATATCGACCTGCGGCTGGGCTACGGCGACTGGCCCGGCATGAATATTGAAAAGCTTTCAGAGGAAACCATTGTGCCAGTCTGTGCGCGTTCTGCAGCGGAGAACATCAAATCGCCGGCGGATCTTCCTGGTGGAAATCTGATCCATATTCTGGGCTATGAAGACAATTGGGAGCGATATCTGTCTGCGCGGGGGGTGCAGATAAAAGAGGCCAATATCCGCTGTTGGGTTGATACCACCGCCGCCGCTTTTGAACTGGTCGCGGCCGATGGTGGCTATGCAACATTTTTGACCCGTTTTGCACAAAGCGCCGTGAGGCGCGGTTGTCCGGTGGCGATCGCCGGCCCCCCGATTGCGTTTCCACAGGCGCATTACATCACCGATGTGATTGGCCGCGGCCCGGTGAAGCCCGAGGTTGAGCTTTTTAAGTCCTGGCTGCGCGTCCGGTTAAAAGAAACAAAGCAAACCAGTTAAATAAATCAATATCAGATACTTCACGGGAAGTATTACCGCACTGCTTTATCTGTGCCGGAATTATAGCTGGCCCCGGAGCATTCCGGAGCCAGCGACGGTGCTTCGAACGCGTTGAGCGGCAATCACGTGTTGCTGAGGGTGATGCTCTTGACTTTGGTATAAGCATCCAGCCCTTCCCAGCCTTTTTCACGGCCATATCCGGATTTCCCGTTGCCGCCAAAGGGCAGTTCAACGCCACCCGCCCAATAGTCATTGATGGTCACCTGGCCGCAATCAAGGGCAGAGGCCATCCGCATCGCGCGTCCGACATCTCTTGTATAGACGCCGGCGACCAGACCAAATTCGGTGCCATTCGCCAACCGGACCGCATCTTCTTCACTGTCAAAGACCTGTACTGAGAGAACGGGACCAAAAATTTCCTGCTGCACAGCCGGGTCGTCAGACGCAAGATCGGCGATGATTGTGGGCTCAAAGAACCAGCCCTTGCCCGTTGCGGGATCGGTGGTGGCATTGCCGCCGGTCAGGATATCGCATCCGCGCGCTTTGGCAGAGTCCAGATGGGACTGAATACGTGCAAGATGCAGGTCCGAATTGATCGCGCCCATGTCGGGATTACGCAGCCCGTGGCCAACCTGAATGGCCCGCGCCCTGGCAACCAGGCCCTCAAGCACTTCATCGCGGATGTTCCGGTGCACCAGCAACCGCGAACCGGCGGAACAGATTTGTCCCGCATTGGAAAAGATTGCCCAGAACGCCCCATCTATCGCGGCAGCTACATCGCAGTCTTCAAAGGCGATCAGCGGGGATTTTCCGCCCAGTTCAAGCGTCAGCCGCGTCACATTCGGTGCCGCGGCCTGAGCGACAGCGACTCCGGTGCCGACCGAGCCGGTAAATGTCAGTTGTTTGACCCGCGGATCAGAGACCATCGCGGCGCCGGCCTGGCTCCCCAGTCCTGTAACCACATTGACCACCCCATCCGGCACGCCGGCTTCTGACAACAGCGCCGCCATGACCAATGCTGTATAGGGGGTGGTTTCCGCTGGTTTCGCCACCACAGAACAGCCCGCCGCCAGTGCCGGGGCTACACCACGTGCAAAAGTGGAGGTCGGATAGTTCCACGGAATGATGTGGCCGGTCACACCCACAGGTTCGCGCATGGTAAACGCAGTATGCGAGGACCCCAGATTGACGGAACGCCCGTCCAGCTTGTCTGCAGCACCGGCATAATATTCAAACAGCCGCGCGGAACCGGCCACATCACCTTCGGCTTCGGCAAGGGTTTTGCCGGAATCCACACATTCCAGAAACGCCAGCCGCTCTGCATTGGCCCGCAGGACCCGCGCCACCTCGTTCAGGATACGGCAACGTTCTGCTGGTTTGACGCCGCGCCAGTGCGCCGCGCCTTTCTCCGCAACGCCGATGGCCTTGTCCATATCAGCCGCAGTTCCCAGCGCAAACTCGCCAAAGGGCGTGGCCAGTCCAGGGTCAAAGGACTGCATCTTCTCACCGGAGCTGCCTTCTACCCAGGAGCCGCCAATGAAGTGGCGGTCGGGAAGGTGGGCAATGGTGCCGGTGTCCAGGTAAGTGGTGGCAAATGTATTCTGGGTCATGTTTCGAACTCACTGACTTGATAGCTTGAACGGTCGAGCCATTCCGGGTTGATTTCGACGCCCCAACCAGGAGCGTCGGTGACTGTGGCTTTGCCATCAGTGATCTCATAGGGGCTGGAGACGAACAGATTTTGTTGCCAGGGGTAATAGTCCGCCCCTTCGATGGAAAACTCCAGATACTTGCCCGCATTAGGGATGGCGCGCAGCAGATGCATGGTAAACAACGTCACCATCGACAGGTTCGCACAGTGGGGCGTACAGGGCAGGTCTGCGGCCTGGCCCATCGCTGCAACCTGCAGGGTGCGGTGCATGCCGCCCATATAGAGAATATCGGGCTGAATAATGTCGACGGCCCGCATGTCGATCATCCGGCGCCAGTGCTGGAAATCACAGTCTTGTTCACCGCCGGTTACATCCAGGGTCAAGGCGTCAGTGACCTGTTTGGTCTCTTCCATCAGCCAATACGGGCAAGGCTCTTCAAAATGCTCGACCCCGTTGTCTTGTAGCAATTTACCCACTTCAATGGCACGGGGGGCCGAAAAACCAGAATTGCCATCCACCAGCAAGGACACTTTGTCCCCCAGCATTATCCGTACGGTCGGCACCACTTCCTCGGTGCGCCCGGGCCATTCGTCGATATCATGGCCACATTCGGCGCCAACGCGGAATTTGAACGCGTCAAACCCGTGTTTTTCCCGCAAAGCCAGCAACCGGTCTGCTTCGTCTCTTGCGGTGATGTCCCGCCGCATCGAGGACGCATAAGCGCGCAGCGGCCCGGCAGAACCGCCAAGCAGCTCGGCGACGGGCTTGCCTGCTTGTTTGCCGCGCCAATCCCAGATTGCCGTGTCCAGCCCCGCCAGGGCACGGCGCAGATATGAGCCGGGAAATTTATGCTCGCGTTCGGTAATTTCCACGGTCAGCGCTTCCAGTTCCGACATATCCCGGCCCAGAGCCCAGGGGGCTATCTGGCGGTGAAACACCTGCACGGTTATATCAGAATGATAGGTCGAGACCTGGCCCCAACCGGTACTGCCATCCTCGGCAGTGACGCGGATAAAACCGACAAACTCATTTGCAAAGCTCTCTAGCTTGATGATTTTCATGTTAGTGCCCTGCTTTCAAAATGAGATCTGCACCGCGATGGGCCAGCATCATGGTCGGTGCGTTGGTATTGCCTGAGGTGATATTGGGGAAGGCCGACGCATCCACGACCCTGAGCCCGCGCACGCCATAGACGCGCAGATCCGCATCCAGAACAGCACTGGCCGCGTCCGGTCCCATGCGACAAGTTGAGGTCGGGTGAAAGACCGTGCCGGCGCGGGCCCGAAAATCCGCGAGGATTTCCTCCCCATCCATTGTCATAAGATCTTGATCAACCGGCGCATCAACCAGTTTCTGCAACGCTGTGCTGCGCATGATCCGCTGACACAACCGGCCCGCCGCGATCACGTCCAGTTGATCTTTTTCTGTGGCCAGAGAATTGGGCGCGATCTGCGGCGCGGCGGCGTAATCCGGGCTTTGAATATCGATGCGTCCGCGACTGCTCGGGCGCGACGGCTGTGGCCCGATGATAAAGCCGGGAAACGGGTCGGGATTGATCGTGGTGCGTTTGCCATCGGTCCGGGTCTTGTAGGACACCGGGTTAAAATACAGCTGAACATCAGGTCTGGGTTGATCCGCTGTGCTGCGGAAAAAACCGCCACACTGGTTGACGCTGAGCGCCAAAGGCCCCTTGCGTGTCAGCAGATACTGCAAGCCGGCGCCAAGTTTGCCGTACCAGGGGTGCAGCACGTTGTTCAGCGTCGGTTCAGTGGCCTTGAAATAATAGTTGATCGCCAGATGATCCTGAAGGTTCCCGCCCACATTCGGATTGTCGACAAGCACCTGAATGCCGTGGCGTTGCAACACATCCCCGGGTCCGATCCCCGACAATTGCAGGATCTGCGGCGAAGCAACCGCTCCGGCACTTAGAATAACTTCAGCGCGGGCCAGTAAAACGTCACCGTGTCCGGTTTCAACGCCGGTAGCGCGCCCCTCGTCGATGAGAACCCTCCGGACCGCCGTATTGATCCGTAAGCTGAGATTTTTCCGCCGCAAAGCGGGTTTCAGAAAGCCGCGCGCAGAAGAACACCGCCGACCATCAATGGTATTGATCCTGTAGGTCGTGGCGCCCTCTGGCTCTGGCCCGTTGCAATCACCGGTGAGCGGCATATTCAGCTCCCGCATCGCCGCAAAATAATGCCGGTTCACCGGGTGGATCTGTTTTGATGTATCCTGAACATGGATCGGACCAGCACCAAGTCTGGTGCCATCAGCCTGGACGGAGGTTTCGATAGCATCGTAGTGACTGCGGACCCCGGCCCAGTCCCAGCCCGTTGCCCCTGCCGCCTGCCAGTCTTCAAAATCGCCCGGCAACCCGCGACAATATACCAGCGCATTAATGGAGCCCGAGCCGCCAACCAGCTTGCCGCGCGGCCAGTACCCAGCACGTCCGTTCAGCGTTTTTTCCGGTACTGTGTCGAATTTCCAGTTCCGCTGCGGATCATGGAACAGTTTGCCATATCCCAAAGGCAACGACACCCAGGGAGATCTGTCACTGCCCCCCGCCTCAAGCAGCAACACAGTGATTTTGGGGTTCCGGCTTAATTTCTCGGCCAGAACACAGCCCGCAGAGCCGGCGCCAATAATGATATAGTCAAAGCTGTTCATAGCGATCCCAATTGTTCTTTTCCGGTATGTGCGAGGGGTGTGAATATTCAAAACTAAAAATTATTTGGTTTAACCACGAATAAATTTGAAGTAGAAGCTGGCATGACTTATCAGTTGCCGCCTCTGATCTGGTTACGCGCCTTTGAGGCTTCCGCCAGGTTGGGAAATTTCACCAATGCGTCCCGCGAGTTGCTGCTGACCCCGGCGGCAGTCAGCTATCAGGTGCGCGCATTAGAACAGCACCTCGGCTATGCCCTGTTTGAACGCGCGCACAGATCGTTGCGCCTGACGCGGCTGGGCCACACCTATCTGCCCTCGGTCAGCAAGGCATTTTCTGACTTGTCGGTTTCAACCATGAGCGTATTTGGCACCCGTGACCGTCGGCCGCTGCGGTTCCGCTGCCTGAACAGCTTTGGGCATCTGTTCATGATCCCGCGCTGGAAGATCTTTCGCGAACGCTACCCAGATATCGATCTGCAAATGATCTCCGCGTCCTGGTCCGAAACGCTGGACAATGAAATGCTGGGTCTTGATATCCGGTTCGGCGATGGCCGTTGGCAAGACGGAACGGTTGAGTTGTTGCTCAATGAGCCCATCATCCCGGTGTGCCACCCCGACCTCGCATTGCATGATATTGATAAGCCGCTAAACCTTCTGGCCGATGCGCCCCGTATCGACATCATGGGGGTGATTGATACCTGGGAAAACTACTTTCGCCAGCACAACATCAAGGGCAAAGCACGCGATCCCGGATTGCAGGTTGATCAGTCTGTTTCTGCTCTGGAACTGGCAGCGCAGGGATTGGGGCACAGTCTGGTCCTGCAGAGTTTTGCCCAACCCTATCTGAACTCAGGTCAGCTGGTCCGCTCCTGCTTCGTGCCGATGAAAACCCAGAACAGTCATTATGTTGTCTATTCCGGGCCACGGAAAAGCCTGCCGGTCGAAGCCCGGATTTTCTGTGACTGGCTTGCAGATGAAATGGGGGGAACGGATTGAATGACGGGGAACTCGCCTGATGCAGCGGATCGGGACAGGGCACTATAATCGTCTGCATGGGTCCGCAAGTTTGCCGGCTCAGGAGCCAGTTGTTCTGTTCCGGAAGGAACGCCTGCAGCGGCAAGGCCCGCGCTGGCCTGCCAGAGCATGCGGGACGTCACATGCTGATGCGCTGCGCGCTCAGCCCCAGCCGTAGTTGAAACTGACGCTGATCCGTTCATCATCGGTCATGTTCATCGGCACTTCGTGGCGCAACCAGCTTTCCCATAACAGAACTTCGCCAGCCTCAGGAGCGACATAGATGAAATTGCGCAATTCGGGCCGCGCGTCAGTTGTGCGCGTGGGGGCGGCCATCATCATCGCCGACCGTGGGTCTTCAAATTTGATGGCACTCGCGCCTTCGGGCATTGAGACATAGGTGGTGCCGCTGATCACACTGTGCGGATGCAGATGCGACGTATGCACACCACCTGTCGGCAAGATGTTGATCCACAGCGAGTCCAGTTTGATCTTTTTGCCGTCCAGGTCAAATTGCAGGTCTTTGACAAACGCCGCGACGTGTTTGTCGAGCACTTTGACCAAATCCTTGAAGATCGGAAACCGCCAGCCCAGATCGACCAGCGAAGCATAGCTGGTATAACCCGGAAATCCGTTTTCCTCGCACCAGTCCTGCCCTGCCTCATCATCGTCGGCAATCGACAGGCAGGAGGTTTCAAGTTCTGCCGTATCCACCGACTTGCCGAATTCGGTCAAGGCAGCGCGGTAGAGGCGGGTAACGAAAAGAGAATCTATCTGTGACATAGTCTGCTCATAGCCCAGCCGCCCCTGCATAGCGAGGGGGATATTGAACGTTCTGCAAACCCGGGACCGGTGCGCATGTGCCTTCTAACTCAGACAGAAATGTATCGGATAGCTGCACCAGGTTCTCACGGCTGTGGTGGAGCGGCAGGCCGGCCTCGGCACCGAAATTCCCTTCATTTCGAATGATCGTTGTGGACTGCGGCATTTGCCAGCCAACACGCTTTGCAGACACAGCACTAAAAAATGGGCCGCACAGGTCGTCGGCAAAAAACGTAAGCATGCATAATTGGTGCAAAAACGAACGACTCACGCTATAGTTGAGCAATTCGATCGACCCCATTTTATCGTAACCATTTATGCCCCAACCGTTTTCTTGTCTCGGGCAGCCATAAGGAATTTTCTTATGACATCAATTTCAACATTAAAAATCCAAGATTCCAACCAATCGGTCCTTACACCAGCGATGCAATTACTCATCGACGAGCTGTGCGTAATCACCTCAAACCCTGTGGTCGAGGCGGCCTATAATGATGCCATAGCACATGTCGCCCCCTATACAGAAACCGGTGAAGCAAACCCCTGGGCAGGCCAGACGATCGACTATTTTGTCGACTATTTTGCGGCCTGGTTCACGTTCTTGCCGCAGCCAAGTGGCGGGCTGGGCAAAATTGTGCCTTTTACCTATTTCTACCTCAACAACGAGGTCGCCTATGCTTTTCTGAACACATTCAAAAGCCGTTCAGAAAGTGCCGACAGTTATACCCGTGAAGTGTTCAACTGGACGGTGAAATTCATCAAAGCGCGGGGTGAATTCATGGATTCACCTGCGTCATTACAATACTTGGACGAATGGCTGGCTGATCCGGCCACACAGATTGACGACTTCATCGTACCGGAAGGCGGCTTCAAGTCATTCAATGCGTTTTTCACCCGCGAGTTGAACCCGAACAAAAACGCCCGGCCCGTCGCAGCACCCGATGACGCGGGCGTTCTGGTGGCCTCGGCGGATTCTGAGATCAACTTCATCCTTTCGGATTTGACACTGACCCAGAAGATGAATGTCAAAACCCGACAGCTCAACGTGCTCGAATTGTTGAACCAGTCTGAATTTGCGCACCATTTCGAGGGTGGAACTGCAGTGTCCTGCGTGCTGATGCCCGGGAACTACCACCGCTACCACGCCCCGGTGACCGGCCAGATTGTAGAAGGCGCGGGGGTGCCTGGCATCTACAATGGCATTACTGATGGCGAACACTGGTTCAACCAGATTTTTAATGTCGGCGAAAGCACCACCAATTTCAGCGTATTTGAGGACTTTCACCGGGCTTATTACATTATCCGGACCCAGGCGCATGGTTATGTCGCTGTGGTGCCCGTCGGATTGAATACCATCAGTGCGCTCACGCCGTCGCTTGTCGGAAAATCGTCAACCTATGTTCCACCAGGTGGCACACCTGTTCCGGTCATCAAGGGCGAGGAACTTGGTCATTTCGCCTACGGCGGATCGCTCAATATCCTGCTGTTTCAAAAAGGTGTGATGACATCGGTCTCAGTGCTGATGGGCAGCAGGCTTGGCACGCTCGGCAAACCGGCCTGACAGCCTGCCTCCCTGCCCCACTGTTGGCCAGAAATATTTCATTTTGTATTTAGTAAGGAGCAATTCAGATGACATCCGCTCAAACAATTGGCGTTCGCCGCTCTGTTCAGGACCTGCAGCAAGACTACGACAACGGCATTAAGCAACCTCTGGAAGACGTGGTCCGCGCCTGGAAAGGCATTAAAGAGCTTTCGCCAGACGATCCGCGCTCATTTTTTATGCTCGCTGGTTATCACGGTGAGCCCTTCGATTTGCGGCCCGCGGTTGACAAGCTGACTGAGACGGACATTTACAGCTACTGGGGCGGCTATTGTAACCACGGCAACGTTCTGTTCCCCACCTGGCACCGCGTCTATGTGAAAAAGGTGGAAGAGGCGCTTCAGAGCATCGTGCCCGGTGTGATGATGCCCTATTGGGACGAAACCGACGCCGCGTCCCTTGCCTGTGGAATCCCGGATGTTCTGACCGCCGAACAGTTTCTCCTCGATGGGGAATTGATCGACAACCCGCTGAAATCATACACGCTTCCTGAAGAGTTGAAGGATGACTACTGGGGAGACAATCAGAACGGCGAACACGCGCCCTACTATAAGCCAGCAGGCTATGAAACCGTGCGATACCCACTGTCAGGTCTGGTCGGCAACCCGAAAGACCTGGCAAAAACCAAAGCGCATAATTCGGACTATCCGGATCCGGCTGAACGGGTGAGCTTGCTGAATGACAATGTCATGACCTGGCTGCACGGCGGCGATCCGACGCCAGAAAACCCAGATCCCCACGGGGTCGGCATATACGCCAAATTTATCGATTGCCTTCGTGCGCCAAATTACACCGTCTTCTCCAATGTGACCTCAGCAGGCGCGTGGAACTCCGCCAGTCAGCCATATGCCGTGCCTCTGGAGTCGCCACATAATGATATTCACTTGTCGGTCGGTGGTTTTGACCTGCCCTATCCCCAATTTGGCGGTGAAGGCTCAACTTCTGGCCAGGTTGCCGGCGCCAACGGGGATATGGGCGAGAATAATACCGCCGCGCTCGATCCGATCTTCTTTTTCCATCATTGCAATGTCGACCGGATGTTCTGGCTCTGGCAGAAGCGCAATCCAGACCTGAAAGTTGAAATAATTTCCGGATACGCTGGCACAAACTCCTCTGACAGCCAGGGGCCGACGCCCGGCGTTGCGCCGGATACACCGCTCACAACAAGCTCGCCTCTGGCGCCTTTCCGCAAGGCCAACAGCCAGGAATATTACAGCTCTGAGGACTGTATCGATACAGAGAACCAGCTTGGATATACTTATGGGCCCGGCTCGCTTGAGGAGTTGCCAGATCAGGCCCAGACGAAAAGTACCGGGGACGTTCTGACGGTGACAGGTGTCAACCGGGCGCATTTGCAAGGTTCGTTCATAATCACCGCGCTGGCCAGAATTGGTGATCGGGTGGAATTTCTGGGCTATGAAAGCGTGCTGAGCCGCTGGAACGTTGATGGCTGCGCAAATTGCCAGACCCATCTGGACGTCAGCGCGCATTTTCCGCTCGATATGCTATCAAACAGCGAAATCGCAAGCGCGACATTTGAGGCGACGATTTCTCATCGTGGGGAAAGCCTGCCTGCCTCAGTTCAGCTCGAGCTTTCTGTGAACGACTGAGCGGTGAACGTGCCTTGAGGCGCGCAGGGCTGACAGGACAACCTGCAAGTTCGAACGGCCGTCGTGTGCCCTGATATCGGTGCTACCGGCACCCTCTCCCCGTCCGGCGCACCTGCTCCGGACGGCCCTCTCAGCTAGTTCTCCGCAACTTCAGGGGAACCTCACGCTTCAATTCCGGCTCTGCGCTCCGTCCGGACGTTTGCGGTGACCGGGCAACCGAATTGGAACCCGGGCCAACTTTGGCCGCACCTTGTTGCAGTGCTTTGCCGCCTCCAGTTACAATAATAGCGGGGCACAAAAGGGCCTGGCGGCACTGCGACAAATACGCGTGCCGGGGGGGCGAAAACGGTGACCATCTGGTCGGATAATTTGCTCCGGATTCGGTCTGTTCCGACAGTGAATGCCGCCAGGCCATTGCCCCTCAGTGCTGCGCCAGCGCTGCAGATGCTTTCCCATAATAAAAAATCATTGCAATTAATTTGGGTCCTCCCTATTCAGGCCAAAGATGGTTCCCGGACGCCACAGGCATTATTCGGGATGAAAAGGGAACGCGGTGAGGTGTAGCCAGCAGGCGCCAATTCCGTGACTGCCCCCGCAACTGTAAGCGGCGAGCAACCTTGAGTATCTCCACTGAAATGGCCTTGGGCTGTTTTGGGAAGGATCAGGGAAGCAGCGACCCGCGAGTCAGGAGACCTGCCATCTTATATTCACTCATCCCGGGCGGGGAGTCCGGTAGGAGGCTAGAGATGGTCAAACTGCGCCTGTCGCATATACATATCGGTCTGTTACCACCCCCGCCCTCATGCGGAGGGCGCCTCAGAGATGGCTACGAAACACCGGATATTCATCTGCACATCATGCCGCGCCAAAGGCGATCCCTACCGACCCGGCGCTGATCTGATCAAGAAGTTGCAAACGGCATTTCAGGCAGAGAATACTCTGGGTGCCAAAGATTTCGAGATCAGCTCTGTGGACTGCATGGCGGGCTGCGACAGCCCCTGCACGCTTGGATTTCAGGCTGCGGGCAAAGCCAGCTACCTGTTTGGAAACATCGATCTCAACACCGATATTGCGGCGGTGGTGTCATTTGCGACCCTGTATCATAACCTGCCCGACGGCTGGTGCAGCGGCGGGCTATATCCGCGCAAACTGCGGCTGAACACGCTGGCCCGCATCCCGGCTATGACGGTGCAACACACCCCGGGCGGAACGTTGTCATGAGCGCCGCGAGCCTGTCGGTGCGCGACCTGAGCTGGGGCCCCGGGCGCGGCACAACGCTGTTGCACCCCACAAGCTTTGACGTTGCTCCGGGCAAGGTGCTGGCGGTGGTGGGCGCCAATGGTGCCGGCAAATCAACCCTGCTGCGGCTGCTCTACCGCTTTCTGAAACCAACCAGCGGGAAAATCCTGATCGGCGGAGACGACCTGTGGCGGTTGGATGCACGCGCCGCGGCCCGCCGCATTGCCGCTGTATTGCAGGAACAGCCAACCGATTTCGCCCTGACGGTGCGCGAAATCGTGGCGCTCGGCCGCACGCCGCATCGCAGCGGCTTTGCCACAGGTTCGCGGCGTGACCGTGAAATCATTGACCACGCCATCACTGAACTCGGCCTGTTTGAATTCGCCAGCCGCGATTTTGGCACGCTTTCGGGCGGCGAACGACAGCGGGTGATGGTGGCGCGCGCGCTGGCACAGGAGCCGGAAGTGCTGATCCTGGATGAGCCAACCAACCATCTCGATATCCGCCATCAGCTAGAAGTGCTGCATCTGGTCCGCACCCTGGGTCATACCATCATCACCAGCCTGCACGATCTGAATTTTGCCGCCCGTTATGCCGACAAGATCCTGATGCTGTCACACGGCCAGCCGCTGGCCTTTGGCACGCCAGACGAGGTGCTTTCCGAAGCGCTGATCGCACGCGCGTTCAACGTCGGCACCAAAATACAAACGCTGAACCCCGGCGGGCAGTCACATTTTTCTTTTCACCTGTAACTCACTCGGAGAACCCCATGAAAATATTCCCCCTCATTGTCGGCATGACACTCGCGGCCGGCCCCCTCTTTGCCCAATCCGTCACGGTGCAGAGCTGCAACCGCCAGGTGACGTTTGAAACGCCGCCCCAGGCAGCGATTTCAAACGACGTCAACCTGACGGAAATGATGCTGGTGCTCGGGCTTGCGGACCGCATGGTCGGTTACACAGGTGTTTCAGGCTGGAAGACGCTGGACGAGAGAATGCGCTCTGGCGTGAAAGAACTGCCCGAACTGGCTGAACGTTATCCGACCAAAGAAGTGTTGATCGGCGCCGATGCTGATTTCTACTTTGCCGGCTGGAACTACGGCATGAAGGTCGGGGGCGAAATCACCCCGGAAAGCCTCGCGCCCTTTGGCATCCAGGTCTATGAACTTTCTGAAAGCTGCATCTTTGTCGGTGACAAGGACAAAGTCTCGATGGAAGATATGTACCGGGATCTGCGTAATCTTGGGAAGATTTTTTCGGTCAGCGACAAAGCCGAAGCGCTGATTTCTGGCTATCAGGCGGAGCTCGCGTCCTTTAGCGCCGAACTGGACCCGACTGCAGAGCCGCTGCGTGCCTTTGTCTATGACAGCGGCGAAAAAACACCGTTTACCGCCGGACGCTACGCGATGCCAACCGCGCTGATCGAAGCGGCAGGCGGCGTTAACATCATGGATGATTTCGAAAAAAGCTGGGCCACTGTCGGCTGGGAAGCCGTCGTAGAGCGCAATCCGGAAGTGGTGGTTATCATCAATTATGGCGATGTCACCGCTGAGCAGAAACGGGACTTCATGCTGAGCAACCCGGCGTTCGCAGAAATTGATGCGGTCAAAAACAACCGGTTTGTCACCCTGGAATATGTGGAGGCCACTCCGGGGCCGCGCAATATTGAAGCGGTCAAAAAGCTGGCGCAGGGTTTCTGGGGGAACTGATGACATGATGGAAAGGACCAACACGCGACCTGCCCCGACAAAAGCGTTTCGCAGAACTGGCGTCATGCCGGCCCTTCTGTTGGGCGGGATCATTGTGCTGGTCCTTTCGGTCTCTTTTGCGGTGAGCGTCGGCTCCATTGCGATCCCAGCCTCCACTATCTGGGGAGTCGTACTGAACAAAATCGCGCCCGACATGATCGAGCCCACCTGGTCCCGCGGGCGCGAGGCTATCGTCTGGCAAATCCGCCTGCCCCGCGTGCTGCTGGCCAGTTTCGTCGGCGCCGGGCTGTCGCTTGTCGGCGCCAGTCTTCAGTCCGTGACCCGCAATCCGCTCGCCGATCCTCACCTGCTGGGCATAAGCTCGGGTGGCGCTTTTGGCGCCATTCTCGCCCTGATGCACACCGGTATGATTTTCGGCGCATTGACGGTGCCGATTTTCGCATTTCTCGGCGCCCTTGCCGCCACCGGGCTGGTGCTGGGTGTGGTTCAGTTTACCAGATCCACCGGCGCCGACAGGATGATCCTTGCAGGTGTTGCAGTGTCATTTGTGGTGATGTCCGCGGCCAATGTTCTTGTTTTTCTGGGCGACCCTAAAGCCACCAATACGGTGGTGTTCTGGATGCTGGGCGGGCTTGGCCTGGCGCAATGGTCAAACCTCGTTTACCCGCTGACAATCCTCGTTGTTTGCGGCACCTATTTCTGGGCCAAATCCGGAGAGCTCAACGCGATGACCGTCGGGGATGAAACCGCTGCCTCGCTGGGGATATCCGTGACGCGGCTGCGGGTTAAAATATTCGTGGCAGGGGCGCTTTTGACCGGCATTATGGTGGCGTTTTCCGGCGTCATCGGTTTTGTCGGCTTGATGGTGCCCCATATTGTGCGCATGCTGGTCGGCGGTGACTATGCCCGCATCCTGCCAGTGTCGGCCCTGCTTGGAGCAATATTTCTGATCTGGGCGGATATTGCCGCCCGCACAATCATGGCACCTGAGGATATTCCCATTGGTATTGTTACCGGTTTGATTGGCGGCGGCTTTTTCCTGTGGCTGTTGGCGCGACAAAAACGTCGCTGACAAGCACGAAAACACTGTTTTCAACTGGGGCGCGGGCGGCCATGGCACACATCGGTGATGACGCCCGCGCAAGTGCTGCCTTGTCATTTGTCTCAGCAGCGCCGGACATCCAACGTAAAGGGCCGTGGGCCGACGCAATATGGACTTGCCGCGCAAAAGTTCCGGTCTCTCATCTCATGTTAGGCGGCCTTTCGTTCGAAGGCCAAGGGGCTTTTTCCACCAAGCGATGAATGCCGCCGTCGAGGGTTATAGAACCCATTGATGTACCGGAA
>NZ_QOLB01000117.1 GCF_003333265.1 Candidatus Halocynthiibacter alkanivorans
CGGCCATAGCTTTGCAGGCTAAGCCGGTGCTGGTCCCTGATATGCGCCAAAAGCACCATGTCATCACGCTGACGTTGACTGATGGAACGGGATTTCCAAGCGCGAAAGCCGCGAGAAGTCACCTGCAAAACACTGCAGAGAAACTCGATAGACCAGATCTTCTTCCAGGTGTCGACAAAGGCAAACCTCACGCCTTTTGTCCTGCGAAGAAGATCGTCGCCTTTTTTAGGACCTCCCTCTCCTCGCGCAGAACCCGGTTTTCCTTGCGCAGGCGGGCGTTCTCTTTCTCTACATCTTCATGTGGGCCAGACATCAGGTCGTCGTTCTGATGTTGTTGAACCCACTTGTTCAGGGTCGAAACGCCCCCCCCCAAAAAAATCCGACGCAATCTGGGGTCGCGTCAGCCCGCTGGTCGTTGCAATGCGAACCGCGTCACGCTGGAATTCTTCGCCGTATCTTGGTGCCATTTCTTGTCTCCTTCATTGCGAATATCGCTCGAAAGAGACCGGAACTAAATCGGGACAAGACCAAGTTGTGGGTGGCATTGGGACTTCCGAGCGAGAAGATTGTTCGTCAATCCTGTGGCAGAGCCAACGAGGTGATTGTCTATTGTTACGGCGGCAGGACGGCTGAGATGTGGTGGGAGAAGATCAAAAACAGTACCACTCGGTTTGATAACCTTCAGGTTATAAATTTTTCAGAGACGGACACCCGCGAACTGGGATAACTAGCAAGTCGCTCGATGAAGCTGCAGGTTAATATTCAGGACGGCGATGTGATGGTCAGTGTTGATGATAGCATCGTTTACGTGACCCCGGCCAAATGGAAAAATGCTGATCATTGATCGTCGATCTGCTCACAATGCACATAAGAGCCCAGACTGTAGAATGCTGCGTCGTTGACCCGTTGAAACCGCCCCGCTGAGCAGACGTCAATGCAATTCGCAGCGAAAGCTAGGAACCCGCCCTTCTCGTCGATATGTGCTTGGCGCAGCAATCGGACCGCTTCCCTTTGCCATAACTGTCAATAACGGCCCCTTTTCGGCAGGCGCGTCAGGGTCTCAGGGGCAAATTCAACCCGATGGATCAGATCCAACCCCGACTAGGCTGCACCCCTTTTGAGAAGTTGGCCGAATTCGCGTCCTCGGAGCAAAAAATATTCTCCGGCATAGCGTGCAGTGTAGTGCACTTTATCAACAATAAGAACCTACGCGAAAGGGAGACAACGGTTAGGAAATGTTCAAATCGGCAGTCGTTGAGCAGATGCAATCGAATGCATCACAGCAAGCGGACGGAGGTTTTCGAAAAATTCCAAGAATTGTGAAATACATTAATTCGACGAAATACAGCATCCTACTGCGTTTCGTCTGCCTGCTAGAGGAACCGGCAGCTGGCTTTTGGTTTACTTGCGCAAATTGTTCCGACGGCCAAGACCGCATCATAACCGCCATCTCGGAATGATCAGTTTTCAATCGTTCGCAATCTTGAACTAACTGCCGCGAAAAAGATGGATGGTGCTATACTTCATCCACTCCGTTCCCCTTAGCTTGACACTCCCGGTCACTTGACCGAGGCTCGGCGTGAAGGGCTAAGGTTCATTCGATTCCTGAAAAGGATCGGGCGCACGAGGCCCGCGTTTCAAATCGAATGCTGCGATCTTTTCTTGATCGCAATTTTCATGCTTGAAAAAGACAAGTTGAGCAATGCCTTCGCAGGACTTCATGCGGCTACACGAGAAGTAGCATTTCTCAATTCTTTCATGGAAATGTCTGGGTAGATCGCTGAGAATCGGTTCAAATCTGCTGCGAGGGCGGCAAAGAGGAAATATAATTCTGTAAATCGTTCTCGTTTCGATTCGTAATAACCGCAGCGCAGGAGACCCTATTTGCGTTTCCACGGGTAGAGTTCCGTTTGCACGCTATTGATACGCCATCTCGGGGCTCCGGAAGACATCGGCTTTGATCTATGCTCACTTTGCGCGATACTCATTCTGACACTTCACGGCTTCGTTCCCAGGTGTTTCTGCCAGAAGTTGTGTCCCGTGAAATGACGGAGCAATACTCCGCCACGGTAACTGCGGAGTTGTGCGGTCGCGAGCAGCGCAAAAGCGGGCCCTTTCGACGTTTGGATACTCGAGAGGTTTTGGCGGTTTACAATCAGTGTAGATTGACGGCTACCTGCACCAGGATTGAGAGTTGTTGTGAAACAAGCGCAGACTTCTGGAAACACCAACTTGGTGAAAGTCGTCCAATATGGCTTAGTTTACTTGTCCACGCTATGCCTTCAGCGCTAGCCAAATCACCAGGGAAATCACACATACAAGGCTTACGAGAACTGTTAAGCCGAACAAAGCATGGAGAAACTGACGCACAGGTTCCCAGGAAAGAAACACAAGAACAGCCGAAACGACTATCGCAATCAGAATGAATGCTAGCATCGCATTTCGAATGCTTGCTGAACCGCCATACGTGCTTCGTCAACGCTCTGGAACTCGCCCCTGACTGGTTCGCCAAATAGTTCGGCGTGATAGATGTCGCTGTTTGTATGTGTGTGCGTAACTTTTCGCCATACTAATCCAATTTTTGGTCCACTACGGAAAAAGAATCTGGGTTCTTCCTGCGTGCCACACTTCCATCCACCATGAACCGGCGAGACACGATGGAGGAGCTCTTGGTCGAGAACTTGAATAAAGGATTTTGTTTCAAGGATCTCTTGGTTCTCATCAATTTCCTTTCGCGCATTAGTACGCATCTGCGTCAAAGATTTGGTGCTTTTATCGGGAACCGTCGCGATGAGTTTTTCATTATTCAACTTAAATCCTCCAATAGTGTTTTTGGCGCCCGTTTCATTCTTGCGATTTGGTTGCGATCCCTGCCCATCTGCAAATGTCAGCCATGTGAGTAAGGAACCCTTCTAGAAACGCATGCGGGGTTGGAAGCACCTCCCTGATTTTGTGCAACTGGACGTTAGGCTCCTCAAACCGTTCGACTATGTTCCCTTGTGACATGCATAGGAGCCCCAATCCGGTCGCAGAACTTTTCAAGCAGATCAGCCTCCAGCCGCTCTCCAGGCTGCGAGCGGCGCGAGCTCCGCTTCCGCGCCATTCCACCACTCTCTGAGACGCGCGGCGGCCACTAGGCCAGTATCCACAGCCTCGATCTGCTCACTAAGGATACGTTGGGTATCTAATTGCGGCGTATCAATTACAAAGCCGAGCGAGCGGCCAGCCGGTCGAATGTAGCCCCCGATCGCGCGCAGTCCGTCGGCAACCCCGACCACGCCGCAGGCGCCCGCCATGCCGGTTAGCATGATCTTGACAGAGGCGGATGGTGCAGCGCTGTCGCGGCACTGAAGCGACATTCGCGGGCGCGGCAGCCCTGCCAGGGACAGTAGCGTGTGCGGAACGTCGAAGTATATCGTTCGCGACTCCGTTGGACGCACCCTGTTCCCGTTCGGATTTCGCTTGATCACAAGGTCTGGCCAGTTCCCGCTCGCATGCGCGACATAGTCCTCGAAGAACTCGCCCGAGGCTAGGTTCGGCTCAGCTTCGTAGGGTTCTTCCGCCTGGCGGATCGCTTCCTCGAGCATGGCTCGTTCAGCGCCAGTGAGAGCTGGTAGCAGTGTTTCGTAGGACACCTGCCGATCGAAGAGCGCGCCCGACCGGCTTGATCCAAGGTAGACCTCAGGCGCCAGGAGGACGGAGTACGCCTCGACCCCCGTTTCTCGCAGCGCCGTCACGCTCGCGGCGTAGCGCTCGGGCTGTGGAATGCCCTCCCCAGAAATGCTGTAGGCCGCGTCGATCTTATTCTCGATAAGGAGACGGCTGCCGCAAGCAAGCTCGATTTCGAGATCAATGGTTCCGGTGTGCCCCACATGTGCTGTCTGGCGGCGGATTTTGCAGATACTCCGGTCAAAGTCGAAGATCGCGTCCAGGAAGGTCTCGGCTACACTTGCCTGCATCAGGGCCCTTGCGAAGAGCTCATCGGTGTCACGTTCGTAGATTTTCCGGGCCATATCTCAGAACTCCCCTTCACTGCGGGCTTTCAAGCGCGCTATCCAATTTTCGATATTCCGGTCCTGGGCAGCATGCCATGCCCGCTCGAGGCGCGCGGTTTGGCGCTTAAGGTCGGATACCACCTCTGTGAGACGGCGCTCCAGGGTGCCGCTGTAGAGTGCATGCTCTACAGCTTTTGCTATCGGTAGCCTTGGAAAGCTCCGCTCGTGAAGCGGAGGTACCCAGTCGCTCTCGGCGCCGTCCCCGCCCGAACTGGTCGCATCAAGTTCGCCCCAGGCGATTTGTGCATGACAGGGTCCGATGGACCAGTTCTTTCCCAGCCAATACCGCAGGTAGTCTGGCGTCACAGGCGTATACGAAAGATAACCCGTTTCTGTCTCCACAAAGCCTTGTCGGCCAACAGGATCCGGCTCGAAGTACCAGGTTTCGAGCTTTGGGTTCTGAAGGAGAAACCCGCCTACGATGGGCATGTCCTCGCCATAATGAATCCGCCAGCGCTCGCCGTCTGCGCGCGAAATCGTTGGCAAGACGGGTCCGCCTTCGTCGGTCCGCGCATAGAAGAGGCCACGCAAGACATCCGGCTCATAACCCGCATGGACAACGTGTTCTCCCGCAAAGTCGGTCTCTTCGGAAAACGACACGACGACCCGGGGGCGCGTCTCAATAGCGCCAGCGAAACCACCCTGGCCGTCTGGGACGACCGCGAGCCGCAGCTCCCGATAAAGGATTACAATCCCCGGCAGATTCACCTGTCCTGTCGTCTCGGGGATACTGTAATGCTCGCGCGGGCCGATGGATCCGCCGGAGTGAACCCCCATCCCGGGTCGAAGAAATTCCCCAGTTCCAAGGTGGTCGAGATCGTACCGCCGAAGATCGTCTTCCGGTGCAAGTAAAAACTCCATCTCGCCCAACATATAAGGCACCAAGAGGAGCTCCACCGACGGAAACGGGAACATCTCCTCGAAATAGACTCCGGGCTCGTAGATCGGGTGGATGGGGCTTTCCAGGTCAATCATGCAATTGCCGTCGCTCGGCACGAGCTGTGCATCGAACATCTCCCAGCGGCAACTCATCCTCTGGATCGCATCCAACACACTGCCGAGCGAAGCCCCACAGGCAATTTCCCGGCAGAGACTGTTGAGCAGAAGTGAAAGGTTTTCCCACTCCCGCGTCGCATCCTTCTCCGTTTCAGCAGTGGGCGACTTTTTGCGGCTGATCGAGAGTGATCGCAGCAGCTCGATCTTACAGTTGTCCGGGTTTTCGCCGCAGGCCTCCGCCGCGACCCCGACCGCCACAAGATACGGCTCAAGCCCCCTCATCGGGGCCTTCCGTGGGTGCTCTCTGTAGTAGGCCATTGTGCAATCGTCAACGAGATCAAACATGTTGAGAATTCTGTAGTTATCGTACTTAAAACTTTGTCGGCGTCTGTGGCCCCACTTCAACTTCTCGAAGACCTGGTCCTGGAAGTCAATTTTGCGCAGGCCAGCCGCACTGGCCCTCCGCCAGGCATTCCGGAGAAAGAGACCAGCGCGGAGATTATCATCCCCACGGAGCTTAAAACCCACCTCAGCCGCCATGCTCCATTCCTCAAGGAACTCCAGCGATTCCTTGGTGAGACGCTCGCGGGCTTCATCGCGATCGTATATCGTCATTCTCGGCCCCTCCTCAGTTTTGGCGGCGGTATCGCGCGCCGCCCTTTCCCCGGTGCAGTGGCATGACCGTTACGATCGTGCCGGTGTCTTCGCTCCAGATCAGCGCGTATTTCCCGAGCCGGTCGTCGCTGTTCAGCCGGCGCGCCTGGCGCGAACTCACGCGCAGAAGGTTGCAATTCCCTCCGATCGGATGGTCCACATTCGCATGTTCGACCAGCACATCGAGAAAGTGTCGCGTCACGCCCCGTGCTTGGCATCGCGACTGTGCATGGCGTGATAATTGTAGATGAATCATCGGACCCTCCGAGCTTGTTGCTAGGTCCATTATTCAGACATTAGGCCGTTCGGGAACTCCGATACCAGAGTCATATCCGACTTATTTTCGGAGTCTATTTTTCGGAGTTTTCAGCGTATGTGGAACCGTCCGTAAAAATTGGGCACTCCCTTCGGTGTGGAAACAGCCTTGACTGCAATCTAATTTGGCGTGAGCAGTACTATCTGGGAACAAGTAATTGGCGCGTCGACGGGGCAACACGCCGGAGAAATGGGAGATCCCATCGTTAAAGCGATGCATACGCGCAAAAACCTGTTCCACGAGATATTCTTGCCTACTTCAAACGCCCTAATTCGTCTCTGAAGCCAGTGATTACGGGCTTTAGTCTCCTTGTGTACTCGCTTCCCGCACGGAATCTTAAAGAAGTCGGTTCGGAAATAGCCGATAGGTGCTTAATAGCTCGTTTGCTTTTTCAGCAACAAAATGTTGCCAACCATCGCCGCTCAGAATCCCGGGCGCAGTACCTTTTCGGTCTCTGGTATCATCCATGTACTTAATATTGCCACTTCACCTATGGTTTTCCCGACTCGATGCGTTAATCATCTGAAACGACCTTGAAAGCCAATTTTTGCCCACCAAGCTCCCGGAAAGCACGCTGGCGACAGCTAAGCACAATAATTTGCAGATCACCTGCTTGTCTGTGCAGAGCATCAAACATGCGTTCTATTCTATCATCATCCGTATAAACCAGCGCATCATCCAGAATAATGGGCGCATGACGCCCGCCAGAGGCAAGTAATCGCGCAAATGCCAGACGGACCAGCAGCGCAATTTGTTCCTGTGTGCCTCCCGACAGGACACCAATGCTCTCTTCCTGCCCGTCACGGACCAGAGCCGTGGGCAAAATACTGTCCCCGTCAAATATTAGATCGGC
This sequence comes from Candidatus Halocynthiibacter alkanivorans, assembly GCF_003333265.1. Lineage (GTDB taxonomy): Bacteria > Pseudomonadota > Alphaproteobacteria > Rhodobacterales > Rhodobacteraceae > Halocyntiibacter_A > Halocyntiibacter_A alkanivorans. The sequence continues at coordinate 6,875 of NZ_QOLB01000117.1, forward strand.
ATCGGGCCAGAGCAACTTGAGTAACGGTTTTAGCTCAGCGATCACCGGTTCGAAATACCTGTCCCTTGCGGTGGCGCGGGCGGTATCAAGCGTTCCGGCAAGTTCGTTCAAAACCTCAACTTCGAAATGCAGGGCCGCCAGCGTTTTCTCAGTAGCTCCCAAACGAATTGTCATGTCGGCAAGATCTTCTTCAACACCTTCCCCCGAGCGAAGCTCAATTTTCGTATCAAGGGCTGCAAGCTCCCGCCCCAAGTCAATGATTTCGGTTTCGGCCTGTTGGCACACGGATTTGGCTCGATCCAATGCCGCTTGGCTCACGGAGAGGTCAGGGGCTTCTGCGGCCAGATTTGTATATTCTTTTTCTAGTTTCCCGAGTAGCGAGCTGGCGTCATCCAATTCGATAATGGTTTTCCGCTCCAGAGTATCCGCATTCTCGAACGCCTTCATCGCGATCTCGGCCTCCTCCAGAGCTGCCTGGGCTGCGTCCGCTGAAACACTGGCGCGGGCTGCGGCGTCTCGGTCTTGATCGCGCTGATCTCGCGCAGCCTCCAGGTCATCTTCACTTTTCCTCAGGCTCGTTTTTACTGCGTCCACAGCCTCTTGTGCGGACTTGTGATTTGGTAAGTCTGCATCCGGCTCAACCGCTTCTGGCAAAGACGCAAGTTCTATGCGCAACTCGTCCAGACCATCCGGGGCAAGAAGTGAAACTTTATCTTTGGCATCCTGAACCCGCTTGGCAGCTTCATCTCGCTGGTTTGCTGCCTTGCGTGCCGCATCAAGTGTCGAAAAATCAGCGTCATCCAGCGACTTCGCAAAATTTGTCTCAGCCTTGTTTAATTCGTCATCATCGTTGGCGCCCTGCCCAGGGCGCAGGGTAAGAATGCCAAATCCCGGAAGGTCAATCGTGGCACCATCCGGGAGAGGGACAACCTCCTGATCTTTCAGAATACCCCCTGCAATCGTGGCTCGCGGGATTTCAGCACTGACATAACTCAAGCTGACTTGTGGAGCGCTGCGCGTGCGTAGTTCCTGTTGAACAGAGACTTCCTGTGACAGCACATCCAGCTTTTTGATCGTTTTGTGGTCCGGGCCTGTCACCGCTGCTTTACTGTCGCCGGTGATTGACTTAGCCAATGCTTCGACGTCGTTGATGCGCTTTTTCAGATCCTTTCGACGCGTTTCGGCGCTGCGCCCGCTCTCGGCTTTCAGAACGGCGTTAAGGGTCTTTACGGCAACTTCTTCACCCTCGCGGGCCGTTTTTACATCAGCCTTACAGGACACAAATTCCGCCTCGAAATCCTTCAGCGTCTTGACGCATTCTGCTGCAAATTCAGATGTGTCCGATTGATCCTTCTGCGCTTTCGCAAACGATTTTGTGGCTTTTATAAGTTCTTCCAGCTTGGTTTTCACAGCATCACGTTCCAGAGTTGCCGTTTTCACCGCATTTTGCGCGCGTGACACGCTATCTGCATGGCGCCGCGCATCGTCATGAACTTTGGTGGCATCTAAAAGACGCTGTTCTCGGCCGGAGATCACATCTGCATCCTGAAGCTCAGCAAGCGTCTTTTTTATGCCGCGCCGCAGGTCAATCGCGCCGGAAAGTTCCCGCACGGTGTCTTCCAATTCGCTCTTACGCTGCGCATTGCTGGCCACTTCCTTTTCGGCCGTATCCAGCGGGCCACTTTTCAACACCCGCCCTGTTGCCGTGACATACTTGCTCAGATCATCTTGGCACCGGTCAATTGCGATATCCATGCGTCGCCCGCCGGTGAGGGCTTCAACTTCGCCTGCAACCGAAGACATCAGATCCTGTCGGGCGTGCTGCGCACTTTCCTTTTCCTTTTTAGAACCTTGGTCGAGCGCCGTAATCCCTTGGCGCACCCATAATAATCCGGCAGGCCCTCCCGCATCTCCAGAATGCACTAATTTAGCAATCCAGGCCTCGGCATCATCCGCCTTGGCGATCAGTCGATCACCCTTATACACCTCCGCCATCGGCTGTTTCAGCCAACGCTTGATGATGTGGAACCGACCATCCGGGGTTTCAACCTCGACTTCAACCTGCGGAGCCCCGCCCGCATGCGGTTTCAGAGCCATGATCTCCTTGCTTTTGGCACGATTCACCTGGAAAAACACCGCCTGCAGAGCATCAAACAATGTGGATTTTCCGTACTCATTGGGGGCGGTCAGAACATTTAATCCGTCTCCTATTCCGTCAATGCGGACAGGTTTATCAAAACGGCGAATATCGCTAAGCGTGACAGAAATAAGTTTCATTTTTGCCCCTCCTGAAGATATCCGTATAGCCGGTTCAGGGCAGCCGCGGATATTTTGCGCGCCTCGGCACTGCGCTCACTGTCCTGCGCCTTTTTGCTGAGTTCTTCGGCCGCCACCCGCAGGGCACCTGCATGATCAATCGCATCAAGGTCAGCGTCTTCAAATTCAGTTTCAAGCGCACTTGTGTCCAGAACGAAGTGGCAAAATTCAGGTGCAGCCATTTCGGCAGCGACCTGCAGTGCGGCTTGCTCGGCCAACGTTGCACGCCCGGATGCGCGAACCCTGAATATGTAATCGCGCAATAGGCTGCGATCTGCTGGCAACAACGCCTCGAATGCTTCTGCGGCCGCCTGTCCGGGCACGAGCGACAGGCCCTCATCGGCCCAGTAGAATTTTCCGGTCTCTACAGTTTCTGTCTTTGGTGCAATGCTGGGGCCATCGAGCGTCACGGCAAGGCAGGTTCCTCGTCCACCATGGCGAAAGCTGTCACGCTCGGGCGTTCCCGAATACCAAGTCCGTTTTCCAACCGGAATGGCACCGTGCCAGTCGCCCAGCGCCAAATAGTCCAGCCCGGCCCCTTCGGCGCGATCAGGCGGAATGATATCATCACCTTCCACGCCTCCCTCGCTGAAATCTCGGATTGCGCCATGGGCCAGCCCGATACGCAGCACTTGCGGATCGGTTTTGTGGTTCGCCATCCAGTCCGTCAGATCCCGACCTGGATACCGGCGCGGCATGGGGCACGGTAGAAGGCACACGTCCTTCTCAATCTCGACCGGCTCGGCGGTGTCGATCAGATGCACATTGGCGGGAGCATGGTGGCGAAACCGATCCCACAGGCTTTCGGCGGCAAGGCTGTCGTGATTGCCGGGAATCAACCACCATTGAATGTCTGGATTGCGTCCCATAGCCGACAAAGCTTGACGCCAAATGGGATCAGTTGGTGTTTCGGTATCAAAGACATCGCCTGCCACAAGAATATGAGCCGTGTCATGATCGCATGCTGCCTGGACAAGACGGTCGAGAATTTGATGTCTGGCATCGACAAGGCGTCCGCGAACGTCTTCGGGCATATTCCCGAAACGGCTGCCCAAATGAAGATCAGACGTATGAATGAAGCGGATCACGCAGCATCCCCAGATCGTTTGCCATACTCGAATGCGCCAAGCTCACGAGCTTCTTCGATCGAGCGACAGGTTTCTGGCATTGTCTGTCCCAGCACGATTACCTGATAGACTCGGTTACCCTCGTGTCGGTGCTGTTCAGTCTTTCGGATGGAAACAGTGCATTGGCCATCGGCGTAGCCAAACGAGACATAACCGTGGACATGGGGTTCAAACATCAGGGTGCCCGCAGGCTCTGTCGCCTCTGGCCGATCACCAGCCAATTCGATTGCTTCATATTCGTCAAGAATCTGCGCTGCCTTTTGCGCATACTCTGCCTTGCCGGTTTTCACTATTCTCATGGCATTGAACCACATCGTTTTTCGGGCGTCCGGCAGTTTTGCTAAAAATGCCGCCGGAATGCTATCGTTCGTCATCAGAAATCCCTCGCGAATTAAATCCACCGTTTGTTGAAATATTTCCTTCGGGCAACGCACAAAGTGTATTCACCAGCCGCATCTGTTCGACCGTCGTGCATTTTGCTTCGCGCAACCTTGGGGCGCCGAACACAAGTGCCAACCCTTTTGCACGGGACACCGCCACATTGATCCGGTTGAGCGAAAACAGGAATTCCATGCCGCGCGAAGTTTCTTCGGCGGAAGATGCGGTCATAGATACAAGGCAGATTGGCGCTTCCTGCCCCTGAAATTTGTCTACGGTACCGACACGAATACCTGCAGGCACGGCCTCAGACAGGGCGTTGACCTGGGCGTTATAGGGGGCGACGACGATGATGTCGCTCGCGTGAATGGGGCGTGTAGTGCCTTCATTGTCGGTCCAATTACCCTTCAGAAGGTCGTCAATGGCGCTTCCGATCGCCGCCACTTCCTCGGAGGCGGTCTGTGCATTGCCTTCGTGGGTAACAGGCACCCAGAATGCCCCCGCTTCAGGGAAAGATGTGCCTGTTATGCTCTGACATGCTGTGTCTGGGTGGCTTTCCAGCCGCCCTTCATAGACTTGATCCGAAATGAACCGGCAGACTTCGGGGTGCATCCGTCGTGTAACGGGCAGAAAAATACCCCGATCGGACGGGATGGTGGCATGATCACCCAACACCCATTCAAGGCAAGACAGGTTTGCCGGGTGAGGATGCGCTCCCTGGATGACTTGCGGCAGTTGTTGCGGATCTCCAACAAGCACGATGTTGCGCGCGGCGCGCCCCATTGCGAGCATGTTAGCAAGGCCCACTTGCCCTGCCTCATCGACAAACAGCCAGTCAAAGACTTGAATGTTCTCGTCGCGGGCAAAGAAAAAGGCGGTGCCGCCCACCACGTGTGACTCCGCCAGCGCAGGATCATCATTTGAAGTTGAGCGCGAGATCGCCTCGATACCGTCAGGATATCCATCATTGCCGACGGAAACCTTGTGTGCCATTTCCAGCGCGATTGGCAGGTCTTCGTCTTCAACTGCAGCCAGGCAGCCCAATAACACATTTCGGATCGCCTCGTGACTGTTTGATGAGACGCCAACCCTGTACCCGGCCCGCACGAGCGACAGGATCGCGCGCGCCGAGACAAATGTTTTGCCGGTGCCTGGCGGACCCTGAATGGGCAGAACAGTTTCCTGCATGCGCGAGACGGCACTTATGGTTGCGGCAACAGGTTCTACACCATTCAGAATGTCCGCACTGCCGTTTCCCAGCCGTGGTGGGCAGCGCGACAGAAGATCATCCAATGCACGATAGCGGCGCGGTCCGCATTGATCGGCAATCACGTTGCGAAACGCGTCGGCAATGACTTTGGTGGAGATCGGTTTGTCTGGGTGCAATGTCAGGTGATCCATTAATAGCGCCACCCGCGCATTTCCGGTCTTGAGTGTAATGCGGCGCGTCGTTCGGTCCAGTTCCACCACTGAAATCGTTGCGAACCCATCCGGTGTCGGGATTGTTGCGGAACGGCCCGCGCGCAGCTTGGTTTCCTGTTCTGGAAAACGATATGTGCGCTGCATGGAACGCTTGATCGGCTCGGCAGGCCCGATAGCTTCAAGCGCGGCAAGCGCGTCCAGATCATCAATCAGGTCATCCTCGTCCTTGGCGAGGCTGTCAAAAATTGCCCACCAGGCCGGTTTTGCCTCCCGTCCGTGGAACATCCCCAGATCGAACAGCATAGTCTGCCGTTCTTCAGTCAGGTCCGAGGCAGACAGTATGGATCGCTGGGCGTCCGCTTCCGCATCTTCCTCTATTTCCTGTTCAGCGGCATCCAGGCCAAAAACTGGCCACATGCCTACGGGCCGAATACTCGCCAACCAGTTGCGCAGATCCTCGGTCGAGACACAATCGATGCGGTTATAATCCTCGATTTCGTCGAGAATCTTCTGCTCGCCCGTCTCCAGCCACTTTTCATAGGCCACGACTGAGCCACCCGCCGTTTTGACCTCGCCGTCGCGTACGAGATCATAAAAAGCTTCCATGGATTTGATAGAGTAGTTGGGTTCCGAGCCAATCAACCCGCCGCGCACTACGGCGAAAAGATCGACGAAACGCCGCTCGCGCAGCAGGCGATCAAGGAAGGCCTCGCCGATACCGTATTTTGCCGTCAGGCGGCGCAAGGCCGTGATCTCGTAAGGCGCATAATGGTAGATCCGGGCCTGCGGGAATTGCGCGAGGCGGGCGCGGAAGAAATCGAACAGATCGATAACGGCCTGTTTTTCGGCGGCGTGGTCATGCGCCCAAAACGTGACAAAACCGGAATCCTTTGCCCAGACGCCATGTAGATATTCAAGGCCGTCCTCGTAATGCGGATCACCTTCGATGTCGTAAAACAGATCACCCGGTTGCGGTTCGGGCAACAGATCAAAGCCTTTACCGGGCTCTGGGGTGCGCAGAACAAAATCCGGCTCTCCGGTTTTGCGAGCGTGTTGCAGGCGGGCCTGTGTCACCAACCGTTGAAGAGTGGGCCCGGCCATGCCGCGTACCGGATGATCCAGAGTGGATAAGGCTTCCAGCGTATGCGCGTCCGCCGCCTCTAGCTTTTTCACCTGAGTGCGGCTGATATTTGCCACATTGAACAGGCTGTCCTCTTCCTGCCAAACCAATTTGCAATGATCCTCCCAACGACAAAGACCGCAAGATGCGCAAGGCGTGGGTCGCGTTTCTGTCGGATCGGCCACAAAGGCTTCCAGCCGGGCGCGGGCCTGTCGGGCGTAGGCTGAATAATCGGACAGCCGAAGTGTCGCGCGTTCGCCGTTTCCCAGTTCGATATGCGCAAACTCAGGGCTGATCCCCTGCATTTCAGCGAGAAGATCGGAATAAAGCACAAGTTGCAGAACATGGCTGGGATGTGGTTTGCGTTTGAGCTTGGTATCGGTCACCTCATAGCTGAATGCTCCCAGCTTCGAGGGCGTCTCGACACGCTCCAGAAAATCCGACCAGCCGCCCCAATTGCCGGACAGGAAGGCTCCCTGAAACACCACATCAGGACCTTCGGCCAAAACTCCGCGAGTTCGCGTGGCGTTCGCAGCCAGATCGTTACTGCCGATCTCGACCACCCGGCCTCCGTCTGCCTTGAGCTTTTCCAGATGCGCCGCCTCATGGGCATCGCCCTGTTTTTGCAACAGGGCGGCATCCTCGCTGTCAGCCCTTGGGTCCGGCCCTCTGCCTTGCAACTTCATGAGATCTAGCGTTGACGAATGCGCGCAGCCCATGAAACGCATGAGGTCCGACGCAGAAAGTAGAATTCGGCCGTCGATCTCCCTCATGTGAATGCCCTCATAAATTGCATCGATATATTCAAAATACCATCGTCGAGAGAATCATCTCGACAGATTTCACTTTGAACTTTAGCGTATGAGGGTGTCAATTCCTGTCGTGGTTGAAGATGTCGTTTGCAAAAGCTCAGGATCTGCTTCGTCTCGCGCTGATCGCGTCCTCGCGTCACGCCGGTATCAGCCTTGCAGAAATTCGCACCGAGTTTGATATTTCCCACCGCACAGCTCAGCGCATGACCGACGCGCTGGAAGCCACATTTGCGAATGTGGAGATCACGGACGGGTCAGACCGGCGGCGGCGCTGGCGTTTGCAAGACCCCGCGCTTGAACGTTTGGAGCCACGTCAGGAAACAACGATTGAGGCCCTCGAAATTGCCGTTCGCGAAGCTAAGGATAACAACCGCTTGCGCCATGCCCGTGCACTGGAAGACTTGCGTGACCAGCACTTGATCAAGCTGCCGGTGCGGGATGCGCTTCGGGCCGAGGCTGACGCCGAGGCCGTGTTGTCATCCCTCGGCCATGTCGCCCGCCCCGGCCCGCAGACTGGGCAACGCCCAGCGGTAATGGACGCGGTAATCGAAGCACTGCGTGGCCCATTCAAACTGCGCGTTTCTTACGGTCAGAAGAATAGTGCAGAAAGGATTCTGGAGCCGCACGGTGTTCTGCTAGGCCTGCGCAGTTATCTGGTAGCGCGTCAGCCTTCGCGGGGGCCGGAATTGTTGAACTTCCGTATGGACCGGATCCTTGACGCCGCCAGCTTGGATGAAACGTTTATTTTTGAACCGGAGTTTTCAATCGACGATCATGCGGCAAAAGCATTTGGCGCCTATCAGGACCCCGCGCAATACGGCGAGGTTGTCTGGAAATTCGCGCCTGCCGCAGCGGAACGTGCCGCCGGGTTTCAGTTTCATCCCCACCAAAAGTCTGAACGGCAGCCGGATGGCAGTCTGATCGTGAGCTTCAATGCCGCTGGCTGGCTAGAAATGGCATGGTTTCTCTATCAGTGGGGCGATGCTGTCGAGGTTCTGGCGCCTTCTGGGTTGCGAAAGCTGACTGAAGACTACAGGCGATCCGACTTCGATGCCTTGCCATGAGTATCACTTTGCCCAATTCATCAAATTTTTCCACGGCCATTTCACAAGTGAGTATTTCCCATGCCTGAAACCATTCCCCATACCGAACTGAAAGCAAAACAGCGCGAAATACGCGACGGGTTTCCCGAAACGATGGGCCTGCGAGTGCATCGCGCGATCAGCTGGATTGGGCGGTCAGAAGCCTCTCACGAAGATCATGATGTCCGGTTTGTATTCCTGTGGATTGCGTTCAACGCAGCTTATGCCGGCGAAAGCGAATTCCGGAGCATTGCGCGCGGGGAACGCTCGACATTCGCTGATTTTTTCAACAATATTGTGGCTCTGGATGGCGAGCAACGAATCTACAAGTCGATCTGGCAGAGCTTTTCAGGACCGATCCGAATGCTCATGCAAAACCGATATGTTTTCAATCCGTTTTGGCAGCATCACAACGGTATCGACGGATACGACGACTGGGAGGAGCGCTTTAGGACTTCAGCCCACAGCTTTGCGCAGGCGCTCCAGTCACAAAATACAGCCCGAACCCTGAGTTTCGTCTTTGACAGGCTGTATGTATTGCGCAACCAACTGGTGCATGGCGGCTCTACCTGGAACAGTGCAGTAAACCGCGAACAGGTGCGGGATGGCGCAGCGATTTTAGGGTTTCTGATGCCGGTGTTCATTGACATCATGATGGATCACCCAGACGAGGATTGGGGAAAACCCTTCTATCCCGTGGTGGAGTGAGGTGGCATCGACATGAAAACCTGTAAGCGGCGGAGCAATACTCGGCCACGGTATCGGTAGTGTTGGCCTGTCGCGGGCGGCCTAATAGTCGGCCACCTTTGTCCTTTCGGTGTTCGGGAGGGCTTGGGGATATTTACCGTGGAATTGTATTTGAAGGTGCGTTGCGCCCATTTTCATGATGGGCTGAGCGGGCGCAAGATTGTCCGGAATTTTGGCATCAGCCGCGAAAGTGTATCGAAGATGTTGGCGTATTCAGAGCCGCCTGGCTATCGCCGAACGGCGGAGATCAAGCGTCCGAAGTTAGATATGTATACGGGGCAGATTGATCAGTGGTTGACCGAAGACAATATCCGTACTTGCCCAGAACCAGCATCGCCACAACATCCGCAGCCTCCTACATGCGCCTGCTGGGCGGAGAAGCGCCATGACAACTGCACCCGAACTGCTGCTGGCCCATCACCTCAAAACACTCAGATTGCCAACCTTCCTGCGCGAGCACGACAAGCAGGCCCGCATCTGTGCCGCCGAAGGCGTGGATCACGTTCGCTATCTGGCGCGCCTGACAGAGTTAGAGGTGATCGACCGCGAACGGCTCATGGTTGAGCGCAGGATCAAGTCGGCAAAATTCCCGGCCGTCAAAAGTTTGGACAGCTTCGACTTCAAGGCAATTCCATCCCTAAACAAGATGATGGTCTTGGAGCTGGCGCGCTGTGAATGGATCGAGCGGCAGGAGAATGTCATCGCCCTTGGGCCATCAGGCAGCGGCAAAACCCATGTCGCGCTCGGGCTGGGGCTGGCGGCCTGCCAAAAGGGGTTGCCGGTCAGCTTCGTCACCGCCTCCTCACTGGCTCACGGGCTGATGGAAGCCCGCAATGAGAAGCGTCTGCTACGATTGCAGCGACAACTGGCGAAGGTCAAACTGCTGATCATCGACGAACTGGGGTTTGTGCCGCTCAGCAAAACAGGCGCAGAGCTATTGTTCGAGCTGATATCGCAACGCTATGAACGCGGATCCACACTGATCACGAGCAATCTGCCATTCGAGGAATGGACCGAAACATTCGGCACCGAGCGCCTGACTGGCGCGCTGCTGGACCGACTGACACACCACGTGAACATTCTGGAGATGAACGGCGAAAGCTATCGTCTCAATCAAAGCCGGTCACGGCTCGCCAAAGCCAACGAATAACAATTGGCCTGACGGCCAATGCACCCTGGAACCCGCTTGCTGTATGGGCGCCACACGTTCCAGTGCGCACACACAAACAAAACCCTCAGTCCATCAACAAAATGCCAAAGCTGCCGTCACGCCAAGTGGCCTGCTTTTGCTCCGCCAAGCTGGCAGGTTTTTACTCCGCCGTTGACACCGGGAGCAAAGCTTTTTGGACTGCCTCATCCCAGCCCAGATAAAAAATACCCCGATCGCGTATTACCGGGCGGGCCATCACCTTAGGCCGGGCGGAGACCTGCGCCTCTGCTTCCGAATTTTTCAGCCAATCGTTAAGCGCTCGGTAGTCATTCGACTTTCGATCCACCAGCCGATCCCCAAACTCTGCAATCAGTTCAGCCAATTCAACTTCGCTCAGAGGTTCTGCCCGGACATCGCGAAAACCGACCTTCTTGCCCGCGGCCTCCAGCGCCTTGCGTGCCTTCTGGCAAATCGCGCAGGTGTTTAATCCATAGATCATCATGTCGCAATCTCCTTCGGCGATGATCCTGCAATCTCATGTATTAACACCTCCAACGCAACCATTCGATCCTGCTTGGCTCCTCAGATGTTTCCTGAAAACCGAAACTGCTAGTTGATCCCAGCGTCTGCGCTCAAGTATATGTTGCGATCTTTGATTGCCGTGGTCCCAGTTCACGGCCCATTGTGACCGCTTGTGACGACTGCGGCGCAGCCAAAGTCTACTTTTCGTAGTTACTTGACTAATTCGCACCCGTTGGCTAGCTCGTCCGCGGGCTGCTGACGCCTGCCACCCGCGGACCTTCTGTCCTGGTAAAGTTCTGCAACAGATTGTCTTTGTGATCCTCCACGCACATCGCGCGGATGGTAACACGGGTAAGTTCATAATAACCGTGTTCCCTGGCAAAACTGCTGACGGGCGCGCCATATACCGCAGATTGGCAATGGCCTGCTGGGTGGCCCGTTTCGCTGACAATCGCGCGTGCCCTGGGCGTGCCCCTGTGGTGATCCCGTCAAATCGGGTCGTAAATTCAAGCATATCCGCGAACTTGATAGCGCTGGCCACGCGACACGCAGTTTTTCGGCAGGCGCGCCAGTGTCTCAGAGGCGAACTCAACCCGATAGAGCAGATCCGACCCCGTCTGGCTGCACCCCTTTTGAGAGGTTGACCGAATTCGCGTACTCGGAGCAAACAATATTCTCCGACATAGCGTGCAGCGTAGTGCCCTTTATCAACAATAAGAACTTACGCGAAAGGGAGACGACGGTTAGGAAATGTTCAAATGGGCAGTCGTTGAGCAGATGCAATCGAATGCATCACAGCAAGCGGACGGAGATTTCCAAAAAACTTCAAGAATTGTGAAATACATTAATTCGACGAAATACAGCATCCTACTGCGTTTCGTCTGTCTGCAAGAGAATCCGGAACCTGACCTTTGGTTTACTTGCGCAAATTGTTCCGACGGCCAAGGCCGCATCACAACCGCGCTCTCGGAATGACAAGATTTCAATCGTGCACAATCTTGAACTACCTGGCGCGAAAAAGATGGACAGTGCTATGTTTCATCCGCTCCGTTCCCCTTGGCTTGCCGTTCAAGCACCAGCCTTCTGGCGCGTTCAAATTCAGGCGTGCCCCTGTCCAGCCTGTGCTCGTGATAAAGGAGCATAAGGTCCTTATCATCTACGGTATCCACATTCTCTGCATCAAACTGATCGAAGATCTCGAACACGCGCTCGTCTGGAATCTGTTTGTAGTACTTAAGCGTCACGTCCTCATCTTCATGCCCCATATTCATGGACCAGGCCTTCATTTCCTCCTGGGATTTGCAAATTTTCATGCTCAAGTTCCCAATGCATCGCTTGGCTGAGTGGGGTGGAAAACGTTTCCTCAGAGGCTCCGAAGCCGTTTTGAATGCCGCCGAAACAGCATGTGTAGAAGACATTACCGGAATGTTATCTGCGGACGAGGCAAATTGGCGTTTCACAAGGTGCTTTTCATCGGGGAACAGAGCATCTTCTGCCTCAAACCCCAGTGCGAGCAGTTCAGTTTTCCAGTCACAGACGACCCTGGCAAAGATCGCGGGGAGTGGGAAGAAGTTGATCCGTAAGCTTTTGCCATTCTTCGTACGCGAGCTTTTCGCATCCTGAACAACGATCTTCGCCGACACCTCAAGGTGCCCGATCTTCAAGGAGGTGATCGTGTCAGCCCGAAGAGCTGCCACGAATGCAATGGCCATCATGGCCTGGTCGCGCCGTTCTTTGCTGGTCCGGCACGGCATGCCACCCACCATTTCAACAGCTTCTTCCAGCGTTGGCGCAGGGCGTTTGTTCGGGGCCAGGGCAACAGCATCAAACTTCTTCGGCAGCTCAAAATAGCGCGGAAGCGTTTTGTTCAGGCCACGGTAGCCTTTTTGCTCGACCAACCACTCGAAGAACGACTTGAGGTGCGATGCGCGATGCCGAACTGTCGATATGCTGAACTGTTCTTTTGCGGAGGCATCAACACTTGATTTGAGGTGCTCACGGAATGCCACGACGTCAGCTATGGTGACCTTTGCAAACGCCTTGCCATCGCAGAAATCCTCAAACTGACGGATTGCCGCAAGCTTTGCCGAGATCGTTTTATCATCCCAACGGCCCGCGAAATGCAGCCACTCATACAGAATGCGATCATTCACCACATACCAGATCTCAGCCTTGGGCTGGCGATCGTTCCCAATACCAGCCGGGATTACCTCATATCCTTCGTCCAGGGAGGCCAGGCTGGTATTGGTATCGGCGCACTTCAAAATCTTGTCGCAATCGGTCTCATTTACTCTTTTTGTGACCACGCCTCCACAGTTCGAACAGGCCCCCCACAACCCGCGAAGCCCACCTTTTGTGGCGCCGCAGCTCAACGATTCAGGCGCTGGGAACATCCGGTAGCCGCACACAAAGCATTTGAATTCTCCCTTACGAAGATGCGCTTTGTTTGTCGGGCGCCGCGCATCACTGAACCGCTTCACCTCCGCCCCACGGAACACATAGGGAGTGAAGCCATCCGATGGCTTCAGACCTTCCTTGACCCAATTTGAAACAGTGTTTCGAACAACTCCGTAGAGCGTCATGAGGTCATCGACCGCGTACACAAAATGCTTTTTTGGCCGAACGTTTTTATAGGAGCGGCTCATGACGTCGCACTCCTGCTCAGCTTCTCTGCCGCCGTTTCTGCCGAGCTCGATTTCTTGCGAGACAGGCGCAATGAAGCGCGGCTTTCGAATTCGAAGAGCTGCTCATCTGACCAGCGGCTTGTGCCTGCGGACAGCTTGATCGGCTGTGGAAAATCGCCGCCTTTTTCTGCCCAACGCCAAACGGTTGCGTGCGACACACCATAGCGCTGCGCAACTTCGGCAATCGAAAGAAACCGGGATGCCGTTTGGGGTTTTGCGGGGCGCGCAACCGGATCGCCTTTTTTCGGCTGGCGTTTCCTGACCGGAGGCGCGGCATCGGCCTGACCACAGAAACCGAACAAGTCCCCGAGATCAGCGTTTGAATGCGGTGTGGTCTCAGACATTCGATGCCACCCCCATGCCCAGCGCCGGGGGAAGCAGAAACCTGAAAACACCGCACCGCCCCTTCAGAAGGGGCAATACGGATTGATCGTCAGCGAGGAGACAGGTGCTCGGGCGCGCGCTCTGCGACGTAGCTATTGAGGCGACCATCAGGAAGGCCCCCGCATAGCGGGATCAACGCGGCCCGCATCAACCCATTCATTCAGGTCGGAGCCGCGATAAATGATCTTGCGGCCCAGGCGGTAGAAGGCTGGGCCCTTCATCTTATGCCGCCATTGGGCCAGTTTGTCGCGATCACCGATAATGTCGAGTTCTGGATCGCCCAAGACGTAGCAGCGATCATTTTCAAAGAGATTGGGCAATGTAAGTGTTCCTTTCGTTGCCTTGAGTGGCAACGAATGGATGCGCCCTGATCTACATCGACCGGCAGTCCCCGGTCTCGAAACCGGGGACCCTAAACCCTTGATTTACCGACAAAACAAATTTGCTCGCTTGCATCAACATACGGTTTTGATTTGCCTCTCGGGCAATTTTCACTCAAATCTCGCCGAATCCTTTCGGCCAGATCCAGAACGCCAGTTCCAGCTTTTGGATCGTCTCCGCAGAGGTCCATGGCCATGCCCAGGTGGACGACGCCGCGATACCTCTTCCAGATATTCCTGAGGGCATCCTTATCTCTGGCACCACTTATGCCGAATTCTCTCGCGGCATCACTGACTTGTTGCAGTATCCCACCGACAACCTGAACACCCTGGAGCTTTCCTTCCCGAATTGAGAGCCAGACCGACTTTCCAATATGCTCGGCAATATTGAGTTTCCGCTCATTCCCGTGTCCGTTTTCACCTTCATACCGCCGGGCAGTCTGCATGAATTCATAGATAGCCTCGTGCCGCGCGGGGGCCGACTTCGCCATCCCTGCGACAAATTCGGTATTCTTTGGAGCCGACATCCAATCGCCGTCGCCTTCGTCCAGCAGCAACTCAAGCCGCGACGCCACCACGTCATGTTTCACATTTTTGATCGCTTGCAAGCGCTGCGTATTATCCTCCTCGCTCAAGGCAACCCGGATAAGATCGATATATTGAAACACAGCGCCGTCGATAAATACTGTTTCCATCAGGACGCCACCGGATTGCAGGCGCTTACGACGAATTGAGACCAATCGCGCATCAATGCGCGTCGTTTTTCCAGCAGGTCTGAACGTGCGTAAGCTCTCTCCACATCCGACCCGACGGAGTGGGCTAAGCTCTTCTCAGCGACCTCCCGTGGGGCGTTCGCCACCTCAGAAGCCCAGTCCCGGAATGTCGACCGGAACCCATGCACAGTGACGCCTTCAACGCTCATTCGGCGTAACAGCATCAGCATCGACATATTGGACAGTGGCTTGTGCCGTTTCTGCCCCTCAAAAACGTAGTCAGACTTCATTGCCTTCAACGGCTCGATGATCGCCAGCATTTCATCCGTCAGCGGAACACGGTGCTCTTCGCCCGTCTTCATACGTTCCGGCGGGCAGGTCCACAGGCGATCTTCAAAATCGATCTCTTCCCAGCGAAGCCCCAGGGCCTCGCCCGTTCTTGATCCCGTCAGACACGTAAACATCAGAGCTTTTGCTGCCATCGCTTTGCGGGATTTCAGGTCAGCGTAGAAATCCGGCACATCTTTCCAGTGCATCGCCTTGTGGTGCTTCACCCTGGCTTTGACTTTCGGCAACGCCTGCGCGTCCTTGATCGCGGTGACCGGGTTCTCACCCGATCGGAACCCCTTGGAACGCGCCACATCCAGCACCGTCTTGATCCGTTGAGCAAGCCGCTTCGCGGTCTCATGCTTCTCCGTCCAGACAGGCGCAAGGCGCATCATCACTTCCGGCTGATCAATACTGTTGATCGGCATCCGGCCAATCTTGGGGAAGGCGTAGTCCCGCAATGTGTTGATCCACTGCTGACCATGCTTGGCATTCTTCCACGTTGGCATCCGGTCAATATGAACCTGACGCGCCACCTCTTCAAAGCTCGGCACCTCCTGCCGCGCATTAAAACGTGGGTTCAACCCTTGCTTGGCCATGCGGCGATATTCCAGCGCCCGTTCACGCGCCTGGTTGAGCGTCACGATGTCCGCCCCACCCAAGCCAAAGTCAGTGCGCAGCGGTGCGCCTTTTTTGTTCTTCTGGCCTTTGACCACCACCCGCACGATCCAACGCCGAGCGCCGGATGGATCAACCACCAGATACAAGCCGTTGCCATCTCCGTGACGCCCAGCGCTTAGATTCTCAACCAGCTTCTTCGTCAGCTTGCCAGATAGGGCCATTTCAAAATACCACATTTCATACCACTCAAGGAATGAATATAGGCACAACCGAAAGAAACTCAAGACAAACGAAAAATCCAGCTAAGCTCAAGTAAACAAATGAAAAAGGCCGCCCAAGGCGACCCAATTCAAACTAACAAAATTGTGTGGTGGCGGAGACGAAGGGATTCGAACCCTCGAGACCCTTCCGGGCCTACTCCCTTAGCAGGGGAGCGCCTTCGACCACTCGGCCACGTCTCCAAGGACGGGTAATAATTAGATGCCACTGGAGACACAAGGCTTTTCTTCTGCAACCTATCATTTTTACAAAACGGCGAGACGTGTTGATTTTAAACGATTTTCGCCAAATTTTGTCGTTTTCATTCAATACAGAGCCCGAATTACTGCCATTTTCCGCCCTTACCCCGCCGTTCACCCTCAGCAGCACAGGATCGCATTTGTCGACGGTGCGACGGATAACCCAGGTCTGCCGTCCTCCGCAGACTTGTTGCCGCTTTGGCGACTGTTGTGAATGCTATGGGAAGCCGCTTTTCCAGTGGCCAACTTAAATCCTGTCCCACATAGTATTTTCGCTGATCACCCGTGTGTTGATTTGGCGAACACACTGGCGCGCCGGCCCGGCAAAGCAGCGTAAATCATCAGTGTTGCACAAAGATATATGAAGTTAAAAAACAAGGCTTTGAGAAAACGCTGCACGCTATTCTCTTTTGGTGCAATTGTTGCAAGCACCATTTCACTTTCCGGCATAGCGCAGCCCGTGCGTTCCAATACGGATGACAGTGAAATGCTGCTCAGGCGTTCTTTGACAGACATGGGTTATATAAGCGTCGACATTAAGCCATGCCGCATTTCATTCGCACGTGAGTTTGCACCAAACGAAGAGAACAATGGTTTCTTCAAATATGTCAGATCAATTGACTTGCGGAACTTACGTCTGGATGAGCTCACATATGTGAAAAAAAAGCGAGCGGGCCGGACTTCTTTTTACGAAATTTCGGCGCCATTCAACACCAAATACGAAAACGCATACCGTGCCGTGCCGTGCCGTGACATTATTCAGAATGTGGGTGCGCGAGTATTACCCTGGCCTTGACTGGCCATATGAGCGCCTTGCGGACCATGATGCCTTTTCACTGATTATTGAAACGAAGCTTAAAGAACTACTTCCGGATATCTCCAAAATGAATACCTGGACACGTTTCGCAAGATTTGGCCCGGTCACGAGTTTTCCATTTAAGTTCAGATTGAATTTCAACGACCCGTTGCCGCTGTCGAAATTTCGGCGCGCAATGCTTGCGCAAGCCGGGATAAACGGCTGCACAAACCTGGAAACCGGACCTGCGACGCCAGATCGCCCCGAGATTGACCTGTGATTTGTCTCTGAAGCTGCGCGGCGCGCGACCTGCTTGGTTGCGCGCGGTTCCAACGGTGGACAATTGCACCAGACAGGCCTAATTTCCGGGCGAGACTGTGCCCGTGCCACCAGGGAAACCACTCTGCACAGCGGCATCTGCCCAGGCACACAGCGACACTGCCCAATTCTAAGCGGAAGGCCATTTGTCTGAATATGCTCATTAAAACTGGAACTACTCAATGACCCGCGTATTGATCCCTTCTGGCGCTCTGGGGCTGGGTTACGACCGGGACGCGTTGATGGCGGGCATTGCCAACAAGCCCGATGTCATCGCGATCGACGGCGGTTCAACCGACAGCGGCCCGTCCTATCTTGGCCACGGAATGTCAAAATATTCCGCCGCCTCCACCAAAGCAGAATGGCGCGGGCTGATGCAGGCGCGCGCGCAGGCCGGGGTGCCTCTGATCATTGGCACCGCCGGCACATGCGGTGCGGACCAGACGGTCGACTGGCTGTTTGAGATCACCAAAGAGATCGCTGAAGAACTTGGCCAGGAGTTGAAGGTCGCCCTGCTCTATTCGGGACAGAGTGCTGCGACTGTGCTTACCGCGCTTGAAAACGGACGGGTCACCGCCCTGCCAGCGGCGCCCGCGATCAATGAAGACATTATCAAAAGCTGCAGCAATATCGTCGCGTTGGCCGGTGCTGAGCAAATACAGGCGGCACTGAACACTGGCGCTGATATCATCATCGCCGGCCGCACCACCGACACCGCAATCATTGCCGCCCTGCCGCTGATGCGCGGCGATCATGCCGGGGCGGTCTGGCACGGGGCCAAAGTGGGCGAATGCGGCGCAATAGCAACGACACAGCCCGGCACAGGCGTTATCCAGCTGGACTTTGATGCGACCGGCTTCACCATCTTCCCGCTGGCGGAAACCGCCCGGGCGACGCCCTATACGGTGTCGGCTCATATGCTGTATGAAAACACCGACCCTTATATTCTGTATGAGCCGGGCGGGCACCTGGACGCGACCCGGGCCTGTTATACTGCGCTGGATTCCCGCACGGTGCGGGTTGAGGGCTCTGAATGGATCCCGGGTGCGTACACTGTAAAACTCGAGGGCGCCCGCATTGCCGGCTATCAGTCCGTCTGTATGGCGATCCTGCGCGAACGGCGTTATGTGGAAAACGCCCGCCAATGGGCCGATGACATCGTCGCGCAATGTTGCGCCAAAGTGGAAGACCGGTTGTCCCTGCCCGCGGAAGCGTTTGACATTGAGATCCGTCTGATTGGCGTGGATGCCACCCTGGGCGCGCTGGAAAGCAAAACCAGCACCCCCCATGAGGTTGGCGTGATGGGCATTATTACGGCGCAGTCTGCAGAGCTGGCGCGGGAGATCGGCAAAATGCTAAACCCCTATCTGCTGCACCACCCGCTGATTGAGGATGAGCCGATGCCGACCTTCGCTTTCCCGTTTTCTCCGGCGGAAATGCAACGGGGCGCGCTGTATGAATTCTGCCTGAATCACATTATGGCGCTGGACGCTCCGATGGACGCGTTCCGCCTCGAAGTAAGAGAGACAGATCATGGCTGAACTGGGTGAACTGGTCGAAAAAGTCCGCTCCAAAAATGCCGGGCCGTTCTGGCTTACCATTGACGTGTTTTGTGGCAGCCCGGAAATGTTCCGACGTGTGTCCGCGACGTTGAAGACCGCCGACGTTGCCCGGCTGTTTTCCGTGCCCGCAGAGACCATGAAGCGGTTTGATATCGACTCGTTGAATGTGGTGAAGTTTTCTTTGCCACGCCCGGTGGTACAGGGCACCCGCCAGGACCGCGATATGCATGGCGCGCAATGGGCCAATTTGCTGGCGGAGCTGACGCTGGCTGAATAGGGCCGGCTGAACGGGCGCCGGCTGCGTGGCGACTGGCTGAGTGGACGCTGGCCCTGCAGCCGTTGGCAGCTTTGACAAAGGCGGCCCCGGGTCCGTACCCCGCTCCTGCACCCCGGTTCCGTACTCCGCTCCTGTGGCCTGCCCCTGATCCCTGCCCAAGGCAGGGTCGGCCCGGAGCGGGGCGCACGCCCTCCCCTGCAGCCTGCCGGCGACAGGTGTGGCGCTGCTGTGCTGGCCTCAACGGATCTATGAATGGGAGGCGGCGTTCTCCGGGTCGGGCAGCAGATGGGCCAGAAGTGCACTGAGATGTTGCGCCATTTCAGCGCTGAGACCGGAAAACTGGCTGTCGATCTCGCTGCGGTACACGTCCCACATGCGGGTGCGCATAGCCTTGCCTGCAGCGGATAACTTCAACACCCTGCCACGCCGGTCCTGCGGCGAGGTCGTTTGCTCGATCAGCCCGGCATCCATCATTTTATGGGCCTGGCGTGAAAAACTCGACTGCTCAAACAAGAGCTTGCCTTCCAGCGCGAAGGGACGCAGCCCCTCCTCGGCGCGGTCAAGCTCCTGCAAAACATCATACCATTTCAGATTGGGCAGGCCTTGCTCTGCAAGCGCCCGTTCTGATGCCCGGTAGATCCGGCGCTGAACCCGGTTCAGAGCGGTCCAGGCCTGCTCCTTGGCGGCAAATTCGGTCATGTAAACATTCCTCCTGGCGCACTGGCTGCTGGAGCCGTGCGACGCCCGGGCGCCTGTCAGACCGGTGAGTGAAACCGACTGATGCCGCTGCGGTGATGGATTTCGTTGTGAGCCATTGACCATTTAAAACGCGGCGCATGTTTGTCCAGGCCGGTGCCGGAAATTCGCACCTGCACGCCATCAGATTTCAGCGACATAACCAGACGGGCAGCAATGCATCAGCTTGCAGCTGCCCGCCGGAACACTCAGCTGAGCGTCGCGAGGTGGCCCATAAACAAGCCCTTGACCGCCTCAGACTGCACCCCCATGCAGACCTGGATCGCAGGACGGCCCACGGCGCGATCAGCAATGGTCAGCCCGATTTCCTCGCCCTCACAGACCACCCGGACGGGCACGTCGCGCATTTCAAAAAGTTCGGGATGGGTGCAGGCAATCACTGCGGCGGGGTCATGCAGCGAACAGCCGTCAAACTTGCCAACGGTTTCATAGAAATGCAGATAGAACACGCTCATTTCCTGCAGCATGCCACCCAGTTCCGGCGCCGCTTTGGCGATGGCGCTGAAATCGTCGCTAGTGCAGAGAATGCGGTGGGTCACATCAAGACCGACCAGGACCACCGGCGCGCCAGAGGCAAAAACGACCTCAGCCGCATGGGGGTCATGATAGATATTGGCTTCGGCATGCGGGGTGATGTTGCCACCCTCTTCCAGCGAGCCGCCCATTATGACGATGCGCGCCACGTTGGTGACAAACTCCGGGTCAAGCTGAATGGCCAGCGCGATATTGGTCAGCGGGCCGATCGGACAAACCACCAGCTCGCCTTTGTGTTCACGTGCCATGTGGCAGAGAAATGCGGCGGCACTTTCTTCAATCGCCTTCGCGACCGGTGTTACGGCGGGAATATCGCCAAATCCTTCAGCGCCGTGCACATGTGCTGAAGGGGTAAACGGCGGCATTTGCAGCGGCCCTGTCGCCCCTTCTGCCACCGGCGCATCAACACCAGCAGCTTCCAGCAGGCGCAGCGCATTGCGGGTGGCCTGCTCGGTGCGTACATTGCCAAAAATCGACGTCAGACCCAGCAGTTCAATCTCTGGGGCTGCTGCCGCATAAAAGATCGCCATCGCGTCATCCACACCGGGATCTGTATCAATAATCAGCTTTACCATGTCGTGCACCATTCCTGTTGAAGCGGTGAGAAATAACACTCACGTTCCCGCAAACACAAGCGGGTTTTACCCATAAAAAAGCCCCCCGGATTTGCCGGGAGGCCGTGACATCATTTCAGTGACGATTATTTGTTGAACAGGAAGTGCAGAACGTCGCCGTCTTTGACGCCATAGGCTTTACCCTCTGCGCGCATTTTGCCGGCTTCTTTGGCCTTTGTTTCACCACCCAGAGTGACAAAGTCGTCATAGGCGATGGTTTCGGCGCGGATGAAACCTTTTTCAAAGTCACCGTGAATCACACCGGCGGCCTGAGGCGCCAGCGTGCCCTGACGGATGGTCCAGGCCCGCGCCTCTTTGGGGCCGACAGTGAAATAGGTTTCCAGATGCAGCAGCTGGTAACCGGCGCGGATCAGCCGATCGAGCCCGGCCTCTTCCAGTCCCATTTCAGTCAGGAACATCTCTGCCTCATCGGCATCCAGCTGGCTGATCTCTTCTTCGATCTTCGCTGAAATCACCACCGAGGCCGCGCCCTGTTCCAGCGCCATTTTATGCACCGCATCCGACAACGCGTTGCCTTCCGAGGCTTCATCTTCGCCAACGTTACAGACATAGAGGATCGGCTTGGTGGTCAGAAGCTGCAGCATTTTCCAGGCTTTGGCGTCGTCTTCATCGACCTCCACGTAGCGCGCCGGACGACCCTCTTCCAGCATCGCGATCGCAGCGCGCATCAGGCGTTCCTGCTGCACCGCTTCTTTGTCACCGCCACGCACTTTGCGGGTGATGTTCTGCAACCGTTTTTCGATCGATTCCATATCGGCCAGCATCAGTTCGGTTTCGACAACCTGTGCGTCCTCAACCGGGTTCACCCGGCCTTCAACATGGGTGACATCGCCGTCTTCAAAACAGCGCACCACATGGGCGATGGCATCACATTCGCGGATATTGGCCAGAAACTGGTTGCCAAGGCCTTCGCCCTGAGAGGCGCCTTTGACCAGACCGGCGATATCCACAAAGGTCATCCGGGTGGGGATGATGTTTTTGGACCCGGCGATTGTGGCCAGTTTGTCCAGACGCGCATCCGGCACGCCCACGTCCCCCACATTGGGTTCAATGGTGCAGAAAGGAAAGTTGGCGGCCTGTGCGGCCGCGGTTTTTGTCAATGCGTTGAACAGGGTCGATTTGCCGACGTTCGGCAGGCCCACAATTCCGGTCTTAAAGCCCATCACGGCCTCCTGATCTGATTTTCCCCGCTTCTAGGGTCTGGAGGCCGCAAGAGCAAGCTTTGTTGGCCTGCACCGCCTTGTTAGGCGCCCGGTCGCGTGGCCTGCATCGCCTCGCGGAGCGCAAATCCGGCCTGCCAGTCGGCCAGCGCCGGACGCCCTGCACGCCAGTCACGGTCAGCATGGCGAAAATCAAGATATTCCAGCGCGGAACCCACTGCGATCTGCGCGATGTTCAGAGGGCCGGACAACTGGCCAATGTTGTTTTGCTCAATGGCATCCAGAGCGCGGGTGACGCGAACCCACTGGCTTTCGACCCAGGTCGCAAAGACCAGCTCTTCCGGGCGGACCCGTGTCTCATAAACCATCATCACCGCCGCATCCATGATCCCGTCCGCCGTGGCCTCAAGCGTCAAGATATCCCACAGTTCGGGCGCCACAGGATAAAGACTGCCCCCGGCCAGATCATCCAGGTAGCGGGTGATCACCCGGCTGTCATAGAGCGCCGTGCCATCCGCAAGCAGCAGGCAGGGTATTTTCCCAAGTGGGTTCTGTGCGGTCAGCACCGGGCTTTGTTTCAGCGGTGTGCTGCCAACTTCGACTTGTTCAACCCGGTCAGCCAGGCCCAGTTCCAACAGGCAGACCCGCACCTTGCGGGCAAACGGCGACGCCGCAGACGTATATAGTTTCATCATCATGATCCTCTGAATTCGCCTGGCCAACGGCCCGGGCCTTTGGCCACAGCTGTGCCTGATTTTCCACCCGGCGCAACCTTTTTCACCGTTTGAATTATCCTCACCGCTCTTGCCTGCGCAGCAAACCAATGGTGCCGCTTCGCCGCCGGAGCGCACAAACCCTTCGCTGACCGTTGAAATGCTCAGGAATTCACCCCGGGCACAGCGCGAATCCCGCCTCCCGGCCAGGAACTTCCACAATCCTCGCCACTATCGCATTGATTTCGCCCCCTGCTTGCAGCACAACAATGCGAACTTCCAGGGGGCTGACATGACCAGAATCAACGATAAATTCGCCGAATTGAACGCTGCCGGGAAAAAGGCCTTTGTGTCTTATGTCATGGCCGGCGATCCTGATTTCGACACCTCGCTTGAAATCGTCAAGGCACTGCCCGGCGCTGGCGTCGACATTATTGAACTGGGCCTGCCCTTTACCGACCCGATGGCGGACGGTGTAATCATTCAGCTGGCCGGGCAGCGCGCCCTTGCTGCCGGCATGACGCTGAATAGAACACTGGAACTGGCGACGGAATTCCGCAAAGGCGACAACACCACGCCGATCGTGCTGATGGGCTATTACAACCCGATCTATTCACACGGTGTCGACAGGTTCCTGGTTGACGCCAAAGCTGCTGGCATTGACGGGCTGATCGTGGTCGACCTGCCGCCGGAAGAAGACAGCGAGTTGTGCATCCCGGCCCAGGCAGCGGGGATGAACTTTATTCGGCTGGCAACCCCAACCACCGATAACAAGCGTCTGCCCAAAGTGATGCAGAACACCTCGGGTTTTGTCTATTACGTCTCGATCACCGGCATCACTGGCGCCGCCGAGGCAGAAGCGGTGAATGTTGCCCCCGAAGTGGCCCGGATCAAAGCGCAGACCGATCTGCCGGTGATCGTGGGTTTTGGCATCAACACGCCGGAAAAATCCGAAGCCATTGCAGGCATCGCGGATGGGTGTGTGGTTGGGTCGGCCATCGTCAAGGAAATCGGTGCCGGAAAATCGGCCAGCGAAGTGGCGGCTTTTGTCAAATCACTGGCAGACGGCGCCCACCGCGCCTGATTTCAGAGGGCCGGTTGTTCAGGGCTAGGAGGCCGCTCAGGGTGAGACTGCCCGGTCCAGCTTTGCCGCACAGATAAAGTCGTTGTCGCTGAGCCCGCCGCTTTCGTGGGTGGTATAGGTGACGGTGCAATAGCCCCAGCCAAAAGCGGTATCGCTGTGATGGCCGGTCTGGTCCGACAACCAGGCCGCCAGATTGGCCGTATAGACCGCTTTGGCAAAGGCTTTGAATTTGAAACGCCGCGAGATTTCTGTGCCGTCCGCGGACAGGGCCCAGTCTTCATGCAGTTGCGCCATCATCTCTTTTACCGCCTCAGTGCCGAGCGCATCAACGCCACCGGCACAGGCTACGCAGTCTTTGTTCGCCAGATCGCTTGTGTTTGTCATATCAGTCATCCTTTAACCCGCTTGTTTATCAATGACGGGGTATAACGGGGCAAATAACCCCAATGTTTTTGCACGCGCGACATCAGCCAAAAGGTCACGCTCCGCCACCGCGAACAGATCATCCAGATCCTCGATCACAAAATAGACCGGCTGATGGATGTCGATCCGGTAGGGCGTGCGCAGAATATCCTGCACATCAAACGGGCGCCGCTGGGGCACATCACTGCCGACACTATACATCAATTCGGTGCGGGATGACGACAGGCCGGATCCCAGCGCTTTGATCTTGCCCTTCACCCGGGTCAGGCCAAATTCAATAGAAAACCAGTAGAGCCGGATCAGCCAGGCGTAATCCGATTTGTCCGCCGCCTGCCCGGCACGCCCGATCGCCTGGGAAAACTCGGCAAAACGCGGATCAGCAAGCAGCGGCGTGTGCCCGAAGATTTCGTGAAAGATATCAGGCTCCTCAATATAGTCGAAATCTTTGCGGCTGCGGATAAAGGACGCCGCCGGAAAAATGCGCTGCGCCAGCAGGTCGAAAAACTGCGCAAATCCGATCAGCGCCGGCACCGGCGTAACCTGCCAGCCGGTCAACGCGCGCAGCGTTTCAGAGACATCATTGCATTGCGGCACCCGGTCGGCGGGCAGGTTCAGCTTGCTGTATCCGGCTAAGACCGGCGGCGCCGAGCAACGTTTAACATTCGGCATCTGGGCGGCAAACAGGTCGGTCCAGACTCTGTCATCATCAGCGGTATAAGCGATATTGCCGTCTTTATCGGGCATGCGGGCTGCATAGGCGCTTGTTTTGACCATAAGACCCTCCATTCATCTAAGGGTATTTTACCGCAATTTGAGGGAAATTATTCACCTCATAGCCTGAATTCTGGCGCCATTTGGAAATTCTATTTCTGAAATGCAGCAATTTGTGAAATAATTGATCCATGATAAAAATAGATGAATTCGATCAGGCGATCCTGCGGCAGTTGCAACTGGACGGCAAAATCAGCGTTCAGGACCTGGCAACAAAAACCAATATGTCGGCCTCGCCCTGTTGGCGACGGGTGCGGCGGATGGAAACCGAGGGCACGATTGACCGCTATGTCGCGGTGCTGAATCCAAGAAACCTTGGCCTGCAGGCACTGGCTCATGTGCATGTGTCGCTGATGGATCACACGGAGCAGACCATTGCGACATTCGATAATTTTGTTCAGACCCAGGACCAGATTGTTGAATGCAGTTCGATCACCGGTGACAATGATTATGTGCTGAAAGTGGTGGCCGAAGACCCGGAGGCCCTGGAAAGCTTTATTATGAAAAGCATTCTGCGCCTGGGCATCGTGCGTTCTTCCATGACTAATTTTGTGCTGCGCCGCACCAAAGAGACCACAGCCCTGCCCGTCCGGCTGCAGCTTCCTGACCGTTAAAGCTGCGCAGATCCTGCCCGCCATCTTTTCATTGCATCAAAACTGGCAAATTGGTAACAGGACTTAACCAATTCCGGAAAAATGGACGCTGAAATGGCTGTGATCACCAATAATGACGACCTGAAACGCATCTATCGGCGGCGCGTTCCGAAAATGTTCTACGACTATGCGGAATCCGGAAGCTGGACTGAGCAGACCTTTCGCGAGAATACCAGCGATTTTGATCAGTTGCGCCTGCGTCAGCGGGTTGCGGTCGATATGTCTGATCGAACTACCGCTACAAAAATGGTCGGCCAGGACGTAGCGATGCCGGTGGCGTTGGCGCCAGTCGGGATGTTGGGCATGCAATGCGCGGACGGCGAGATTAAAGCGGCAAAAGCGGCCGAGAAATTCGGCGTACCGTTCACCCTGTCAACCATGTCGATTTGTTCCATCGAAGATGTGGCGGAAAACACCACGCAGCCGTTTTGGTTTCAGCTTTACACCATGAAAGACCAGGACTATCTTCGCCGGTTGATTGAACGCGCCAGGGCTGCGAAATGTTCGGCGCTGGTGATCACGCTGGATCTGCAAATTCTGGGCCAGCGGCATAAGGATCTGAAAAACGGCCTCTCCGCCCCGCCCAAGCTGACGATCCCCACCATGATCAACCTCGCAACCAAATGGCGCTGGGGCCTTGGCATGCTGGGCACCAAACGTCGCGGATTTGGCAACATTATCGGACACATAGATAATATCTCCGACCCGTCATCGCTGATCCACTGGACCGCGAGCCAGTTTGATCTGACGCTCGACTGGGACAAGATCGCAAAAATCAAAGAGATGTGGGGCGGCAAGGTGATCCTGAAAGGGATCCTCGACGCTGACGACGCCCGCATGGCTGTCAAAGTCGGCGCTGATGCAATCATTGTGTCCAACCACGGCGGCCGCCAGCTGGACGGGGCGATTTCATCAATTCGCGCGCTGCCCGCGATCCTTGACGCGGTTGGCGACCAGGTCGACGTCTATCTCGACAGCGGTATCCGCTCGGGCCAGGACGTGCTCAAAGCCATCGCCATGGGTGCCAAAGGCACGATGATCGGCCGCGCCTACATCTATGGCCTGGGCGCGAAGGGTGAAGCGGGCGTGACCCGGGCGCTGGAGTTAATGCACAAAGAGTTGGATGTTTCGATGGCGCTGTGCGGACACCGGGATCTTAACCAGGTCGACCGTGATATTCTGCTGGTGCCAAAAGGGTTTGAAGGCGACTGGGTCTAGGCTGCGGCCTCTGACCGGCGCAGCAGGACCAACAGGCCTGGCACCAGGGCCATCACCGCCGCCACAAAGACAAATGACAGGCGCAAACCACCGGTTTGCGCCACAAACCCCATCACCGGCGGCCCTATGAAAAAGCCGAAGTAACCGATCACGGCCGCCCGTGAAATGGCCCGGGCCCTGTCCGCTTCCGCCACCCGGCGACCAATCAGGGCAAATACCATCGGAGCAACAACGGACACACCCAGCCCCAGCAACGCAAAGCCGGCATAGGCCATAGCAGGGTTTATTGCCGCCGCCGCTACCAGCGCTCCGGTGACCGTCAGCACGGCGGCACACAAGACCACCTGCGCCTCGGCAAAACGCGAGGTCAGCAACTGGCCGGCAAACCGCCCGAACGCCATAGTGAAACCAAGCATTGCCGGCCCCAGCGCCCCCTCAGCCGCACCACCGCCAAGGGTACGTTCGATATGAAGTGCCGCCCAGCCTTCGGTTGCGTTTTCCGCGAGAAACCCGGCCAGAATTATCAGCCCGCCCCACAAAACAACACGCGGAAAACGCCTGTTTCCGCTCGTTTCAGCCCCGGCAGAAGCAGCCGGCGCATCCCCCAGCATGTTGCCAGAGGACAGCAGCACCAGCAGCAACAACAGCAGAAAGAGCCACTGCGGACCCAACCCGGCATCCCGGGTCATGCCGGCTGAAATCGCCGAAAATCCGTAAGCAAGTGAAAACACGCCGTGATTCAGGTTCATCAGCGAGCGGCCAGACCGCGCTTCAACGCCACTCAACCAGCTGTTTGAGACCACGTCCAGGACACCTGCCCCTGCCCCGACAAACACCATCAGCCCGGCAAAGGCCCACAGGCCGCTCACCTGGACCGGCAGCTGCATCGCCAGAGCGAAAAACACCATCGAGACCAGCAACGTATAGCGGCCCAAAATCTGTTCGACCCTGGGTGCCAACCACATCGCTGTGAGCGCGCCAACCGCCGGAAACAGCAACACCAGACCATAGTCCGCGTCACTGGCAGCGATGGCCTCTTTCAAATACGGCACATAGGCGGCAAAAGCCCCCCAGAACACGCCCTGGGCAGCAAACGCCGGCAGGATTCGACGCGACTCGCGGATGGAATTGAATATGCTCATTTCACAGACAAATGCGAATGTTTGCTCCCAAAGCAAGCCCCAAAGTGGCCGCGCAGTATCCTGGTTCGAATCCTCTTTCCAACCAGGGTGAAACCGTCTATACGCGCGCATTCACGGGCCCTACACCCTTGGAGGAGGGCCCTTCACACCAAAGGAGACCTATTATGGCTGGTGAGATTCCTGATTTTCACGCTGTGGTACGTACGGGGACAGGCAAGGGGGCCGCTCGTCAAGCTCGACGTGAGGGCAATGTACCTGGCATCGTATATGGCGGTGGTTCTGATCCTGTTGCGATCAACATCCCGTTCAATGTACTGCTCAAACGTCTGAAACAAGGACGTTTTCTGTCGACACTGTTCAACTTGAAAGTTGAAGGCCAGGACGACGTGCGCGTCATCTGCCGCGGCGTTCAGCGTCACGTTGTCAAAGATCTGCCGACCCATGTTGACTTCATGCGTCTGCGTCGCACCTCGCAGGTGAAACTGTTCATTCCCGTTGAATTCATCGGTGAAGAAGAGTCCCCCGGCCTGAAACGTGGCGGCGTTCTGACTGCTGTGCGTTCGGAAGTTGAACTGCTGGTCACAGCTGGCGATATCCCCGAAAAGATCACTGTGGATGTGTCCAAAATCGATATCGGTGAAGTGCTGCACATTTCTGATGTGACACTGCCTGAAGGCGCGACAGCGACCATCGACCGTGATTTCGTCATCGCTAACATTTCCGCCCCGTCGGGTCTGAAATCGTCCGACAACGAAGCTGGTGACGAAGAAGAAGCAGCTGCAGAGGTTGTCGAAGAGTAATCTTCCCTCTTTTCAATATTTTAAAAGGCGGCCTGCGGGTCGCCTTTTTTATTGGGTGCGCGGATTTGCCCCGCGCAACACGCGGCATCCAGACCAATGCGAACAGAAAGATCCGCCCGCAGGTGATTGAAATTCTGCGCCCGGAGCAATAGTCTGGAGCCAACTGGACACAGGTAAGGCAGCCGTATTATGCGTCTCTTTGTTGGGCTGGGAA
Source organism: Candidatus Halocynthiibacter alkanivorans (assembly GCF_003333265.1). GTDB lineage: Bacteria > Pseudomonadota > Alphaproteobacteria > Rhodobacterales > Rhodobacteraceae > Halocyntiibacter_A > Halocyntiibacter_A alkanivorans. The sequence goes on from NZ_QOLB01000117.1 coordinate 36,234, forward strand.
ATCCTGGTACAAAATATCTCCGCCACCGCCATAACATCGGGTTTATGGCAGTGGACCGGCTTGCGGACGACCATGGGTTCTCGCCCTGGCGCAGCAAGTTTCAGGGTCAGGTCAGCGAGGGAAAACTGGGATCAGAAAAAGTTATCTTGTTGAAACCAGAGACATTTATGAACTTGTCCGGACAATCGGTGGGGGAAGCGATGCGGTTTTACAAGCTGGAATCCCATGACGTGACGGTGTTCCACGATGAACTTGATCTGGCGCCGGGCAAAGTGCGGGTCAAAAGCGGTGGTGGCCATGCAGGGCACAACGGTTTGCGTTCGATCCATCAGCATCTTGGGCCGCAATATGACCGGGTGCGCATGGGCATCGGCCACCCCGGGCACAAAGACCGTGTCGCCGGTTATGTGCTGCATGACTTTGCAAAGGCTGATGAAAACTGGCTTGATGATGTGATGCGCGGCATTTGTGATGGCGCGGTGTCGCTGGCGGCAGATGATACCTCCCGCTTCCTCAATGCGGTGGCGCTGCGGGTCAGCCCGCCAAGGTCCTCGACCAGCCGGCCCGGGGCCGGATCCAAAAAGCCGGACGGCAAATCAAGCAAGAACGCGGCTCCAGCGGCGGCAGCGACGCAAACCAGCACGGCAAAACCAGCGGTGGTTGTCGAGCCGGCAGACAGTCGTAACGCACTGCAAAGGTTAGCAGATAAGTTCCGATGACACTGAAGCAGGCCTTTCACCGCCAGGCGGAGGCCTGTAGCGAATTGGGTTCCCCCTTTACCGCGTGCCTGTTGCGGCTTTGCGGCGACAGGTTGCGCGCCGGAACGCCCCTCACAGATCGACTGTTTGCCTGGCCCGGAGACATTTCCGGAGCGGGTGCCTCACTCCCCTTGCGGCTGGCCGGTGGGCTTCATGCGCTGGTGAGATCTGGACAATCCGTTGACCTTTCAGCCGCTTACCCGCCCAATGACGTGACCGATGCCACGCTGTGGCCGGCTGTGGAAGCGGCGATGGACGCGCATCACGATTTCCTCAACCGCTGGATAGACTCGCCACCGCAAACCAATGAGCTGCGCCGCTCGGCCGTGCTGATCGCGGCGGCGCATTGGCTGACGGATCACTTTCAAATGCCGCTTGTGCTGTCTGAACTCGGGGCCAGCGCCGGGCTAAATCTTCTTTGGGATCAATATGATCTGGAGATTAACGGTGCGCGTTGGGGTCAGAACCGCGCCCATCTTACCCTGCGCCCGGACTGGCGTGGCCCCACACCACCGCAGGCGCAGGTACAGATCAAAGAACGCCGGGGGATTGATCTTAACCCCCTGAACCCACAGGATGAATCTGACCAATTGCGGTTGCTGTCCTATCTCTGGGCCGACCAGGATGAGCGCATCAACAACACCAGAAAAGCGTTGCAATTGCCGCCGGCACCGGTGGACCAGGGCGACGCGGTGGACTGGCTGGAGCAACGACTGAACACGCCGCACCCCGGCCATATCCATTTGATCTACCACACCATTGCCTGGCAGTATTTTTCCGCGGAACGCCAGCAGCGCGGCGAAGAAATTATCGCGCAGGCACTGAAAAATGCCACCCCCGATGCCCCGGTTGTGCGCCTTTCGGTGGAGGCGGACGGCGACGTGCGCGGCACAGGCGGCGCCGCGATCACCGCACAGATTTCCCCCGACCCTCACCCTGTCCCCCTTGGCCGCACCGATTTTCACGGCCGCTGGACCGACTGGGCTCCACCGGAGATATCCCCATGAAACCAGTGACTTCCCGCAATGTTCTCGGCGGCAGACTGTCGCCCTGCTCCCGTGACCCGATGACAGGTTTTTTCCGCGACGGCCATTGCAACACCTGCAAAGAGGACCAGGGTTCACACACCGTCTGCGTGGTGATGACGGCGGAATTTCTGGCCTGGTCAAAATACGTCGGCAACGACCTGAGCACCGCAAAGCCGGAGTTCGGGTTTTACGGCTTAAAACCGGGCGACAAATGGTGCCTTTGTGCGGTGCGGTTTTTACAGGCCTGGGATGAGGGCTGCGCGCCTTCGGTCGACCTGTCCGCCACCCACGAGCGGGCGCTGGACGTGGTCAGCCTCGCGGCGCTGAGACAAAGCGCGCCGTCGGACGAATGAAATCGAAACGCTGCGCACGTATGTGAAAATTGCACAAAATACGGCCCGGGTTGTGCAAAACCGGCAACAGACGCGAACATCGGCGGAGCCGCAGCGTTTTTTCAACGTCCGGCGTTTGCCCGGGCGGGGGCTGGTGTCAACGCTGCTACCTCAAGCCCGTCCGCCATCAGCTCATCAATGAACAGCGACAGTAACTGCGCGTGGCTGCTGACGCCGGCCTTGCGGTAGATGGCATTGGTCTGCGCTTTGACCGTGCCCTGAGACCGGTCGCGCAATGCGGCAATCTCAGCGATGCCCATGCCCTTGATCGCGAACAGCGCCACATCCCGTTCCGCCCGCGTCAGCCCCCATTCGGTAAAGCGCTGGCTCAGAAGATCGGCAAATGCCCCCGAGACCGCACGCAACTGTGTGCTGGCCCGGGCCGAGGCGCGCAGCGAATGGCGCAGCACCAGAGCGGCCGGAATAACGCCCAGCACCAGGCCCACTGCGGCGCCAATCTGCAACAACTCGCGGGTCTGCCAGGAAATTGGGTTTGACCGGGAACCGGAGATGGTGAGCAAAATGTCCGACACGAAAAACACCGCGCAGGCGACCTGGATGAAAACGGCCAGAAACAGAAGAATACGGACGGTCAAATTAGCACCCGCCGATCAGAGGGAGAATCATTCGTCATCATCTCCGTCGTCACTGTCATCGCCGTCATCACCATCGTCTTCGTCATCGCCGTCGTCACTGTCATCGCCGTCGCCACCATCGTCATCATCGTCGTCGTCGTCGTCATCGTCGTCGTCATCGTCACTGTCGCCCGAGGAACCGCTGTCGTCATCGTCATCGTCATCCCCATCGTCATCCCCATCGTCAGAGCCGTCGTCGCCGGAGCCGTCATCGCTGCTTCGGTCCTCATCATCACCGTCTTCGTCCTGACTGTCAGCGCCGCCAGCCTCATTGTCGTTTTCCCCGACAAACAGATTGAGCAGCGCGGCATCGACGCTGCTGTCGTCCTCCAGAGACCAGAGATCGCGCAGAATTTCTCCGGTCCTCGGATTCAGGATGATCTCGCGTCGTGACCCCGGCGCGGTGGCAATGATTCTGGTTCTGCCCAGCCATGTTTTGCTGATCTCGACTCTGTCGAAACCCTGGCTTTCCAGCTGAGGAAGGATCTTGTCCACGATGCTCCCGGCATGGGCCAGCAATGGTGTCATTCCGGCCAGCACCAGGACCATCAGGAATTTTCGACAGATCATAGCTCACACCTTCAGTTTCAGAGCCTCCCCGCCGGATACGGAGAGCTCACTTTTTTTGATGATACCGGGCGTATCAGGTTTGTTGAAGCTTACGCGTCTTAATCCTCGCCGTCATCACCACCGTCATCATCACCATCATCGTCGTCATCGTCATCGTCATCATCGTCGTCATCGTCGTCATCATCATCGTCGTCGTCGTCGTCGTCATCACCATCGTCGTCGTCGTCGTCATCGTCATCATCGTCGTCGTCATCATCATCATCGTCATCATCATCGTCATCATCGTCGTCATCGTCGTCATCATCATCGTCATCGTCGTCATCGTCGTCAGACTCTTCGATCTCCTCGGAAATCAGCGTGCCGTCTTTATCATAGACCCGCTCAATCTCACGCTCGCCATCGTCGCTTTCTTCCCGCAGAAGGTTGCCGTCGAGATCATAGACGCGCTCAAGCTCACCAGCGTCGCCGCTGGCTTCGATGCGGATGCGGAACAGGCCCCGTTTGATTTCAAGCTTGCTGTAACCTGCTGTCGAAAGTTCGTTGACCAGATCGGTGACAAACGGATCCGTGCTCTCTTGCGCCCGGGCTGTACTGCCCATCAAAGTGGCGACGACACTGAGTGTGGCGATCATATTGGTTTTCATTGTGCTTTCCTATACGTGCTGCTCACGCCAGAGGGTGGCGCAGCCTCATTCGGACCGGGAATGAACGAAAAATCTATATGCTGAAGGTTTAGATTCTGGCGCATAAACTCAGGTTTATGCGCTGTTGCGTCCGGCGCCACATCTTTGACACAGCATAAACACAGTGCGGACACCCCACCTGGAAACCGGGGTTCTGTCCACGGCATCTGCGGATGCGCAGGCGTCGGGCGATGCCAGCGTCAGGGCGCTGCACGTGGCGCCAGATCACAGGCGCAGCTGTCGCCAGGGCAAGACCATAGAGGAAAAGAAGGGATCACCTGGCAGGATCGCAGCCGCGCAGGACGCGGCTGTATTGCGCGGCCCGGTGGGGGGCCGCGCCCGTTGCAGGATGGCGCCCGGCTTCAGTCGCCCTGTTCCATGTCAAAACCAAGATGTTTGGCGACGGCAAAAATGTCTTTGTCACCGCGACCGCACATGTTCATCACGATGATGTGGTCTTTGGGCAGATCAGGCGCGATTTTCATCACATGGGCCAGCGCATGGGAGGGCTCGAGCGCCGGGATGATGCCTTCCTGCAAACAGCAGAACTGGAACGCCTCCAGCGCCTCTTTGTCGGTGATCGCGACATATTGCGCCCGGCCGGTGTCGTGCAGCCAGGAATGTTCCGGGCCGATACCAGGATAGTCCAGCCCGGCGGAGATCGAAAAGCCCTCCAGGATCTGACCGTCGTCATCCTGCAGCAGATAGGTGCGGTTGCCGTGCAAAACACCCGGACGGCCGCCGGTGAGCGAGGCGCAGTGCTCCATCTTGTCGTTCACACCTTTGCCGCCGGCTTCCACGCCGATCAGATTGACACTTTCATCGTCAAGGAACGGAAAGAACAGCCCCATGGCGTTGGAGCCACCACCGATCGCAGCGATCAGCGTGTCGGGCAGCTTGCCTTCGCCTTCGTGTTCCTGAAACTGCTCGCGCACCTCTTTGCCGATGATCGACTGAAAGTCGCGCACCATCGCAGGATAAGGGTGCGGCCCGGCGACGGTGCCGATACAGTAGAAGGTGTTCTCGACATTGGTCACCCAGTCGCGCAGCGCATCATTCATCGCGTCTTTCAGCGTGCCACGGCCCGAAGTGACCGAGATCACTTTTGCGCCCAGCAGGCGCATGCGGAACACGTTGGGCGCCTGGCGCTCCACGTCATGGGCCCCCATAAACACCACACATTCCAGGCCAAAGCGGGCACAGACAGTGGCGGTGGCCACCCCGTGCTGCCCGGCGCCGGTTTCGGCGATGATGCGGGTTTTGCCCATGCGGCGCGCCAGCAAGATCTGGCCCAGCACGTTGTTAATTTTATGGGCGCCGGTGTGGTTGAGCTCGTCGCGCTTCAGATAGATTTTGGCGCCGCCCAGTTCTTCGGTCATGCGTTCGGCAAAATACAGCGGGCTGGGACGGCCGACATAATGTTTCCACAGGTCGTCCATTTCGGCCCAGAAACTGTCGTCGGTCTTGGCGCGCTCGTATTCTTCTTCCAGCGACAGGATCAGCGGCATCAGGGTTTCTGAAACAAAGCGGCCACCGAATTTGCCAAAACGGCCATTTTCATCGGGGCCGTTCATGAAGCTGTTAAAAAGATCGTTCATCGCGCCGCTCCTGTTGGGTTACATCGCGTTTACAGAACCGGGGCGGCACGGTAAAGCCCGGCTGTTATCTCCGGGTGCAAAAGACCCGGCGACGCCCTGCCCCGCGGCGCTCTGCGCGTCCAAAAGGGCCTCAGCGATGATCATCGGCCAAAGTGCTGCCGCAGGGGCGCACAAGGTAGAGAGCGGGCATTTGTGTGGGTCTCAGACGCGGGTGTCAGCTGCGGGCGGCGGCGGTAAAGGCGCACGCGGGCGTGCGGATGTCAGCTGTGGGCGGCAATGGGGCGCCCGACGCGGGCAGCGGTGCGGGTGTCAGCTGCGGGCCGAAGCGCTGGGGTCAACTGCGGGAAGCCGTGCGGCGTCAACTGCGGACAGCGGTGCGGGTGTCAGCTGCGGGCGGCCACAGTAAAAGCGGCGATTTTGGCGGCATCTTTCACGCCGGGGGCGCTTTCCACCCCGGAGCTGAGATCGAGCTGGCGCGCACCAGTCATCTGCACCGCCAGCGCTGCATTTTCAGGGGTAAGTCCGCCGGCCAGCATCCAGGGTACGGTCCAGTACTTGCGGCTGATAAGTTTCCAGTCAAACGCCAGCCCGTTGCCTCCGGGCAGCGCCCCATCTTTGGAGACTTTGGCGTCAATCAAGATCTGATCCGCCACGTCACTATAAAGCGCGATCTGCGCCAGATCCGCCTCGTCACGAATGCCGATCGCCTTCATCACCGGCAAGCCATAGCGGGCTTTGACCTCGGCCACGCGTTCCGGTGTCTCCTGCCCGTGAAGCTGCAGCATATCCAGCGGCACCGCATCGGTGATGGCGTCCAGCTCGGCGTCACTGGCATTGACCACCAGCGCCACCTTGGCGATGCCCACCGGCACTTCAAGCGCCAGCGCGCGCGCTTCTGTAATGGACACATTGCGCGGCGACCTGGCGAAAAACACAAAACCCACGTAATTCGCCCCGGCAGCCGCAGCGGCTGCAACGTCGGCGACTGTGCGCAAGCCGCAGATTTTGACTTTGATATCTTTGTTCATAACAACCGCCTAGCGTGTGTGGCTGGTATCTTCAAGCAAGGCCAGCACCTCATCGGCAGGCGACTTACTGGCATTGTCTTTCAGCCGGCTGACTTCGCGCTGAAGTTTTTTGGTTTCGCGCCGCCCGGACGAGGCCGCCGCCCGGTGTTTGTGCTCGCGCATCCATTCCCAGACAAAACCGATCAGCAGGCCGGCAACGATGCCGGCAAAGATGACCAGGAACAGTGGCAGCGTGACCGAAAAACTATAACCGCTCAGATCGGCAAGTTCCCGTGGCAGCAGGTTCAGGGTCACTGTGGCGCGGTTGGCCAGCGCCACGGTGATCAGGGTGACCGCAATCGCGGCCAGGACAGCATAGCGGATATAGCGCATAAAGGGGCCTTCGTTCTCAGTCCTCGTTCAGCCGGTCGCGCAGAAGCTTGCCGGTTTTGAAAAACGGCACGTGTTTCTCTTCGACATCAACCGCCTCACCTGTACGCGGATTCCGACCCACACGCGAGTCACGTTTTTTCACGGAAAAAGCACCAAAGCCGCGCAGCTCGACCCGGTCGCCACGCGCCATGGTCTCGATGACTTCTTCAAAAATAGTATTGACGATACGTTCCACGTCACGCTGGTAGAGATGCGGGTTTTCATCTGCGATTTTCTGGATCAGTTCTGATCGGATCATTCTGTTCCCCCCTGGGTTCTGGCTAGCGTAAATCTTCGTATTCTCAACAGGTTCAACTATACCGTAGAAGGCACCCTCGCAAACAACAAGCATCTCTTTGGAGCTAATTTCGCCTGATTTTCTCGCTCTCCGGCGGTTTCGGGCGCAAATTTCACCGCCAGACACCGGTGCCGGCGGTACAGCACCGGTTTTGCACCCGCTGTAACCCTGTGATTCGCGACAAAAAAACGGCCCCACCGGAATGGGGCCGTTCAATTTCAAGTTACCGCCTGAGGCGATTTCTGCGACGATCAGTCGTCGGAGCTCAGAGCCGCGCCGAGGATATCGCCGAGCGAAGCGCCGGAAGCGGAAGAGCCGTACTGAGCGACTGCTTCTTTTTCTTCTGCAATCTCGCGGGCTTTGACCGACAGGCCCAGACGACGGGTTTTCTGATCAACATTGGTGACGCGCACGTCGACCTTGTCACCAACCTGGAAACGCTCAGGGCGCTGGTCAGCACGGTCACGCGACAGGTCGGAGCGACGGATGAAGGATTTTGCGCCTTCATAGTCAACTTCAACGCCGCCTTCTTCGATTGCAGTCACCTGAACGGTGATGATCGAACCGCGTTTCACGCCGTCGGTTGCACCGGAGAAGCTGTCATCCATGGCTTTGATCGAGAGCGAGATACGCTCTTTGTCGATGTCCACTTCGGTAACCTGGGCTTTGACCAGATCGCCTTTGCGGTAGTTCTGGATCGCATCTTCGCCGCGCTCGTCCCATGACAGGTCGGAGAGGTGAACCATGCCGTCGATTTCGCCGGGCAGACCGATGAACAGACCGAATTCGGTGATGTTTTTAACTTCACCTTCAACTTCGGTGTTCTCAGGATGTGTTTCAGCGAACACTTCCCATGGGTTGCGCATGGTCTGTTTCAGACCAAGAGACACACGACGTTTGGCCGGATCGATTTCCAGAACCATCACTTCTACCTGCTGCGAGGTGGAAACGATTTTGCCAGGGTGCACGTTCTTTTTAGTCCAGGACATTTCAGAGACGTGAACCAGACCTTCGACGCCGGGCTCGAGCTCAACAAATGCACCGTAATCGGTGATGTTGGTCACACGACCGGTGTGGGTGGTTTCCAGCGGGTATTTGCCTTCGACCAGAGTCCACGGATCGTCCTGCAGCTGTTTCAGGCCGAGGGAGATACGGTGGGTCTCTTTGTTGATCTTGATCACCTGAACCTTGATGGTTTCGCCGATGCTCAGGATCTCACGTGGGTCGTTTACACGACGCCATGCCATGTCGGTGACGTGCAGCAGGCCGTCAACGCCGCCGAGGTCAACAAACGCACCATATTCGGTGATGTTTTTAACAACACCGTCAACTGCGTCACCTTCGGTCAGTTTGCCGATGATTTCAGCGCGCTGTTCCGCACGTGATTCTTCGAGGATAGCGCGACGCGAAACAACGATGTTGCCACGACGACGGTCCATTTTCAGAATCTGGAACGGCTGCTTCAGACCCATCAGAGGGCCGGCATCGCGCACGGGGCGCACGTCAACCTGGGAGCCGGGCAGGAAGGCCACGGCGCCGCCGAGGTCAACCGTGAAGCCGCCTTTGACACGACCAAAGATCGCGCCTTCGACACGCTCTTCGTCTGCATATGCTTTTTCCAGACGATCCCAGGCTTCTTCGCGGCGGGCTTTGTCGCGCGAAATAACAGCTTCGCCACGGGCGTTTTCTACGCGGTCGAGGTAAACCTCAACTTCGTCGCCAACAGCGATATCGGGTTCTTCGCCAGGATTTGCGAATTCTTTAACGTCAACGCGGCCTTCCATTTTATAGCCAACGTCGATGATGGCCTGACCTGCTTCAATAGCAATGACAGTCCCTTTGACAACCGAGCCTTCAGCCGGTGTATCAATTTCGAAGCTTTCGTTCAGAAGGGCTTCGAAGTCCTCCATAGAGATGTTTTGAGCCATGTGGTCTCAGTTTCCTTTACAACGATTTTTCTGGCCGTGCGGTTGTCTCCGCCGGTCTTTGGGGTTGGTCTGCTCCCGCCTTCTGCGCTCATAAACAATAATGGCCGGCAAATATCCCGACCCTGCTCATTCATGTCTGCGACTCTGGCGGCCTCTTCGACAGGGCGGCTTATAGTGCGAATGGTGCTGCAAAGCAAGGGCATGGGCCAGGATTTGAGCCGGGACCGACACGCGGATTTCCGGCCCGGGACTGCCCGTTTGAGTCTGGTCTTTGTCAGTCATTATTTGGCGGCACAACCTCCGCCTCTCCCGGTGCCAAAGCCCCGCCTCTCCCCGCCCCCACAGGGCAAGAACGACCGCGCAATATGGGGAAAATAGTTGACCGGATGGTAAGCATAAGCTTACGGTAAGAAATGACTTACCAATTAGCAATTTCTGCGCTCGCCGACCCCACCCGCCGTCAGATCCTTGAACTCCTGCGCGCCAGGCCGCAGCGGGTTGCCGATATTGCCGCCCGGTTGCCCGTCAGCCGGCCGGCGGTGTCCCAACATCTGAAAATCCTCTGTGATGCCGGTCTGCTGGAGGTCACGCCCAGGGGGGCCAGCCGGATTTACCGGCTCAAACCAGAGGGCAGCGACGAATTGCGGGCCTGGCTGGATCAGCTGTGGGGAGATGCGCTGCAGGGGTTTCAGGAGTATGTTGAACAGGAGGTGAAAGATGATTGATCCCATTGTGAAAGAACTGACGGTGCCGGTTGCCCCGGAGCGTGCCTTTGACATTTTCACCCGCCAGATCGCGCAGTGGTGGCCGGGTGCCAGTCATTCGCTGTCGGCAAGCGACGGCAAATTGCCCAGAAACATCACCATGACCCCCGGCGTCGGCGGTTGCATTGAAGAGGAGCTGTATGACGGCAGCCGGGCCAGCTGGGGCGTGATCACCGAGTGGCAACCGGGCCGGAAGCTGGCCTTCAGCTGGCATTTGCGCCGCCCGGAGGCTCAACAGACCCATGTCAGTGTCGAGTTTTCAGCCTCCGGGTCCGGCACCCTTCTGCGGCTGGTCCACTCAGACTGGGACAATATGGGGGCGGAAGCGGCCGCGGCACGCGAACAATATCAGTCTGGCTGGGACGTTGTGCTGATCGAGTGTTTCGCCGGCGCGGCGGTGTGATCCACGCAGAGCCGCTGCGGCCGTGGCGGCCTGATGATCACATTCCGGTTGTTAACTGGCTGGCTGTGGAGGATGCGGAGGTTGTCGAGGATGTCGAGGATGTCGAGGATGTCGAGGATGTCGAGGATGTCGAGGATGTCGAGGATGTCGAGGATGTCGAGGATGTCGAGGATGTGGGTGACGGAGTTCCGCAGCGCCGCAAGGCCAGAATCCGAAAAAAGGCAATATATGCTAATATTATGGCAGGATAACAATATCAGCGCGGATTGAGGGAAAGAGTGACATGACATTCAACGAAGCCATCGCCCTGCAGCCTCAATGGGTTCAGATCTGGCTGAACATTCTGTTTGCCGGCGCTTTTGTACTGCCGCTGAGCCTGTTGATCTGGCGGGTGAGCCGGATCAGCGGCGTGATTACCCTGCTGTCCAGCATCCTGGCCGGTCTTGCCACCTTCTGGCTTTACGATTTGTTTGGCTATGTGCGGCTGCTGGGGCTGGGTCATATTGTGTTCTGGACGCCGCTGCTGATCTGGCTCTGGCGGCGCACAGGCGTGGGCGATTTCCCGGTGCTGCCACTGTGGATCACCCGGTTGGTAATCTCCGTTGTCGCCATTTCGCTGGCATTTGATTATGTCGATCTGCTGCGGTACCTCGCGGGCAACCGCGCGCCGTTCTGAACCGCCCCCACAGGAAGTCCGCCATGATCCGCCCCATTTCCATTGCTGAGGCTCTGCCCGTGCGCCAGTCGGTACTCTGGCCCGGTCATCCGCTCGATCATGCCCGGGTGCCGGGGGATGAAGCGGCCCGCCATTTCGGCTGGTTTGACGCTGCTGACCTGATTGCGGTGGGGTCTCTTTTTCAGGACGGCCCCTCTGTGCAGCTGCGCAAATTCGCCGCTCTGCCCGAGGTTCAGGGCCAGGGCATTGGCACCGCTTTGCTGACACATATGGTGGCGGAGTGTCGCGGGTCCGGCGCCGGTCTGCTGTGGTGTGATTCACGGCTGGACGCGATGGGATTCTATGCACGGCTGGGGTTCACCTCAACTGGCAGCGCATTTGAAAAACGTGGCCGCCCCTATCACCGGATGCAGCTGCAGCTGTGTTGAGCGCAGGCCCAGGCCGCGTGTTCGTCAGGCGAAAGTTCGCCCGGCCGGGTTTTGTGCGGCGGGATTTTGTGCGGGACTATTGTTAACGCTGGCCCGGCTTAACCCGGGTCTGGAATTGCGCGGCTTTGGTATTAATCCGCCATCACCGGCGGCGCTTTGCACACCATGGAGCATCTGACCTCATGCCAGGCGGCCTCATGATCCAACCCGACTTTCGCCAGCGCTTCCATTTCCTGCTGCGCCTCTTCCGCCACCGCTGTGGCCCGGGATTTAAGCTGATCCTGGCTCCAGTCCTGAATGTCCGCCGCGTATTGCGACTTCCAGAACTCCACTGTCGTCTGAATGATAAAAACCGTGTTCATGACCGCTCCCGGGCTGGGGACATGGGCCAACATAGCGGCTGGTGGCGGATTTGTCACATACAAGCCCGGCCAGGGGCAGAAGGTGGCAGGTCATTGCTCACGCCGCTGCGGAGTGTCGTTCCCGGCACCCATTATTCGCCCGGCACATCGTCGCGTTCCAGCATCCTGCCCCGTCGGCTTACCTGGCGCAGCGGCGCGCTGCCAGCTGCCCAGTCTGGCGTCCGAGCCCGGCGCTCAGTGCCGGGTGCTCAATGCCGGGCGCTCAACCCTCAGTGCATCCGTTGCGCCCCGAAGCACACGCTGTGCCGGATCAGGCCAGACGCGCCCCAATCACTTCGATGGCTTTGGCCACTGCGGCCTCAATGCTCAACTCCGATGTATCGATCAGCACCGCGTCATCGGCGGCTTTCATCGGTGCGGTGTCGCGCTCCGCGTCGCGCTTGTCCCGCGCCATAACATCGGCGAGCACGGTTTCAAAACGGGTCGCATCGCCGCTGGCCGTGAGTTCCAGAAAGCGGCGTCTGGCGCGGACTTCGGCGGAGGCGGTGACAAAGAGTTTCACCTCCGCATCCGGGCAGATGACAGTGCCGATGTCACGCCCGTCCAGCACCGCGCCACCGTCGCGGCGGGCAAATGCGTGCTGAAACGCCACCAGTGCTGCGCGCACTTCCGGGATCACCGCCACTTTGGAGGCAGCCTCGGCCACTTCGGCGCTGCGCAGATCTTCGCGTTCCAGGTCTTCAGGCTGCAGCGCCCGGGCGGCCTGAAGTGGCTCCATGCCAGCCATCACTTTGCGCCCGGTGGCGCGGTACAGCAGGCCGGTGTCCAGATGGGCAAAGGTAAAATGCGCCGCCACCGCTTTGGAAATTGTGCCCTTGCCCGCCGCTGCGGGGCCGTCGATTGCGATGGTAAACTTCATGCGCCTGCCTTTTTGATCCTGTACCGGCGCCACAGCACCCAAAGCGCGCCCAGAATAAGGGCGCTCATTGCCCCCATATCGCAGACAGATTTGAGGATTGTCCAGCGGCTTGCGGCCGCGACCAGTTCCGCGTCCACAGCATCTGCCAGCAGCAACCGGGCAACAGCGGCGTTTTCCAGGTAGTCGGCAGACTTGCCGGTCACCACTACGGCGATCAGGCCAAGGCGCAGCCAGCCGGTGAACAGCAGCCACAAGCCCAGTGCCAGCGTCAGCCCCATCAGCGCCGGATAAACTGTGTCCAGCCGGTGCTGCACTGTCAGGTAAAAACCCCGTGCCGGATTGGTAAGCGCGGCGAGAAACGCCTGCGCCTGCGGCAGGTCATACCCACCCGGGCGCATGTCAAAAGGCATCAGCCCGCCTGCCCCCGCCGCGATTTTGGGCAGCGACCACAGCACCATCACCAGATAGAGCGTGAAGGACAGGGTCAGCAGGGTCCAGAACAGGCTGCGCATGGGGCCTCCGGGTGGCGGGTTCGGGCAAATGGTGGCTCCCTCTAAGGGGTGCGTTTTCTTAGCATCAGCCAGCGTCCCGTCCAAATATAATTCGCATTCCGGCCCCCGGATCGTCGCCTCAGGCCGGGCGGTATCAGCGCCGGGCAAGAGAGGGTCAGTGACGTGTCAGGCGGCGTTTGCGCCCGCGCCACAAAGCAAGCAGCACCGCAAAACACAGGGCGAGCAGCAGAAATTTGACGCTGGTTGCGGTGCCGGCACGGGTGGCGAGTGTTGCGGGCACCTGGCCCAGTTGCGGGTCCGTGAGCCGCAGCAACATTGCGTTTTCCCACCAGTCCGTGACCAGGTAGGCGGGCGCCAGAGACCAGAGCAGGGTTTCCGCGCGCCGCCGCGCCAGTTGATACAGCGGCAAGGCCAGGGTTGCCGCCAGCAGCAGCGCTGTCACCGCATCGACGCTGCGTTGAAATGTGGCGTATTTTGCCAGCCCCTCCGGCCCCAGAGCGGCGCGCCAGGCTGTGATATCGGCCGCGTCGTACCCCATTGGCCGCGCTTCAGGCAGCGTCAGACCACCGCTCATTGCCGCAAAACCCGGCACATAGAGGAACACCACCACCGCCAGCGCGGTGGCTGTGAGCGATGCCAGCAGCACATAGAGGAGGATTTTACCGGCCATAGATCAGGTCTGGCGGCAAAATATCAACAAACGGTAAAGGGGCGCGCCCGACGCCCCGCACCATATCAGCTGTTGTCGCGTGTCAGCTTTGCACCCAAACCACCCATCAGGGGTTCAAACACCGGGAAAGACGTGGCGATCGGGGTGCCGTCATCGATCCGCACCGGCTTTTGCGCCGACATGCCCAGCACCATGAAAGACATCGCGATGCGGTGGTCCAGATGGGTGGCACAGGTGCCGCCGCCCGGCACATTGCCGGCGCCCATACCATGCACGATCAGCGTGTCTTCATCTTCCTCAATGGTGACACCACAGGCCTCAAGACCGCGCGCCATCGCGTCAATCCGGTCGCTTTCTTTCACCCTCAGTTCTTTGACGCCGCGCATCACGGTTTTGCCGGTGGCATTGGCGGCCACCACAGAGAGCACCGGGAATTCGTCAATCATCGAACTGGCGCGTTCCGGGGGCACTTCAACGCCTTTAAGTTCGCTAAAGCGCACCCGCAAATCAGCCACAGGTTCACCGCCCTCAATGCGCGCATTTTCAAAAGTGATATCGGCGCCCATTTCCACCAGCGTGGTGTAGATGCCATTGCGGGTGGTGTTCTGGCTGACACCAGGCACCAGAATATCAGAGCCCGGCACGATCAGCGCCGCACAGGTCGGAAACGCAGCCGAACTTGGATCGCGCGGCACTGCCACGTCCTGAGGTGTCAGCTCGGGCTGACCGGTCAGGGTAATCTTGTGGCCTTCCGGCGTGTCCTCGGTGGTGATTTCAGCGCCAAAGCCCGCCAGCATACGTTCAGTATGGTCACGGGTCTTTTCTTTCTCGACCACCACGGTTTTGCCCGGCGCGTTCAGCCCCGCCAGCAGCACTGCAGATTTCACCTGGGCCGAGGGCATCGGCGTGGTATATTCCACCGGCACCGGATCTTCCGCGCCAACCAGCGTCAGCGGCAGACGGCCGCCGGAGCGGCCATAAGATGTCGCGCCAAACAGCGCCACCGGATCGGTAATGCGTCCCATCGGACGTTTGCGCAGCGAGCCGTCGCCGGTGAAGGTCACCGCAAACGGCGACGTCGCCACCAGCCCCATGATCAGGCGCACGCCGGTGCCGGAATTGCCGCAGTCGATCACCTGGTCCGGTTCGGAAAAGCCACCAACACCAACCCCGTGCACCGACCATTCGCCCTCGCCGGTGCGGGTGCAGGTGGCGCCGAGCGCCCGCATCGCCTTGGCGGTGTCCAGCACATCGTCGCCCTCAAGCAATCCGGTGATACGGGTCTCGCCCACCGCCATCGCGCCAAAAATCAACGCCCGGTGGGAGATCGACTTGTCGCCCGGCACCTCGGCCACTCCGCTCAGGGGACCGCAGGCGCGGGAGCTCATCGGGATTGGGTCACCGTGACCAGACATGGGCGCTTCCTTTTTGTAACTTTATCCCGTGGTGATAGCGCAGCCACGCGGCCCGGTAAATGCATATCCCGGCTTCTTTTTGGCAACAATATCCCCGCCGGAGGCTCTTACTTTTTCAGCGGCCTGCGCTTTGGCGCCTGCCGCTACAGCTTGCGAAAGGTCAGATAATGCGGTGTGCGCTCTTCGCGCAGCGCTTTTTGCTCATAGCGGGTGGATATCCAGTCGCCCCAGGGCTGCTGCCAGTCGCCAGGCCCTTCGGCCAGCCATTCAAACCCGGCGCGCGGCACCTCTTCCAGCGTCTGGCGCACATAATCTTCAATATCGGTGGCAACGCGGAATATCGCCCCGGGTTTCAACACCCGGTTCAAGGGCTGCAGATGCTCCTGGGTGACAAAACGGCGCCGGTGATGGCGTTTTTTCGGCCATGGGTCCGGGTACAGCAGAAAGGCACGATCAATGCTGGCCTCGGGCAGCACATCAAACAGGTGGCGCGCATCGCCGGGGTAGATCGCGATATTATCCGCTTTGGCCTGACGGATCTTGCCCAAAAGCATCGCCACGCCGTTGATAAAGGGCTCGGCGCCGATGATCGCCACATCCGGATTTTGCACCGCCTGATGCACCAGATGTTCACCCCCGCCAAAGCCGATCTCAAGCCAGACCGGCTTGCTGTCAAAACGGGCGGCCAGGTCCAGATCCACGCGGTCGGGGTTCTCTTCCCAACTCACCGCACCGGGTGACAATGCCGTCAGATCTTCCTCCAGAAAGGTCTTTTGACTGTCGCGCAGGGTCTTGCCGCGGAAACGACCATAAAAATTGCGCCAGGGCGCGCCTGACGGGTGTTTGCCGTGTGGATCCTGAACTTCGTCTGACATGGTCTGCCCCGTCTGCTTGCTGGCTGGTAACAGCCGGTCTCGTCGCCAATTTGACGGCGCAGGTCAAGAGCAAGGGCCGCAATAACGGGGTTTTTCGCCGCTTCCGCCTGAAATACCGCTGGGAATTGCGCGTCAGCGGGCCACAGCTCTGTTTCAACAAACCAGCGCGCGGGCCCGGCCCGCGCTCCGCCTGGTCACGTATTCTGGCCCGCTTGTTGTGGTCAGGGACCATCGGCGGTCAGCGCACCAAATACAAAAAGGGGCCGGCCCGGCGGCCTGCCCCTTTTGATCTTATAGTTGAAACTCAGTGCTGAAACGGATCAGACCGCCTTTTGCAGCGCCTCAATCAGATCGGTGCGCTCCCAGCTGAAGCCGCCATCGGCCTCGGGCGCGCGGCCAAAATGACCATAGGCAGACGTGCGCGCATAGATCGGCCGGTTCAGCCCGAGATGTTCGCGGATGCCGCGCGGGCTCAGATCCATCGCCGCATTGATGGCGCGCTCAATCGCCTCGGGCGCAACGTCGCCGGTGTCAAACGTATCGGCATAGATCGACAAAGGTTTGGCGACACCGATGGCATAGGACAACTGGATCAGGCATTTTTTCGCCAGACCTGCCGCCACCACGTTTTTGGCCAGATAGCGCGCCGCATAGGCTGCCGAACGGTCCACTTTGGTCGGATCTTTGCCGGAAAACGCACCACCACCATGGGGCGCAGCGCCGCCATAGGTATCGACGATGATCTTGCGCCCGGTCAGACCTGCGTCGCCGTCGGGGCCGCCAATGACAAATGTGCCGGTCGGGTTGACCCACCATTCGGTGCTCTCGTCAATCCAGCCCTCTGGCAGAACTTCGCGGATATAAGGCTCCACGATGGCGCGGATGTCGCCGCTGGTCTGGCTTTCGGACGCGTGTTGGGTGGAGAGCACGATCGAGCTCACCCCCACTGGCTTGCCATCGACATAGCGCAGCGACAGCTGAGATTTGGCATCCGGGCGCAGCGACGGCTCGGTGCCGTCTTTGCGCACTTCTGCAAGACGGCGCAGAATGGCGTGGGCATAATGGATCGGCGCTGGCATCAGCTCGGGCGTTTCATCCACCGCATAACCAAACATGATGCCCTGATCGCCAGCACCTTCTTCTTTGCCTTCAGCGGCATCAACACCCTGGGCGATATGGGCCGACTGCGGGTGCAGATAGTTCTGCACCTTCAGCGTATTCCAGTGGAACTCATCTTGCTCATAGCCGATGTCCCGCACGCATTCGCGCGCAATACCGTCGACTTTTTCCAGGTATTCTTCCAGACGGGCCTTGTTGGACAGGCCGACTTCGCCGCCGATCACCACCCGGTTGCTGGTGGCAAAGGTTTCGCAGGCGACCCGCGCTTCGGGTTCCTCGGTGAGAAACGCATCCAGCACCGCATCAGAAATGCGGTCGCACAGCTTGTCCGGATGGCCTTCAGAAACCGACTCCGAGGTGAAAATGTAGTTTTGACGATTCATGGGGTAGTGCTCCATTTAATGACACCGTCACGCCAGGAAGCCGTTGTGACGGGTATGTTTCATGCGATAGCGGTCATGGGTTCAGGCGTCAACGGTCTTTTGCCGGCGCCAGCGCAGCGAGATCAGCGCCAGCAGCAAAAGCAGGGCTGTGAGCGGCATATCACCTGTGCGTGAATAAAGCGTGACCGGCAGCGCGCCGGGCAGCGTCGCATCCACCCAGCCCTGCGTATTGAGCGGCAGCGCGACCAGGCTCTGCCCACGCGCATCAATCACCGTCGAGACCCCGGTATTGGCAGCGCGCAGGAAGGGCAGCCCCTGCTCTATCGCGCGCATTTTAGCCTGGGCCACATGCTGCAGCGGACCGGCGCCATTGCCAAACCAGGCGTCATTGGTGATTTGCAGGATCCAGTCCGGCCGCTCTGTGCCGCGCAGGTCCTGCGGGAAGATCGCCTCATAACAGATCAGCGGCATCACCTTGCCAGCCGCGCCGAGATCCAGCAGGCGCGGCCCGGGACCCGGGGTGAACCCATAGCCTTTCTGCGCGGTAAAAGCGCTGAGACCAATGCGCGCCAGCAGTTCCGGGAAGGGCAGATATTCGCCAAAAGGCACCAGGTGGGCTTTGTCATAGACATCCGTGACCGGGCTGGCATTGATGCCAATGCTGCCGGTGTCAGCAATGGAACCGTTACTGCCGTCCGCACTGCCATCCTGATTGCCACCGAGCACCGCCATCGAATTATAGGCACGCCCTTCGTCATAGCGCTGAATGCCCAGCACCACCGGCACTCCGGCGGCGGCCGCCTCGACCCGGTTCAGCGTCTCACCGGGGAACTCCAGATAGGCCGGCACCGAAGTTTCCGGCCAGATGATCAGATCGGGGCGCGGCGCGCCGTCCAGCGCCGGTGCGGCGGTGAAGTCGAGCAGCCGGTTAAAAAACACCGGCATATAGTCCGGATCCCATTTTTGCTCCTGGGCGGCGTTGGGCTGCAGCAGACGTACAGTCACCCCGGTTGCTTCGGGCAGGGGCTGCGCGAGGCGTTGCAGGCCAAAGCCCCAGAGCAGCGCTATACCGGCCAGCGGTGCGGCCAGCATAAGCGCTGCGCGCCGGCGCGCG
Organism: Candidatus Halocynthiibacter alkanivorans; assembly: GCF_003333265.1. Taxonomy (GTDB): domain Bacteria; phylum Pseudomonadota; class Alphaproteobacteria; order Rhodobacterales; family Rhodobacteraceae; genus Halocyntiibacter_A; species Halocyntiibacter_A alkanivorans. The sequence continues at coordinate 55,203 of NZ_QOLB01000117.1, forward strand.
CTGGCAGAGGTCTGAAACAGCAGTGCAGCCGTGGCAAGAGCGGCCGCAAACACCATGGTCAGCGTGTTCAGCCCGTGCGGCCCGATCCAGGCCACGCTTTGCGCCACCGGGGTTTCAGTCCAGGCATAGCCGGGCAGTGCCCAGGGAAAACCGGTAAACAGATAAGAACGCGCCAGACCGGCAAGCCCCATCAGCAGCGCCCAGCGCCAGAGCCCGGCGCCGCTGCGCCGCGCCAGATACGCCGCCAGCGCCCAGAACAGCGCCAGGCCACCTGCCAGCCCGACGAGCGCAAAGGGTGCCATCCAGCCGGTGCTGGCCGCATCCACGAGAAAGGGCTCAATAATCCAGTTGAGCGAGACCACAAAATAGCCGAGACCGCCAAACCAGCCGCTCCAGGCGGCGCGGCGCGCGGTGGTGCTGCGGTGATGGAGAAAGGCGAGTACGGCGAGGCCCAGCAGGGTTGCGGGCCAAAGAGAAAACGGCGCCTGGCCCAATGCGGCCAGCGCCCCCGCTGCAAAAGCGAGGGCCAGGATTTTTCGGTTCATATCAGTTCTTTTTAATGTTGGGACAGCGCACCCGGATGCGTTTGATCCGGCGTGGATCCGCATCCACAATTTCAAATTCAAGCCCCGAATAATGCGGGATCACTTCGCCACGCACCGGCAGCCGGCCGGCGAGCATAGAGACCAGGCCTCCGAGCGTATCAATTTCGTCATCTTCCGCATCTGTGGCCAGATCCAGCCCCAGCACAGATTCAAATTCTTCCAGCGGGGTTTTGGCCTGAGCCAGGTAGACACCCGGTTTTTCCTCGGTCCAGAGCGTGTCTTCTTCGACATCATGCTCGTCTTCGATGGCGCCCAGAACCTGTTCGATCAGGTCTTCAATGGTCACCAGGCCGTCGACACCGCCATATTCATCGATCACCAGTGCCATATGCATGCGTTCGCTCTGCATTTTCTGCAGCAGAACACCGATTGGCATCGAGGGTGGCGCAAACAGCAAGGGCCGCACCAGCCGGTTGATGTTGAAATCCTTGTCTTCGCCGTTAAAGCCGTAACGCAGGGCGAAATCTTTCAGGTGAATCATGCCCACGGGCGTGTCCAGCGTATCGGCATAGACTGGCAGCCGCGACAACCCGCTGCCGCGAAACACCGCCAGCAGTTCTTCAGGCGAGATATCCTCAGACACAGACACGATGTCCGCACGCGGCAGGGCCACATCTTCCAGCCGCAGGCTGCGCAAGCTGGCCATGCCCAGAGGCATGGTGGCACTCACAGAGGCGCCATTGGCACTGGCGCCACTGCTGACAGGGCCGGAGGTATCTTCAGATGAGAATGCATCCGCGAGACGGGCAAAAAAGCCGCGTTCCGGAGCGTGGTTTGATCCCTGCGCGCCCAGCGCTGCAGTAGAGGATCCGTCGGTGTCGTCCATTGAACCTTTCCAGTGTTTATGCCCCCGGGTGGGGACGCATTACGAATATGGGTCAGACAGGCCCAGGGTTGCAAGGATTTCCACCTCTAACCCCTCCATCAGGGCCGCGTCTTCTTCACAGATGTGATCATAACCCAACAGATGCAAGACCCCGTGTACCATAAGATGGGTTACATGCGCCTTAAACGGCTTGCCGGCCGCATCTGCTTCGCGGGCGCAGGTGTCATACGAGATCGCGATATCGCCCAGTTCTTCGGCCATCACCGTGCCGGGCTCCGGGCGCTGCGGGGTGCCGCCCGGGGTGGATGCGGCGCGCTCATCAGAGGGCCAGGACAGCACGTTTGTCGGCGTTTCTTTGTCGCGGAACTCGGTGTTCAGGACCGCGATACGGGTGTCATCACAGCCCAGCAGCGCGATTTCAAACCCGTCTGCCCCAAAGCCCAGGTGGCTCAGAGTCGCATTTGCTGCCTGCGCGGCAAGTGTGTCCAGATCTGCCGCGTCCCACCGGGGATCTTCACAGATCGTATCAACCAGTTCGTCCATGTCCTTGCCTCTGCGCCGCTGCGTGTTCGCTGTCGGCGTCATAAGCTTCGATGATCCGCGCCACAAGGGGGTGGCGGACCACGTCTTTGACGGTGAAATAGTTGAAACTGATCTTGTGGATGCCCTTGAGCAGACGTTCCGCGTCGCGCAGACCAGAATGGGTGCCGCGTGGCAGGTCGATCTGGGTGCGGTCGCCGGTGATCACCATGCGCGAACCTTCGCCCAGCCGGGTCAGGAACATTTTCATCTGCATGGTGGTGGCGTTCTGCGCCTCATCCAGCACCACAAAGGCGTTGGACAGGGTGCGGCCGCGCATAAAGGCCAGCGGCGCGATCTCGATCTTTTTATCCTCGATCAGTTTGGCCACCTGTTTGGAGGGCAAAAAGTCGTTCAGCGCGTCATAAAGCGGCTGCATATAGGGGTCGATTTTGTCTTTCATGTCGCCGGGCAGGAACCCAAGCCGTTCGCCGGCCTCCACGGCAGGGCGCGACAGGATAATGCGGTCGACCTGGCCCGACAGGAACATCGAGACCGCAACCGCAACCGCGAGATAGGTTTTGCCGGTGCCAGCAGGGCCAATGCCAAAGGCGAGTTCGTTATTAAACAGGCTCTCTACATAGGCTTTTTGCGCTTCTGTGCGCGGCTCGACCTGTTTTTTGCGGGTCTTGATCTCGACGTTGCCGCCTTTGAACATCTCAATCTGGTCGCCGGCCCGGATGCCGGTGCCCTTCACGCTGTCGCCCATGCGGATCTGACCGTCAATCTCGCCCTGATCAATACCATCGCCGCGGCCTGATTCCAGTTTGGCGTAGAGATCCTCCAGCACATGGGTGGCGGCCTCGACACCGGCGGTGTCGCCATAGACGGCCAGCGCATTGCCGCGCCGTATGATCTGAACGGAAAGTTTCTGCTCTATCCGGGCAAGATTACTGTCAAATTCGCCGCAGAGGTCGATCAACAGTCGGTTGTCAGGAAATTCCAGCGTGGCGTTCTGGAGGTCAGCCAGGTCTTCAGGTCGATGTGTAAGTGTGCCGGTGCCCAAAAATCTCTCCGCTTGCAGAGGTGTGTTTCAATCATGGTGCCAAGATATTGCGGCGGGCGCAAGACAGAACACAACATAGTCAGCAGATATCAGCTTACGTGAGGGGTCAAAAGAAACGGCCCCCGGAGTGTTCCGGAGGCCGCGAAAGAGTGCAGATTGTGATCAATCTCAGCGATTTGATCAGATCGGGTCGCCCACCGCGGTGCCGAGGCGAAAATTGCCAACGGCAGTGTTGGGCGGCGCGATGCCCGAGCAGACCGGGCGGCCGTCGGGGTCAAGCCGGGAGGTCAGATAGCCTTCGGTGCCATCATCAATGATCCAGTGGTCACAGCCATCAGAATCAATCCAGATCCCGGCTTTGAGCTCAGAGAGGTCTTTGGAATCGACAAAGAGGTCGACCGATTTGTCCAGTTTGGACTGCATCCCGCCGACACAGGCGGACAGGAACAGCGTGGCGGGAAGCAAAAGTGCAGGTTTAAACAGGATCATGATCTTGCTCCTCAGCGAATGCAGATGATTTCAACACGGCGATTCTGGGCCATGCCCGCGACGGTGCTGTTGGTGGCTTTGGGCTGACGTTCGCCAAGGCCGCGCACTTCAGCGACCCGGGCGCCGGCGGCACGGGCGATATTGGCCACCGCATTGGCGCGGTTTTCCGACAGGCGCATATTGTAGGCGTCCGAGGCGCGGGAATCGGTGTGGCCGACGATGCGGAAGGCCACGGCCTGCTCTTTATTGAAAAAGTCGGTGAGAGAGCGGCGCCCGCTGGCGGAGATCGAATATTTGTCGGTGGCAAAAAGCTGATCCGACGGCAACACCGCGCAGATGTTGCTGCGCCGGCACACCGGCCTGCCCTCGCGGTCGAGGCGGTTGTCCATGTAACCTTCCCAGCCGTCGTCCATCACCCAGTGCTCACAACCATCGGGGTCAACCCAGATCGCGGGCGTGTAATTTTCGCCCCGCACAACGCGGTTTGTCTCTTGTGCGAAGACCGCGGAGGTCACGAATGTCAGGATAATTGCCCCGACCGATACAAAGGCGGCCAGCTGGCGGCTGACCTTCAAAATTATGTTAGACACCGTAGCACCCCTTGATAAAAATTACTTGTCCCGGCCGAAGTTCCGGAGAAATCGCCCGGCACCGAGTTTCACCGAAAAAATTTAACAAAATCTGGCGACAAGTGAAGCAAAAACAAGGGTGATGTCGCCGGGGCGGCGACATAGATGCGATTGCAGGCACACTGTTTCCCAAAAGCCTACCAATTCAGACCCTGGTCACAATTCTGAAGCCTCGTTAACCAGTTATATCAGTTCTCCGGCGAGGGAATTGCTTGAGCTGGAGGTGATTCTCACCTGGCGAATCTCGCCGCGGGACACCTCTGGCGCATAGACATGCACTGCGTGAAGGTGGTCGGATTTGCCCACCATCTGACCCTCGAGACGGCCGGGTTTCTCGAACAAAACATTAACAATACGGCCCACCATGGCAAGTTGCGCCGCCTTCTGCTGTTCGCTCAGCAACGCCTGCAGACGCTGCAGCCGGTCGTCCGCTTCAGACGGGTCGACCAGGGCGCGTTCGGCCGCCGGGGTGCCGGGGCGCGAGGAGTACTTAAAGGAATAAGCCTGGCCATAGTTAACGGCGCGCACCAGGGCGAGCGTGTCCTGGAAGTCTTCTTCGGTCTCGCCGGGAAAGCCGACGATGAAGTCGCCCGACAGCAGAATATCGGGGCGCGCCGCTCTGATACGTGCGATCACCGACAGGTATTCCGCTGCAGTGTGCTTGCGGTTCATCAGCTTGAGGATCTTGTCGCTGCCCGACTGAACCGGCAGATGCAGATAGGGCATCAGCTTGTCACAATCGCCATGGGCGGCAATCAGGTCGTCTTCCATGTCATTGGTATGAGAGGTGGTGAAACGGATGCGCGCCAGCCCGTCAATTTCCGCCAGCTTGCGGATCAGACGCGCCAGGCCCCAGTCTTTGCCGTCCTCGCCAACCCCATGATAGGCGTTGACGTTCTGGCCCAGCAGAGTGATTTCGCGCACACCACGTTCAACCAGATCGCGGGCTTCGCGCAGGACCCGGTCCACCGGGCGGCTGACTTCGGCGCCGCGGGTATAGGGCACCACACAGAAGGCACAGAACTTGTCGCAGCCCTCCTGTACCGTCAGGAAAGCGGCGGGGGCGCGGCGGGCTTTGGGCCGCGCCGGCATATGCTCAAACTTGTCTTCTTCGGGAAAATCGGTGTCCAGCGCCGTGTTGCCTTTGGCGGTCTCTGCCTCAAGCGCAGGCAGGCGGTGATAGGACTGCGGCCCCACCACCAGGTCCACGGCGGGCTGACGGCGCATGATTTCCGCGCCTTCAGCCTGGGCAACACAGCCGGCAACCGCGATTTTCACTTCAGGCCTGGCCGCTTTGAACGCTTTCATCCGCCCCAGCTCGGAATAGACTTTTTCGGCGGCTTTTTCGCGGATGTGACAGGTGTTGAGCAGGATCATATCCGCATCATCAGGCCTGTCGGTGGTAACATAGCCCGAAGTGCCCAGCGCTTCGGCCATGCGTTCGCTGTCATAGACGTTCATCTGACAACCGTAGGTCTTGATGAAAAGCTTCTTTGCGTCCGCCATGGTTTCGCCCTTTGCCACCTGAATTAAGCGCTGTGTCCTACACCCAACAGGGGCAGATCGCAACGCTTGCATTTGTGCCGCGGTTCATGGGAGTTTGAGCCCGGCGCGGCATTGCGCGCGATACAGGGCGTAACATGCGATATTATAGTCTGAAATCCTTTTTAAGCGATGGGGGAGACGCCCTGCGCGAGGGGCCGGTCGCAATCATCCTGGTCGAGGATCTGATTGAGGTTGAGACCACCATCCGCCATCACCTGCATCTCGGCTTTAAATCGGTGATCGTGCTGGCGCCCGAAGAGCTGGAGCTGGTGGAACTGACCGAAAGTCAGGTGCACCGTGTCACCTGCGCAGTCAATGAAGAAGCCGCGATGCTCAAAGCGGTCAATGCGATCTGCGCTGCGGCGCCGGGGCTGTGGTTTTTCTACTGTTACAACGCAGAATATCTGTTTTTCCCTTATTGCGAAACGCGCAGCATCGGCGAGATGCTGAGTTTCCACACTGAGGAACGGCGAGACGCGATGCTGACCTATGTGGTCGATCTTTACGCCGGGGATCTCGGCGAATTCCCCGACGCGGTGACGCTGGAAGACGCGCATCTGGACCGGTCGGGTTATTATGCGCTGGGGCGCCATGTGGCCGGAAATCACCACGATATGAAAGAACGCCAGCTGGATTTTTATGGCGGGCTGCGCTGGCGCTTTGAAGAACATGTCCCGGCGCCGCGCCGCCGCATTGACCGGGTGTCGCTGTTCCGGGCTCAAGACAGCGTGACCCTGCTGCCGGGTCATGTGTTCAGCGACGAGGAATACAACACCTACGCCTGCCGCTGGCATCACAATCTGACTGCGGCAGTGGCCTCGTTCCGCACCGCAAAGGCGCTGCGCAGCAACAGCGGATCGCGCGCTGCCATCGACACGTTCAAATGGCATAATTCGGTGCCGTTTGACTGGCATTCCCAGCAATTACTGGATCTGGGGCTGATGGAACCGGGGCAATGGTTTTAGCTTGGTGAGGCCGGGTAGTGGTACCGGGCTGTGCCTCCCGGCAGCGTCTCGCTGAAGTGTCTCGCGGGAGTGTCTCAGGCGGTCATTCCGGTCTGAGGTTCAGGGCGGTGTTTCCGCTCGCAGAGCCGGGCCGCCTCTGGCCCTGGTGCAGGGGCAAGGGCAAGGGCAAGGACTCCAGATGACCGGTGCCTCCGTTTCAGGCCATGACCGGGCCCTGCCACTGTTGCAGGTGCCAGTGGTCATGACCGGCGCCCACGCTACTGGCCAAAACCGCGCCCCTGCCCCTGCCCCGGAACCAGTTATAGTCCTGTCACACCGAGCGGGTCAGCCCGCCGTCGATGCGGATATTCTGGCCGGTGACATAGGCCGCCACGTCTGAGGCCAGGTAGGAGATCAGCCCGGCGACCTCATCAGAGGTGCCATAGCGTCCCATCGGAATGCGCGCCTTGCGCTCATCGGTCTCTGGCAGGCTGTCGATGAAACCGGGCAGCACATTGTTCATGCGCAGATTGTCCGCCGCGTAGCGGTCCGTAAACAGTTTGGTGAAACTGGCCAGCGCAGCGCGAAATACGCCGGAGGTCGGGAACAGCGGGTCGGGTTCAAAGGTAGCGAAGGTCGAGATGTTGATGATGCTGCCGCCGCCCCGGGCTGCCATCAGCGGGGCGACCATGCGCGTGGGCCGGATGACATTGAGCAGATAGAACTCCATGCCCAGATGCCAGTCGTCATCCGAAATCTCCAGCACTTCGCCTTTGGGTCCATGGCCCGCTGAGTTGACCAGCACATCGATACGCCCCCAGCGCTCTGTCGCCAGATCCACCAGCGCCTGAAGATCGTCAGGCGACTGGTTGGAGCCGGTGACACCCACACCGCCAAGCTCTTCTGCCAGCGCCTGGCCTTTGCCCGAAGAGGACAGCACCGCGATCCGGTGGCCGTCCGCCGCCAGCCGGCGCGCGGCGGCAGCGCCAAGCCCGCTGCCGCCGGCGGTGATAAGAGCAACTTTCTGCGTATCCATAACAACATTCCTTTTGCTAAAGCTTGCGCCAGTCTGATCCGGTTCTGGCGGCTTGACTAATCATGTCTCATCGCTTCAGGCTGTAGAAAATCTACTGGCTGACATGAGGCAACGATGCGCATACCCAATCTGAACAGCTTGCGGATGTTTGATGCCGCCGCCCGGCATCTGAACTTCCGGCTGGCCGCCGAAGAGCTGCACCTGAGCCAGGGCGCGGTGGCCCAGCAGGTGCGCCGGCTGGAGGCAGATCTCGGGGTGGTGCTGTTTCACCGCCAGGCGCGGGGGCTGGCGCTGACGGATCAGGGGCGCAGCTATCACCTGCCGGTGCGCCGGGCGCTGGCCCTGATTGACGGTGCGACCCGTGCGCTGCACCCGCAGGTGCTGCAGGTGACGCTCAGCGTGCCGCCGTCTTTTGCCGCCAAATGGCTGGTGCCACGGCTGGCAGAGTTTGCCCGCCAGCACCCGGATATCGATCTGCAGACCGTGGCCAGCGAATCCATCGCCAGTTTCCGCAACGACGGCGTCGATATTGCCATCCGCCAGGGCTGCCCGCCTTTTGGTGCCGGGCTGCGGGTGGATCTGCTGGCGCCGCTGGATCTCTGCGCCGTCTGCAGTGAGGGTTATGCGACGGAAAGCCCGGCAGTGCACGCCGCCGGTGATCTGCTGCGTCATCTGCCGGTCCAGGACGGTCACCGCCACTGGGACCGGCTGTTTCACCACCTGCCCCACTGGCCGGAGCAGCGTATTTTGCAGTTCAACCAGACCGCTCTGGCACTGGAGGCCGCCGCAAATGGCCAGGGTGTGGCGATTGCGCCGCGCATTCTTGTGGAGACCGATCTGGCCAGTGGCCGGCTGGTACAGCTGTGGCAATTGCCGGTGCAGGATGCCTCTGGTTTTTACGTGGTGTGCCCGGATGATGCCGGTGACAAAACAGCGCAAAAAAGGCTGACAGGCTGGCTTCTGGCTGAGGCCGGAGCGTGACGACCACATCGTTGCCCCTGCTTTACTTTGCGGAAAGCGCACTTATGTATGAGAGCCACCACACCGGACCCGCCCGGTTTACAGGGCGGATCGCCCGTTCCAATTGAAAGACCCAAAGATGACCGAGATCAAATCCGGCGACACTGTTCGCATCCATTACACCGGCACACTGTCTGACGGCGCCGTGTTCGACAGCTCGGAAGGGCGCGACCCGCTGGAATTCGAAGTCGGCTCCGGCATGATTATCACCGGGCTCGACAAAGCGTTGCCCGGCATGGTGGTGGGCGAGCGGAAAAAAGTGGTGATTGCGCCGGGCGAGGCCTATGGCCATATCGACCCCGCCGCGCGCCAGGCCCTGCCGCGCGCCCAGATTCCGGACGATATCCCGGTTGAGATTGGGTTGCAGCTGCAGATGCAGAGCCCCGAGGGCCGGGTGATCCCGGTGACCATCGTGGAGGTCTCGGAGGAGACGGTGACGCTGGACGCCAATCACGCGCTGGCCGGCAAAGAGCTGACCTTTGATTTTGAGATCGTCTCGATCAACTGAGCCGCGCCAGAAATGATTGAGAAAGGGCGCCTGCGGGCGTCCTTTTTTGTGCCTGCCGGTCATGCGGGCTGGCAGGCTTGCGCATGGAAGATCGTGGCTGGATGCCGATTGCGGCAGTTTCATGATGCCCCCCCGGGCAGTCACGGGCCCGGCTGGACATTTATGACAGGTCTTTGCCCTGCTTGCGATTCCCCGGCCGGGGTCCCGACGAAATCTGAACGCCCCCTGACCACATTATTGACAGGTTCGGCTGGCTAGTGGTGCTGGCAATTTCAGCCACAGAACGACTATTTCAACGCCCGTACATCAATCACAATTAAACCAGCATGAGAGTATTTCAGATGAAGATATTATTGTCGTCCCTTGCCGCCGCCGTTGTGCTTACGGCGTGCACCGTCAATCCGCAAAAAGCAGAGGTGCGCAGAAACGCCTTTATTCAGAAGGCGTTTCCAAACCCTGCCGACCAGCGCGGGCTGGATCTGTTCATACCGCTGGAATCTGCGGGCATCTACCCGACGCTGCAGATCTCATATTTCACCCAGGAGGTCAGTGAGCCTGAAGTCAGACGGCGGGCGGCGTCGTTTTGCGCACGGCAGAACAGCCCACGCCTGACCGGCCAGGCTGTGATCGAAAGGGATATCGGCTATGGCACCCGGACAATTCCCGGTCGCCCTGCCAGGCAGATCCGTACAATATTCTATTCCTGCGTCAAGTCGGCATAGAGCGGGACGAAAGTTTCAGCGAACACACCGAAAGGGCGCCTCCGGGCGTCCTTTTGCTGCCTGATTGCCAGGCGGGCTGGCGGCAGAGCGCTGTGCGGACCGGGGCAAGACACTCTGTGCGACGGGGCCCTGCGTTTCTTGCGACGGGTTTTATCGTTTCCGGGCCGGTGAGATCCCCCCTGCATTGGGGGCTATACGCCCTCATCCATGGCTCCGTCCCAGTCACAGACGACAACATCCTGCGTTTCACGGGCACCCAGTTTGCGGTACAGCGCCCTTGCTGCAGCATTATTGGCTTCAGTCGCCAGCCAGATGCCCCGGCATCCCCGCGCCCGCGCCAGTTGCAACAGCCGCCGAAGCAGCGCCGTTCCGATGCCGCGCAGGCGCATGTCTTTGCTGACGCCGACTTCACTGATCAGGAATGCCGGTGGCTTGTCGGGATGCAGCAGCACGCTGCCTGACGCCATACCGACAATTTTACCGGCGACCACGGCTATGATCATTTCATGCCCTGGATCCGCGATAAATGCCGCAAGTTGCACCAGGTCAACCGGGTGATCAAAGACATCGGCCCCCTCCAGCAGCCAGGCATTTTCAGCTCCGAGATGACGGATTTGTATTTTGTCCTGCATGGATCGATTTGAGCCCAGGTTGCTGCGTTTGGCAACTGCAGCGCTGACCGCAGCGCAGGGCGGCACAGGGGGCACGCTGGCGGAGATACGACCAAAGAGATGCCGCCAAAGGCGTGCCCCGGCGACGTTGTCGGTCCGTGTCAGATGTGCAATGGTCCGGCAAAATTTCCGAGGAGTGGAATGCCGTGACCCTGGACAATTCTTTCGGTCTTCCGAACACCCATATTCAGATGCTGGCACCCGCCGCCGAGCTTGATTTCTTTGATCAACAGTCGGTGCGCCTGCCAAAAAACCTGAGCGCCACTGATGCGTGGATCAACATCATATCCCGTCCGGCGCCCCTTCTGAAAATGGCGTTTTCTATCCGGGACGCGGTATCGGCCCTGTTTGGGGTAAAACGTATTGGCGGGTTTACCGGCCAATATCCGGAAACCGTCAAAGTGGGAGACAAGCTCGACTTTTTTCTGGTTGAGCATGTCTCTCCGGATGTTCTGACCCTGACCGCGCGGGACCGGCACCTGGATGTCATGACCTGTATTTCGCTCAGCCGGCAGGTGTTGACCATCACCTCTTCCGTCAAAACCCATAACAGATTCGGGCGGTTCTATATGTTGCCCGTAGCGCCGGTTCACAGGCTTCTTGTGCGCAGTGATCTGAAGCGTCTGCGCCGGGCGCTTTCCTGAGTTTCAAATATTTCCAACGCCCCCCAAGAATCGAGACGAGACATGCGCGACACATTACGCCAAAAGATTATTGAGACCTGTGACCGTAAAATCGCACAAAAAGGACCGGGTGTGGGCCTGTCGTTTTATGCGTTTTTTGCCAATAAGAACGACGACCCTGCCCTGTTGATGGAGGCAGCCAGTTGGTGGATCGAGCGCCATAAGCTGGATCATTTCGAAAAAGCGGTGAAGATACGGGATATGGTGCTGCAGGGGGTGTAACAGGCGCGTTCGGGCGCAGGCGCTGCCGGGAAATTCGCCGCTGTACGCCACAGGCCGCGCCTGGCCGCAGCGCATAAAGTGACTTTGGCGGCAGGGAGAGCCGGTTTTCGCCTCAGATGTGCGCGCACCCCCCCTTTTCCCGGCCAATCACGGCGGCGGGCACATGCTGGTGACGTGGCACCGACGCATCGAAACTGCGTCATTTTGTCAATTGTCAAAGAAATCCTTGCAAAGGATGCCGCATCGACCTAAATGACCCTGGCTAACGTTTTTCTTTTTCGACCCACTGTCTCCCGGTTTCCGGCGTTCAGTCTTTCGATCCAGACCGACCACGCCAGGTTGCCGCACGATGCGGGCATCACAAATCAGGAGACTACGGATATGGCCAATGGCACCGTAAAATGGTTCAACACTACTAAAGGCTTCGGCTTTATCGCACCCGACAATGGCGGCAAAGATGTGTTCGTACACATTTCTGCAGTTGAGCGTTCCGGCCTCACCGGCCTGGCCGACAACCAGAAAGTAACTTTCGACATCGAATCCGGCCGTGACGGTCGTGAGTCCGCTATCAACCTCGAACTGGCCTAAGCCTTTACGAGCGCATAGTTTTTGAGACGCGGCCCCTTCACGGGGGCCGCGTTTTGCGTTTCCGGACCCGGGTGTGTCCCGGCTTGAGATGACTTTCCCGACCGGCGTGCAGCGGGCGCAATATCGTACCCTGCAAAGTCGTGTCGTTCCTGATCGCCGCCGCCACAATCGCAATGGTCGCGACGCGCCGGACGCGCCTGTCAGCGGGAGCCGGTGACAAAGCGTAACGCCCGGACCGGCAGCAGGATATATTGCGGTTCGCGCAACAACTCAGTGCACTGATGAGATTCGGGGCGAATCTGTGATTGCACAGGTTTGACGAAAAGAATCAGCCGCACCGGCCCAGCGCTTTTTTCCCAGCATGCCGGCGTGCCCTCGCTTTGACGGGGAATCACAGAACAGGGGACGTGCCTTTACCTGTGTCATTTCAGAGGGCTGGCAAGTCAGCGGAGCGGGTATGCAGACCAGGTGTTTCAAAAGGGGCGCATCAATGGCGGGGTTTGGACCTTGCTGCCGCCACCGCTGGCACACATCCGGGCGGAAGGCTGGCGGGCATTACCCATCTGATGCGAAACTGAGCTGCCTGCAAACTGCCCCTGCCCCACCTGGTCGCGCCGGACGGTGGATAGCAGGCGGAAAGACGGCTGCAGAGCGGTCAATGACATCAGGCCAGGATTCAGGGCACGATTCGGGCCGCGATCCGGGCCAGGCGCCGGCTTCAGCTGTGTTGAGACCTGCATTTCAGCGCGGCGGACACAGGTCAGCGTTTTTTGCGCACCCGGATCACCACATCGACCTTGTAGATTTCGGTGCCGTCAGGCGCGTCGGGCAACCGGGCAAATTCCAGATGCTCTTTGGGCGCGTCGGTCAGCTCAGAGCTGTCTTCAAAATAGAAATGCGGGTGGTCATCAACGCGGGTGTCAAAATAGCTTTTGGCGCCCTCGATGGTGATCTCCTGCACCAGCCCCACTTCGCAGAAGACCCGCAGTGTGTTGTAGACCGTCGCCAGAGACACCTGTAAGCCGCTGGCACGGACCGAGGCAAACAGGCCTTCGGCGGTGACATGGCGGTCCTGGCCGTCGCCGACCATCAGCGCTGCAAGTGCGAGCCGCTGTTTGGTGGGACGAAGGTCTGCCTGGGCCAGCCATTGCTGCCCCCGGATCACACTGAGATCGGTCATGTTGTTGCCACTTATCGTCCGCTTCTGGTTTCGCACTTACTATAGGGTGCGCTGGCGTTGTGAATCAAACAGAAAACACTGTCTGACAGCTCTGTGGCCCCGGCCGCGCCTCTTGCCCCCGCTTCCCTGCGGATGCTAGAGGGAGAGGTAAGAAAACAGACTAAATTCAAGGGACCGGCTGAATGGCACAATATCCGACAAGTTTTGACAAAGAAGAATTGCTGAAATGTGCGCGCGGTGAGCTGTTCGGCCCGGGAAACGCACAGCTGCCGGAACCGCCGATGCTGATGATGGACCGGATCACTGAGGTCAGCTCGGACGGCGGCGCCCATGGCAAAGGCCATATCGTGGCTGAGTTCGACATCAACCCGGACCTGTGGTTCTTTGGCTGCCATTTCCCCGGCAATCCAATCATGCCCGGCTGTCTCGGGCTGGACGGTCTGTGGCAGCTGACCGGGTTCAATCTGGGCTGGCGCGGCTGGCAGGGGCGTGGCTACGCGCTGGGTGTCGGTGAGGTCAAGCTGACCGGCATGGTGCGCCCGGAACGCAAGATGCTTAAATACTATGTTGATTTCACCAAAGCCATTCAGAACCGCCGGTTGACCATGGGGGTGGCCGATGGCCGCGTCGAGGCCGACGGTGAAGTGATTTATCTGGTCAAAGACATGAAAGTGGCGCTGTCTGCAAGCTGACAGCTGCCACCACGGAATTACAGGGTACAGGAGTAGGCATATGCGCCGCGTCGTCGTCACAGGTCTGGGGATCGTTTCCTCTATCGGCAATTCAGCCGAAGAAGTCACCGCCGCACTGAAAGCGGGCAAATCGGGCATCGTTGCCAGCGAAAGCATGACGGAGCACGGCTTTCGCAGCCGGGTTGCCGGCGCACTGAATGTGGACACCAAAGCGCTGGTGGACAAGCGCACCCTGCGCTTCATGGGCGATGGCGCCGCTTATGCCCATATCGCTATGAGCCAGGCCATCGCGGATTCCGGCCTGGGTGAGGATGACGTGGTCAACCCGCGCACCGGCCTGGTTGCCGGCTCCGGCGGCGCCTCGACTTCGGCAATGCTGGTGGCACATCAGACGGTGCTGGAAAAAGGCGCCACCAAACGCATCGGCCCGTTCGCGGTGCCAAAATGCATGTCCTCGACCATCTCCGCCAACCTGGCGACGGCGTTCAAGATCAAGGGCGTCAACTATTCCATCACCTCGGCCTGTTCCACCTCGCTGCATTGTATCGGCAATGCGTCCGAGCAGATCATGATGGGCAAGCAGGATGTGATGTTTGCCGGTGGCGGTGAGGAACTTGACTGGACCCTGTCCTGCCTGTTTGACGCCATGGGCGCGATGTCGAGCAAGAAGAACGATGATCCGTCCAAAGCTTCGCGCGCTTTTGACGCCGACCGCGACGGGTTCGTGATTTCCGGCGGTGGCGGCATTGTGGTGCTGGAAGAGCTGGAACATGCGCTGGCACGCGGCGCAAAGATCTATGCGGAAGTGACCGGCTTTGCCGCAACGTCTGACGGCCATGACATGGTGGCACCATCGGGTGAGGGCGGCGAGCGGGCGATGCGCCTGGCGCTTGAAACCCTGCCAGAGGGCCGCAAGGTCAGCTATATCAACGCCCATGGCACCTCGACCCCGGTCGGGGACGTTGGCGAAATCGACGCGGTGCGCCGGGTGTTTGGCGAAGGCTCCACCCCGCCGGTCAGCTCGACCAAATCGATGACCGGTCACGCCCAGGGCGCCGCCGGCGCGCTGGAGGCAATTTTCTGTCTGCTGATGTTGCAGGATGATTTCATCGCCCCGTCGATCAATGTCGAGACACTTGATCCGGCGATCAATCCGGGTGAGATTGCCACGGAATTTGTTGCGGATGCGGGTCTGGACACGGTGATGACCAACAGCTTTGGCTTTGGTGGTACCAATGGCTCTATGCTGCTTTCGAAATACAACGGGTGAATTGAACATGGCTGATCTGATGAAAGGCAAGCGCGGGCTTGTCATGGGTGTCGCAAATGCACGTTCCATTGCCTGGGGCATTGCCCAGGAGCTGGCCAATGAGGGCGCGGAACTGGCGTTTTCCTACCAGGGCGAAGCCTTTGGCAAACGGCTTGAACCCCTGGCGGCCAGCGTCGGCTCCGACTTTCTGGTCGATGTCGATGTGACCGACCCGGAGGCAATGGACCGCTGTTTCAAACAGTTGGAAGACCGCTGGGGCCAGCTGGATTTTGTGGTGCATGCCATCGCTTACTCTGACAAGAGCGAGCTGACCGGGCGGTTTATCAATACATCTGTCGAGAATTTCAAAAACTCGCTGGCAATCTCCTGTTATTCCTTCATCGACGTGGCGCGGCGCGCAGCGCCTCTGATGAAAGAAGGCGGCACGCTGCTGACGCTGACCTTTGAAGGCTCCAACCGGGTGGCACCGAATTACAACGTTATGGGCGTGGCCAAAGCGGCGCTGGAAAGTGCCGTGCGCTATCTGGCCAATGACCTCGGCCCCGAAGGCATCCGGGTCAATGCGATCTCGCCCGGCCCGATGAAGACGCTGGCGGGGGCCGCGATCGGCTCGGGTCGCAAAACCTTCCGCCACACCGAGGCCAATGCGCCGCTGCGCGCCAATGCGACGCTGGAAGCGATTGGCGGCACCGCGGTTTACCTGGCCTCTGATTATGGCAAGTGCACCAGCGGCGAAGTGATCCGGGTGGACGGTGGCTTCCACGTGCTCGGCATGCCGCAACCGGACAATATCTGAGCCAGGCAACTGGCCGGGCCGCCGCCTGCCGCCCGTCGCCGTTCTGAACATCGCAAAACGCGCCCCGGAGAGATCCGCGGGCGCGTTTTGCAACTGCGCTGCGACCATAGCGCGCACCGGCGGCGCGTGCCCCGGCCCCCCTGGTGCAGCGCCGCGCAATAAATCTCTTTTCAATGCATCATTTGCCGGTTATGTTAATTAACACAATGGGAAAATAACACGCACGCGGCCGGAACTGTCCGGTTCGCGGCGTTTGGGTAACGTGGAGAACTCAAAATGACAGAATTGACAATGGGCGTGAGCTGGCTGGCCGTGTTCGTCGGTGCGGGGGCCTCGTTTCTGGTCGGCTGGCTGTGGTTTTCACAAAAGCTGTTTGGCACCAAATGGGCCGAAGGCTCTGGCGTCAAGCTGGGCGATGCCAATGAAATGCCTGCCGGCGCCATGGCGCTCCAGATCATCGGCCTGTTGCTGATGAGCTGGTTTGTCGGTGTGACCGCAGTGTCCAGCGCACTGCTGACAGTGACTCTGGCCACGGTGGCCTTTACCGTGCTGGCCTATTCCGGCGGAATGTTCAGCCAAAAATCGAAATATGCCCGCGGCACGGAAGCCGGATACTGGATCGTCAGCCTGGTGATCATGATCATCAGCCAGGGCATTTTCCGCGGCATGTAAGATCTGACGGCGCCGGAACAGCCTCCGGCGCCACCCTGCTCCGTTCTGTCGCACTTGCTTTTCTGGCCCCTGTGGGAGCGACGTGCAGCATCACAGATTGCCCGCAAACCCGGGCCGCCCTCTCGTCGCAGGTTTAGAAACGCGTCCGGGCTGCACGCCTGACGGGCGCGGCTGGCCAGACGGCCCCGGCTGTCTCATGCCAAAGCCTTTCAAACCCTTTCAAATCCCGGCACATCATGCCACCATGTTGCAAAGGAGTTGCTTTATGGCTGCAAAAGTCGCGGTATTTGATGCTTATGGCACGTTGTTCGACGTGGCCTCCGCCGCGCGGCGGGCGGCCTCAGAACCCGGGCGCGAAGCGTTTGCCGCCTGCTGGGAGACCCTGTCGGCCAACTGGCGCGAACGGCAGCTGCAATACAGCTGGTTGCGCGCCATCACCGGGGCACATACGGATTTCTGGACCGTCACCCAGGAGGCGCTTGACTGGGCCCTGGAGGCGTCAAAGCTTGAGGATGACGATCTGCGTCAGCGGCTGTTGTCGCTCTATTGGGAACTGGCGGCGTTTGACGAGGTGCCGGCAATGCTGGCGCAGTTGAAACAGGACGGGCTGTCCACCGCAATCCTGTCCAACGGGGCGCCGGATATGCTGGCGGGTGCGGTCTACTCCGCCGGCATTGAGCTGTACCTCGACGCCGCCATATCGGTGGAAGATGTCGGTGTGTTCAAACCCGACGCCAAAGTCTATCAGATGGTCTGCGACCGGTTTGACTGTACGCCTGAAGAGGTGTTTTTTGTGTCCTCCAACGGCTGGGACGCCGCCGGCGCCAGCGGCTTTGGCTTTCAGACACTGTGGGTCAACCGCGCCGGACTGCCGCGCGAGCGCCTGCCCTGGGAGCCGCGCTGGGAACATTATGACCTGCGCAGCGTGACGGAATTAGTGAAAGAAATGTAATGAAGGTGTTCACCACCGGCGACGGGCGACGCCTGAGTTATGCGGATCATGGCACGGGACCGGTTCTTTTGTGCCTGGCGGGGCTGACCCGCAATATGGATGATTTTGAACCAGTGGTGGCCTTTGCCAGTGACCGCGCCCGGGTGATCCGGCTTGATGCACGCGGGCGCGGCGCTTCAGAGCATGATCCGGACTACCACAATTACAACATTATGCGCGAATCCATGGATGTGGTGGAGCTGCTGGACCATCTGGGGTTGGAGCGCGTTGCAGTGCTGGGGACTTCGCGCGGTGGACTGTTGGCGATGATGCTGGCGGTAAGCCATCCGGAGCGGCTGGCCGGTGTGATGCTGAACGATATTGGTCCCGAGATCGACAGCGCTGGTCTTGCGGCGATCATGAGTTACCTGGGCCGCGCGCCGCGTTTCCAGACGCTTGAGGAGGCGGCCGCGGGCCTGCCGGCGCTGATGGGGCGTGATTTCCCCGGGTTTTCACAGGACGGCTGGCAGCACTATGCGCGCCGGCTGTGGCGTGAGGGCGACCGGGGGCTGGAGCTGCGCTATGACCCGGCGCTGCGCCAGGCGGTTGAGACCCAGGCTTCGGCAGGCCCTGTGCCGGATCTCTGGCCGATGTTTATGGCCCTCGACGGCGTGCCCCTGGCGCTGTTGCGCGGCGCGAACTCCAACATTCTTTCCTTAAAAACTGCAGCAAAAATGCAAGCACTGCGGCCGGATATGATTTACAGCACAGTGGCTAACCGAGGCCATGTGCCGTTTCTGGATGAGCCGGAAGCGCATGATGTTCTGACCCGTTTCCTGGATGTACTTGATGGTTGATATTTCGATGATCCGCGCCGCAGCGACCCGCCTGATCGGGCATGCGCGCCTCACTCCCATGCTGCAGTCGCCGTTTCTGGACCGCATTGCCGGACGCCGGGTCTATGTCAAAGCGGAATGCCTGCAGCACACCGGGTCGTTCAAATATCGCGGCGCCTGGGCGGCAGTGTCGGCACTGGATCCGGCGATCCGCACCCGGGGCGTGCTGGCGTTTTCCTCCGGCAATCACGCCCAGGGCATCGCGCTGGCCGCAAGCCAGCATCAGGTGCCGGCGGTGATCGTGATGCCGTCAGACGCGCCAGCCGTGAAAATCGAAAACACCCGCGCGCTGGGGGCTGAAGTGGTGCTTTATGACCGCGAGCGAGAGGACCGAGATGCCATCGCCGCACCCCTTGCTGAGGCACGCGGGCTGACACTTATCAAACCTTATGACGATCCCGAGGTGATTGCGGGCCAGGGCAGCACCGGGCTGGAGATCGCGTTTCAGGCGCGCTGCGAACGCATCCGCAATGCCGATGTCGCCATTTGCTCAGGCGGTGGTGGTCTGGCCACCGGCGTGGCGCTGGCGCTGGAGGCGGACGCGCCGGACCTACGGGTGCGCACAGCCGAGCCCGCCGGCTTTGACGATTTCGCCCGCTCCCTGGCCTCGGGACAGCGCGAAAGAAACCCCCGCATGGGCGGATCGGTCTGTGACGCGATCCTGACTCCCGCGCCCGGCATGCTGACCTTGCCGGTGATCTCGCGGCTGGGCGGGCCCGGTCTGGTGGTCACGGATGAGGAAGCCATGCGCGCGATGGCGGCGGCGTTTTCCCGGTTGCGGCTGGTGCTGGAGCCTGGCGGTGCGGTGGCGCTGGCGGCGGCGCTCTATCATCCGGATGAATTTCAGGGCGACGCGGTGATCTGCATCGCCACCGGCGGCAATGTGGACAGCGCCGTTTTTGCCGAGGCGATCAGCCGCTTTGGAGACGGCTCTTGAGCGCCACGCCTCCGAAAAACGGCAAGCCCGGGGCACAAGACACATCGGGCACATCAGCAGAGCCAACAGTATCAACCGCACCAACAACAGCGGGGGCACCGGGCGCATCAGCGGCACCAGTTTTATCGGGCGCGGCTGGCGCATCAGCGGCCGCGCAG
This sequence comes from Candidatus Halocynthiibacter alkanivorans, assembly GCF_003333265.1. GTDB lineage: Bacteria > Pseudomonadota > Alphaproteobacteria > Rhodobacterales > Rhodobacteraceae > Halocyntiibacter_A > Halocyntiibacter_A alkanivorans. The sequence goes on from NZ_QOLB01000117.1 coordinate 74,808, forward strand.
TGCATGCGCATTGATGTTGGCGGCCATGAATTACATGTCGAAGTGAGTGGCCAGGGCGCGCCGCTGGTGCTGGCGCACGGGCTGGGCATGGACCTGCGGATCTGGGACGCGGTTTTGCCGCTTCTGCCTGCCGGGCTCAGGGTGATCCGCTATGATGCCCGCGGCCACGGGCAGTCCGATGTGCCGGAGGGCCCCTATCGGATGGGCGGTCTGGTGCGGGATGCAGAACGTCTGCTGGAGGCGCTGAATGTGCAGGACGCAGTGTTCTGCGGTCTGTCGCTGGGCGGCATGGTGGCGCAGGGTCTGGCGGTGAAACGGCTGGATCAGATCCGGGCCCTGGTGCTGTCCAACACGGCTGCCAAACTGGGCACGCCGGCGCTTTGGCAAAAGCGGGCCGAGGCGGTTGCCGCGCAGGGGCTGGCGCATTTCACTGAGGGCATTGCCGGGCTGTGGTTTGGCCGCGATTTCCGCAAGAGCGGCGATGTGGAGCTTTGGACGGATCGCCTGGCCGCCTGCCCGGTGGATGGCTACACCGCCACCTGCGCCGCGATTGGCGGCACCGATTTTTACACTCCTACCTCGGGGCTGCGGTTGCCGGTTCTGGGGTTGGCAGGCACTGAGGACCGCTCCACCCCGCCGGATCTGATGCGCGAAACGGTGATGCTGGTGCCCGGCGCGCAGTTCCATATGCTGCGCCGGGTGGGTCATATGGCGCCGGTGGAAGCCCCTGAAGTCTGGACCGGCCAGCTGACCGGATTTCTGCGCGACATTGGTCATATAGAGACGGCGCATGGCTGAGTTCCTGCTTATTCACGGCTCCTGCCACGGCGCCTGGTGTTGGCGTGATGTGCTGCCGGCGCTACGGGCGCATGGCCACGGGGTGCGGGCAATTGATCTGCCGGGCCATGGCGACGACACCACGCCTGCGGATCAAGTGACGCTGGAGGCCTGGGCCGATGCGATCCTGGCCGCAATTGAGACGCCTGTGGTGTTGGTGGGGCATTCCATGGCCGGGTTTGCCATCGCGGCGGCGGCGGAAAAAGCACCGGAGAAGATCGCGCGCCTGGTGTTTCTCTGCGCCTACCTGCCGCGCGACGGGGTGAGCCTGGTGGAGATGCGCCGCGAAGCCCCTTATCAGCCGCTGATGCATGCGATCGACAAATCAGCAGACGGCAAGAGTTTCACCATACGTGATGACTGCCTGCGCGAGGTGTTTTACCACGACTGCCCCGAGGACACGCTGGCGTTTGCCCGCGCCAGGCTGTGTGCCCAGGTGATCGCGCCCCAGGCGACAGAGATCCGGCTGGGGGCGGCATTTGACAGCGTGGCAAAATCCTATGTGGTCTGTACGGATGACCGCACCATCCCGCCAGAGTACCAGCGCCAGATGAGCGCCGGGCTGGCTGCTTCGGATGTGGTGGAGATGGAGTGTTCCCATTCGCCGTTTTTTGCCGACCCTGAAGGTGTGGCACGCCACCTGCACAATTTGGCCGCGACGTAACGCAGCAAGGAACTTGACGACGGGCGGCGGGCACCCGATTTAAAGACAGTCCCTCAGCCCGGAGCCGCTATGAAGTCCCTTGGTCCTGCCAGAACCTTTATCATGATGACCGTGGTGCTTGATGCGATGGGCATCGGGCTGATCATGCCGGTGATGCCCTCTCTGCTGCGCGAGATCGAAGGCGCCAGCCTGGCGGACGCCGCGATTTGGGGCGGCGTCATGAGTATGGTATTTGCGGTCAATCAGTTCCTGTTTGGCCCGCTGATCGGCAATCTGTCGGACCGGTTCGGGCGGCGGCCGGTGCTGTTGCTGTCCCTTGTAGTGATGGCACTGGATTATCTGGTGATGGCGGTGACCGGCTCGATCCTGCTGTTGCTGCTGATGCGCTTTATCGGCGGCATCACCGCCGCGACCCATTCCACCGCAAACGCGTTTATGGCCGATATCTCCGCGCCGGAGGACAAAGCCGCCAATTTCGGGCTGATCGGCGCCGCGTTTGGCATCGGGTTTATTCTTGGTCCGGTGCTGGGCGGTGTGCTGGGAGAGTTCGGCACAAGGGCACCGTTTTATGCGGCGGCCGCGCTGGCAGGCGGCAATGCGGTGTTTGGCTATCTGGTACTGCCGGAAACCGTGACCGACGCGATGCGGCGTCCATTCAAGTGGTCGCGTGCCAACCCGTTTGGGGCCTTGCAGATGATCCGCGAACTGACCGGGGTGTCGCGTCTGATGCTGTTGTATTTCATCAACCAGGTGGCGTTTTTTGTCTATCCGGCGATCTGGTCCTATTTCACAATTGCCCGTTTTGGCTGGAGTGAGGGCATGATCGGCCTGTCGCTGGGTGCCTTTGGCCTCTCAATGGCACTGGTGCAAGGGGTACTGATGCGGCCGGTGGTGAAACGACTCGGCGAAATGCGCACCATGTATGTGGCGCTGTTGTTCAACCTGGTCGCTTTCCTGCTGATGGCGGTGGTGAGCAATGGCTGGATTGCGATGGCTTTGACACCGCTGACCGCGCTGGGTTCGATGGCGAGCCCGGCGATGCAGGGGGTGATGTCGCGCGCCACACCGGATGATCAGCAGGGCGCGCTGCAAGGCGCCATCAGCAGTGCCGCGGCGCTGGCCACCATCCTGTCGCCGCTGGCGATGACCTGGGTGTTTGCCCGCTTTACCCGCGCACCTGAAGAAATCTATCAGCCCGGGGCGCCGTTTATGGTCGCCGCCGTTCTGACCCTGCTGTGCCTGGTGTTGGCGCAGCGGTTGCGCGCCCGCACGCTGCAGCCCCAGGCCTGAGCGAACCGACTGCCGCAACGCTGCGTCCGGGATCAAGCCCCGTAGCGGTCATTGTGGCAGGCATGTCGCTGACCTCGCAGCTGGCGCTGTAGCTGGCACCAAAGCCGGCCCGGCCCCTGGTCACGTAGCCGGCCTTGCAACGCCCCTCTCTCGCTACTGGCCCTGTTACGGTCGACGCGACGGGTGCTGCGAAGGGCATTGGACGGGCGTTGTGGCGGTCCCCGCTGTGGCGACCGGACCGGATCAGCGCTCCAGCGAAACCCAGAGCACCACCGCATCCTCAGCGCTGCTTGAGATACAGCAATGGCCCATGCCGCTGTCGTAGTAGACGCTGTCCCCCTGGGCCATTTCCAGCGGCCGGTAATGTTCGGTATGGAGAATCACCGTGCCCGAGATGACATACATAAATTCCTCGCCCTGGTGGCGTATCCAGTCGGGGAACTCGGAAATATCCCGGGCGGTGATGCGGGAAATATAGGGCACCATCGATTTGCTGGTCAGTTCTGTGCAGAGCAATTCATGGGCATAGGTGCTGGTAGACTTGGGCTCGCCCTGCCCCGCCCGGGTCACATCCCGGCGCCCGGAAATGTCGCTTTGCCCCGATTGCAGAAACAGATTCGGGGTTTTCAGACTCAAAGCCTCCGTCAGGCGCCGCACAATATCAAAACTGGGCCGGGTCTGATTATTTTCGATTTTTGAAAGGGTTGAGCGGCCGATACCAGCGCGCCCGGCGGCTTCTTCCAGCGTCCAGCCTTTTTTCTTGCGTGCTTCGCGCACCATTTGCCCCAGTGCGGCCATTGCCGGGGGTGACTGCGGTTCGCTGTCGCGCCCGGTGTCTTCGGGATGTTCGATTTCCATTTGTCGGCTCTTTCAATGTGCGTTTCCCTTGAAACTAACACAACGCCGCAACAGGTCAAATTCTCCTAATCGGCACTTTTTGTTGCATGAGGCGGAAAATTCCCCTATTGGAAACACCAAGGAAACTCAGCGCGTCTCCGGGAGGGGCTGCGGATCAGGTTACGGCGCGGCTGCGGCCATATGCCACACACCTCATCCTGACAGCGGCTCGCAGCCGCAGCGCGTTTTGGGGACGGTACAGGGAGCTTTGGAATGACGGAAACACAAGTCATGCACAGAGGGGCAGGCCCCAATGTTGCACCCGTGGATATCCCCCGTCTGCGCCATCCGGAAAAAGCGCATAAAGCCCGCACCGAAGTGCCGCGCAAACCCAAATGGATTCGCAAGAAGCCCATCAGTTCCGGCGAATATTATGAGACCCGGCGCATCATGCGCGACAATGATCTCTCAACGGTCTGCGAAGAGGCCGCCTGCCCCAATATTGGTGAATGCTGGTCCAAGCGCCACGCCACTATGATGATCATGGGCGAAGTCTGCACCCGGGGCTGTTCTTTCTGCAATGTGGCCACCGGCCGCCCGGACGCGCTGGATGCGTTTGAGCCGGGCCGCGTCGCTCAGGCGGTGAAAAAGCTGGGGCTGCGCCATGTGGTGATCACCTCGGTGGATCGCGACGATCTGGCTGACGGTGGGGCGGAGCATATCGCCCAGACCATCCGTGCGGTGCGCCACCAGGCCAAAGGCACCACGGTAGAAGTGCTGACCCCCGACTTTCTTGGCAAGGGCGATGCGGCGCAGGCGGTGTTTGACGCCGCGCCGGACGTGTTCAACCACAATCTGGAAACAGTGCCGCGGCTCTATGCCACCGTGCGCCCGGGCGCACGTTATTATGCCTCGCTGCGGCTGCTGGATGACGCCAAACGCGCCAATCCGAACCTGTTCACCAAATCCGGCCTGATGGTCGGTCTGGGCGAGACACTGGAAGAGGTGCGCCAGGTGATGGATGATCTGCGCGCCGCCAATGTCGATTTCCTCACCGTGGGGCAATATTTGCAACCGACCGCGCATCACCATGCGATTGACCGGTTCTGGACCCCGGAAGAGTTTGAAAAACTGGAACGCGCCGCGCGGGCCAAAGGATTTCTGGGAGTGTCAGCCACGCCGCTGACCCGGTCCTCATTCCACGCGGACGAAGATTTTGCTAAGCTGCAAGCAGCACGGCAATCCGAATTGGCCAAAGGGAGAACCCTTTGAGCCAGGGCGCTTAGCGCGCCAATTGCAGAAACGCCGATTTCAGGGAGAGAGAAATGGAAGCGTTATCAAGTTTTGTAGGTGCAATTAACTCGATAGTCTGGGGGCCGCTAATGCTGCTGCTCATTCTGGGCGTCGGGTTCTTTTTGCAGGCCGGGCTGAAATTCATGCCGCTGCTGCGCATTGGCACCGGGTTCCGGCTGCTGTGGCAGGGTCGTAAAAGTAAAGGCGAAGGTCAGATCACGCCGTTTAATGCGTTGATGACATCGCTGTCAGCAACCATCGGGACCGGCAACATCGCCGGTGTGGCAACCGCCGTGTTCCTTGGGGGACCGGGTGCTTTGTTCTGGATGTGGATGACCGCGCTGGTCGGCATGGCCACCAAATATGCCGAAGCTGTTCTGGCGGTGAAATACCGTGAGCAGGACGAGCTGGGTAATTTCGTCGGTGGTCCGATGTATTACATCAAAAACGGCCTGGACAAAAAATGGTACTGGCTTGCGCCGCTGTTTGCTGGTTTTGGTGCCATTGCTGGCTTCGGCATCGGCAACGGGGTACAGGCCAACTCGGTGGCCAATGTGATCAACACCAGCTTTGGTGTGCCTAACATCGTCACCGGTCTGGTGCTGATGGTGCTGACCGCAGGTGTAATCCTGGGCGGCATTAAGCGCATCGGTGACGTTGCTGGTAAACTGGTGCCGTTCATGGCCATCGCTTATATCGTTGCCGGTCTGGTTGTGCTGCTGATCAACATCTCGGAACTGGGCAACGCCATCTCGATGGTGTTCACCTATGCCTTCACCCCTGTTGCTGCCACTGGTGGTTTTGCTGGTGCGGCTGTGATGGCGGCGATCCGCTTTGGTGTGGCACGTGGTGTGTTCTCAAATGAAGCTGGTCTGGGTTCGGCACCAATCGCGCATGCTGCTGCGTCCACTGCCGGTCCTGTCAACCAGGGTCTGATTGCGATGCTGGGCACATTCATCGACACGATCATCGTGTGTTCGATCACGGGGCTGGCGATCATTTCCTCGGGCGTTTGGTCTTCGGGTGAAAGCGGCGCGGCATTGACGTCGCTGGCATTTGAAACCGCTCTGCCAGGGCTTGGCGGTTATATCATCGCGATATCATTGTCTGTTTTCGCCTTTACCACGATCCTCGGTTGGAGTTTCTATGGTGAGAAATGTGTCGAATTCTTCTTTGGTGTCAAATCGCTGGTGCCGTTCCGGATCCTGTGGTGCCTGGCCATTCCTCTGGGCGCAGCTGCGGATCTGGGTTTTGTCTGGCTGCTGGCGGATACGCTGAACGCCATGATGGCAATCCCGAACCTGATCGCTCTGGCTCTGCTCAGCCCGGTTGTGTTCAAAGTGACACGCGAATTCTTCGCCTCTGACGGGGCCACCGAAAAATCCTCGGCGGCTGAATAAATTTAACCGGGGGCCCGGTGTTGCGCCGGGCCTCTGACACTATACCAACACTTCACGAATTTTCAGGAGCATGCGACCCATGTCAGATATGCCTAAACGTACCCCGCTTTATGATCTGCACGTCGAACTTGGCGGTAAAATGGTTGATTTCGCTGGTTGGGAAATGCCGGTGCAATATCCCATGGGCATCATGGGCGAACACAAACATTGCCGCGAAAAAGCCGCGCTGTTTGATGTCAGCCACATGGGTCAGGTGATCCTGCGCGGCGAAAACGTCGCCGAAAAACTGGAAGCGCTGGTGCCCTCCGCGCTGACCGCCCTGCCCGCTGGCAAAGCGCGCTATACATTTTTTACCAACGAGAACGGCGGCATCATGGACGATCTGATCGTCTCCAACGCCGGCGACCATCTGTTTGTTGTGGTCAACGCTTCAATGCGCCACCAGGACATCCCGCATATGACGGCCAACCTGGAAGGCGTTGAAGTCACCGAGATTTTTGACCGTGCCCTGGTTGCAGTCCAGGGGCCAAAAGCCGTAGATGTTGTGGGCGCACTCTGCCCCGCAGCTGTTGAGATGAAATTCATGGAAACCATTGTCGCCGACATCCTGGGCACCGAATGCCGCATCTCGCGCCTGGGATATACCGGCGAAGATGGTTATGAGATTTCGATCCCCGAAGACAAGGCCGATGAGATTTCCCGCGCCTTCCTCGGCCATGACGACTGTGAGCCTGCCGGTCTGGGTGCACGCGACAGCCTGCGTCTTGAAGCCGGTCTCTGCCTCTATGGCAATGACATCGACAACGACACCAGCCCGGTTGAAGCCTCGCTGAACTGGGCGATCCAGAAGCGTCGTCGCGAAGACGGCGGTTTCCCCGGCGACACGCGCATTCTGAAAGATTTCGCTGACGGCACTGGCCGCAAGCTGGTCGGCATCAAACCTCTGGGCCGCGCCCCGGCCCGGGGCGGTGTAGAAGTGCAGTCGGAAGACGGCACCACCATCGGCTCCATCACTTCAGGCGGCTTTGGCCCCACCGTCGGCGGCCCGGTTGCCATGGGTTATGTCACCACCGCCAACGCCGTTCCTGGTGAAAAAGTTAATCTTATCGTCCGCGGCAAGGCCCAGCCTGCCGAGATCATCAAGCTGCCTTTTGTGCAGCAAAACTACAAACGCTGAGTCAGGGAGACTTTGACTATGACTATTTATTTTTCCGAAGAGCACGAATGGGTTTCTGTTGAAGGTGACATCGCCACCATCGGCATCACCACACATGCCGCTGAAGCGCTGGGTGAAGTTGTCTTTATCGAGCAGCAGGACGCCGGCGAAACATTCGACAAGGGTGACGAAATCGGCGTGATTGAATCGGTGAAAGCCGCTTCTGAACTGTATGCGCCTGTGGACGGTGAAATCACCGAGGTGAACGGCATTCTGACTGATGAGCCCGCCAAGCTGAACGAAAGCCCTGAGGCCGACGCCTGGATCTACAAAATCAAAATCACCGACGCCAGCCAGCTCGATGATCTGATGGATGCAGACGGTTACAAAGCCTTTATCGCGTAAGGATCCTCCTATGTCTTTTAAACTGACTGATTATGAGGCCTATGACTTCGCCAACCGTCGCCACATCGGGCCTTCGCCCGTTGAAATGCGCGACATGTTGAAAGTGATTGGTTTTAAAACACTCGACGACCTGATCGACGCCACTGTGCCCGCCTCCATCCGCCAGAAAGCGGCGCTGGACTGGGGCCCGGCGATGACCGAACGTGATGCGCTGTATCACATGAAGGAAATTGCCAGCAAAAACAAAGTGCTGACCTCGCTGATCGGCCAGGGCTATAACGGCACCACCACCCCGGCGCCGATCCTGCGCAACATTCTGGAAAATCCCGCCTGGTACACCGCCTATACGCCGTATCAGCCCGAGATTTCCCAGGGCCGTCTGGAAGCGCTTTTGAACTTCCAGACCATGGTGTCAGACCTGACCGGTCTGGAGATTGCCAACGCCTCGCTGCTGGATGAGTCCACGGCTGCGGCGGAAGCGATGACCATGGCGAAACGCTCAGCTAAATCCAAAGCCAACGGGTTCTTTGTTGATGAAAACTGCCACCCGCAGAACATCGCCTTGATTCAGACCCGGGCCGAGCCTCTGGGCATTGAAGTCATCGTCGCCAACCCCGACGATCTGGACGCCACCGCGGTGTTTGGGGCGATCTTCCAGTACCCCGGCACCCACGGCCATGTGCGCGATTTCACCGCTGAGATCACGGCACTGCACGACAACAAAGCGCTCGCCGTTGTGGCGGCTGATCCGCTGGCGCTGGCGCTGCTCAAAAGCCCCGGTGAAATGGGCGCCGACATTGCGATTGGCTCGACCCAGCGCTTTGGTGTTCCTATGGGCTACGGTGGTCCGCACGCCGCCTATATGGCGACACGCGACGCGTTCAAACGCTCCATGCCAGGCCGGATCATCGGTGTGTCCATCGACACCCGTGGCAACAAAGCCTACCGCCTGTCGCTGCAGACCCGCGAACAGCATATCCGTCGTGAAAAAGCCAACTCCAACGTCTGTACCGCGCAGGCCTTGCTGGCGGTTATCGCGTCGATGTATGCGGTTTATCACGGGCCTGACGGCATCAAAGCCATCGCCCAGTCGGTGCATCGTAAAACCTCACGCCTGGCCAAAGGCCTGGAAGAAGCCGGTTTTACCGTCTCTCCCGCAGTGTTCTTTGACACCATCACCGTCGACGTCGGCCTGATGCAGAACGTGGTGATGAAATCCGCTGTTGAGCATGGTATCAACCTGCGCAAAGTCGGTGACGACCGCATTGGTATTTCGCTTGATGAGCAGACCCGTCCGGAAACCATTGAAGCGGTCTGGGCTGCCTTTGGCATCGACAAGCAGGACGACAGCAAGGCCAACCGCGAATACCGGCTGCCAGATGCGCTGCTGCGGACCAGCGAATATCTGACCCATCCGATCTTCCACAAGAACCGGGCCGAAGCCGAGATCACCCGCTATATGCGCCGTCTGGCTGACCGCGATCTGGCGCTGGACCGGGCGATGATTCCGCTGGGCTCCTGCACCATGAAGCTGAACGCCACCATCGAAATGATCCCGGTGACCTGGCCTGAGTTTTCCAACCTGCACCCGTTTGTGCCGCTGGATCAGGCGGCCGGTTATCACCAGATGATCGATGATCTGAACGACAAGCTTTGTCAGATCACCGGTTATGATGCGATCAGCCAGCAGCCAAACTCCGGGGCACAGGGCGAATATGCCGGTCTTCTGACCATCCGCAACTACCACATTTCGCGCGGCGAAGGGGCTCGGAACGTCTGTCTGATCCCAACATCGGCGCATGGCACCAACCCGGCCTCTGCGCAGATGGTCGGCTGGAAAGTGGTTCCGGTGAAAGCGGATGAAAAAGGCAATATCGACGTGGAAGATTTCCGCGCCAAAGCCGAAAAACATTCCGACGCGCTGGCCGCCTGTATGATCACCTATCCTTCGACACATGGTGTGTTTGAGGAATCGGTACAGGAGCTCTGCGACATCACCCACGCCCATGGCGGCCAGGTCTATATTGACGGTGCCAACATGAATGCGATGGTGGGTCTGGCCCGTCCGGGCGATGTAGGCGGTGACGTCAGCCACCTGAACCTGCACAAGACCTTCTGCATTCCCCATGGTGGGGGCGGCCCCGGCATGGGTCCGATCGGTGTCAAAGCGCATCTGATAGAGTTCCTGCCTGGGCACCCTGAATTTGGCACGGATGTGGGTCCGGTTTCGGCTGCGCCTTTTGGTTCGCCAAGCATTCTACCGGTCAGCTGGGCCTATATCCTGCTGATGGGTGGTGCGGGTCTGACCCAGGCGACCAAAGTGGCAATCCTGAACGCCAACTATATCGCCACCAGCCTCAGCGGCGCTTATGACATCCTCTACACGTCTGAGACGGGTCGGGTTGCGCATGAGTGTATCCTTGACACGCGGCCGCTGGATGTCAGCGCCCATGTATCAGTGGATGACATTGCCAAACGTCTGATCGACAATGGTTTCCACGCGCCGACCATGAGCTGGCCTGTGGCCGGAACGCTGATGGTGGAGCCGACCGAATCTGAGCCCAAAGCTGAGATCGACCGCTTCATCAAAGCGATGCTGTCGATCCGTCAGGAAGCCCAGGACATTGAGGACGGCAAGGTTGATCCGGAGAACAATCCGCTCAAAAACGCGCCTCATACGGTGGAAGACCTGGTTGGGGACTGGGATCGTCCTTATTCCCGCGAAGTGGCCTGTTATCCGGCCGGCGCGTTCCGCGTCGACAAATACTGGTCACCGGTCAACCGGGTCGACAACGTTTACGGCGACCGTCACCTGGTCTGCACCTGTCCTCCGATGGAAGACTATGCCGAGGATGACGCCTAAGCGCTGAGCGCAAAGACCACGGTGGCGGCCCCCTGTTTGCGCGGGCCGCCACATCTTCCGACCAATGCGGCCCGGCGGGGTGCGCCCTGTGCAAAGCAGGTGACGCCCGCCCGCCGGAATGGCTGCCACTGGAAAGGACCTGCACATGCATGATGGATATTTTTACCCCGGCACCGTCATGCCGGTCGCTGCCGCCACGCCGCCCTCCACGGCGCCCGCATCAGCGTTTTGTGACGCGGCCGCGCTGGTGGCCCCCCGCCAGGGCCGCCGCTTTGACTTTCTTGCCCAGGATGTCTCCTGCCTGCCGGTGATCGAGATTTGCATCGACATGTTGCGCGCCGCCAATGCAATTGTCGACGACAATGCCTGGTATGACTGGTCAGTGCACCGCGACACCGCCGATCTGCGTCTCAGCCCCGGGCTGCGCGACCGCCAGACCCTGGTGATGATCGGCAGCATTGATGCGCCCTGGAGCATTGACGGTACTGAGCGCGCCGCGCTGGCTGCCGCCTGGCACCAGGCCGGCCGGGTGGTTCTGGCCGGTGGTGCGGTGTTTCTGCCGCAGCAGCTGCGGCTGCGCTGTGACACCAAAATGGCGATCCACCCCAATCTCGCCGCCAGCGCCGGCGAAAGCCACCTGCCCTGCAGCGGCGCCGGAAACACACACCAGAGAGGCGACAGTCTCAGCAGTGCCATCAGCGGACTCGCGGCGCTGCAGCTGCTGCGCGATCTGATCGGCCAGGACCATGGCGATTATACCGCCCGCGCCACTGCAGGTTATCTGGGGCTTTCGACCGGCACCGAGCGCGGACCGGCGTCGCGGTTCCTCAGCAAGGTGCTGCGCCAGTCCAGGGGCGATGCGCTTATTGCCAGCGCCATGGGGGCGATGGCGGAACATATCGACAGCCCGGTGCCGGTTGGAACCCTGGCCCAGGCCAGTGGCGTCTCGGCGCGCCAGCTGGAGCGGCGCTTCCGCGACAAGCTGTCCACCACCCCAAGCACGGTTTACCGGGGCCTGCGGCTGGAACATGCGCACCAGCTGATCCGGCAGACTAATATGAGCATTGTCGAGATCTGCGTCGCCAGCGGGTTTGCCACCCTGTCCAATTTCTCGCGCTGGTACCGTCATCAATACGGCCAGACCCCAAGCCAGTCGCGCAGCGCCGCTTTTGGCCGCCAGCCCTCTTAGGGTCGGGACCTGTTACTCCTGCACCCCGGGCCGGGACGCGTTACCGCGTTTTGAGCTGATATCAAGGCGGACGCTTTTGTTGCAATGTCCCCTGACAAAGCGCTGTGCCCGTCCCGGGGTTGGTGCGATTGCGCCCGCCCGGTGAGGTAAGCAATGGGGTGAGCACCGTGGGGTGAGAGGTGAGCGCCGTCCAGGGACCGGTCCGGTGGACTGTTTCAGGCCAGAACGGGCTCAGGCCGGTCGACCGGACCGGGCAGCTCAACCCAAATTTGGCTCTCCGTTTATCCGAATGGTTTCAGAGGGTCTTTGCCCGAACCGCCCGCGCCGCTTTGATAGTGCTGTGGCGACATGCCGTAGCGCCGCCGGAACAATTTGGAGAAATGGTTGGGCGAGGCAAAACCCGACGCCAGCGCCACATCTGTCACCTTCAGCGCGGTCTCGGTCAGCAACGCCCGGCCGTGCTCCAGCCGCAGCTCGTTGATATAGCGGTTTGGCGGGGTACCCACATGTTTGGAAAACAGCCGCTCCACATGGCGGCGCGACACCTGGTGCGTTGCTGCCAGCTGTTCCAGATCAATCTCTTCGGCCAGGTTGTCGGCGATATAGTCCAGCACCGCCAGCAGCGTCTTGTTATGGGTGCCGTAGATCAGGCTGGCGGGGGTGCGTTGGCGCTGTTCTGAGCTGCGCGAGCCCAGATGCAGACACATATCCGCCACCCCGCGCGCCAGGGTGGCGCCAAACCGGCTGCGGATCAGATCCAGCATCATATCCGTCGAGGCCGCGCCGCCGCCGCAGGACATGATACGCCGGTCAATCACATAGATCCTGTCACTGGGCCGGAAGCCCGGCTGATCCTCGATAAAAGTCTTTTGGTTTTCCCAATGCATGGTGAATTCATGACCTTTGAGAATGCCGGCTTTGGCCAAAGCATAGGCCCCGGTGCAGAGGCTGCCGACCTGATGGCCTTTGCGCCACTTTTCGCGCAGAAATCCGGCGAGCCCCATGGTGATCATTTCATCCGGGTAATTGCCGGAGCAGGCCAGCACGGTCGCCCCCGCAGGCACCGCGTCAAAAACCCCGTCTGAGGACACCGACAGCCCGTTGGAGCTTTTCACCGCCTCGCCGTCCTCGGAGCGGGTTTCCCAGCGAAACAGCGATTTGCCGGAGAGCTGATTTGCCATGCGCAGCGGCTCGACCGCGGCGACAAAAGACAACATCGAAAAATGCGGTGCCAGCGCGAAGATGAACACATGGGCTGTGCCGTCAAAATCGACAGCGATATGAGCGATGCCGCGCGGCACATAGGGGGCAACGTCGCCGTGACCTGCCTCGTTTTTTTTGACTTTCCCCATTGCAGCCCCCTGTACGATGACCCCATTCATTCGCGCCATTTCGGTCGCAAATGAACCCATGCCGCCGTCAATCGCAGCTAATACGCGGCTGGTCCAGCAAATTTCCTGCCCGCACCTGTCGCAATATTACTGCTGCTGTCGCGAATGATCGTAAATGGGGGTGATTTCGGCAGGGTCAACGCCCTCTGACCGGCGCTATCATCCGAGCAACGGAGCGGTTTGATCCGGCAGGGGCACGCGCGCCTGGCAGCTTCCGGGGCCGGATATTCATCCGGCGAAATCAACATACAACTGCCACACGGCACACGACCCCAGGGGTGAAACCATGAACGCACATACTGCGCCCAACGATCTGTCGGCATTCTGGATGCCATTCACTGCCAACCGCCAGTTCAAGGCCAACCCGCGTATGTTCGTGGCGGCGGACGGCATGTATTATAAAACCTCAGACGGGCGCGATGTGCTGGACGGCACCGCCGGGCTGTGGTGCTGCAATGCCGGCCACAATTCGCCGCGCATTGTAGAAGCGATCCAGAAACAGGCGGCTGAGCTCGATTACGCGCCCGCCTTCCAGATGGGCCATCCCAAAGCGTTCGAACTGGCCAACCGTCTGGTGGATATGGCGCCGGAACCGATGGAACATGTGTTCTACACCAACTCCGGTTCTGAAGCGGTCGAAACCGCGCTGAAAATCGCGCTGGCCTATCACCGGGCCCGGGGCGACGGGCAGCGCACCCGGCTGATTGGTCGCGAACGCGGTTATCACGGGGTGAACTTTGGCGGCATTTCGGTCGGCGGCATTGTCACCAACCGCAAGAACTTCGGCACCCTGCTGGCCGGGGTCGATCACCTGCCCCACACCCACTTGCCCGATCAGAACGCCTTTACCCGCGGTCAGCCCGAACATGGGGCGTATCTGGCCGAAGATCTGGAACGGCTGGTGGCGCTGCATGGCGGCGATACCATTGCGGCGGTGATTGTCGAGCCGATGGCCGGCTCCACCGGCGTGCTGATGCCGCCCAAAGGTTATCTGGAACGTCTGCGCGAAATTTGCACCAAACACGGTATTCTGCTGATCTTTGATGAGGTCATCACCGGCTTTGGCCGTCTGGGCTCCAGCTTTGCTGCCGCGCATTTCAACGTGATGCCAGACATGATCACCACCGCCAAAGGCCTGACCAACGGTGTCATTCCGATGGGGGCTGTGCTGGCCACCGCCGCGATCCATGACGCGTTCATGCAGGGCCCGGAAAACATGATCGAGCTGTTCCACGGTTATACCTATTCCGGCAACCCGATTGCGGCCGCTGCCGGTCTGGCGACGCTGGAGACCTATCAACAGGACGGGTTGTTTGAAAACGCCGCCGGTCTGGCATCCTATTGGGAAGACGCGCTGCATTCGCTGCGCGACATGCCCAATGTGATCGACATCCGCAACATGGGGCTGATTGGCGCGATTGAGCTGTCTCCCATCGAGGGCGCGCCGACCAAACGTGCCTTCCAGGCCTTCCTGGAGTGTTATGAAAAAGGTCTGCTGATCCGCACCACCGGCGATACCATCGCGCTGTCGCCACCGCTGATCATCAACAAAGACGACATCGACAAACTGTTTGGTATTCTTGGTGATGTGCTGAAAACCCTGGCCTGATCCTGCGGCCAGACTTTACGATCCGCGCCGGCCCCCACACCGGGCCGGCGCGGCTGTGACAGGGCGCCTCCCACAAGCTCCACTGCGGCGGGTTTTGAGACCCGTTTATCACCTCCGTTGTTCACCATCGCGCTGTCCGGATCGCGCCTGAGACCCGGCAATCCACCGTTTCGACATTGTCTTTTTCCAACATTCTGGCGCGCCCGCCCGTGGCGCAGAAAATCAGCTGTACGCGGCACTCCTCTTGGTGTGTTCAGGAATTTTAACATTAAAAGAAAAGCATTGAAGGCGTTGGTGTAGCGGAAAATCCCCGCTGTCTCCTGCAGAAAAACCACAGCGACACAGCCGCGGACTTACCATAACCCCACAATATACCGGACAACGTCATATATCCCGCAAAGCAGCGCAGGTTCGCCCGGGGCCGGCCAGCGATGTCAGGAGTGAATTGGTGATCCCATCAGGACTCGAACCTGAAACCCCCTGCTTAGAAGGCAGGTGCTCTATCCAGTTGAGCTATGGGACCGCTTGGCCCCGGTTCTGCGCCATAGCAGCGCGGGGATCAAGGGCGAAATAAATCTTGCGGCTGAAACCGCCCGGGGGCCGGTTGGCGCAACGGGCGCATTCAGAAAACGGAAGGCAGCACTGACATAGCGCTGCAACCAGAGGCCTGCGGATCAGTGGGTCCAGGGCACCCGACGGTTGGTGGCGAAGTTTTCACCATAGCCGCCTGCGCGGACAATGGGCTTGCGGCTGTTGGGCTCACTCACCGTGACCTCAATGCCATGGGCCTCGGCGTAGGCCAGTGCGGCTTCTTTGCTGTCAAAGCTCAGGCGCACCTGGGACTGGGTGTCGCCGGACGCGGTCCAGCCCATCAGCGGGTCAATGTCACGCGACGAAGCCTGGCCATAATCCAGAATCCATGTTTTGGTCTTGGCCACACCGGACTGCATCGCATTGCGAGAGGGCTGATAGATACGGGCGCGCATCGGCTGTCTCCTGTTATCACTATGCGGTTTATCTGAAATCGGCGCGCGTTGCGCAAGTGGCAAAGACACCGTGACATGCGGTTGTGCCGGCTAAGTGGGCAGAAATCGCGGAAATATCGCGCCAGCGGGCACCTGCCAGCACGTATTGCGTTCAATGCCGCCCGAACCGACGGCTGCAGCAACGCAGCGCCCACGCGCATCTCAGCTCCCGAAGGCCTGTTTCAGGTAGTATGGCAGCTGTTTGGAGTGGAAATCTGCGATCTCGCGCAGCTTAATGTGGCGGCGGTATTTGCCCTTGCCCTCGAGCACGCCCGCGGGGTCGTCAAAACCTGCACCATGGGAAAACTCCACCGACATATGCGCGGAATAGATGAAATAGCCGCCGACCTGAGTGCTGGCATCGCCAGCGACGGCTTCAAATAACACACCACCATATTTATCCACCCGCGCCGCATCCGGATACAGGTCGCAAACCAGCTCTTCAATCAGCAGCGTCAACGCCTGAGCGGTTGAAATTTCCATCATTTATCCTATCTCTGACGGCCACGGCAGATGGGCCCTTGCATTAGAACAAAAAGGGGACACATCATACAGCAGAATCGGAGATCTAATGGACCAGCCCTTCCTCAGCGCCCCTGCCCCGGACGTCGCCACCCGTGTCAAACTCGAGGGCGGCAAGCGGTTCGTGATGCACACCGAATTTACCGCCGCCGGCGATCAGCCGCGCGCGATCAAGGAACTGACGGCGGGGATTGAAGCCGGCGAGCGCGACCAGGTTCTGCTGGGCGCCACCGGCACCGGCAAGACCTTCACCATGGCCAAGCTGATTGAACAGACCCAGCGCCCAGCGATCATTCTGGCGCCCAACAAGACCCTGGCGGCGCAGCTTTTTGGCGAATTCAAAAGCTTTTTCCCGGAGAACGCCGTCGAATATTTCGTTTCTTTCTATGACTACTATCAGCCCGAAGCCTATGTGGCGCGTTCCGATACATTCATCGAGAAAGAAAGCCAGATCAACGAGCAGATCGACCGGATGCGCCATTCGGCCACCCGCTCACTGCTGGAGCGCGACGATGTGATCATCATCGCCTCGGTGTCCTGTATCTATGGCATCGGCTCAGTGGAAACATATGGCGCGATGACCCAGGATCTGAAGGTGGGCGGCGATTATAACCAACGCCAGATCATCGCCGACCTGGTGGCGCAGCAATACAAGCGCAATGACGCGGCCTTCCAGCGTGGCACCTTCCGGGTGCGCGGCGATGTGGTCGAGCTCTGGCCCGCCCACCTGGAGGACCGGGCCTGGCGCATGTCGTTCTTTGGTGATGAACTGGAGGCGATCACTGAGATCGACCCACTTACGGGCGAAAAAACCGATACGTTTGAACAGATCCGGGTCTACGCCAACTCGCACTATGTGACGCCAAAACCCACCCTGCAGCAGGCGATTATTTCGATCCGCCAGGAGCTGCGCCTGCGGCTGGAGCAGCTGAACGGTGAGGGCAAACTGCTGGAGGCGCAGCGGCTGGAGCAGCGCTGTAATTTTGACCTGGAAATGATGGACGCCCAGGGGTTCTGCAACGGTATTGAAAACTATTCGCGTTACCTGACCGGGCGCTTGCCGGGCGAGCCGCCCCCCACATTGTTTGAATTTATCCCCGATAATGCCATCGTATTTGCTGATGAAAGCCACGTCTCCGTCCCGCAGATCGGCGGCATGTACCGGGGCGATTACCGGCGCAAATCCACGCTGGCCGAGCACGGCTTCCGGCTGCCGTCCTGCATGGACAACCGGCCACTGAAGTTTGAAGAATGGGATGCTATGCGGTCGCAGTCGGTGTTTGTCTCGGCGACCCCTTCGGCCTGGGAGCTGGAACAGGCTGGCGGTGTGTTTACTGAGCAGGTGATCCGCCCCACGGGTCTGCTGGATCCGATGATCGAAATCCGCCCGGTGGACAGCCAGGTCGACGATGTGATGGATGAAATCCGCAAGGTCACTGCCCTGGGTTTCCGCACGCTTGTCACCACCCTGACCAAACGCATGGCCGAAGATCTGACCGAGTACCTGCACGAGCAGGGCATCAAAGTGCGCTATATGCACAGCGACATCGACACGCTGGAACGCATTGAAATCCTGCGCGACCTGCGGCTGGGCGCCTTTGACGTGCTGATCGGCATCAACCTGCTGCGCGAAGGCTTGGATATCCCGGAATGTGGCCTGGTCGCCATTCTGGATGCGGATAAAGAGGGTTTTCTGCGCTCCGAAACCTCACTGATCCAGACCATCGGCCGCGCCGCGCGCAATGCCGAGGGCAAGGTGATCATGTATGCCGACCGTATCACCGGCTCGATGGAACGCGCCATCGGCGAAACCGACCGGCGACGGGAAAAACAACACGCCTACAATCTGGAACATGGCATCACCCCGGCAACGGTGAAAAAGAACGTCGAAGACGTGATGGGCGGCTTCTACAAAGGCGATGTGGATATGGCGCGGGTCACCGCCACCATCGAGAAACCGCTGCACGGCGCCAACCTGGCCGCGCATCTCGAGGGGCTGCGGCTGGACATGTTCAAAGCGGCGGAGAACCTGGAATTTGAAGAGGCCGCGCGTCTGCGTGACGAAGTCAAACGGCTGGAGGCGGTGGATCTGGCGATTTCAGATGACCCGATGGCGCGGCAATACGCGGTGGAAGCAGTGGTCAAATCGGCGGTGAAACGCGGGCGCTCCACCGCAGGCAAAGGCGGCACGCGGGCGCGCAGGGGGCAGTCAGAGAAGAAGTTTTAGGGACTGTCTGCCGGCCTCAGGAGGAAGCGGATGCGCCCTCCACAGTGTCGTTTGTGGGGGAGGTCGGGCGTGGCCCGTGCAAGTGCGCGGGCCAGTAAGAAGTATATCTGCGCCTGCCCCAGGGTGGGCGCAAAGCGCACGGGCGACAAGAAGGCTGTCCGCGGCCCGCCCGTTCCGCCAGGCCCCGGCCTCAGTACACCCCGGCGACCTCATACATCACCGGCTCAAAGCTTTTGCACAGCGTGTTGATATGGCGGTTGCGGTCCCGCATCTCGTCGCTGCGCAACATGGCAAGAAAGTCTTCGCGCTTCTCCCATTGGCTGTAATTGGCGATCCGGGTCTGGGCGTCGTTGATATGCAGCCCGGCGGCGATAAAACCCGCCTGTTTTGAGACAAACATCTCATAGGCGTCCTGCAGCGCGTCCATCAGATCCTGGGCGGTGCCGGGGCTGGTTTCAAAGGTGGTTATGACAGTCTGGCACTCTGCGTTCTGGGTAATTTTCAACATGGGCTCCTCCGGATTTCGGCTGGCTATATGCCCAGCCTAACACGGAAATCAGCGCCCGGTGAAACGCTTGCGCCATTTTTCCCACCCCTGGCCGGCATGCGCCCGGGCGAGCTGGTCGCTCGGCGCGCCCAAGCAATGGTCTGAACCGGCGCGCCGCCCGTTACACACCTGCGCTTCAGGTCAGCTGGTCGTCGCCCCCGCCTGCGGCCGCAACCAGCGCGTCAAACAACGCCTGTTGCTGCGGATCACCCGCGGCGGTGACTTCAGGGTGCCATTGCACGCCGATGCAAAACGGGTGCTCTGTATGCTCAATGGCTTCAACAATCCCGTCGGGTGCCAGGGCCGCGACGCGCAGCCCTGCCCCGATGTCGCGCAGTCCCTGATGGTGACCAGATGTCGGGCTGATCTGACGGCTGCCCATAATCCCGGCAATGCGGCTTTCCTGGCAGACGTCCACTGCTTGCAGCACCCAGAGGCCGCGGGCGTCCTGATGGATAAACGCATCGCGCACATCCGGGATATGTTCATACAGCGTGCCGCCCGCCGAGACGTTCAGCACCTGCATGCCACGACAGATCCACAGCGACGGCAGTTCCGGCCGCGCCAGCACCTGGGGCAGCAGCACGAATTCAGCTCTTTCACGTTCCAGGTCCAGCGGCCAGAGCGCCGGGTGATCCCCATCACCGCCATAGCGCGCCGGGTCCACATCCGCACCGCCAGTGACAATCAGCCCCGACAGCATATCCAGCACCGGACCCCAGTCCTGGTCCTCGCCACCCGGCGGCAGCAACACCGGAATACCACCGGCGCGGCGCACCGCATCGACATATTGCGCCGGGGTGGTGAAATATTCGTCGTAGTGATCGCAGCGCAGCGTTTTTTCAACGCGGCCATGTGTGGTGATGCCAATGATCGCGGCCATGGGGTCGCCCTTCCCTGTTGCTGAGCCGGATCTAAACGTGCCACCCCTCCGCTGACAAGCGCAATTTTGTAGCCGGGGCAAACACTCTACGGAGACCAGCGAGCCACCCGGTTCCCTGCGGCGAATCACTCCGGCCGGGTGTGCATGGACGCCGGCCAGAGAGGTGATTTTTGCCGCCCGCCAGGCCCGGACAGCGCCCGCAGCGGCAAAAAACACCGTATCGCCAGCTGTGGCACAGGATTCACCGTGGGATCAGGCGTCGGAATGAACAGTGAAAAAAGGCCGTAAAATCAATGCAAAATTGGAAAACCATTTAAATTATACAAAGAAACACAGCCGCGATCTGAACCGGCCTTCCGCCCCGTCAAACAATTGGTAACCCCTGGCTCTGAGACTGACAGCGGGAATGAAAACGGGAAGCAAACAATGAAATTACATTCAATATGCATGCGTGCCGGGCTGAGCGCACTGGTTTCCGGCGTGATCTTTGCCGGCTCATTACAGGCACAGGAAGCTCAGTCGCGATATGCGAAGGCCGCCTTTACCGGAATGCAAAACGCCTTGAGCCAGCGCATGTCCCGCGCCATGTGTTTTGTCTCGATTGAAAGCTACACTCAGGAACATCTTGAGATGCTGAAACAGGCGAAATTGGAATTCAGTGAAAACCTGGACACTCTGAGCGTCGGCGATCCCAGCCTTGGCATTCTGGCCGCCACCGATCTGGATGAACTGGATGCGCTGGACGAAATGTTCGGCTCCTGGGACACGCTGATCCCCATTATCGACCGGGTGCTCATTGAAGGCTATGCGACCACAAGCGATATCGCAGAAATGGCGCTGCTCGGCCGGTCTCTGGCCCGGGCCTCCGATGCGATGGCCAATTCGCCGGCGCTGGCAGAGGGGCTTGCAGAGGACGCGAAGGGGGTGCTGAAACTGATCGCGGTTGCCACCAATCAGGCCATGTTGTTGCAGCGCTCCGCCAAAGAAGCCTGTCTGATTCAGGCTGGCATTGATGTCACCACCAACCAGACCGGGCTGAAAGAAACCGCCAAGGCCTTCCAGACCGGTGCCAATCTGCTGGTCTATGGCAAAAAGTCCCAGGGTGTGCCGCTGTTGCGCGACCCTGATATCGCCTCCCTGTCGCGCGAAGTATCGCAGGACTGGGTGCGGATGGGCATTTATTTTGCCAAGGCGCAGCGCGGCACCCAGGACCTGGAAACGATGGCCTCCATCTCCGAGGACACCGAACCGGTGCTGAAGGATCTGCGGGCGCTGATCGCCATGTACCGCGCCCGGTAAGCCCGGTCACACATTATCCCGGCCGGTGCAGAGTCTGCGCCGGTTTTTTTATGCCCGCGCCCGGCTGATCCGCGTTTTCAGGCCCTGCGCCCCTGCCCTCAGAACCGGGCTACCCGTGCAAACGGGAATATACACGCAATATGTGTTAAGATAAGCAGCCCCACTTTGCCCATGCTGCGCGCGGTCAGACGGATACACGCCGGTCATGAGACGAATTTCAACTCAGACAGGGAACGGCAGAATGAAACATCACCTGATACTCGCCCTGTGCGGCCTGCTGGCCCTGCCAGGCGCCGCCACCGCAAATGAAGACGCAAACACCCGGCTGGCCCGCGCCGAGCTCGCCGGCAGACAAAACGCGCTGTCCCACCGCCTGACCCGGGCGATCTGTTTTATGGCCATCGACAGTTTTGCAGAGCAGCATCAGAACATGCTGGTCCGCGCCCGGGCCGAATTTGACAGCACACTTGCGCAGCTGCAGCGCATCAGCCCGGATCAGAAACCTGCCACAGAACGCATCGCCGCGGTCTGGCAAGACATGCAGCCACTTGTGCTCCGGATCAGCGCCGCCGGCAACGCCAGCAACGGCGATGTGAATGAGGCCACCGCCACCGCCGCGCGCCTCACGGCGGCCACCAACGCCTTTTTCACCAGCAGCACCCATGGCAATGACCTGCCGCCGACACTGCAGGAACATCTGAACCTGGTGGCGCTGGTGCTGACCCAGTCGGCCCGGCTGGAACAGGCGGCAACGCAATCCTGCCTGATCCGCGCAGATATTGAGCGCAGCGCCAACCAGGACGCGCTGCGCCGCACCACAGAAGCGTTTCAGCGCGATTCAACCGTGCTGGTCTTTGGCCAGGAATCCAGCGGCATCCCGCATCCGCAGACATGGGAAATCTATGCCAGGATCCGCTTTGTCACCCAGGACTGGATCCGGGTGGGCATACATTATGCCATCGCCATGCGCCGCTCCCCCTCTGCGCAAAAAATGAATGAGATTGCAGAAGACATTGATCCGATGCAGCGCCGGCTGGGCGAATTGATTGAAATGTACCACCAGCTCTGAGCCGGCGCAGGGCGCAGGGCGCAGGGCGCAGGGCGCAGGGCGCAGGGCGCAGGGCGCAGGGCGCAGGGCGCAGGGCGCAGGGCGCAGGGCGCAGGGCGCAGGGCGCAGGGCGCAGGGCGCAGGGAAATTATCGCATTTGTACCAGCGTACAAGCTGATATGCTGTGAATATGGACAAACAAAACACGATTCTGCCAACCGATGACAACGCCCGCGCCGTGGCGCAAAAGCTGATCCGCGAGGCACGTTCCGCCGCGCTCGCCGTGGTGGACGGCAGCGGTGCGCCCCATGTGTCGCGCATTGGATTTGCCGCCACCGAGGCGGGCATGCTGTCGCTGATGTCTTCACTGGCCTTTCACAGCGGCGCGCTGCGCCAGCAGCCGCGCTGTTCTCTTTTGCTGGGGGAGCCAGCGCAAAAGGGCGATCCGCTCGCCTTTGCGCGGCTGATGCTCACGGCGCGGGCAAGTTTCATCCCGCGCGATGATCCCGCCCATGCCCGCCTGCGCGACCTCTATCTGGCACAGCACCCGAAATCGCGCCTTTATGTGGACTTTGACGATTTCAGCTTTGTGCGTTTTGACCTGCTCAAAGCCGCCCTGAATGGCGGCTTTGGCAAAGCGTTTGAGCTAACACGCAATGATCTGTTGTCCAGCGCCTGAACCGCCGGTTCTATGCGCCGAAGCCCGGAAGCAGGACCAGGGCCGGCACCAGGACCATCGCGGCGGCCAGGTCCACTCCTCTGGTCAGCAAGTCCATACGCTGGATTATTGCACCGGCCAAAGCGCCCCCCTGCGTCAGGTCAATGCAGCGGGCAGGCCCGCTCAGACCGGGTTGTCGCTGCGCGCCGTAACCACCACCGTGCCCTGGCAGGCCTCTTCCCAGCTGAGCTGAACCTGGTCGTTATTGCTGCCATAATTGGCGGTGAAATAGGGCATGCCATCCACCCGCGCCCCGCCTGAATTGGTGACCGCGCCTTTGCTGATGACACTGTCCACCGTGCGCGCCCAGCCGTTGAATGGCAAATAGCCCGACACATCCAGCGTCCAGTTCTGCGCCACGCTGTTTTGGCTGAACACCAGCGTCACCGGGTTGATGGTCAGCTGATCGACGCCGTTAAACGTATTGCCGCTGAACACCAGATTGCGGCAGGAGCCGTGTTCGAGATCGGCGTATTCCGTGTCCAGCTTATCGACCCGGGCAATATTGCCCTGGATGGCTTTGAACGTATTACCGGTTACCGACAGCCCGTGAATGAAGTGACCGCTGCCATAGGGTTTGATCACCAGCCAGCTGAACCAGGACGCCACATCAATCGCGGTGAATATATTGCCCGTCACCGTCAACCCGCCAAAGGAAAACTCGCTGCTGAAATCCGGGGTGGCGTCATGTTCGTTGGTCCATTCAATTGAGGCATTGTCGATGTAATTGCCGGTGATGATGGAATTCACGTTGGGATAGGTGAAAATCAGCCCGGCCTGGCGCGGCCCGTCCGGGGTGTCATCGCCCTGAAACAGGTGGTTGCCGACAAAGATACTGCCATTGCCCTTTAACACGCCGGTATGGGCAAAATGCTGAAACCGGTTGTCACGAATCTTGGCGTCATTGGCGTTGACGTTAAAAGCAATCGTCGTGCGCGCGGTGCTGGCAATGGGTGATTCATTAGAGGTGAAATGGCTGCGGTCAATCTGCAGATCCTGGCAGCCGATGCCATGGCTGCTGATGCCGCGGTCCTTTGGTTTCTTGAAATGGCAGTCTTTGACATGAAAGGTCTGCCCGTCCGGACAGAGCAGAATACCCGAGCCGATGCCGTTCAGCAGGAATTCCACGTCTGAGACCTGGAATTGCGACAGTTTGGCAAAACCGGAAAAATCCAGCACATACTGATAGCGGGTGAACGTGTAGCTCTGCGAGGAGGCCGCGCCATAAAGCGGCTGGCTCAGTGTCAGCGTCTGCGCCCCGACATTCACCGCGCGCACAAAGACTTCGCGCCCGACGCCGGTGCCGCTGACCCGGGCCCCGACGGGGACATTGGCGATGTTGCTGACATTGCTCAGCTGGGTCGGATTGCTGGTGGAATAACTTCCGGAAGATGTGGCGACCTCGTCGTCCCAGGCGCTGTCCGCCTGCAGGTTAAACTGCCCGTTGCGCAGCACCCGGCGCACTTCAAAGGTGGATTTATTGCCAACAATGGCGAACAGGTCCAGCGGCTGGTCCAGCTCAAGCCGCCGCCCGTTCATATCCAGCGCATCATGGTCGGTGAAGTTCAGCAGCGCCTGGAACGCTTTTTTAAAGCCGGTGACCTCATCCCCAAAGGCGTTGATATAGGTGTCCAGATCATAGGACTGGCGCAGCAGAAACTGATCACTGTCGGCCATGCTCAGCTGGCCTTCAAATCGCGGGCGGTTTTGCAGCGTGATAGTGTCGCCGATCAGATACGTGCCCGCCGGCACCAGGATATCGCGCCCGTTCGCTTCATTGTCGGCGGCAACAAAGGCCGCGTGGCAGTCGAAAATGCCGTCGCCCAGCGCGCCATAATCGCGCACATCAACCCAGTCCATACTGTCGCGCAGAAAGGCGCTGGTGATGTCTTCAATTTCAATATCGTCGATGCGGATCACGCCGCCGTTGGCCCCGGTCAGATCAAGCCCGAAATGGCCGTAAACCGCCGCAAGCCCCCAGGGCATATCAACGCCGCCCCGGCTGCCGGTGCCAATAATGGCGCGGATCTCGACCACCTCACCGTAAGTGGTCAGCGCCACCTAAGGCCCGGTCTGCACCACGCCGGGCACATTGGCATTGGCAACGTCCCCCGCCCAGGCGGCGATGCGCACCGATGGCAGATTGCCGCTGACAGCTTTCACGCGGGCGGTGACCTGCAGGTAACAGCCCGGCAACACCGTCGTTTCCCCCATATAGCGCAGGCTGGTGATACTGTCGTTTTTCTGGATCTCCAGCGCCCCGGCGAAATCCGTATCCGCCGGCACAAGCGCTGCGTTTCCCGCGCCGTCCCATGTGGCAGAACCTGGTGTGCCATCCTCTGAGGACCACTGGGTCAACCCCAGTGCAAATGCGGGCGGCATAAACACCAACCCGTCGGTAATTGCCTTATTCATCCGATCCCTTTCCGCATCCCCGGACCCCCGCTCTGATCCTGGCCCGCGGTTTCCTGGGACCGGACCCCTGCGGCGTCCCGTTTCAAACCTTTGTTTCTCTGTTGGAATTCGCCGGTAACGTGCCGGACGCGGAAAAAATTATCATACGGGCGCTGAAAGCACCGTTACCTGACCGTACGCCGGCCAGTCTGTCAGCCCGTCTATCTGTCAGGCCGTCCATCTGTCAGGCCGGGCGCGGTTCTAAAGTTCGAATGCTGGCGCCGCCAGCCGGTGCACGCCGTTAATTTTCCAGCCGTGACGGGTTTCGATCATTTCAAATTCAAAGGCATGCGGCACCCTATGGGTGTCAATCACCAACACTTTTTGGATCACCAGAATACCACTTTGACGTTGATCCGTCAGTTGCACGGTTTCATTTTCATACATCACCCCGTACCCGGTCCGCACCATGCGGGCAAAGTTTTCAGCGGTCAAAAAATAACCCTGAATACCCGGTGACGCATAGGCAAAGGCGCTGTCGATATCTCCGGCTTCAAACGCATTGAACTGGCCCATAATCGCCTCAGCGATCGTGTCCTCTTGTGCGGTGGTGATCGTGCTCTCCTGCGCAGTGGCGGTGAGTGGCGCCAACGCAAGAATAAAACATAATATCAGATGTTTCATATATTCCCCTCCTGTGAGCGTACCATAAAGGTAGCCCGCAGAAGGAGTTAGACAATGTTCCGCGGCCAGATCGGTCGCGAAAGATAATTACGCGACCAATTCGCCCGCCAGTGCACGTTCGATCAGAACTGCGGTTTCCTGCACGCCGTAAAGCGCGATGAAGCCGCCAAAACGCGGCCCCTGGCTGGCACCAAGCAGCACTTCATACAGCGCCTTGAACCAGTCGCGCATCGGGTCAAACCGTTCGCGGCCACAGGCAAACACTTCGCTCTGCAACGCATCCCCGTCAGCCTCACCTTCCCACGCTTTCAGCCGCGCCAGAAGGTCCTGCAGCGCTTCACGTTCAAGCTCAGTGGCGAGGCGGTAGGTTTTTGCCGGTTTCACGAAATCATTGTAGTAGCTGATTGCAAACCCCGCGGCCTGGTCGAGATCGGGGTGGGTCGCGGCCGAAGCCTCCGGCGCGTAACGCTGGATAAAGCCCCAGAGATGGTCTTTTTCTTCTGCACCGGCCACAGAAGCCAGATTCAGCAGCATCGAGAACGGCACCACCATGTTGGAAGCGGGCACATCTGCGCCATGGATGTGGAACACCGGGTTGTTCAGCTTTGCCTTAGCATCCTGGCCTGGATAGGCGCGCAGCTGCTGGTGATACTCATCCACTGCTTTCGGGATCACATCAAAATGCATCCGTTTCGCGGTCTTGGGCTTTTGGTACATGAAATAGCTCAGCGACTCCGCCGAGGCATAGGTCAGCCACTGATCAATCGAAATACCGTTGCCGGAAGTTTTGGAGATCTTCTGGCCGCCTTCATCGAGGAACAGTTCATAGGTGAAATGCTCCGGCGCGCGCTGCCCCAGGATGCGGCAGATCTTGTCATAGATCGGCGTATTGGTGGAATGGTCTTTGCCATACATCTCAAAGTCCACACTCAGCGCCGCCCAACGGGCACCAAAATCCGGCTTCCACTGCAGTTTCACATTGCCGCCGGTCACCGGCAGCGTCCACTCGCGCCCGTCTTCATCATCAAAGGTAATGGTGTGGTCCTGGGCATTGACCGATTTCATCGGCACATAGAGAACCCGGCCAGTTTCAGGATGGATCGGCAGGAAAATCGAATAGGTGCCACGGCGTTCTTCACGCAGGGATTTCAGCATCACGTCCATGATGTCGTCGTATTTCTCGACAGCGCGCAACAGAACCGCATCAAACTGACCGGACTTATAGAACTCGGTCGCCGAATAAAATTCGTAGTCAAAACCAAACCGGTCAAGGAAGCGGCGCAGCATGGCATTGTTATGGTCGCCAAAGCTGTCGTGGGTGCCAAAGGGATCAGGCACCGCTGACAGTGGTTTTTGCATATGCTCCATCAGCGAGTCTGAATCAGGCACATTGCCCGGCACTTTGCGCATGCCGTCCATATCATCGGAAAAACAGATCAACCGGGTCGGAATATCGGAAATGACTTCAAAGGCGCGGCGCACCATCGTGGTACGCGCCACTTCGCCAAAGGTGCCGATATGGGGCAGACCCGAGGGGCCATAACCGGTTTCAAACAGCACATAACCCTTCTCGGGCGGCTGTTTTTCAAAACGTTTGAGCAGACGACGGGCTTCCTCAAATGGCCAGGCTTTTGAGCTCATTGCGGCGTCGGTCAGATCAGACATATCGGTTTCTTTCGCTTTGGTCCGGGGCCCCGTGCCCCAACAAGTCTTGCTACCTATTGCGGGGGCGGCTTCAGGTCAATAATGTCGGTGGAAATGAGCCCAAGGAGCGCCCCCGTGACCGAAATTCCCCATTCCTGGACCCCACAAGACTGTCTGATCGCTGTAATGATGGCTGTTTCGGCCTCCGATGAGAACATTCGCACCGCCGAACTGCTGACCATTGATGAGAATGTGAATCACCTGCCGGTGTTTGCAGAGTATGATATCGACCGCATTTCACGGGTGTCGCAGAACGTGCTGGCGCTGTTTACTGAAGAAGACGGGCTGGATGCGATGTTTGGCCTCGTGCGGGACAATCTGCCGGAACACTTGTATGAAACCGCCTATGTGCTGGCCTGCGATGTGGCCGCTGCGGACGGGCAGCTGAAAGTGGCAGAACTGCGTATTCTCGAAGAGATCCGCCACGAGCTGAAAATCGACCGGCTGGCGGCCGCCGCGATTGAACGTGCCGCCGGCGCGCGCCGCGCGACTCTGTAAGCAACCAGGTGCAACGGCGGCTGCGGCGCTTTGCGGCCGCCCGCCGTGACTTCTCTGGTGAGTGCAGCCGCCCGCTCGGCCCTCCGCCTGTGTGGCGGTTGCCTGATTTACGGACCGCCGGTTCCCATGCTTTCCTGTTTTCCTATTTTCCTGTTTTGCAGCCGGCCATCGTTGTCCGCTGTCTGCGTTCCTCTCAGCCCGCATTGCCGCCATACAGCCCGGCCCAGCGTACAATCAGTGCCTGCTGCAACTTGCGGGCGCGCCGGTTCCAGCTTCTGGCCCCTTCTGGCCTTGCATCGCGGGAAATCAGCCGCGCCGCTGCCCGCCGCTCAACATCGCCACTGAAGATCGCAAAAGCCAGCGCCCGCCCGTCCGGCCCACGGGCATAGCCCGCCAGCGCCGAGACAAAATCCAGTGTGCCGGTTTTGGCTTCAACCCGGATCGGGTGATCTTTCACCGGTCGTCCTTTGGCGTCTTTTAACGCCAGCGGTTTCAGCATCGGGCGCAGCGCGCCTTCCGGGCCGCCCAGCGCCAGGACCCGCACCATGTCCTGCGCCGAAATCCGTGAGGCGGTGCCCAACCCTGAATGATCGACAAATTTGATCTGGCGCAGCGCATATTTTTGCCGCGCCCAGCTGTTCATTTCCCGGCAGGACGCTTTCAATCCGCGCACCACTCTGCCCCGGGCGCGTGTCGCCGTCAGCCCCAGCACTTCGGCGGTGAGATTGGTAGAATAGCGCAACATATTGCGCAGGATCACCGCCAGCGGCTCAGACCTGTGCGCCAGCAATTCGCGCCCCTGACCGGCGCCCGTATCCTGTGCCTGAACCGGGGCAAGCCGGACCTGCGCTTCGCTCAGAGCAATGCCCTGTTCGCGGGCGAGACTGGCGAACACTTCACCGCAATACAGTTCGGGCCGGCGCACTGGCAACCAGCGGCCGCCCTTTTTGCCGAGCGCCCGGCGCGCCACAGACCAGTCGTCGCCGCCCTGGCGATCCGCCCATGTGAACACCGGCGTGCGCCTCTCATCGATGCGGATACGGGCGATTTTCACCGCCGGTTTAAAACGTACGCCGCGCGCATCCATCGTCAGCCGGTAGTCTGTGCCGGTTTTTTTCCACTCAAAATACACCCGATTGTAATTCAGATTCAGACCGCAGATCGCCGGATTGTAACCGGCATAATCGCTTTGATCAGGGTCGATTTCATGCACGCAGGGCAAGGCGCGCGCATCAACCAGAAACCGGCCGCTGATCCGGTTCACGCCCAGGCGTTTCAGGGCCACCGCCATATCGCCCAGCGCATCGGTGTCCAGCGTCGGATCACCGCCGCCCACCAGCACCAGATCGCCCTCAATCACCCCGTCTTTTAGTGGCCCGGTGGCCAGCAACCGGGTGGTAAAACGGAAATCCGCGCCCAGCGTGTCCAGCGCATAAAGCGCGGTCAGCGCTTTGGCGACCGAGGCCGGCGGCATGGTTTTCTGCCCGGCGTGGGATTCCAGCACCGCGCCGGTAGCGGCATCCGCCACGGCAAAGCTGATGTCTCCGCCCAGCGCGGCGGCGCGGATCAGTTCATCAAGCCCAGGGATCGCGGGTGGGAGCGCCGAGCCAGGCCGCAGCACCGGCCGCGGCGCGCGCTTCAGGTCAGCCCAGGCCGCCGGCGCGTTGGCCAGCAGTGGCAGCGCCAGAACAGAAGACAAAAAGGAACGCCGTGAAACCATCAGATACCCTCGTCAATACACACTCTGAGCCTAGCCGGATGGCCGGGCAGCGGGCAAGCATGTCGCTGCCCCTCAGAACTGCGAGTCGCAAGAAACCGCTGTCAATCGCGAACAGCCGCGACCGGTCGCTACCAGTCGCCGCGGGCCCGGATCCGGGTTGACGAGGAGTCTGACATCGGAATGTTGAGAAAACACCAGGCCGGGGCGTCGCTTTGCGCCAGCAGCGCGGACCGGCGCCCCTTGAGGCGGGCCCCGGCATAGATAGCCGCCGCTTTGGAGGCGCGTGCGCCGGTGCGCTCTCCAGGCCGTGCAATCACCGCCACCGGCACTTGCTCCATGATCGCGCGCCAGTTGCCCCAACGGTGCAGTCCGGCCATATTATCCGCGCCCATCAACCAGACAAAACGCACGCCCGGATAGCTCTTTTGCAAGGCCCGCAGCGTGTCCGCCGTATAGCGTGTGCCCATCAGCGTTTCAAAATCGCTGATCTTTACCCTTGGATGCTGCATCAGTTTTTTTGCTGCCGCCAGACGCCGTCCCAGCACCGCCGGCCCCCGGGACTTAAGCGGGTTGCGCGGGCTGACCAGCCACCAGACCTGATCCAGCCCCAGCCGTTTTAAGGCCTCACGGGTGATATGCACATGCCCCTCATGCGCCGGATCAAAGGATCCGCCCAACAGGCCAATGGCCTGCCCCGCCCGTGCATATGGAATTTCGTGCCGCATGTGCACCTGCATAACGCATTGTTTTGATGAATTGGAATCGAGAAATGCGGTTCGGCCTCTTCTGCGCCCAAAATGAGAAATCATTACATGCGACAACATTGCGAACTAACCCGACGCATTCGAACTGCCTTCGCAAAGATCGCGCCCGGAAAAATCCGCCCGGCACTACGCCGGGCAGCGCCTGGCCGCCCCCATGGGCGGGCGCTTTGCTCCCACCCGCGGCCAGACGCTGCCCTCAGCGTTTGGCGCTAAGGCCCGCTCAATTGCCGGGGATTTTGCCGGGAGCCTGAAATATCCAATGTTGGCAGTCCAAAAACGGTCCACCCCGCACATGCCGATTTGTTGGGTGAAAGATTCACCCGGAAAACACCCCGCCCGGTGGCACGCCGGGCAGCGCCTGGCCGCCCCCACGGGCAGGCGCTTGCCTGCCACCCGCGGCCAGCCGCTGCCCTTTGCGTTTTTCGGCCGCTGTCTCACCCTGCGCGCGCCGGAGCATATGATGCGAGCGCAGCCCTCTGCCGCGGGACGCAGCCACTGCAATCCGGGCGATCAATTTTTCCGGCCAAAGACATCGCCGCATTGCCCCCGGCCAGCCTTTTGTTTATCACCGCCTCCAACAAATCATTCCTTTCGGAGCATCTCCAATGGCAGCTTATCAGTACGTCTATCACATGGACGGTGTGTCCAAGACTTATCCCGGCGGCAAGAAAACCTTTGAAAACATCCGCCTCTCGTTCCTGCCCGGGGTAAAAATCGGTGTGGTTGGTGTCAACGGCACTGGTAAATCCACTCTGATGCGCATCATGGCCGGCATCGACAAAGAGTTCACCGGCGAAGCCTGGGCGGCCGAAGGTGCCACTGTGGGCTATCTGCCGCAGGAGCCTGTGCTCGATACAAACCTTGATGTGCGTGGCAATGTGATGCTGGGCGTGCAGGCCAAAATGGACATTCTGGCGCGCTACAACGAGCTGGCGATGAACTATTCTGACGAGACCGCCGACGAAATGGCGCAGCTCCAGGATGAGATCGACGCGCAGAACCTGTGGGATCTGGACGCCCAGATTGACGTCAGCATGGAAGCGCTGCGCTGCCCGGCTGATGACGCCTCGGTGGATGATCTTTCCGGCGGTGAAGCCCGCCGCGTGGCTTTGTGCAAACTGTTGCTGCAACAGCCCGATATGCTGCTGCTCGATGAGCCGACCAACCACCTGGACGCGGAAACCATCGCCTGGCTGCAACAGCATCTGATGGACTATAAAGGCACCATTCTGATCGTCACCCACGACCGTTATTTCCTCGATGACATCACCAGCTGGATTCTGGAACTCGACCGCGGCGCCGGCATTCCTTATGAGGGCAACTATTCCGCCTGGCTGGAACAGAAATCCAAACGTCTGGCCCAGGAATCGCGCGAAGACAAATCCAAGCAGAAAACGCTGGAGCGCGAGCTGGAATGGATGCGTCAGGGTGCCAAAGCGCGCCAGGCCAAATCCAAAGCCCGGATCAACGCCTATAATGATCTTGCCGGCCAGTCCGAGCGCGACAAAGTGGGCCGCGCCCAGATCGTCATCCCCAACGGGCCGCGGCTGGGTTCCAAGGTGATCGAAGTTGCCGGGTTGAAAAAGGCGATGGGCGACAAGCTCTTGATCGAGGATCTGGAATTCTCGCTGCCGCCGGGCGGCATCGTCGGTGTGATCGGTCCCAACGGCGCCGGCAAATCGACCCTGTTCAAAATGCTCACCGGCCAGGAACAGCCCGATGCCGGTTCGGTTGAATTCGGCGACACGGTAAAACTGTCTTATGTGGACCAGTCGCGCGACGATCTCAGCGCCAACGCCACTGTCTGGGAAGCGATCAGCGAAGGTCAGGAAATCATCGCTTTGGGCGACGCCGAGGTGAATTCTCGTGCCTATTGTTCCTCCTTCAATTTCAAGGGCGGTGATCAGCAGAAGAAAGTCGGCATCCTCTCTGGCGGTGAACGCAACCGGGTTCATATGGCGCGGCTGCTGAAATCCGGCGGCAACGTGCTGCTGCTCGATGAGCCGACCAACGATCTGGACGTGGAAACCCTGCGGGCGCTGGAAGATGCGCTGGTGGATTTCGCCGGCTGCGCGGTGGTGATTTCCCACGACCGTTTCTTCCTTGACCGGATCTGCACCCACATCCTCGCTTTTGAAGGCGACGCCCACGTGGAATGGTTCGAAGGCAACTTTGAAGACTATGAAGAAGACAAGAAAAAACGTCTTGGTCTGGATGCGATGGAACCCAAACGCATCAAATTCAAAAAGTTTTCGCGGTAAGCAACCACCAGCGACAAACGGAAAAAGGCGTGCAATTTTGCGCGCCTTTTTTTGTGCCGTGCTCTCGTATTGTTAAGCTGAGACCAGAGACATAGTCGCAGGCCCGTCACTGTCTGGGTGCAACAAGACTGTGACGTTGCCCGGTTCCCAGGCGAACGCATTTTTCAGGCCTGCGCCATCCCGATAAAGTGCGCGCCGCGGTCTCAGGTATTTTAACAGCCGTCCGCATCCTGCGCCAACTGGCGCGATGCGGGTGGCTTGCTCCCTCCATTCCCACGGGGGGCGGGGGAGGGAGATATCTTGTTCCGTGAGTGCGAAAACAGATATTCCTTTCTCAGCAAACCGCTTCTTGTGCGCGTACCAGACACACCCGCCGCCTGCCCGGCCTTCTGCTCATTCCGCCTGTGTGCGACGGAAAATATCCGTGATGTAAACCAGTCTCCCCAGCCTGGCTGTCATCACATTTCAGAAGGCCGGACCAACCAAATTCCGGGGTCAACTCGGAGTTAGGGCAATCCCTGGAACCGGTTGTTTTCAATCGCTGCATAGACCGCCAGTTCGACGGCAGTTTTGCTCAGCGGCGTGCGCAGGGACGCGTCGCAGATCGAGTTGCGACTGACGGAAAAATCATTGCGGGAGAAATACTGTGAGGCCAGGATCACCGGCAGGTCACGTTTCACCGTGCGCACCAGCAGCAGTGTTTCGACCACCGCATCCTCGCACGCCAGATGATCCATCACCACCACGAGCAGACCCCAGGCGCTGGGATTTTCGGCAAGGGCGTCCAGCGCCAGATCCAGGTCGGTTGTCGCCGCAACTTCTGATCCCAGCGCCTCGAGCCAGCCTGTCAGATCGGGATGCCCCTGAGTGCAGGCGCTCACCAGAAGAACCGGGCGGTTCATCAGAATATCCGGGTCGCTCAGCCGGTCATATTTTTCCAACATCTTCTGAACGGGAGGATAGGGCCGGTGACCTGTAGGTTGACCACTGTCGCTTTTGCTTAAGTCGTGGAAGCCAGCGCCATCCATCGTATTCTCCAATATCTTGCTCGCAGAAACCTGCGGGAACCGCCCCCCGCCTGAGCCACGAACCCGCCACTTCATCCTGGTGGCCAGTCTACCAAATGCCAGTTTGATCATAGTTCTGTCCCCATTCCCGTCGTGCCGTTTCTGATCGCTCTATACTGGGGATTGCAGGCTGAAATAACAGAGGCTCTGGCGGTGAGGTCCTCCCTCCTTCCGGATGGGCTGACCCATCTGTTCGGGTAGGTTTCAGGCACTTGTATGATACAGAGTTTGCGGCCGACCCGGATCCGGTCTGTTCAGTGCCGTCCTTTGGCTGCCGGGCGACAGCCGGGGCGGGCAAAGACTACAACAGTGCCGAAAAGATGCATCACTGGTGATCCCGTCCGGACGTTCCCACGAACGGGCGACCAGCGCGCAGCCTCCGCGGCTTGTCAGCCTGATGCGCCGGCCTTAGCCGTTGGCACCTTCCGGGCGATATTTGTCCATCACCCGATCCAGCGCATCATTGGTGATCGCGGAATTTGCGGCCTGAAGACAGGGCAACAACAGATCCTTGTTTCTGCGCTGCAGCTCACCTGAGGGGAATTTGTCGCCGGCAGGCCGGACCGGGCGGAAGCATTCAATGAACTGCGCCTGCTCTATACCCAGGTCAGCCGCGATCAGACCGGTCGGCCGGTTGGGGTCATCGTCGGCAAAAGTTGCGGTGCCGCTGAAGAGAATCACTAAAAGGGTCAAGCGCATTTGGGAGCTCCGTTTCGGGTTGCCGATGCGAGTTAATACGGTGCGCCACCCATGTTCCGTCGAAAATACTATTTTTTTCGCCTGCAGACCCGATCCGGCGGCCCTGGCGTCGGAACCCCCGCATTTCGCTCACAAAAAAGGAGCGCAAAAGCAGAAAACTGCCGCGCGCTCCTCAAATTTTTCTGATTTGTACAAATCCAGCCTGTGTTTTGTACAAATGCTACAATATGCGCGGCTCAGCGCTTTTTCACAAACTCGGTCAGGATAACGATGCGCTGACCTTCGACCCGGCCCTCAATATGGCCCGCATTGTCAGCCACCAGAGAGATTCCGCGCACTGCTGTGCCGCGTTTTGCCGTAAAGCCGCCTCCCTTTACTGGAAGGTCTTTGATCAGAACCACAGTATCGCCGGCGGCAAGCACCACGCCGTTGCTGTCGCGGTGGATCACCTCCATGCCCGCCGCTTCGGCCCAGTCCTGCACCTCGGGTTCCAGATAGAGCATATCCAGAGATTCAATCGCCCAACCCTCTGATTTCAAACGCGTAAGCATGCGCCAGGCCAGAACCTGAACCGCAGCATGTTCGGACCACATCGCGCTTTGCAAGCAACGCCAGTGGTTCAGATCGGGTGTCTCTCCGCCGATTTGTGCGGCACAGATGGCGCAGCAAAACGCCGCATCTTCCCTTGGGGCAACCACCAGCGCCGAAAGGCCTTCAGTGCCGCCGCAAAGTTCACAAATGCCACCTGCACGTGTCTCAAGCGCTACCAAATCAACCATAATATCCTCCGAAATCATTCCGCCCTGTCCTAGCGACAACGGGGAATTCGCGCCACCAAAAACCCTTGCCAAACAAAAATTACCTGCTCATATGGGCTCAGCGACGTTATCTCTATCGACCTCTGTCTAACCTTACAGGCGACCAGGCACTCGATCTTGCACTGACATTGCCAGGCTGCCGCAACCCTGTGGGCAGCATGATTATAAGGAACAGACGGATGGCTAACGGCACCGTAAAATGGTTTAACACAACTAAAGGCTACGGCTTCATCGCTCCTGAGGGCGGCGCCAAAGATGTATTCGTACACATCTCCGCAGTC
Source organism: Candidatus Halocynthiibacter alkanivorans (assembly GCF_003333265.1). GTDB lineage: Bacteria > Pseudomonadota > Alphaproteobacteria > Rhodobacterales > Rhodobacteraceae > Halocyntiibacter_A > Halocyntiibacter_A alkanivorans. Next base: position 110,901 of record NZ_QOLB01000117.1, read on the forward strand.
GAGCGTTCCGGCCTGACTGGTCTTGCAGATGGCGCCGTCGTGACCTTCGATATCGAAGCTGGTCGTGACGGTCGTGAATCTGCGATCAACCTGGCTGTTGAATAAGCGAATTCCGGGCAGGGCCTTGGGGCCCCGCCCACCCCGGCATTTTCTGCCGGTGACGATATGGCGCCCATTCCCCGCAGTATTGTCCGGCTGTGACCAGGCAGACACTGGTCAAACCCCTGAAAAACCCCGATGATATAAGCTGACCTTTACTGAGGTGTGGCTGGTGCATTTTTTCAAAGCATATTCCGGACAGGCCATGGTGGCTGCTGCCATGCTCTTTGGCATTTCCACCAGTGCCACTGCATTTGAAACCCGGTTCCGGGTCAGCGGCGGCGAGACGCTGCAGGCGCAACTGCGGGCCTCTTCCCGGGTGATGGCGCTGGACACTGGCACAGATCCAACATCGCAGGATATTCTGGCCGCCGCCCGCGCCGATTACCGGCAGCTTCTGACCACACTTTACCGGCAGGGCTATTATGGCGGCAGCATCCGCATTCTTGTGGACGGGCGTGAGGCGGCCAGCCTGTCGCCGCTGGATGTGCCGGTCCGCATCAGCACAGTCGAAATTTCGGTACAGACCGGACTGCCTTTTTCCTTCGCAGAGCTACGCATTGCCCCGCTCGCGCCGGGCAGCGCCTTGCCAGGTGAGCTGGCCCGTGGCGCGCCGGCCCGCGCGGATGTCATTACAGCTGCCAGCCAGGCTGCGCTCACCGGCTGGCGCGACGCCTCCCACGCCAAGGCGCGCATCGCCTCCCAGCGCATCACCGCAGATCACCGCAATCAGACACTTGATGCGGAGGTGAACATCGCCCCCGGACCGGCGGTCAGCTTTGGCGCTGTCACCGTTGTGACAGCGGGTGCTGTGCGTACTGACCGGGTGCTGGACATCGCCGGCCCGATCACAGGCGAAGCGTTTTCCCCGGCCACTATTGAACGTGCTGCCGCCCGGCTGCGCCGCACCGGCGCCTTTAACTCTGTGGCATTTTCTGAGGCGGAGAAGCTCGGAGCGGGCGAAACGCTCGACCTGTCTCTCAGCCTGGTGGAGGCACCAAAGCGCCGCTTTGGTTTTGGTGCCGAACTCTCCTCGGCTGAGGGGGTGGCGCTGAACGGCTTCTGGATGCACCGCAACCTGCTTGGCGGTGCCGAACGGCTGCGGCTGGAAGGCGAGATCAAAGGCATTGCCGGCGACAGCGGCGGCGAGGACTACAGTATTTCGGCCCGGTTTGACCGACCGGCAACGCTTTGGAATGACACGGCGCTTTACATCAGCGGCGAGATCGCGCACCTGGAGGAACCTGGATTTACCTCTGATAATATGGAAACCGGCATTGGGCTTAACGCCTGGATCAGTGACCAGCTCCAGGCCAGCGCCGGTATCAGTTTTCGCTATTCTGAGGTCACCGAAAGCGGTACGCAGCAAAGCTTTTCCCATCTGATGTTTCCGCTCAGCGCAACACTAGACCGGCGCGACAACCGGCTTGATGCCAGATCCGGCTCTTACGCCAGCCTGGAAGCCATCCCCTTTGCCGGGCTGAACGGCGTCGCCTCGGGCGCCAGGCTGAATGCCGATCTGCGCCTCTACCGCAGCCTTGGAGACGCGCAGCGTTTCACCCTCGCCGGGCGGTTTCAGTACGGCACCATTCTCGGCGCCGGCATTGATGAGGTGCCCGCCGACTGGCTCTATTTCTCCGGCGGCGGCGGCACTGTGCGCGGCCAGCCCTACCAGTCGCTGGTGCTGGATCCCGGCGGCAGCAGTGAAAGCGGTGGCCGCTCCTATGCCGGTCTCTCGGGCGAGATCCGCGCTGGCATCCGCGGTAATTTTTCGGCGGTGGGTTTCCTGGATGCCGGTGTTGTGGACCAGGATCTGATCCCCAGCAGCGGTGGTGAATTCCATGCCGGCGCCGGGCTGGGGCTGCGCTATGACACCGGCTTTGGTCCGCTGCGGCTTGATCTGGCGGCCCCGGTCGCGGGCGACACCGGCGCCGGCGTGCAGCTTTACATTGGCATAGGGCAGGCGTTTTGAAACGCCTTGCAGCCATCCCCGTGACCGCCGCCCTGTCGCTGGGCACGCTGGCTCTGGTCGCGCTGCCGCTGATGCCACAGGCGCAGTCGGCGGAGGAATCCCGCGACCGCGATTTTCTCACCGCATTGATTGAGGACAACCTGTCCGCCCCGGGCCAGACCATACGCCTTGAGGGTTTTGCCGGTGCGCTGAGTTCAGTGGCGCGGTTTGACAGCCTGAGCATTGCGGACGAGACCGGCGTCTGGCTGCGTATTGAGGGGGCCGAACTCGACTGGTCGCGCAGCGCGCTTTTGCGCGGTCGCTTTGAAGTCAACAGCCTCACCGCCGCGAAAATATCCCTGAGCCGTCTGCCCGTGCGCGCCGCAGCTTTGCCGGCAGCAGAGGCCACGGAATTTACCCCACCAGTACTGCCCGATCTACCGGTTTCGGTGAATATTGGCGAAATTTCCACAGATCTGCTCAGCCTTGCCCAACCAGTGCTGGGCCAGGCGATTGCGGTTTCGATGAACGGGGCGATGTCGCTGTTGGATGGCGACGGGGAAGTGCGTTTTGAACTCAGCCGCGTCGACGGTATTGCGGGCGATATTCGGCTTGTATCGGGCTACAACTCCGCCAGCCAGGAGCTTTCGGTTGATCTGTCGCTGTTTGAAGAACCGGGCGGATTGCTGGCCACATCGCTGGGACTTCCGGGCGCACCATCGCTGGAATTCACTGCCAGAGGCGCTGCACCGCTGTCCGATTTTGGGTTGGATATTACCCTTGCAAGCGATGGAGCGCCGCGGCTTGCCGGCGTGCTGGCACTGAAATCCATTGCGACAGAGACCGCTCCGGATCAGCCTCCTCCGGCGCCAGACTGGCAGTTCCGGGCCGATATCAGCGGCGACATGACACCTCTGTTCAACCCCGGTCTGCGTGACTTTTGGGGGCCGGAAGTCTCTTTGCAGGCCACAGGTTTACGGCGCGCGGACGGCAGATTGACCCTGGACCCTTTTGTGCTGAGCGCGCGCGCCTTGCGCCTCACCGGCGCGCTTGACATGGCGGCAGACGGTGCGCCGCAATCTTTTGATCTGCGCGCGGAGCTGGCAGCACAGGACGGCGCCGCAGTCAGGCTGCCGCTGCCCGGCCCACCGACGTCTCTGCAAATGGCGAGCCTGACGGCACGCTATGACGCCGCCAAAGCAGACCAATGGACGCTTACCGGCATGCTGGAGGGTCTGAGCCAGGGTGCATTGACGCTGGACTCCGGCCAGATCCGCGCTGGCGGGCTCATCGGGCGCCGCGCAAATACTGTACGTGCTGTCACCGCAGATCTCGCGTTGAATCTGACCGGCCTTGCCCACAGCGACCCGGCACTACAGCAGGTGCTTGGCGATGCTATGGGCCTGCAGGCAGAGCTGCAGTGGCGCGAAGGCGAATCCGTCGCCCTCTCCGTTCTGGACTTGTCTTCCGGCGATCTGTCGCTGGCGGGCGATGTCACGATTGGCGATCTGAGCAGTGGTTTTGCTATTGAGGGGCAGGCAAGACTAAACGCCGGCGACCTGCAGCGTTTCGCGGCGCTCACGTCAACGAACATAGGTGGGGCGCTCCGTGCCGGTGTGACGGGGCGCCTGGTGCCACTTGGCGGCGCATTCGATCTCCGTCTCACCGGTCAGGGCCAGCAGTTGCAAAGCGGCATTGCCCCGCTGGACGGTCTGCTGGCCGGGGCGGCAGAGCTTGATATCGCCATCCTGCGCGACACGGGTGGAATAGAGATCAGCACGCTTGTGCTGAAAACCCCGGCACTGGAGCTTGATGCCACGGGCAGTTTGCAGTCCGCTGTCGGCAATCTGGAGTTCGCAGCGCGGCTTGATAATCTTGGCCGCATTATTGACGGGCTGAGCGGCCCGGCAGCGTTCTCTGGCACCGCCAGTGGCAGCAGCGACGCTATCGACCTGGATCTGGCAGCCACCGGCCCCGGGGGCATCCGCGCTCTGGTCCAGGGCAAAGTTCTGGATGCCGGGCAAACGCTGGACCTGGCTCTGAACGGCACCCTGCCACTGGCGCTGGTGAACAGTTTCACCACCGAGCTGTCTCTGCTGGGCGACGCCGGCTTTGATCTGGTGCTGCGCGGTGCCCCGGCGCTGTCCTCCCTGTCTGGCCGCCTGACTTCTGAAGGCGCAAGCCTGTCGCTGCCCGCCTATAACACCGGGCTGAACCGTGTCAGACTGAGCGCCGATATCGCTGGCAACAGCGCCCGCATTACAGCAAGCGGCGTGGTGATCCGGGGCGGGGAAGTCGCCCTTGCGGGCACGCTCGGGCTTGGGGCGCCTTATCCGGGAGACCTGGAGATCAGCCTGAATAACGTCGCTTTTTCAGATCCGGATCTCTACCGCACTTCGCTGAACGGGCAACTTTCGCTGCGCGGTCCGATAAGCGGCGGCGCCAGGCTCGCCGGCACAGTCGACCTTGGCCGCACCGAGTTGCAGCTGCCCTCCGGCACCAGTGGCAGCGGCGGCAGTCGCCCCGACATCCGCCATATCGCGGAGCCGCGGGAGGTGCGCGCCACCCGTCTGCGCGCCGGCGTTCTGGTGGTGGACGCTGGCACGGCCCCTGCCCCTCCGCTTGACCTGGACATCCTGCTGCGCGCACCCAATCAGCTCTTTGTCCGCGGTCGCGGGCTGGACGCCGAACTTGGTGGCGCGTTGCGCCTCAGCGGCACCAGCCGGGATATCGTGCCGCTCGGTGAATTCAGTCTGATCCGGGGCCGGCTGGATATCCTGGGCAAACGCATCACCCTGCAAGAAGGCTCCGCCGTGTTGCAGGGAAGTTTTGACCCCTGGTTGCGCCTGGTTGCGGAAACCACCGCGCAGGACACCACCGTTCGTGTGATCAGCGAAGGCACCGCCTCGGAGCTTGAAATATCCTTCAGCTCGGACCCCGACCTGCCAGAAGACGAAATCCTGGCCCGACTGTTGTTTGGCCGTGCCATTGACGACATTTCCGCGCTGCAGGCGGCGCGGTTGGTCAGTTCCCTCAATGTGCTGGCCGGTGGCAGAGGCGGTCTTGTTTCCCGGCTGCGCCAGAGTTTTGGGCTGGATGATTTGGATCTGAGCACCGACACCGAGGGCAACACTGCGCTGCGCGTTGGCAAATACCTGTCGGACAATATTTACACCGACATTACCGTCGATCAGACCGGCAAAAGCGAAATCAATCTGAACCTGGACCTTTCAGACTCAGTCTCAGTCAAAGGCCGGCTGGGGGACAGCGGCGACACCGGCATCGGTATATTCTTTGAGCGCGACTACTGAGGCCAGTGGCATGGCAATACCGCCCGGTTGCGGAACAGAGACGCCGCTGGGCATGGCAAAAGCAAACCGCTGCGCCTCTGGTCTGATCCGGCCTTAACCCGCCAGTTTCGCGTGTTTGCGTACAAAGGCTTCGATGTCCCGCGCCGGCCGCGCCCCGGCAAGCCGCGCCACTTCGCGGCCATTCTGAAACAGGATCAAAGCCGGAATGCCGCGAATGTTGTTCTTGCTGGACACTTTGGGATAGTCCTCAGTGTTGATCTTGGCAAAACGCACCTTTGGCGCCATCGCGCGCGCCGCCCTGGCAAATTCCGGCGCCATCTGACGGCACGGGCCACACCAGGGCGCCCAGAAATCCACCAGCAGTGGCACCTGGTCGTTCTTTGAGGCTTTTTGCAGCGCCTGCGGGTCAAGTTCGACCACTTTCCCGTCCAGCAACCTGGTGCCACACGTGCCGCATTTCGGCCCGGCCGCAAGCCGGTCTGAAGGCACCCGGTTGGGCTGACCACAGGAGGTACAGGTAATTTTCAGAGCTTCCGCCATTTTGGCCTCCTGGTCACAATCCGTCGAAACCAGATATAAAGACAGAAACGCCAGCGACAAGGCCTGCAGCGCAGATTGCCGTTTTTCTGGTCCGAATGCCTCAGAAGGGGCCATTCACCCCAGCAGGATCAGCGCCAGAATGCTGAGGCTGATCAGCGCAATGCCTAAATATTCCCGGCGTGAAATGCTTTCGCGGAAAAACAGCACCGAGGCGATAATGCCAAAAATCACCTCGACCTGGCCGACGGCTTTGACCCAGGCCGCATTTTGCAGGGTGAAGGCGGTGAACCAGAAAAAGCTGCCGGCCAGACTGGTCATGCCGATCCAGCTGGCACTGCGCCAGGCAGAAAGCACTTTGCCGATCTGACCTCTGTCCCGCCAGCCCAGCCACAGCGCCATCGCCAGAAGCTGCAGGCTGGTGACCACCGCGAGCGTCAAAATCGCCCGCTGGAACGGATCCGCGAGGCCGATTTCCAGCGTCGCGCCGCGGTAACTGACGGCTGAAACGCCAAACAATGCCCCTGCTGCCAGCCCCAAAGCGGCAGACGGGGTGAAAAAACGACCGCCCCAATGCGCCGCCTCCTTGATGGCACCCGACAGCACCAGCAGCCCCGCCACCCCGGCGAAAATCGCAGCCAGCGCAACAGGGGTCGCCGGCTCGCCCAGCACAATCCAGCCCAGCAGCAGCGTCAGCAGCACTTCAACTTTGATGAAGGCCATGCCCACAGCCAGGTTGCGCCGCCCGAACAGCAAAACGGTGCAGACGGTGGCCAGGATCTGCGCCGTGCCGCCGGCCACCGCAAATCCCCAGAACTGCGCCCCTGGCAGCGCCACGGGTTCCGCGATGTTCAATAACAGGATCGCCGCGGCCAGCACCGCAAGCGGCGCCGAATAGACAAACCGGGCAAATGTGGCGCCACTGGCCGACAAGGTGACCTGCGCCATCTTCTTTTGCAGCATGAAGCGCAGGGTCTGAAACAGCGCGGCGGCAAGCGATAATGCGATCCAGATTTCCATGCTGAGCTGGTCCTGACTGGTAATCAACGGGCGAAAACGTGAGGGTAAAACCCTGCAACAAACAGGCTGAGCAGCAGCGTCTGACCCGGGGTTCTTTGGTGTCAAATCCTGCGCAGCCGGACGGCAGCCTGCTCAGTGCCCTGTGGCGCCGGCGTGTGTCGGAAACCACAGGGCCGGCGGGCAAATACGCCTCCGGCCCCGAGGCTGCGTTCAGGCGATACGAGGCTGCGTTCAGGCGATAAAGGTGTTATATTCGGCTTCAGACATCATGTCGTCGAGCACGGAGAGGTCTTCAACTTTCAATTTGAAAAACCAACCCTCGCCCTGGGCGTCTTCATTGACCTTACCGGGATTGTCGGTCAGCGCTTCGTTGACTTCAACGATCTCGCCATCCACCGGCGCAAGAATGTCAGAGGCGGCCTTGACCGATTCAATCACCACCACCTCATCGTCTTTGGAGACGGTAATGTCGGTATCGGGCAATTCTACAAAGACAATATCGCCCAACTGGGTGGCAGCATGTTCGGTAATGCCAACAACCACCAGGTCGTCTTCAACCCGCAACCATTCATGTTCTTCGGTGAACTTCATAATTTTAATCCTGTCACATGTGCCCGGTCATTGCGCGCTGGCACACTCCGGTTTGCCTCAGCCTTAGCATATAGCATCCCGGCGAACACCCCTCACTTTCGATCAACGCCCTTGATTTCCGACGCAGCCTGCGCCACATCCGTCATATGACAGATCCTTATTTTTTCGGCTACGGCTCGCTGGTGAACCGCGCGACCCACAGCTACGTTGATGCCCACCGCGCCACCCTGTCCGGCTGGCGCCGGACCTGGCGTGTGACCAGTCTTTATTCCCAGGTGCTGCTGACCGCGACCCCCTGCACGCACAGCAAAATCCAGGGGCTGATTGCAGCGGTGCCCGACCATGACTGGGCCGCGCTGGATGCGCGCGAACGCGGCTATGACCGCCAGCACGCCAGCCACCAGATCCGCCATGATACCGGGCGCGATATCGAAGCCCAGATCTATGCGGTAGACCCGCAGAAACATCAGAGCCCGGCGAAAGCCCTACCGATCTGGCTCAGCTATCTGGATGTGGTGGTGCAGGGTTACCTACGGGAATTTGGAGAAGACGGTGTCGCCGCATTTTTTGACACCACCGACGGCTGGCACATGCCGGTTGAAGACGACCGCGCCGCGCCGCGCTACCCGCGCGCGCAGTTGCTGAGCCGCAAGGAACGCGACCTGACCGACCGCATGCTAAAGCGCGTCGCCTGAGCCGGAACCTGCTCCCGGCGTGCACCGCCGGGGTATTCAACCGTCGCTGGCCGCCCTTCCACCGTGCCGCTTTCCTGGGCGCCTTTCCTGGGCACTGTGGCCAGCGGGCGGCCAAAGGCTGGCGCCACAGCCCGGGCGCTGCGCAACTGGTTTAACCCCATTTTTTTGCCGCGCATCGCGCGGCGCGGCCCAACGCTTTTTCCCTGGCATCGCCGGGGGCAAAGGGGCGGGAGCGACGGTCTGCAACATCAGCGGCAATGAATAAGGGCGGCCACATGGTCCGCCATATCACGTTGAATTTAAATAACAATTTCAACTTTTGCCAGTCCTGCCCTAAATTGCCCCTAAACTTGAAGTGCTTAAAGGGGCTTGGTTGCGCACGACTTACCGCATCCAGACCCCACCCCCTGGCCTCACCTACCGCGCGTCGATATTATCTTATCAGCCGCGAGAACCAAATTTTCGCCATTCCCATCTTTTTGCCTGATCTGGCAAACACAACGGCGTGGAGTTACGCGTGCCAACTGGAGCGCACGTTGTTGTGCTGGCCGCGTAGGAGACCTGCGACATTGCGCAGCAGCGGATAGAACAAGATCAGAGCCCATTGCTGGCAGAGGTGATGGCATACGCAAACGAAAACCCGGGGCGGATTGACGCCACACGATGCACAGCCAGTAAGGCTAGCTTCGGAAAAACGAGAGTTGTAACGTCAGCAGTCGCGTGGAATGGTGACAACCAACTACTTTTTTCCAAGCATGTATAACGGAGTGCACCTTGTTGAGGTTAGTTTTGGCAAGTTTCCTTTTCCTGCCCTCTATGGCGCATTCGGTCACCTACGATTGCACGGTCTCTTCAAAAGTATGGAAAGATGGATCTTACTCAAAAGCCCAAATACGAGACGGCCAATGCTCTGTCAAAATCGACGACAGAGGCAGCAATGCCACCCTGTCGCGCTGCTCTTTTGCCCGGAGCGAAGGCCGTATCACGTGTGATGAATACGAAGCTGATTACATCGACCAAGACCCAAATGTTGGAGTGAAGAAGTTTTATTACTTCGGTGGCCAATTTGATATTCAGTTGTTTGCAAGTACGTTCTTTGTTGAAAACAACGGTCGGGGAACCATCGCTAACGGAACGTGCAGAGTAATACGTCCGTAATTTGGGCATTCATCATCGAATCTCCGACAATCAAGTCAGATTGCACGCAGCTTACCCGTTCGCGCTGGGTGGCGGCGGTGTTGCCCATAGCCGCCTAAAATCGACTGCGCCGCCGGCCGCAGACCGTACATCTGGCGCGGACCCAAGTAGCGCTTTCGGCCCAAAGCCGACCTTCAATGAGGCTAACTATGCGGCAGCACAGCTTTCGCATTGCAGACATTGATGCTCATTGGGTGAAGAAGTGTTTAAAAACTCGGCAGAGAGAACCGATACGTCATGCCCAGCTCCACATTTGTTGCACGGAACCCATTTTCGCCGATTGTCTGGCTGACCAGGCCACGGAGAGCCAGATCTTCGCTCAGCCCATAGTTCAGCCCGATACCAGCCCTCAAAATCGAGCCCTCGACATTGGCACCAACCTGCAGTTCACCAAAATACTGGAACCGGTCTGTCTCGGAAAACTTGCTTTGCAAACCGACACCCGCCGAAACTTCTCCATATCCAGGGTAACCTCGATAAGCTTCGTAAGAAATGCTGGCCCGGACGGGTATATAGACGTAGTCGTTGACTATCCGGTCGCCCTGCACTGTGAGCATGTTAAGATTTTCTCGTGCTGAGCCGTTAACTTTCAAGTTGAGCTTCGTTTCATGAGAGAAGCTAAATCGATATCCTTCGTATCGGCTTTCCGCCGAATTGTTGGCGCCCTTTCCCGCGTCTGCTGAGCGGATGCGGTAATTCAGCCCTGCGCCAAAAGTGATGTTTTTCGACGTGCCATCGGGTGCGAATATATAGCCGGATGTCAGAGCAATACCTAAGTTCTTGTTCAGCAGGTACTCTGCAGACAGTTTTGGATAAAGCAGTAGTCCCGAGCCTGTGTCAATAAGTTCAGGCGCGTAGCCGCCAGACCCAATCCCTAATTGCCCATACAGATTTATACGTGGAGAGACTGAGACGCGAGAACCCAGTCCACCAATGACCTGATTATATATCGGCAGCCCTTTATAGCCCACACCTAAGGCGTAGTACCAATAGCTTCTCTCCGTAAAGAATTGCGAAAATTGAAGATCGACCGCGTTAATGGGCCCCTTGTACGAACCCACGGGGTCGATCTGCGCATAATTGTCCAGGCCTGCTGATATCATGCTTTCGAAATCGCCGCCGACCGTCTCGCGGCTACCTGATGGGCTCGCAGAAACAAAACGTTCGCCGGAATTACCGTAGGGTCCGGTCCCGTACGAGAACGGCCTCTGCACGTAGAGATTAAGCTGAGTGCCGTCGATTGCAGAATTAAAGAACTTCATCCTTGAGATGTTTGCGCCCGCCGAGAAGTTCTTGAATTCATAACCAAACCCGAGGTAGCCCTTCGCGTACCCACCGGTACCGGACAGCTCCACGCTTTGTTCAATACTTTTACCACCGCCACCACCACCGAACGATACGCCGCCACTGGCAAACAGATTGCCAGCAATTTTACGCTGGGCATGTGCAAGAAAGCCAAATGCCATGAAGCCGCCATACTCGCCCTTCAACAAGGGTGCATAGCTTCCCACACCAAGGTACAACCAATCGTTGACCGGCGTCAGGATGTGATAGCCTAACAGGTCGATCGATTCATTGTCAGGCAGCCGGATGGATTGGTAGTCAAGCATAAACGAGCCTTCACGCCGCGTGAGGTTGGCGTCCGCCAGCCGGGTCGCGCTGAGCCGTTCCTGGCGTACCGATGTGGCATCAAGGTTCGGTTCGGCTGAAGCTTGGGGAGTGATGCCAATACTGGATGCGACGACAATCACTATAAATGCGAGAAGGTTGGAATATTTATTTGTGTTCAAAGCGAGCTCTTTAAATCAAGTAATACGTTCTAGTCGGATAACCCATATTTTTTCTGCCGTCAGGGTTTTTCTGGTCTAGGAGCGGTTTAGATTAAGCGGGCAACACGATCAATCCGCTCTACTAATGCCGACCTTGGTTACTGGTGTCGCAATCTTATGGCTCGTCCGCACGACTTCAAATTCGAATAAGTCAAAGGTGTAAAAATCAGTATAATTACGCTACTCAACGAGCGACCGTTTCACAATTAGGTTTGGTGTTTAGCCCACGAAATCGGTACCCCCCCAATTTTAAAGAAGTCTGGAATTGTACCGATTTAATTCCGGTCCCTTTCGAGAGATATTCGAAATGAAGGAGACAAGACATGGCAATGAAATATACGGAAGAGTTTCGCCGTGAACTTTTCTCGACCGTCGCAACCTGCGAAAAACTGACATCGGGGTGGGCGCAGCGAATTCTCACATTGTCCCGCACAGCAGGCATTGGTGCGAAGCGCAGCAAAAGTCAGCAATCCGCCCTTCTCGTCGAATTGTGCTTGGTGCAGTAATCGGACCAATTCCCCCTGCCATCACTGTCAAGAACGGCCCACTGCGGACCTTCGTGGACAACGCAGAGAATGGCAGCAAGGAGCCCATCCACACAGGATTCAATCGGTTAATCCTTAAATACAGTTCCTTTGAACTGCGGGTCGTATTGATCCACAATTTTGGACAATAAAGTGGCGAAAGGTCCGGGGTTTTCAAGGCCTGCCCGAGCGTCGTTTGCCCCGGAGCCCCGCACCTCCGGTGGCGTGACTGTGTAACTGAGGGGCCTTCGCGACACTTCAGCTGCAGCGTTAGCGGGAACTTTAACCCCACCAGCGGTGCCAACAGACAATTGCCCGACAGGCAGGCGGGCGGCGTCAGACACATTGTCCAACAGTACCAGTGTCCCACCCCACATAGTAACGCCGAAGTACAGCAGCAGCAGCAGCGGCAACAGAAAGGCGATTTCGATACGTGTGACGCCGTCGTCCCCCTTTAGATTTTGCAGTGGATCGACTTGAATTGACGTATTATTGAATAAAGTCATCATCACAACATCGCTCCGTTTTCAGTTCATTGCCCAGTCTTCTCTCCGGCCCTGGCAGCAGGCGTTTCGTCTCGTGCGCCGCGGTCCCACTCCCGGCGCCCTGCCGCAGTGGCAAAGACCGGCTATTTCACCAGCGCAAGCATCAAGCCAACGGGAAATTCAGACGTCCCAAAAACGGACTCCAGCCCCTCATCGCAACCGCCATAAGTATCCGCACTTCCGTATTCAATGTTGCGTTTTGCTTCAGCGTGAACACCTTCCATACCCGCTACGTCAGACCCCAGTTTCAGCTCTTTTTTCGTACCCATCTGCACGCCCCGGAAATAATTGTCAGAGCCAAATTCGATGTTACTGTTGGAGAACAAGTAGATATTATATGCTCCCTCGCTGCAGTAGTTCACCGATCCGATGTCATTGTTCGAGCCGAACAAAATCTTTTTTGGGGTCGCAAAAACAACGTTGGACAGCGTGACATCGGACCCGACTTTCACTTCTTTTTTCGCCACGATAGCAATGTCGGAAATAACGCGGTTCGAGCCAAGGTCCGCGACCTTTTTGACGATATACAGCGTGTTGGGAGAGAGAGGGGTCGAATCTGTGATTTCGTTAATGTAGACCGGGCCTTCGGTGATGAAGTCAGGCATGTTGGTGATTGAAGAGCTCTTCATATCTGCGATAATGCCCGCCACCAGCCCTGGCAGTACCAGATCATATTCGGCTTCCATAAGCGCATCTTCGACGCCACCATTGTTCCCACCTTGCTGGAACCCAGAAAAGTCATGCATCGCAATTATTGCGCCTGCTGCCACTTCGTTGTCCGAACCGATTTTCACCCCGTCATCGCCGTAGAGGCAGAAGTTCTCTATGTAGTTGTTGTCCGAACCGGACAGCACTTCTCTGCCAGAGAAAAAGCCGCCACTGTTGCACCCGTTCCCAGGCTCAATTTCAGCGACAGCAGAGCGGGAGATTTCGAATTCACTGATCCCGGCGAAAATTGCAAAAATGGATTGTAGCGGGTTTTGATTAACAGCGGTCCGCCGGGCGGTGGCGCGCACGGCATTTTTCGGGCTGGCGCCTTCAACAAAAACACTGCCATCCCAGTTTCCGGTTTCTACGTCTGCGGCTTTCAGAACGGGATGGCCATCAATGTTGGGATAGTTTTTTGCGCTGTAAAGCAGGGCCTCTGATCTGACATCGTCATTATCCGGCAACTGACTTGCCCCTGCAAGCGCGGCTGCGGACGCGGTGATCTGAAGCCGGTGGCCGGTGAGCCGCACGAGGCCGATGTCGATGACAAAGGCCAACATCAGCAGAAACGTTGGCAGGGCGACCGCCACCAGCACAATGACTGCGCCTGAGGTGTCTTGCATCAATTGTTTCAGGTTTTTGGTCAAACCGACCACATTGCTCCCTCCTTACACATCGCGAAAGTGGCCTTCAGGACGAAAATTATCACCACGGCTGTCAAGCAAGCCGGCGGGCGCTGTCAACGGTCACCTGGACATTGTCCGTCCAGTTTGTGCCCACGTTCTGAACTGGTGGAGTGAAACTTTTGGGCCAAGTCGACGGGTACTGTGCGCTTTCTTCAATATTTTTTGAATCGCTCCACTTAATTGGTCCATTTTGAAGTTGATGCCGAGAATTGACAAAGCCCCTCACGGCGAGGTTATGCCCCCTTTGGGAGGCTACCCTATCCTTTCGGATATAGCTTCCGCAGGATGACTGCGCTGGAGGTCCAAATTGTCCGCTCACCAGGGCTCGTGCATTGCGCAGCGAATGGCGGCTTCTCTAATTGGGTGTTTGGGTCAAGCTCGTTTTCCTTCTATCTTCTGGGTCATTGTCGCTCATCCGGGTCACGCTTCTCTCCGCAGTCTGTTTTGGCGCTCTGATGGCACCGCTGCACGCATATGTTGGATCGGCAGTGAAGAGCCCCGCTCTCCGGCGCGCTTCAAGTTGCGCAGCAGACATTTTCGGCTTCATCCACGAACCTCGTCCAGTGAGGGACGACCCCGTTAGGGTTGGGTGGTCGGCGTTTTAGCTCATGCCGTGCCTCCCACCTGTTCCTGACGGAATTCCGTGCCATCGACCCACATACGATGCAGCAGGACGGCCAGTTTGCGCGCGACGGCGACTACAGCGCGACGTCGACCTTTGGTGCGCAGCAATCGC
>NZ_QOLB01000098.1 GCF_003333265.1 Candidatus Halocynthiibacter alkanivorans
CGGCCGGTGAAGTGGGTTTTAGGCCCAGTAACCCAAAGCCGCAAGCGCTAAATCACACAAAGATCCACTTTCCACCCAAAAACCTCGTAACCTTCTGAAAATAAACAATCTTAATCTTCAAATGACCACCAGGCCCGGCAGCAGAACCCCCACCAGAACAGAATCACACCGAACCACAACACCCGCAGGGTGACCTGGTGCAATACGAGGTCACCCCGGGCCCTGAGCCGCCGTTTTTCCGGAACAACAGAGTGGCCAAATCCGGCTTCAGCTGCAGGCGGTAGCGCCTGGACGCGGAATGCCCGCCGGGCGTGGCGTTGGCTTTGCAGGCGCCGGCGGCGGCACCGCACCGCAGCGCCACAGCTCAGGACGGCTCAGCCAGGTGGCCTGCATCCCAGCGTCTGGCGGTCCGGCGTCCGGCATCCCAGCGTCTGGCGGTCCGGTGTCCTGGTGTCCTTGTTCCCCGCTGTCCGGCAACTCCGCGCGCCCGGAGCACAGGGGCCGGGCGCGCATCGCCCCATCCGGTGCATCGGTCTGAACCGTGAAGCGGTGGGAGACAGAGCGCCTCGCTACCCCGTGGCCGACAGAAGGTCTGCCGCGGAAACGTCAGAGCCAAAGGCGGCGCAGGTGTCCTGCCAGCAGGTCTGCAACGTTGCCAGCGCTGCCAGCAACGCGGCGTCCTGCTCCGGAGAGGGGGCAGAAGGGCCGGCCTCCGAACGGGCGTCTGGCCCTGTGGTCGGCACTGTGGTCGGCACTGTGGCGGGCTCAGAAAAACTGGGCCGCTGTCCCGGCGGCACAAAAGGCCCGTTATCACTACTCCGCCCGGCGCGCTGCTCTGCGGTGGCCTGCAGACACCGTTCCACCGCACGCACCGCATGGACCAGCCGCGCGGCCCCCATTGTGCCCGCCGCGCCGGTTATATTGTGCAGTTCCACCGCCAGCGCCCGCGACACCTGCGCCGCTGCCCCTGTGGTCGCTGTGCCGCCTGTCGTCGTCACGTCTGTCGCAGCCGGATCGCGGAGCCGGCGCATCACCGCGTCCGTCTCCTCCAGAAACCGGGCGAGCGAGGCCTCAAAAACCCGGTCCCCGAGCACGTCACACAGCTCGGCCGCGTGATCCATGTCAATCAGCGGCAGCGCTTGCTCCGGAAACAGGATCTCCGCCACCACCTGATGCAGCTGGCGCCGCGACACCGGTTTGGTCAGCAGCGTGTTCATGCCGGCGGCGATGGCTTCGCCCTGACGCCCGGCGTCCACATGAGCGGTAAAGCCGATCACCGGCGTTGCGCGGCATATACCGCCCGCACGGATCGCCCGGCAGGCCGCCAGCCCGTCCATCACCGGCATGCTGAAATCCATGAAGATCAGATCAAAACGCTGCGCCCGGGCCTGATCCACACCGTCCTGACCGTTCACCGCCTCACACACCCGGGCGCCGGTTTCCAGCAACAGCTCGCGCAAGACCGTGCGGTTTATATGATTGTCTTCCACCACCAGAATCTGTTTTCCGGCCAGATCCGGACACTCTGCCATGGCCTCCGCTGTCTTGCCCCGGGGCTCGCTGACGGCCTCCGTGAGACCACAAGGCAGCCGCACCCAGAACGTGCTGCCGATCCCCGGCGTGCTGTCGACACCGATCTGCCCGCCCATCGCCAGCACCAGACGCCGGGCAATGCTGAGCCCGAGGCCGGTGCCTTCGGTTTCGCGCCCGTAGGAGGCGTCAACCCGGACAAAATCGTCAAACACCGCCTCGCATTTGTCCGGCGCAATGCCACAGCCGGTGTCGCTGATCTTCAGCAGCAGAACGGTGGTCTCAGCGCCGGTGTCTTTACAGCTGAGCGCAATGGTAACTTCGCCGCGCCAGGTGAATTTATGAGCGTTGCCCACCAGGTTGACCAACACCTGCCGCAGCCGTCCGGCGCGCCCGGTCACCTCCCGCGGCACCAGGTCATCAATGTTCAGAACCTGACTGTTGCCATTCGCCGACGCCAGCGGCAGCATATTATCTGCAACATTCCGGATCAGGGCCACCGGGTCAAACTGCTCGTCAGCAGCCCCTTCTGCGGCCGCTTCAATACTGGCGATCTGCAACACGTCGTTTACATGGCCCAGCAACTGTTCGCCGCAAGACCGGGCGATGCCCATGAACCGGGCCTGACCCTCAGACAGAGGTTCGCGGTCAATCAGGTCATGCGCCGCCATTAAGCCGTTTAGCGGTGTACGCATCTCATGGCTCATCACCGCAATAAAATCGGATTTGGCCTGTTCCGCCGCCAGCGCCTCATCGCGCGAGCGCAAAAGAGCCTTCTTGTCCTGCTCCCGCTCAGAAATGTCGCGGATGAAAAACACCACGACCGGTCCGGTTTCGGCCGTGGCCAGCGCCACCGACACTTCCACCGGGAATTCCTCACCACTGGAGCGCAGCGCCTTCAGTTGCAGCAGCCCGCCACCGCGCGGGTTGCGGTCATCGTGTCGGATCAGGCGGCGGATGCTGCGCTCATAGCGCTCCCGCTTGTGTTCCGGCATCACCAGCGGTCCGACCAGCTGGCCCAGAACCTCATCGCGCTTGTAGCCAAAGACCTCCTCGGCGGCGCCGTTATAATCGAGGATACACCCCTCTGCATCGGTCACCAGCACCGCATCAAGCGACGCCCCGATGGTGGTTTCCAGCCGCGCCCGCGCCTGGCTGGTGCGCTGCCCGGCGCGCAGCGCCGCACGATGGGTCAGAAGCAGCACCAAAAACGCTCCCACCAGCGCGACAGTCAGTACCAGTGCCAGTGAGGCGACCAGACGCAGCAGCTGGAACAACCCATCCCGGCGCGCATCCGCCACGACCGCAAACGCCCCGACGGCCCGCAACGCCAGCGACTGGGCATGCCCCCGTTGCTCTTCAATAATGGCTACAATTTCAGGCATGTCCCTGATGGTCGCCGCATCTTCCTGATCAATCAGCTGCGCCATGGCATCCATTTCACCACGCAAATGTTCCAGCCCGCGTTCCAGTTCTGTTGCCCCGGGCAATTTCGCCAGGACCGGCAGTTCAGAGAGGATACTGACCCGGGAAAAATAGATATTAAACCTCAGCCGGACCTGAGCCAGATCAACTGTCTCGCCAGCGACAAACGCATGAATGGCGTTAATCGCCCGCAGGTGCTCCACTTCAAGCTGCGAAAAAGAACGCTCTACGGAGTGGTAGTCCTCATCCTGCAGACGGTTCATCTCCGAGCGCACCCGCAGGCTCACCGTGATCAACGCTGAGACAACCGCCAGAACGATCAGCCCGAACGCAACATTCCGGATGGTGGTGAATCTCGTGGAAAAGGTCATAATACTTACCCGCACACGCTGTTTCCCTCAGGCTATACTGACTTAGTTAAACTAACACTTCCAGTTGTTTCAGAGCTGACAGCGCCAGGCCTGCTCTCCGGCAAACAGAGCCGCAGCACGCCAGATCCTCCCCACCGCCCCGTTCCTGCAGCACCGCAGCCGGCCGGGAGGAAGGCGGGGACGAGCGGCGGGGGAGGGCAGCGACTTGCGCAGCACCGGACCGCCGCGACACGCGGCAGCATCACGCGCGCCATGTTGCCCTGATACGGACATCAATACGGGCATCAATACGGCCATCAATACGGGCAGCTGTCCCGGCGAAAGTCGCCAGAACACCCCCGGATGCCATGCGGATGCCACGCTGATACCACGCGGAAAGCCGCCAATAAGCGCTGCTTTTTCCGGGCCCTGACAAAACGCGGTTGCAGATTTAACCCCAAACACACTCTATTCAGAGTAGCTTGCTATACTATCAGGTAGGATTCGCGGCGCTGTTGCGAACTTCCCGACCTCGGACCGGGGTTCTCGAACCGGAACATTGTTATTATTATTCAGGTGTCCGGGGCGGACCTTGTAGCGGAGATACAGATGAGAATTCTGATTGCGGATGACCATGCGATGGTGCTGGACATGATGGCTATGCTGCTGTCAGGAGAAAAAGACATCGAAGTCGTTCCCTGCAGCGATCTTCCCACCAGCGTCGCTCTGCTGAGCAGTTCCCCGCCCTTTGATCTGGTGTTGCTGGATTATAATATGCCGGGCATGAACGGGCTCGACGGGTTGCAGCTGGCGCGCGACGCCGCCCAGGGCTGTCCGGTCGCCATCATGTCCGGGGTTGCCCCGCGCTCCATCGCCCAGGAGGCGCTGGATGCCGGCGCCGCAGGGTTTATCCCCAAAACCATGCCCGCCACCTCGCTGATCAACGCCGTGCGCTTCATGATGTCCGGAGAACAATTCGCCCCGGTCTCGATGTTTGGTGAAGATGAGGACATCACTCTCAACCCGCTCGCCCGCGGGCTGAGCCCGCGCGAGCTTGAAGTGCTGGACGGGGTTTGCCGCGGCAACGCCAACAAAGAAATCGCCCATGAGCTTGATCTGCAGGAAGTGACCATCAAGCTGCATATGAAGAATCTCTGCCGCAAGCTCGACGCGAAAAACCGCACCCATGCGGCGATGATCGCACGCGACGCCGGATTGTTCTGAGCCACACCACGGCAGCTGGCAGGGCACCCACCGGCTTTGCCACATCGCTGCCCGCACGCCGGAGCAGCCGCCCCTTGCCCAGCCGTTGTTTGCACTTTGAATGGAGTGAGCTTGTCTATTGAGGGTGCCTTCAGCTCAACATACCACAATATGTGGCTGAGAGGCGGTATTTGCCTGTAACAATGTATCACTTGATAGATTTATCTCCGCGCGCAGGCCATGCTGCGCGGTCTCATCTGGTGTGAGTGTGATCTTCTCAATGAGCATGCCCAAATAGGTATGCGCTTCTTCCATGAGATCTTTTTCTGAGAGCAGATGCTCCATGTTCTTGAGTGCACGTTCGTATATTGTGCGAGCGTCTTCAGTCACTGTTTTGCCTCGTTGGATCTGCGCTTGCTTCTTGTTGATGCGGACAGTCAGGCTTGCAATCTCAGTCTCAAAAACCTCAGCCTTGGCTTTGAAGCTCGCATAAGGAGCGCCTTCGGCGACAGCCACCAGGATATTGTCCCGACCTGAGATCGCTTTTGCGAGCGCGGCCTCGAACCGCTTGAGTTCGACTTCCAACCGCCCGTCCGCAATCTTGTCGCGTTCGACTTTGAGCGCATCCTCGAAGCGTTCCAGAAGGCTTTCTGAGCGAAAGGTACTGCGCAGCGCGTCAAATACACGCGCCTCAATGCGCTTGCGCGAGATCGGGACCACGTTACTGCACGCGGACCTCTTTGCCTCGCGGCAGCGATAGCTGGTCCGGTTGGCAAAAACGTAAGGTGCGCCGCAACAGCCGCAGAACAAAAGACCTGAGAGCAAATAGGTTTTGCGACGAACCGCCCGCGCCGCTCTTGGTGTTGTTGCAGCTCTGCGTGCGAGTTCAGCCTGCACCGCCTCCCATAATTCCTGATTGATGATGCGCAACTCGGGGATAATCTGTTCGACGTAGTCCTGAGGGGTCGGTTTGATTTTTCTCTGTCCGGTTTCTGGATGATACGTGTGCGTGTTGCGACAGATACTGGCAATACCGATGTACAGCCGGTTGCGCAGGATCCCTTCCTGTCGAGTGGGATTGCCGCGTAAAGTCGAGCCATCCCAAGAACCGCCGTTTGGTGCTGGGATTCGATCTTCGTTGAGCCCTTCGGCGATAGCTTGTGCCGAGCGTCCTGATGAGAATTCAGAGAAGATCCGGCGCAGGATCTCGGCCTGCTCAGGGACGATCTCACGGTTCAGTCCCGTCTCCACGGTGCGCCTGCGATAACCGAAGGCACGAGTGTGCAAGCGCTGGCGCGTCACTGCGCCCTGCATGCCACGTCGGGTGTGATCCGCAATCTTCTGGCTGAACATCTGCGCGCCAAAACCTGCAAAGAGCACCTTCATGAAGTCCTGTGCCCCCTCCTGAACCGAATGGAGCTCGATGTTCTGGAACGTGAAGAGATCAAAGGTGCTTAGAGCGTCTTTCACTTTGCGTGTCAGCCGGTCGATAGCCTCAACCACAACAACATCAAAGTCCTGCGTGTTGGCCGCAGCTTTCATCGCTTGAAAGCCAGGGCGGCGCATGTCCTTGCCGGATTTTTCCCGATCCTCAAACACACGTACAATTGTCCAGCCTTGACTTGTGCAGAAACGCTCAGCCATTGCGATCTGGTCTTCGATCGACGTGGCTTTTTGCAAATCAGAGCTGTATCGGGCGTAGACTGCAACTCGTTTTGTCATGAGTGATCCTTTTCGGGAGAGTTGGAATTAGCCGCACCCTGCGCTGCACTGGCCCGCAACTCAGCCCGCGCCATTAACAAGAGCAATCCGTTGAGAGCGGCCTGCGTACGACAGGTGCTGCCCGGTGTGTCGTTTGCGGCCTGCAAGGTGATTGACTGTGTTGGATGGCGCATGTCGCGTTCCCTTTCCGGTGTCTGCCTTCATTGGCAGTCGGAACTTGGGATCGTCGGCAGTTTTGGAAAAAAGAGGTTTGTTTGGTAGGAACCGAAGACGTTTCGACGCGCCTTCGGTATAGTCATTCAGGACATGTCATGGCCGCGCAATGTCACGGCAACCTGCTCCATTCTGCGAAGACGCTCGAGCCGCAGGAGGGTTGCGTGCAACTCCTGAATAGGCCAGATCTTTTCCCGGAGCCTCTCAGCTTCTGCTGTTAAAACATGGTCGACATAGGCGCCTTCGACGCTATGCGGATCCGCAATAACCTGCACACGCCATCCTGCGTCAACCATGCCGTTCAGCAACTCCAAAACCTGCTCCAGCGCACCTATGTCTCGCGCAGAGAAAATCTTCTCTTGCGCCAACTGTGCGGCTAAGCGCCGTGCCGCCTCGGCAGATCTGCTATCGGTCCACTGGTCTTTAAGGCCGTCCAGCGCAGTATGAGCGCACGACGCGAGACATAGAACTTGATAGATTGTGGCATGGATCGGATCGTAGTCGAGGGTAGGTTCAGACATCGATCACCTCACGAGTGATCTTACGACCTTGGGTTCGGCGTTCAACTGTTACCGGCCGTGTCGCACCAGGCCCTCGTCTAACGCGACGCAACCGATCGCGATGCCAGCCAGCATCACGTTCGGCTGCAAGCAGGTTGCTGACACGGTGGGAGAGGCAGAGGGCCTCTTGCAGGTCGTGCATAATCTGATCGAGAGGTTCTGTCGTGCCTTCGCCAGGGTCCTGGAGACCAAGTCGCCGCAGCAGTGACGCTACGATTGAACGGAAGTGGTCATTCAGCAATCGACGCTGTTCGAGCGTTTCTCCGAGTTCGGCGATGTTTGCGTGCAAAGCACGATCTTCCCGAAGCTTAAGCTCCTGCAGAAATCGCATCGCATTGCGTGCAGCACGCAGTCCATTGGCCGTGAGTTCTTCGAGGTGGTCGAAATCGTCACGCGATTGTTCGGGGAAGAACAGCACAACACGGTGGTTGTTCTGCGTCGGGAAATTTGAGGGCATTGGAAACATGATTTGTCTTTCTTGATTGCAGACTGGTGTTTCCCGGGCCTCCCTTTGAAGGTCCGGAAACTGATCGGGCGATTAATTGAGATCAGGTGAGGCGCTTGCGGCGCGTATATTCGACGGCGACCGTTAGGGGCTTTGCTTTCCTGCGTCCGTAGATGCGGCGGCGCGCCCTATGTTCCGCGGCAATGTCAGCTTCAGCCTGCAGGCGCGCGCGCACTTGGTTCATGCGCTCGAACTCGGGGCCACTCAATGTGCCAAGCACTGGCGACTCGATCGCCTTGTTGCGAACGAAGTCGATATGATTAAGCGGCACGCTCACCTTGCGGTAGCAGATGAACCGGGTGGGCTGATGAAGACCCGCAGAGATCACCCGTGCAGGATTGATGATATCAACGCCGTAGCCGCGCGTCTTTTGATGGTAGGCCGATGTGCCGAAGGCCAAAGTGACATAGGGGAGGGACCCAATCACGCGCCTGTCGATGACAAGGCAGGGGCGTTTTTTTGGCTCCAGAACAGCTTCTGGGTCGCCCTCAACGGGAAATCGAAACGAGACGATATCGCCGCAGGTCAGGTGATCTTGCCACTCGGCGGTGAGCTTAGGGTTCGGGGAATAGGAATCGAGCATGGCAGCTCCTTTTTGATTGCGATGATGACGCGCAACTCGGCTTCCCTCTTCTCATTTGGTTCCGTAGGGTTCGGCCTGACTTGCGCGTCACAAGACGCGCGCAAGCAGGACCGAACTCTACGGGCAAACAGGCTTCGACTGATCTTGGGTGAGTGCTGAGAGGGCATCCCTCTTGGCCCCGCGTGGGAGCGCGAGCAGTTGGGGATTGGGGAAGAGTGCGGAACGACTTCCCCGGGCGCTATGGGGTCTTGGGGCCGTGCAGAACGGCGCCCCAAGTCTGTCGGAAGACGCCAGAAGGTGAAGGGGTGTGGCGAACAACCTCTTCTCGGCAGACAGCCTCCGCAGACAGCGCGGGGTTCGGGGCAGCGCCCCGACGAACGACAGCCAGAGCGGTTTCCAACGGAAACTGCGCGGGCTGATTAGTGAGTAATTTCACCCGCACAGCAAAGCCATGCGCAGCAAAAGGGGGCATTCAAACTTTCCGTGCACGCATGTTCCGCAAGGGACCCACTTCCCCTCCTCCAGATAGGAGGAAAGATCTCGTGGCATCAGACAAGCAGCACCCCGTGGTTTTACGCATGGCAGGAATGTTCCCCGCAGACCTCGCCAGCTATGAGGGTCACCGCACGCGCAAGGGCGGCGACCTCGGTCACATAGACACCGACAGATCACATCTCAATAGGTCCCTGATTGGTGAAACGAACTGGGCGCAGCAAGCCCGTGCCGAGATCGAGAACATGCGTGCCGAGAACTTTGCCTCCGAGCTCGAAAGTCTCAATCGTCGCCGTCGCAAAGGCGAGATGGCCAAGCGCATTGTCGAAGGTCCGAGAGATCCTTGGCGGGCGACCCGTCACGGCCCGTTGCGGGAGGTGATCCTGACCGCCCACCACGATTGGTTCGCCACGACCGACACCGATTCGATCGAAGATCTCTTTGGAGAATCCCGTCAGGATCGGTTCGAGCAGGCAGCGGTCGCGTGGCTGCAGCAGACGTTTGGCGACGACGTGATCCATGCCCGCGCCGATCTGGATGAGACCACCTATCATATCCACGCCATCGTGATGCCGCGGGCGCAGACCAAGGACGGTCGCAAAATGCTGCAACCCTCCAAGCATGCCGCCATCAAGGATTACGAGGCGGCGCAAGACAGTATTGGTGAATGGTTTGCAGACCTTGGTTTGACACGCGGGAAAAAGCGAAAACAGGCACTTAGAGACGCCGTGCAGCACAATCTGGCGCAACAAGAGGTCGGAAGCATGAAGGATGCAGACCAGCCAGAATCTCCCGAACACATCGAGCATGTTAGTCCCCGCCAATGGCGAGAGAAACAGGAGCGCCAGCTGGTCGCGCGCGGACAGAGCGTTGCGCAAAGAGAAGACGACGCCAGCGCAGTGCTGAAAACTGCAGACGCAGTGGCAAAAGGCGATCCCCAAATACTGGAAACGTTGGCTAAGGCCAAGGACGCATCACTCGCCACAAGCCTGTTCAAAAAGGCTCTGTTGGTCTTGCGCGCCAGGGCACGCAAGGAAGCTCGGAAAGAACTGCGCAAGGAGTTCGATGAGATCAAAGCCGCCGATGATGCCATCGTTGCTGTGGCCGCGTCTCTTCCTGAGCGGGCTCGACGAGACATCATAAAGGCCCGCACCTCTATTGCGCTACGCATCACCAGGCTCAAGTCGTTCATCGGTAAATGGCAAGATCCGAAGCAACACAACGACCCTGACCGGTGAATGGATCAAACCAAACAAACTTTTTTTGGGGATCTACAATAGATACCACTTCCATTTTGTCGACAGCGCCCGAAGCGGGACACAGGTCGGCACTCACCGGGCAATGCCCACAACAATATCTTGCGCCAAAAGGATATCCTATGACGCTAACTACTCTTTCGCCGGCCCAACAACGGGCCATCAACCAAGTCATTGGCATCGGCCAGGCTCAGGAGGCCAATGAGGCCGACATCCGCCGCGCCTTTGCCAACACGTTGCCTGCGTTCTTTGACGCTTTGTCAGAGGACGAAGACATGCTTCGCAAGGTGTTTATTCTTTTTGAAACGGTTGCCAAGCGCGGCGATGCCAAGAAGATGAGCAACCATCCTCTCCGCCCTCACGGTATTGACGCTGACATCGACCGTGCCCTCGCTGCAAAACGCAGCAAGGGGAGCACGCCAGCCAAGCAAGGCTCCGCAGACTAAATAGCATCCAGAAACAGGAAAAGGCGCGGCCCAGGTCGCGCCTTTTCCGTTGCAATCCATGAGGGAAAAAGTCCTAGAAATGCCCCTAGCGGCAACAAGCGTCGATGATCGCAACGTCACAGATCGAGCACGCCTGCGCCTTTCGATTGTCTGCATCTACGACGCGAAATTGCATCAAAACCACTGAAAACAGCATGAAATCCTCCGCACGATGTTTCTCCAAAGACCAGTTTCTTGCCTGGCAGCGTTGCCAATGTCCTTCATCGAGGCGCCATTGGGGCCGGTATTTCCTCGCCCATTGGCGAGAGGCGTGGATGTCGGAATGCATTTGTTGATGCAGCTAGAGTAAAAAATCACCCAGATCGTCATCGTCTTCCAGTGTTTCCGGTACCGGATCGGCCATGCCTCCGAACAACCGCTGATGCAGGGCGCGCTCTGGTTCTGTAGTGTAGTAGGCCGTGATCCACTGCAATGCACTGGCATCTATACCGACAATGTCAGAGCTCCCGTCTGCCACAATCAAGCTCTCCAGGTCCTGTAACATGACCTCGCCATCCTGAATTGTCTGGCGCGCCGCTTGACACGCCTCCATAAGCGCAGCCACTCCCTCTGACAGATGGTGCCGGGTCTCGTGTAATTCTCGGGTCAAATCCCGCAGGCTGCCTTGGGCGACCCCTGCATTTTCCAGGCTGTTCGCAAGCTGCTTGATCTTCTCTTCCAACTTGGACCTATCAACCCGGGAAAGAACGTCATTGATGTTAAGAAGTGCCGCGGCACTTTCCGTCATTCTCTGTCCGCATTTTTTTCCGACACTTTGGATTTCAGCAGTCAGCACGTAAGATGCGCTTTTGTTTGATGACGATTTCGCCGCTATCAGTGACCCGTTGATCGCAGTATATTTTAGTGTCTGAGCCAGAGGCTCAAATTTTGATATGGTATCATTGACCTGCGCCGCGACGGCATGTGCATCCTCAATATGCTGGAACGCCGACAACAATTCGCGGCGGGAGGTTTCGATCACCTGGGTGTTCAGCGCCACTGCCGAGGCACTTGCCTGCAACCACTCTCCGAACTCATCACTGGTGTCCTTTTCGGACAGCAACTCAGCGGATTGGGACGTGGCCCTCAGCAGAGCATCCAATGTCGTAGCCGAGGCTTCCCGTTCAACATGAGTATCGTCTCTAAGAGCCTTCATCTGCAGCGATGCGACAGCAAACACCAAGTGGCTTGGGGTTTCCGGATGCTGGTCTGCACCTTCGATGAAACGCTGGGCATTCTGCACACGCTGAACAAAAGCATCCGCGAACTGTAGGCGTGGCACCAGCCGTGAGATCTGCATGGCAGTGTCGCACGAGACTTGGCGCGCGGCCTGACCGAGGGCAGACATCTGAGTATCGCGCGCCTGCTTAAGGACTGCGATGCTGTCCGCCAAGCTGGTCATTTCTTCGACCTGCTGTGTCAAACTAAAAGCGGTTTCATGCAGAGTTTGATAGGCTTCGGAAATCTTGGGCTGGATTGGTTCCACGTGCTGCCTGGCAGTTTTGGTTGTCTCATCAAGGGTGCCCACCAGAGCTACGAGGTCGGCAGCAAATGCGTTTGAATCGATACTGGCATTGGACGGATCGGCCGTGTCGATCTTGATCATCATCGCGATGAATTTGAGCTCATTCATGTGGCGTATGGCGCCATTGAGATGCTCAACAAGCTCCTGTGCAGACAAACCCTCCAATTCATTGGCGGAGTCCTGAACCGATCCTCTGGCTCCGGCCAGCAGCCCAGTGGTTTCAGATTGTGAGCCTGTCGTCTCGATCTGACCCAACAAGTCGTGAAGCGTGTCAGACGCTGAGGTGATCATGTCCGAGGCTGCACGTACGGATCGCAGGCGTGAAAGGATGCGCGCAGATTCAGCAACAGCAAAGTCGATCACGCCGTCAACTTGCCTCCATGTTTTCAACCCGTCCAGCATCATCACTCACCTCAAACCTTAGGCATCACCACAACTATAAGTTACAGGGATAAGTATGCTGCCAATCCTAACAAGATAAAAACTGCCCCTCATAACTTGTCAATAAAGTCAGTACCTTTTTAGCGAACACGCCTGAACTCAAATGAAAATTTGGACCCCGATAAACCAATTATTCAGAGTGTTCCGCATAAAGCGTCAAAACGACACCAACTTAAGCGCTAGTCAAAATTGGTGGCAACCTGAATTATCGGAGATCCTTTTGACCGACCGCA
Source organism: Candidatus Halocynthiibacter alkanivorans (assembly GCF_003333265.1). Taxonomy (GTDB): domain Bacteria; phylum Pseudomonadota; class Alphaproteobacteria; order Rhodobacterales; family Rhodobacteraceae; genus Halocyntiibacter_A; species Halocyntiibacter_A alkanivorans. The sequence continues at coordinate 12,524 of NZ_QOLB01000098.1, forward strand.
TAGTAAAAACGACAGATTTCATCATTCCTGCAAACCTTTGGCCTGGTGATGCGCAAGAGATGCGCACCCAACTCGTGCAATGGCTGTCAGAGCAGGGATTATCCCCAGAAATTGACCTGGGTGACGAGACCGCTGTTCCAACTGTGTCAGCTCTTCAGCTTATTGTTGCGGTAACCCGCCGGATCAGTGCCCCTCCCATCGCAATCGGAAAGAACGCGTACGCGGCTCTCGCCCGTCTCGCCGAACCCCAGCAGATGGAATGGCAAGCACAGTGACCAAGACCGTACTTTGCGTGGATGACTCTGCTAGTTCCCGAGCTTTGATGGCTTGCGCGCTGAAGCCTCACGGGTACACCGTGGTGCAGGCCGTGGATGGAACCGATGGGCTTGGCAAGATGGGCGCGCATAAAATTGATCTGGTGATCTCTGATCTGAACATGCCCAAGATGAACGGTATCGAGATGATCCAGGCGATCCGGGACGATAACCGGTTCGACGGAGTCCCGATCATTCTTATGACCGCCGAAGGTCAGAAGGACGAGTTGCATAAATACAAGGTAGTCGGCATAACAGGGTGGATATCCAAGCCGTTCAAACTGCGGGAAATCTGCAGTTTAGCTAAAAAGCTGATCGGATAGAGCCTGGCCAGCCCCACTCCGCCCGATTCAGAATTCAGACCGCGGGTCAGGACCCTGGCTGCCTTTGCGCCGCGCTGAGGATCATATACGCAGAAAGTCCCGGTCTTCGCTCTTGATCATCATTGCGATGAACTTAAGCTTTCATGTGGCGCATGGCGCCGTTGAGGTCCTCAGCAAGCACCTGCGCATTCAGGTCCTTCCATTCACTGGCCGAGTCCTGGACCGCCCGTCTGGCGTCCGCCAGCAGCCCAGTGGTTTTCGGTTGAGAGCCTGTCGCCTCGATTTGACCCAATAAGCCGTGAAGCCTGTCAGACGCAGAGGTGATCATGTCCGAGGCTGCACGTAGGGATCGCAGGCGTGAAAAGATGCGAGCAGATTCAGCAACAGCAAAGCCGATCACTCCGTCAACTTGTGTCCACGACTCTGATCTGTGGATCATCATAACATGCCTACGCCTCTTACATCACCACAACCATAGGGCATCTGACAGCGCTAACAGGTCGGAAACTTGTTTTTCCAAATCGTCAACGAAAACAGTCACTTTTCCGTGACGCCGCCCAAAATCACAATCTGCACAGGTCCATGTATGCAAATTATTTATATTTTCGGTGCATACCGGCACAACGTTAGCCTGAAATAGCGGAGATCCTTTTGACCAATCGAAATTTGGAAACAGCAGAATTTATCATTCCCGCAGACCTTTGGCCTGGCGATGCGCAAAAGATGCGCGCTGAATTGGTGCAATGGCTGTCTGAACAGACCTCAACCCCTATTGTCGAGCTTGGCGCGGAAGTCGATGACCCAACGGTTTCGGCCCTTCAGCTTATTGTTGCTGCAACGCGCCGGATCAGCGGGCCACCTGCCGTACCGGGCAATATTGCGTCGACCGCTCTCGCCCGTCTCGCCGAACCCCAGCATATTGAATCGGAAGCACGATGACCAAAACTGTACTCAGTGTGGATGACTCTGCCAGCATTCGCGAGATGATGGCCTTTGCGCTGGAACCGCGCGGCTATCGGGTGGTGCAAGCCGAAGATGGTGTTGACGGGTTCAATAAGATGGCCGCCAACAAGATCGATCTGGTGATCACCGATCTAAACATGCCCAAAATGAACGGCATCGAGATGACGCGCGCCATTCGCGCAGATGCCCGCTTTGATGGCGTGCCAATTGTTCTGCTGACCACCGAAGGGCAACGCGAAAAAATGCTCGAAGGCAAGTCCGCCGGTGCGGTCGGCTGGATCGTCAAGCCTTTCGACGAACAGAAAATCTGCGGCATCGTCAAGAAAATGATCGGATAGAAAATGGGTAGCCCGGAAAGTACATTTATTCAGGAAGCCAAGGATCACCTCCAGATTCTGGAGGAAGTGTTGCTGGAGCTGGAGAATACTCCGGACAACAGCGAGCATGTCGACGCGGCTTTTCGGGCACTGCACACTCTCAAAGGGTCCGGTTCCATGTTCGGATTTGGCGAACTGGCGGGTTTCACCCATCACTTTGAGGATGCATTTGACCAGTTGCGCGAAGGCCGGGCGAAAGTTTCCCCCGAGTTGATTGCTGTGTCTCTGGATTCACGGGATCACTTGGCCAGCCTGCTGGATCTGGGTCCGGACACCGAGGCCCCCGACGCGCTGCGGGCAGTTGGAGACGTCCTGTTGGCCCGTCTCGCCAAGCTGAAGGGTACGCCCATAAAAGGCACGGCTGAAGGCGCTCATGAGGTCCCTGCCCCGGTATCGGAAGTTGCTGATCAAAATGTGCCGAGCCGCTGGTTCATCTCATTTTCTCCCGAACCTGCGGCACTAAAAAACGGCTTTCGACCCGATTTACTGTGGGACGAGCTCGCCCAACTGGGCGACTTGCAACTGACTTGTTTCGACGACCGAATCCCAGCGCTCGAGGATCTGGAAACCGGCGAATGTTACCTCCGATGGGAGATGGAACTGAACGCAAATGTCCCACGGGATCGGATCGAAGATGTGTTCATCTTTTGCATGGATGCCGAGATCACTATTAAGACTCTGGACGAGGAGGCCGCAGTGGAGGATCTGAACCCGGCCCAAGGCGTCGACGATCCGACAAAAACGCCAGACAAAGCAGCCACCACCCCGGCGACCGCGACGAAATCCGAGTCGGTGCGCGTCGATGCCCGCCGCCTGGACGATCTGATGGATCAACTCGGCGAATTGGTGATTGCACAGGCGCGCCTAAAAAGTATTTCCGACACGTTGGACGATCCTCGACTGGAAACCACGGTCGAAGAAATTGATACACTGGTTACTGGGCTACGCGATACTACCCTTTCGATCCGCATGCTGCCAGTCTCGATGGTGTTCAGCAAGTTCCGCCGGGTGATCCGGGACCTCTCGGTCGAGTTGGACAAACCCGCCCAGCTGATCACCGAAGGCGGCGAGACCGAGGTCGACAAGAATATCATTGATTGCCTGACCGAACCTTTGGTGCACATGATCCGCAACTCGGTTGATCACGGCGTCGAGGATGCGGCCACGCGCAAAGCTGCCGGTAAACCTGACATGGCCACAATCCACCTCTCGGCCAGCCAGTCTGGCGGCGAGGTGCTGATTTCAATCAAGGATGACGGTGGCGGCCTGAACGCCGATGCTATCCGTGTGCGCGCAATCGAGCGCGGCATGATTTCCGAGGATCAGGAGGTCAGCACCGAGGCGCTGTATCAGCTGATTTTTGAGCCGGGATTTTCCACCGCCCAGAACCTGTCCAGCGTGTCGGGCCGTGGTGTGGGAATGGATGCTGTGCGCCGGGTGGTTGATGATCTGCGTGGATCGATCGATGTAAAATCGACCCCAGGTCAGGGCACCGAGGTGATATTGCGACTGCCGCTGACCCTGGCGATCATCGACGGATTGCTGGTGGATGTGGACGGCGACAAATTCGTCTTGCCCCTGTCTAGCGTCGAGGAATGTGTCGATCTACCCGAAAGCGAGAACCAGCGCGAGGATGGCCGCACCATCCTGCGGATCCGCGATCAGCTGGTGCCCTATCTCAGCCTGGACAATCTGTTTGGCTACACTCCCAGCGCCGTGGAAAGACGCCGCGTTGCCATCGTCAAGGCTGACGGCCAGCGCGTCGGGCTGGTTGTCGATGATGTGTTGGGACAGCTGCAAACGGTGATCAAACCGCTCAGCCCGTTCCATCGCTCGGTCGAAGAACTGGCCGGGGCCACCATCCTTGGGGATGGATCCATTGCTCTGGTGCTGGACGTCAACGCGCTGGTGCGCCGAGCCTCCAGCACCCTGATCGCAGCCTGAGGACATATGTGATGACCCTACAAACAGAATCCCGCCCCACGGCGCAGATCCATCAGCTGAACCCGCAGTCATCTAAAACCGAAACGCTGCTGACATTTCGATTGGCCGAACAGCTGTTTGGTGTCGCTGTTGAGCGGGTGACCGAGATTATTGATCCGCAACGAACCGCGCGAGTGCCCAATGCCAATCCACTGGCGCCGACTCTGATTAACGTCCGTGGTTCAGTTGTGCCGGTACTGGACTTGCGCAACCGGCTGGGCATGAAGCCCGCCGAACAATCGCCCACCAGCCGAATGCTGGTCATCGACATCACTCTGAACGGCGAGCCCTGCAAACTGGCAGTGATGGCGGACGCCGTCGAAGACGTCATCGAGGCGGTGGTCGACGATCTGGAAACTGTTCCTGAACTGGGCATTCGCTGGCCTGCTGGCTGCTTTCGCGGAGTCTCCAAACGGCAGGATCAACTTGTCATTCTGCTGGACGCTGACACCGTCTTTGCCCTGCCAGTTCATTAATCAACCCATCCACTAACCAACCACTCAACCCCCAAACGGAGCCCAAACCATGTCTCTTGGTAAATTATCAATCGGTCGAAAGTTCGGCCTCACCTTCGCCGCCCTGGTGCTCATTTCGGTGGTGATGTCGGTGGTATCCTTCATCTCTCTGCGCCAGATCAAAGAGCTGGACGGCTGGACCGATCACACGCACGTGGTGCTTGAGCACGCGAATACTATGCTGGCCGCCGTGGTGGATCAGGAAACCGGCATGCGCGGATTTCTGGTGTCGGGGGACGAGGGTTTTCTTGAGCCGTACATCGGTGGCCAAGAGGTCTTTCAGAACCAGTTGGCCTTTCTGCTGGAAACTACGTCTGACAATCCGGCTCAGCAGGAACGCCTAAAGCGCGTCGGTGCCGCCGAAGCAAAATGGCGCGAAACAATTGCCGAGCCACAGATCGCGCTGATGCGCGTCTTTTCCACCCGTGAACAGGCACGGGCATCCGAGGCATCGGGTGCTGGTAAAGCGCTGATGGATTCGATCCGCGCAGCCCAGGGTGAATTTATCGAGGCTGAAGCTGCCCTGCTGGTTGTACGCAGCGCGGCCAAGGAAGCGGCCACCAGTTTTGCCAATTCGGTGGTCATCTTCGGCTCATTGTCGCTGGTTCTGTTTGCCACCATCACCGGCTATTTGCTGACCCGCAGCATCAGTGCAGGCCTCACCTCGGCTGTGAACATCGTCAACGAGGTTGCCCGTGGCAATCTGGAGGTAAACGCAAAATCGGACCGAGGTGACGAGCTCGGCACACTGCTCAATGCGATGGACACTATGGTTATCGATCTTCAGGGCATGAGCTTTGCCGCCGAAAGGATCGCCGATGGAGATCTGAGCAGCGATGTCAAGCAGCGCTCGGACGACGATCGTCTAGCCTTGGCGCTGAACTCGATGCTGATCAACCTGCGGGACGTCATCACCAACGCCAACACCAGCTCTGCCAATGTTTCGTCAGCGGCCGAGCAGATGAGCACCACCTCGGAAGAGTTGAGCGCTGGCGCCAGCAGGCAGGCAGCAGCGGCCGAGCAGGCCTCAGCCTCAATCGAGGAGATGTCCGCTAATATCAGCCAGACCGCCGATAATGCCGGTCAGACTGAAAAGATCGCATCCCAGTCGGCCGCAGATGCCAAAACCAGTGGTGAAGCGGTTGCAAAGGCCGTGACGGCGATGAAGACGATTGCTGACAAGATCAACATCATTCAGGAAATCGCCCGTCAAACCGATCTGCTGGCCCTGAATGCCGCCGTTGAGGCCGCGCGTGCCGGAGAGCATGGCAAGGGCTTTGCTGTTGTCGCCTCGGAGGTGCGCAAACTGGCGGAACGCAGCCAGACGGCTGCTGCAGAAATCAGCCAGCTGTCGAATGAGACCGTGCAAGTCTCCAGTGAGGCCGGTGACATGCTGGAAACTTTGGTGCCAAACATTCAGCACACCGCTGATCTGGTGCAGGAAATCAGCGCCGCCACCCGCGAACAGAACGTCGGTGCCGAGCAGATCAACAAGGCGATCCGCGAACTTGACAATGTGATCCAGCAGAACGCGTCGTCGGCCCAGCAATCAGCCACCACCAGCCATCAGCTGGCGGGACAGGCGAACGAACTGGCCGAGGTGATTAGCTACTTCCGCGTTGAAGATCGCCGCGGTCGGGCACCGGCAAACACCCGGCAGGTGGAAAATCGCGGCAAGACCTCCCCTGCCCCGGCAAGCGCCCCGCGCAAAGCCGTCAAAGGTGTCAAGCTTGACCTGACCTCTGAAGATGAGTTGGACATGGAGTTTGAACGCCATGCTAGCTGATAGCGCTCTGGAGGCGGCATCCACACACCTGGATGCCGCCGAAAACTTGGATGTTCTGGATGACGCCTCGGCTGCCTATCTGACCTTTGACCTGGATGGCCAGACCTTTGCAGTTGCCGTTCAATGCGTGCGTGAAATCCTCGATCCGCAGCCGGTCACCCGACTGCCCAACTCGTCGCACGATTTACTGGGTGTGATCGATGTGCGCGGGATAAGTGTACCCATTGTCGACTTGACAGCTCACCTTGGCATTGGCGTCTCCGAGCAAGGGCCGGATACCCGGGTGATTGTCTTTGAACTGGAGCGCTCGGATGGTGAATCCCGTCCGCTCGGCATCCTTGCCGAAAGGGTTCGGGATGTCAGCCGCCTCACAGCGGGCGACATTGAAAAGGCTCCGGAGGTTTCTGATGGTGGGGTCGGCAATGACGTTATCATTGGGCTGTGCCGACGCGATGGGTCGCTGATCGTCGTGATCGATCTGGCCCGAGTGTTTGCGGACCAGCCCCTACCGGGATTTTAACTTATGCAGCGGGCTTTCATGGTTGATCAGAATGGCCCGCCGCAACTGCGGGTCGACCAAGTTCCGGCGCTGGCTGCGGTTGCGTTTGCAGAAGCAGGCCTGCGGTTTGATGAAGAAAAGCTGGATTTTCTCCAGGCGCGCCTGGGGCAGCGTGTCCTGCACAGCCGGGCGGGCAGCTTCAGGTCATATATCGACCTGATTGAGCGGGATGACGAAGAACGTCAGCACTTTGTCGAAGCCCTGACCGTGCATACAACCAGTTTTTTCCGCGAAGATGCGCAATACAATTGGCTACGAGACTTTGGGCTACCTGAGCTGACGCAGCACAAAAACGACATTATGCTCTGGAGTGCCGCCTGCTCAACTGGCCAGGAGGGGTGGACGGGCCTGATGGTTGCCGAAGCCTACCGTACTGCAAGCGGGCAAAACTTCACCTGCCGTCTGATCGGGACTGATATTTCGACAGCAGTGCTGGCCCAGGCAGCGCGGGCGGTCTATTGCCAGCAGGATATGGACAGCGTCTCTGCCAGCCATCGCAACGCCTTTTTCTTGCAGGCACGCAACCGAGACGGGCGCTGCCGGATTATTCCGGAACTGCGCAGCCGCGCCGAATGGCAGAGGGGAAACCTGGTCTCTGGCATGGGACTGTCTGGCATCAAAGCCGATGTCGCATTTTTGCGCAACGTATTGATTTATTTTAATTCTGAAACCAAGACCAAAGTCATTAACCGAGTGGTCGACGGAATTCGCCCCGGCGGTTTCTTATTGACCGGGCACAGCGAAACCGGGTTCAAACATCCTGATCTCACCGCTGTGCAGCCCTCAATATATCAAAAGGCGTGTGGATCATGAGCAAGACTAAGAAACGGGTTCTGATTGTCGATGACAGCGCCGCTGTCCGCCAAGTTATGTCTGAGATTGTGAACGCGGATGACCGTATGGAGGTCATGGCCACCGCAGGTGACCCATTCCAGGCCTCCGAGCGTATGCAGAGGGAAGTGCCTGATGTGATTGTGCTGGATATCGAAATGCCGCGCATGGATGGGCTGACCTTTCTACGTCGCCTGATGGCGCAGCGGCCGATCCCGGTTGTGGTCTGTTCAACATTGGTTGGCGCGGGAACCAAAACGCTGGACGCGGTGGTCAGTGCGGGTGCGGTTGAAGTGATTGAGAAGCCGACACTGGGGACCCGGCAAAAGCTCTTGGACAGTCGTATACAAATTCAGGATGCCATCCTGGGCGCCGCGCATGCCCGCGTCGACCGGCGGAAAGAGTTCCAGGTGCGAGCGAATTTGAGCGCGGACGCGGTGCTACCACCACCGTCAGGGCGGGCAATGCTTAAAACCACTGACAAGATTGTGGTTATTGGGGCATCCACCGGCGGCACCGAGGCGCTGTCCAGGGTTCTTGAAAGCCTACCGGCCTATGCTCCACCCATCGTGATCGTGCAGCATATGCCCGAGGCGTTTACCTCGGCCTTTGCGCAGCGACTGAACAGTGTGTGCAAGATCACGGTCAAAGAGGCCCGCGATGGCGACAGCGTGCTGCGCGGTCACGCGCTGATCGCCCCTGGAGGGCGCCATACGCTGCTGACCCGCAGCGGCGCGAATTACAGAGTTGAGGTCCGAGACGGCCCCTTGGTCCACCGCCACCGCCCCTCAGTGGATGTGCTGTTTCGCTCCGCGGCCCGGGTCGCTGGTGCCAATGGTGTTGGCTTTATTCTGACGGGTATGGGCAACGACGGGGCGCATGGGCTCAAAGAAATGCTCGATACCGGTGCTACCACATATGGCCAGTCCGAAAAGAGCTGCGTTGTTTATGGCATGCCTGCAGAGGCGAAAAAAATGGGCGCGGTTCAGACCGAAGTGGATCTATCCGAGGTCGCAGGAATCGTGGCCGCTGTGGATCGTTAGGTTTGCCAGTCACCCAACCCGTGCGACGGTGCAAGCGTCAACAGGCTTTCAACGAGGCCAATCACCAGCCGGAGTGTTAAGCGAAGCAGCAGCATCAGCGTCAGATAAGTCTGTATCTATGCATCGCTAAATATCGACCAACGCTTCGTTTGCCATTGTGAGTCGCGCGCCAACCCATCCCGAAATCGGACCAGATCGTAAGCGATCCGCGTGAACTTTACGGCTGAGCCCCATTACAAATAGAGAGATTACCAGAGCATCGTTATGGGATCGCCAGTTCGTGGCTCCGCGGAATGGGTCTGCTCATGCGATTTGGGTAACGTTTTGGAAACCGCCGTAAATCCCTCCTGGCATATTGTGCGACAAAGTCCCTCGGCAGGGCCCCACGCATTAAACTTCCGACGCGGCTCTCACAGAAGGACGGCATCAAACGCCTTTGTTGCCGAGTATTTCTTGCACCTTTTCTAGCAACTCCGTACGGCGATACGGTTTATTGACCAAGTTCACATCTCGGTCCAATTTGCCATGATGAATGACGGTATTTTCGGCGTAGCCGGTGGTGTAAAGGACCATGATGTCTGGTTGCATGCGTCTGGCCTCTTTGGCTATCTCCGCACCGTTCATGCCGCCAGGCAAGACTACATCGGTGAACAGAAGGTCAAAAGGCTGACCAGCTTTCAAGTGGCCAATAGCTTCTTCGCCATTTCCGGCTTCTACTACCTCGTAACCCTGGCCAACAAGAATGGCTACTGAGATTTTACGAACACCTGCTTCATCCTCAACAACAAGGATGCGTTCCGATCCCTGTGTATGTTCCAATACATCCTCTTTGGCGTCTGTTTCGGTGGCCTGGTCCTGGGAGCGAGGCAAATAGAGTTTAACCGAAGTGCCGTGACCAATCTCACTGGAGATTGTGAGGTGCCCCTTGGACTGTTTGACGAACCCGAAAACCATGCTGAGGCCAAGGCCGCTGCCCTTGCCCACTTCTTTGGTCGTGAAGAAGGGCTCAAACACTTTCTCCAGCACGTCAGGCGGTATTCCAGTGCCAGTGTCGCTCACTGCGACCTCTACGTAATCCCCGGGCGTCACTTCCTCGTGCTGCTCTGCAAAGATCTTATCCAAGGTGACGTTGGCGGTCTCGATGGTCAGCATCCCGCCTTGAGGCATGGCGTCTCGAGCGTTCAAAGCCAAATTGACCAAGGCATTCTCGAACTGGTGCATATCAATCATCGCTGGCCAGAGGTCCGCTGTTTTTCCTACCGATAATTCGACTGTCGCCCCCAGGGCCCTTTGAAGCATGTCGTGGAGGCCGCCGATCAGCTCGCGGACATCAGCCGCAATGGGAACCAACGTCGATTGACGGGAGAAAGCCAACAACCTACTCGTCAAAGATGATCCTCGAAGTACAGCTTCCTTGATCGTCTCAATAAACTTCTTCGCTTCCTTGTCTTCACCGGCCATATCCTCAAGCAACTCAGCATTGCCGAGCATGACGGCTAATAGGTTGTTGAAGTCGTGGGCCACACCGCCGGTCAATTGACCAACCGCTTCCATGCGTTGGGCATGGCGGAGTTGAGTTTCAAGTTGCTTGCGGTCTGATATGTCAATAATAAAAACAATGTATTCGTCAGGGTTTTCTTTGTATTTCGATCCACCAATAATAATGGGAATGCGACGGCCTTCTTTGTGAAAGTACTCTTTTTCAAATGCCGTCCAAAACCCTTTTTCCGCTGCTTCTTCCATTGCTTTCATATCAAGGTGTAAAAACTCTGGCGGTGTCCACTTGGTCCAGTCCAGTGTTCCATCAAGTAAGTCTTGCCGTGAATACCCCAGCATCGCCAATATTGTATCGTTGGCTTCAATAATATCACCCGTAGCATTCGACTGAATTATTCCAATAAATTTGGAATCTTTCCACTTCTTGAATAGCTTGGCATAGGTCTTGATCTCCTCTTCTGACTGTTTTCGTTCGGTGATGTCCACGCACGTGCCAATGAGCTGCTGGGGTCGCCCTTGGTTATCGCAGAGCAATATCGCCCGCGCGTGAACATGGCGTACTTCATTGTCGCGCACGAGAATTCTATATTCGATGTCGTATTCAGTGCCCTTACTGAGTGTGAGGCTGATCGTCTCTGTGACTCGCACCAGGTCATCAGAATGAATACTAGCGAGAAAATCCGCCTCCATAGTGCCCTGATACGTACCCATTTTTAGCCCCCAAATGTCGTGCATTCGATTGTCCCAAAAATGAGAGCCATCTTGGATGTTCCAATAAAAGGTACCTATTTGCCCAGATTCCAGAGACAATTTCAGACGCTGGTCGCTCTCAGTCAATGACTCTTCAGCCTGTTTCCGTTCGGATATTTCCCGTTCAAGGTGCTGGGTACGTTCCAGTACCAATTGTTCAAGGTTTCCCTTTTGCTCTTCCAAACTAATTTGCGCTTCAATCAACGCCCTATGCATCCAGGAAAGACCAGTGATGCAGACGCTAATAAACATGAGAAACCCGACTGCAGAAAAGACCCAAGAAGTGGGCGCGGCCGCATATCGGGCAGTGTCCAATTCGAAAGGTATCCACCCCACGTTCATACTAACGCCTACCGCGCCTATCATCGCCAGAGAAAGGCCCGCCATCGCCCAGCCAATACGGGAGCCGAACAACAAAGTTGTGAGTACCGTCGTCATCAACAAAGCCGGGACCCCCAAACCAATGAGGCCGAATGTCATAAGGCCCCCGAGACACCCCACAAGAAACATGGAAATCAGAATCCAGGCGCGAACTGGAAAAGGGAGCCGATGGCGAAAGACGGTAACGCCGGTAAGGGACAGCCAAAGGACAAGGTGGACGGCCATCACCGGTTGCCAGCCAATCGAGATGCTACGCAGCAGAGAAACCGGGATAAGCACCAAGCCGACAATCGAAAAGGCAATCAATGCCGAATTGACGATTTTGTCGCGGGCGTGATGGATAGCTTCGAGTTGCCCGGCCATTGCTCTGTTATCCATCATTGCAACACCTGATCCATTGATCATTACATTGCGCTGACAATTCCCCCGACGGACCACCGAGATTGGAAAACTGAGCGCAAAGAAGGTGAGCCAAGCACGAACTGCCAGTCTCTCTCATCGCGCTCGCGGTCAGGCTTCGAGGATTGTCAATCTCCTTTCGACGAGACAAACCCAAACGCGATGTCCCTGTTCCCCAAGCGAAACGCCTTCTTCTGCATGTTGTGGCCGTTTTGAGCTCCAAGCAAGCCTTCTGTGTAATACCAAATCGCCCAGATTCTGACTCGTGTTTTGCGGGTTTCTCTTTGGGTTTGTTTGTGATTCCCTTTTGGAATAATCGACACTCTTTGTGGAGGGGATCATGGTTGGCATTGAGTTACGGGGAGA
>NZ_QOLB01000032.1 GCF_003333265.1 Candidatus Halocynthiibacter alkanivorans
AGATGTGTATACGAGCCAGGCCCGCCGCCGCCCCGCCAGCCGCCGCACCAGCCGCGGCGGCCCCGGCGCCGGTCGCGCCTCCCACGCCTCCCGCGCCCCCTGTGGCCAGCGGCGATCAATCCGCCGCCCGTGCCTTTCTCGCTGCGCTTGAAGTCGAAGATCTCAGCCTCACCGATGAGGATCTCACCCCGGCGATGACACGGGTCGGCTCTATGCTGCGGATGATGATCCAGGGGTTGCGCGAAATCCTGATGACCCGCACCTCGATCAAAAGCGAATTCCGCATCGACCAGACCCGCATCGGCGCCAGCCAGAACAACCCGCTGAAATTCTCCGTCAGCGTCGATCAGGCGGTGGAGGCAATGATCCGGCCGCGGCGCAAAGGTTATCTTGAAGCCGACGAGGCCACCCGCCAGGCGCTCGACGATATCAAAGCCCATGAAATCGCCATGGTCACCGGTATGGAAGCGGCGCTCAAAGGCGTGCTGAAACGCCTCGACCCCGCTGTTCTTGAAGATAAAATCGAGACAAGCGGCGGTCTTGGCTCTATCCTCAAAGGCAAGAAGGCGCGCTATTGGGACGTCTACGAAAAAATGTACGCTGAGATAGCCGACCAGGCCGAGAACGATTTTCACGATCTCTTCAGCCGTGAATTCGCCAAAGCCTATCAAGAGCAGATGGACAAGCTGAAATGATGTGGTTTCAGCCTGACCAGAATGACAAGTTTTTCGGAGGTGTTTGTGTCCTGGGATAGTAAAGTACTTTGGAGCGAAGGGCTGTTCCTGCAGCCGCATCACTTCCAGCAATCGGACCGCTATACCGAAGCGCTGGTCGCAGGGCTGGCCCGGCGTCTTGGCTCGTATTGTTGGGGGCTCAGCGCCTTTGAAATCGATGATGAGGTGCTGAAAGTCGGCCAGTTCGCGCTGAAATCCTGCTCCGGCCTGACGCCCGACGGCGCGGTGTTCCGGGTGCCGCAAACCGAAGACCATCCCAAAGCGCTGCAGGTGCCCGCCACCATCAAGGACTGCGTGGTCTATCTCTCGGTGCCGCAACGGCGTCAGGGCGCTACTGAAGTGGATCTCACCGGAGCGGAACAATCTGCCACCCGGTTCCGCGCCTCGGAGCTTGAGATTGCCGACACTGTCAGTGTGGATCGCAAACCGGTCACGCTCGGGGTGGGCAAACTGCGGCTGCAATTCGCGCTGGAAGTTGATGACATGGCCGACCGGCTGGCGATTCCGATTGCCCGCATCATTGAAGTGCGCCCGGACAGCGAAATCATTCTCGACAGCGGCTTTATTCCCAGCTGTCTCGACATCCGCGCAGCAGCGACCCTGCACGGGTTCATGCGCGAAATGGAAGGGCTGCTGGCGCATCGCATGCAGGCGCTTTCGGGCCGGCTGTCTGAGGGCGGCGGCACCCAGGGTGTGGCCGATATCTCCGACTTCCTGCTGCTGATGGTGGTGAACCGGTCACTGCCTGTATTCCGCCATATGATCCAGATCGAAAACATCCACCCCGAGCGCGCCTTTGCCAGTTGCCTGGCGCTGGCGGGCGAGCTGGCGACCTTTATGGCGCCGGAAAAACATCCGCCGGAGTTCCCCGCCTACCGCCACGATGACCTGACGGCCACCTTTGCGCCGCTGATCCGCACCCTGCGCCAGTATCTCAGCTCGGTGCTGGAACAGACCGCAGTGGCAATCCCGCTGGAAGAACGCAAATACGGCATCCGTGTCGGGGTCATTGCCGACCGCAAACTGCTGGGCAATGCAAGTTTCGTGCTGGCGGTCAAAGCCGACATCAAAATCGAAGACCTGCGCCGGCATTTCTCCAGCCAGTCCAAAATCGGCCCGGTCGAGGAAATCCGCCAGCTGGTGAACTCGGCGCTGCCCGGCATCACCCTGCGCCCACTACCGGTGGCGCCGCGCCAGATCCCGTATCACGCCGGAGTGGTGTACTTCGAACTGGATGCCGACAGTCCTTACTGGGGCAAAATGACCACGTCGGGCGGCATTGCGGTGCATATCTCCGGCGATTTCCCGGGGCTGAATATGGAACTCTGGGCCATTCGCCAGGGCTGAAATCTGAAGGATCTGAACGATGGCTGACAACGACCCGTTCGCAAACCCGGACGACAGCGAAAAAACGGTGATCAAACCCAACCCGGGCGGACGGCGCACCATGCAGCCGGCCCAGCCTGCCGCCGCGCCGCAGCCCGGCCCGGCAGATATCCCGGCGCCGGCCCAAGGCGGCGGGCAGGGCTTTGGCGTGCCTCCGGCCTCCTCTCAGCCCCAGGCCGCTGCGGCAGCGCCGCGAAGCAGCGGCGGCGCGGATGCCAATGTCGCGGCGCAGTCGATGACTGGGATGAACCAGCTCAACGCCTGCGGCTCAACCCTGTTTTCGCTGGTTTCCCGCATCCGCAACCGCGCTCAGCATATGGACCCCGACAAGCTGCGTCAGAGTGTGGTTGCCGAGGTGCGTGCCTTTGAAAACCGCGCGTTGCAGGCCGGCATTGACGCCCAACAAGTGAAAATCGCCCGCTACGCCATCTGTGCCACGCTGGATGACGTGGTGCTGAACACGCCCTGGGGCGGCCAGTCGGTCTGGGCGCAACAGTCGATGGTCGGCACTTTTCACCGTGAAACCGTCGGCGGCGACCGCTTCTTTGATCTGCTGGCGCGGCTGGAAGCTGACCCGGGCAACAACACCGACCTGCTGGAATTCCTGTTCATGTGCCTCTCCCTCGGGTTTGAGGGGCGCTTGCGGGTGGAGCAGGGCGGCGGCGACAAACATATGCAGATCCGCACCGGGTTGGCGCGCATCATCCGCGGCCAGCGCGGCGCGGTAGAATGGGACGTCTCGCCCCACTGGCAGGGGCTGGACCGGCCACACAAAGCGCTCTCGGCCTGGCGCCCGGTCTGGATCGCTGTTTCGGTGACACTGCTGCTGCTTGCCGGCGGCTTTATGGCGCTGAGCTATGTGCTGGGCGGTTCTACCGAACGGCTGCTGGGTCAGCTCTCGGTGCTGGACAGCGGCATCCCCGCGGCGCTTGAAAGGCGCGCACCACCGCCGCCGCCACCACTACCGGTGCTGCTGGTGGACAGCCAGATCGAAACCGTCACCGGTTTTCTGGAACAGGAAATCACTGAAGGCATCGTCGAAGTATTTCAGGACGCCAATACCATCACCGTGCGCATCGCCGGCTCCGGCATGTTTGGCTCCGGCTCTGACCATCTGGAGGATGCGTTTGACGTGCCGCTGGCCCGGGTTGCGCGCGCTTTGAATGAACAGAGCGGCCCGGTGATTGTTGTCGGTCACTCTGACAATGTGCCGATCCGCTCCTCGCGTTTTCCCTCCAACCTGCACCTGTCGCTGGCGCGTGCCCAATCGGTGATGAAAACCATCGCGGCTCAGATCGATGACCCTGGCCGGCTGACGGCGGAGGGCCGCGCCGAAAAAGATCCGATCGCGCCCAATAACACCCGCGCCGGCCGCGCCAAAAACCGCCGCATCGAAATTGTACTGATAAGGGCAGGTTCCCAATGATCCAGCGTTTGCTCCGGGCTTTAAAATCCACCTATTTCTCGATCCTGTTCTTCACCCTGGTGCTTTCGGTCTGCCTGTGGTTTTTTGGCAGCTGGATCGGCTCTGACACCTGGCGTCCCTTTGACAGCGTAAAGTCCCGCCTGATCACCATCGGCATCCTCTGGGGCATCGCATTTTCCCTGCTGATCCTGGTGTTCTGGCTGCGCCGGCGCCGCGAGCGCAAACTGACCGAGGAAATCGTTGAATCGGTCGACACCGATACCGAAGACGAGATCGTCAAAGCCGAGCTGGAAGATGTGCGCGACAAGCTGCGCCTTGCAATGAAACAACTGCGCAAATCCAAACTGGGGCGCAAACATCTGTATCAGCTGCCCTGGTATGTGATTATCGGCCCGCCTGGCGCCGGAAAAACCACGGCAATTGTGAATTCCGGCCTGCAGTTCCCGCTTTCCGACGGGCTGGGTAAAGCCGCCATCGGCGGCGTCGGCGGCACCCGCAACTGTGACTGGTGGTTCACCAACAACGCGGTGCTGATCGACACCGCCGGGCGTTATACCACCCAGGAAAGCGACGCCGAAAGTGACAACGCCGGTTGGCTCGGTTTTCTCAGCCTGTTGAAAAAACACCGCAAACGCCAACCGGTGAACGGTGCGCTGATCGCCATCAGCCTCTCAGATCTCTCGCTTCAGGATGAACAGACCCGCAAAGGCCACGCCAATGCGGTGCGCCGCCGCCTGCATGAGCTGCGCGAAAAACTTGGGGTGCGTTTTCCGGTCTATGTGCTGTTCACCAAGGCCGATCTGGTGGTGGGCTTTACCGAGTTCTTTGAAACCATGGGCAAAGAGGAACGCGAACAGGTCTGGGGCTTCACCCTGCCGCTGGACAAACGCAAAGGTAAAAAAGCCGCTGCGGGTGCCGACATGTCACCGGTGCGCGCCTTTGATGACGAATTTTCGCTGCTACTGGGCCAGCTCAACGCCCAGTCGCTGGAGCGCATGCAGACCGAGACCGACCCCCAGCGCCGCAGCCTGATCGCGGGGTTCCCCAGTCAGCTGGCTTCGGTGCGCCCGGTGGCCAAAGATTTTCTCTCTGAAGTGTTCCAGGACAACCGCTTTGAAAAACGCCACATGCTGCGCGGGGTCTATTTCACCTCCGGCACCCAGGAAGGCACGCCGATTGACCGCCTCATGCTGGGCATGGCGCGCACCTTTGGCATTGGCCGCCAGGCCATCGGCACTGGCCGGGGCAGCGGGCGGTCCTATTTCCTCACCCGGCTGTTTGAAGGGGTGATCTTCCCCGAAGCCGGGCTGGTTTCGGCGGATGACAAGGTCGAGCGGCGTTACCGCTGGAGCAAACGGCTTGCCATTGCCGCCACCCTGATTGTGGCGGTCACCACCGGCACGCTCTGGACCCGCAGCTATCTTGGCAATCAGGCGATGCTGGAAGATGTCGCGGGCCGGGTCAGCGCCTACCGCACCGCCGCCGCTGCCATCCCCGGCAGCCCGGTGGGGGACACCGATCTGCCCTCAGTGACTTCCGCGCTCAATACACTGCGCGACATGCCGGGCAATCCGGTGTTCGGCCAGCCCGAACCCGAACGCCGCCTGACCTGGGGGCTTTACCAGGGCGAAGTGGTCGGCACCCAGGGCGCGCAGACCTACCGCGCGGCGCTGAACGAGCATCTGCTGCCACGCATGCTGCTGCGGCTGGAAGAGCAGATGAGCGCCAATATGAACAGCCCGGACCTGCTTTATGAGGCGCTGAAAATCTACCTGATGCTGGGCCTGCAAGGCCCGATGAATGCCGATCTGATCAAAGACTGGATGGCGATCGACTGGTCGCTGGCCTATTCCGGTGCCAGCCGCGCCCCGCTGCGTGAAGACCTCGCCAGCCACCTTGAGGCGCTGCTGTCCCAGCCGATGACCGAAATCGCGCTGAACGGGCCACTGGTGGAACAGATCCAGGGGTTGCTCTCAGAAATGCCGCTGGCGCAACGGGTCTATAACGGCATCATCAACAGCCCTGTTGCCACCAGCCTGCCCAAATGGCGCATCACCGATATCGGCGGCCCGGCGGTAACCCGCGTGCTGGTGCGCTCGTCTGGCAAACCGCTGAACGAGGGCATCGACGGCATCTTTACCTACGTGGGTTTCAACGAGGTGTTTCTGTCAGAAGCGCTGGGTGTTGCCAAACGCATCCAAAGTGAAAGCTGGGTGCTGGGCCCGCGCGGCGAAGCGGCGCAGAGCGAAGAGGTGCTGCTGGCGATGAGCCGCGATGTGCTCGATCTGTATTACAACGACTATATCGCCAAATATGACGCCATCCTCGGCGACATCGACATCATCCCGATGGAATCCCTCAGCCACGCGGTCGAGGTCACCAATGTGCTGTCTGGTCCGACCTCACCGATCTTTAACATCCTCACCTCAATCGCCGGGGAAACCCGGCTGACGGAAGACCGCTCGCTGCTGGACGCCACCGGCGTGACCGAGGGCCTGTCCGCAGTGTCGCGGCTGGAGATGCGCTCCAACCTCAATGTCCAGGGCCAGATTTTCCTCGAAGCCCTGAGCAATTCCTCCGCCTCCGGCTCTGGCCGCGAACCGCCCAAAGCACCCGGCGTTTATGTTGAAGAACGCTTTGCCTGGCTCAATGATCTGGTGGCCCGTCCCGACGGTCAGGCCTCACAACTGGACGCGATGATGTCGACGCTGACCGAGGTCTATCAGGAGCTGAACAAACTCTCTTTCTCCGGCGGGCTGGGCAACAGCGATGGCAATGGCGGCGCTGCGATTCAGCGCTTTCAGGCCGCCGTCAGCCGGGTGCCAGGCCCGATGCAGCGCTGGGCCACCCAGATCGCCAGCGGCAGCTCCGGTATCACCGCTGACGGCACCCGTGCTTCAATCAACGCGCGCTGGCAGTCCCAGGTGTTGCCGTTTTGCGAACAGGCGCTGGCCAACCGTTATCCGTTCAACCGCCGCGCTCAGGCCGATGTGGCGCTGCAGGACTTTCAGAAACTCTTTGCGCCCGGCGGGCTGATCGACGGGTTTATCAATGAAAACCTGTTGAAACATATCGATACACGCTCAAGACCCTGGACATGGAAAGCGGTGAACAATGTCGACCTTGGCATGTCCCCCGCCGTGCTGCGCCAGATGCAATACAGTGTCGAAATCCGCGACGCGTTTTTTACCAGCGGTGCCACGCCCGCAATCAAGTTTCAGATCACGCCTGAGGCGCTCGACCCCAAGGCCCGCAAAGTGGTGCTGGAAATCGATGGCCAGCCAATTCAGTTCAGCCACAAAGACGGGCGCGCCACCCCCGCCGCCGTGACCTGGCCCGGTTCTGTCGGCATGGCGCGGGTCAGCTTTGAGCCCGACAAACGCAATATCGAAAGCGTGGTCTCCAAAGACGGGCCCTGGGCCTGGTTCCGCCTGCTGGACGGGGCGGAGGTGCGCAATACCAACGTCTCAGACCGCAAGCGGGTGATCTTTAACGTTGGTGGCCGCATCGCAATCTTTCAGCTGCAGTCGGGTTCGGTGCTGAACCCGTTCGCGCTGCCGGCGCTGACAAAATTCAGCTGTCCGAAGTCGTTTTGATGGCGGGGGAATTTGCAGCCTTTGGCAAGATGCCGGCGCTGGGCGATTTCTTCCGGCTCAACCCGCCGCCCGGTTTCGTCCCGGTTTGGGATGCCTGGCTGCAGGCCGGGCTGCTCACCGCCCGCGCCCAGCTCGGAGACCGCTGGGACGCCTGTTACATGTCGGCGCCGATCTGGCGCTTCAGCCTCGCCGCCGGTCTTGCCGGCCCTGCGCCGCTTCTGGGGGTGATGATGCCCTCAGTGGACCGGGTCGGACGGCAGTTTCCGCTCACCCTGGTGGTGCCCGTCCCAGCCGCGTCAGTGGTGCCGGACAGTGCGATGGAACGTGGGTCTGAGCGTGGGCCAGAGCGTGGGCCAGAGAGCGGGTCAGAGAACGTGCGCAGCAGCGGGCCCCCGCGCCTGACAGGGCGTGGATATGGCTGTCGGTCTGGCAGCGACGCCGGCAGCACCGGCAGCACTGGCAGCACCGGCAGCACCGGCAACAACAGTGCCGCAGTGTTCGCCTGCCATCTTGGCTCCGCCCCCCTGTTCGAAACGCTGGAACTGCTGGCGCTGGACACGCTGGACGACGCCATGAGCCGGGAGCGCCTTGGTGACGCCCTGGCCAGCCTTGCCCGCCTGGATGGCAGCGGGGGCGCCGCCGGCACAGGTGCCGGCGGCGCCCGGCTCGACTGCGGCCAGGGGATACTTACGCTGCAAACCGGCTTCGCTGAGGCCGCGTTAATTGGGGCTTACGCCGCTGCGACTGGCCCAGATGCGGCTGATCGCGCTGCGGCTGACGCTACTGACCCTGCTGCGACACTCCAAAGAGACGCCGGCCCGGGCGGCGCCTTACCGGATGGGACGGGCGGCGGCGATCTGAGCCAGGCCCTGGCCGCTGCGCTGATTGCACCAGACTACCGCCGTCCATCGGTCTGGAGCATGCACAGCCAGGGTGAGCAGCGCCTGATCGCCTTTGAAGGGCTGCCCCCGGCAGCACAGCTTGCAGCCCTGTTTGATCTTCACGCGCCGCTCTGGCGCAACAGAGAGGCGGCCGAATGACAGCCACCCATCACATCCGCTACAGCGCCACCACCCATGTCGGGTTGAAACGCCAGGTGAATGAAGATGCCATCCTGGCGCTGCCAGAGCTCGGCATCTGGCTGGTATCGGACGGTATGGGAGGCCACGAGGCCGGCGATTACGCCAGTCGGCTGATTGCGGATGCGGTGGCGACGCTGCCCGAGGGCATGAGCCCGATACAGACCCGCCAGGCGGTGGATGATGCGCTTCAGACCAGCCACGGGCTGATCCGCGCTGAGGCCGGACGGCGCGACAAAGGCACCATCGGCGCCACTGTGGTGAGTTTCATGGTGGCAGAGGGGCATTTTTTGTGTTTCTGGGCCGGGGACAGCCGGCTCTACCGCTTTCGTCACGGTGAAAGCATCGAGATGCTGACCACCGATCACTCCGTCGTGGCCGCTTTTGTTGAAAGCGGTCAGATGAGCTGGGACGAGGCCGAACTGCATCCGCAATCCAACGCCATCACCCGTGCTGTCGGCGTCGGCGAGACTCTGGAGCTGGACATGATCCGCGGTGAGATCCTGCCCGGCGACCGGTTCCTGATCTGTTCAGACGGGCTGACCAAATATGCCACATTTGACATTCTGCAACGCGCGATGAACCACACACCGATCGAAATTGTCGCCGACAAACTGTTGCAGATCGCGCTGGACGGTGGCGGCGGCGACAATATTTCGGTGATTGTGGTCGATGTGATCTGAGCGCGGGCCCGGCGCCGGCGGGCCGTGCGCGGGGACAAAGCGCAGGGGCCGTGCTCTTGGCACGGTCGGGCGCGGGCGCTCTGGCGGGGGCGCAACGGGGCGAGAGGCCAGCGGCAGAGCTGCGCGCAGGGGGCGGGCCACCGGACCGGCCGGGCGCGGGGCCGGGCGCAACCAATTCAGCGCCGTATCTGCGACGACATCTGCGAATATGCCGGAGACGGCCCGGGACCTGGCCGGCCGGAGCGGTGACGGACCGGGGGCGGTATTTGTCTGCGGGCAATGGCGGTCTGCTCCGGTAACAGAAGGGGCCTGGACAGACCGCGGTCACAGCCGTCTGGTTGCACGGCCCTCAGGGGCGCGCGGTGGTCAGGATCCGGCTGTCAAAAGAGAAAATTTCGCTGCCACCGGCACGATCCGCTGCTGCCAGCGCTTCGGCATATCCGGCTGCCGATTCCGTGGTGGGCCGCAGCCCGTCAAACAGCGGCTGGCGCGAATAAAAAACCACCACCTTGGATTTCCCCAGCGTGCTGTCATCGACCAGAAATGCCAGTTTGCTGGTATTGGCCGCCTCACCAAGACCAAAAGCCACCCGCACCGGCACCGCACCTTGGGCGCCCTGGCGCAGCGCGGCGACCGCATTGTCGGGCCGGTTCAGATTGGGCAGCAGATGGAACACGTTGCCGGTCACATCAATGATCGACACCCAGAGATAGCCAATATCCAGATATTCCGGCAACACCACATCAATCACCGGGTTTTCACCAACAAAATACCGCCCGCCGGGGTTCTCTTCGCCGCTTTTGCCAAAGCGGAACGTAATGTCGAGTTCGCCGGACTGGGCCTGGGGCAGATAGCTCTCAATCAGACACAGCGACGGGTTCAATACTTCCACATCCAGCGCCACGCCGCGATCCCCGGCAATGGCCTGGACCGCGTCAAAAACAGCCACCCTTGAAGCGGTGGCGGCCAGCCGGCCGGATATGGTCACGGTGGCGCCCAACGCAAACCCGTTTTCCGGCAGGGACGGGGTGCGCAGAGCACCGCAATCGGCGTTCTGTTCCAGCACCGGTCGCAGCATTTCAGCGGTCAAAAGCCGCGGGCCCAGCGCGATGTCTGCGCTGCCTTCCAATGCCCCGGGCAGGCCACTGCGTTTGAATTCATCCGCCAGCCTCTCGCGCAGATCGCGGTCCGTGGTCAGGCCGGTTAAACGGGCCGAATTAGAACTCACGGCCAGCCGCCACTCTTCCAGCGGCATCGCCTTGGCGACGGTGGCGAGAATATCCGCACCCCAGCTCTCGGCGATCTTGCCGGTGGCGAGCGTCAGCTCCGCAGTGCCGCCGGCGGCAGTGACATGGTTTTCAAGCTCGGTCAACACGTCGGGCGAGGGCACATAACCCACCGCCCGCAACGGGCCGTTTTCCGGCTTGTCCACAATCAGCGTATAGGGGTCGGCCAGCGGGTATTTTGGCCCCAGCAGCCCGTCAAACACGCCGCTGAAATAGCCGCCGGCGCCAATTGCCAGCAGCGCGGCAATGCCCAGAACGGGAACCAGCGCCCCGCGCTTCTTTTCAGATTTTGCAGCGGCGGGCGCGGGCTTTGCTTTCGGCACGCCCAAAATCTCTGGCTCTGTGCCTGTCGCTGCCCCTAACTCCGGCCCCGGCAGGGGGTCCGCAGCGGGCGGCGAAGTCTGAGGCGCGGCATCCGGCGCTTCAGCAGCGGGCATAGGCGTTGCGGCGGCCGTGCCCGGAGCGGCGGGGGGCACTGTCAGCGGCCGTTGTGCCTGGGCATCAAAGGCGGCGGTGGGCGCGATAAACTCCAGCACCTCCAGCGCATTCTGAAACCGGCGCTCCGGCAGCGGGTCCGACAGGCGCTCAATCAGCGTTTTGAACGGCTCCGGCAGGTCTGCGGTATCCAGCGGTTTGCCCTTGTTCTGCAGCACTTCCATCGGGTTGGCACCAATGTCGGGGGTCTTGCCGCGATAGACCGCCAGCAACAGCGCCCCCAGCGCGTAGATGTCAGAGCGCACATCGGTCTGGCCGCTGAGCTGCTCCGGCGCCGCATAGGCGTATTTGCCGGCAAACTCATTGCCAACTATGGTTTCCGCGCCGGGGTTGGTGTCCTTGGCGATGCCAAAATCAATGATCACCGCATCTGAGGGCACATCGCCGCGCAGGATGATATTGTCCGGTGACAGATCCCGGTGCACGATGTTGTGCGTATGCGCTGCATGTAACCCTTCGGCGACGCGCAGCCCCACCGCCATCAGATCCTGTGCCGCCATGCCACCGGCGCGCATCTTCTGATCCAGCCCCGGCCCGTCGACAAAATCCATCACCAGATAGACAGTGCCGTCTTCCATGCGCTGGTTTTCCGAATAGCGAACCACCGCGTCGTGGCGGATGTCGCGGATCTCTTCTTCCCGCGTCATCAGCACCAGGAAATCATCGTTGCTGGCATATTCCGGACGCAGCGCTTTCAGCGCCACCACCCGTCCGGAAATTTCACTGTGGGCGCGGTACACTTCTGACGTGCCGCCCCGGCCCAGCACGGTTTCAATCCGATAGGTGTTGTTTAACAGGTCTCCGGGCTGGAATGTGTCGCCGGGTCTGGAATCGCTCATATCAATCCTGTCCGTTCAGATCTTCGTTCGGTTCCGCCGCCTGCAAATCGGGGCCGCATATTGGGGCCAGTGGTCCTGGCCGCTCCGGCGGGCCGCTCAATTAAGGCCGGCGCTCAGCTCCCGTCAGTCCGGTTCGCCTTACAGGCCCTGCAAAACCGGGCCGTGTGGTCCTTATGCTGGCTGGCGGTTATCAGAGCACAACCGTGCCCACGATTGCCCGCCTCTGCCAGCCTGCAACCGGCCCGGTGCAGCGTGGATCAAAATAACCTAGCTCATAGCCTGGAATTCCACCCGGCGGTTGCGGTCGGCCCGCGGATCCGCCGCATCCAGCGGGAAACTTTCACCAACCCCGACCGCATGCAGTTTTTCTGCCACCACACCACAGTCAGAGACCAGGTAACGTTTCACCTCCTGGGCGCGCAGCAGCGACAATCGCTCATTATACTGCGCCGAGCCCGAGGAATCGGTATGGCCGACAATACGGAACTCACCGCTTTCGGGCGCAGTAAGCACCTGGCAAAGCGATGCCAGTTTGGGCTTCTGGTCGTTGCGCAGAGCGGAGGAGTCAAAATCAAAGGAAATCTGGATGTTCACCTGATCCTCAGTTTCCAGCTTCACATAGGTCGCCGCGGCGGCAGAGGGTGCCACCACGCTGCTGTCTTCCACTGGTTCCCCGGGCAGGCCAGTGGAGGGGGCCAGGACCAGCCCCCGGGTTTTCTGACGGGCAAAAATTTCCGCAATTTCTTCGGCGCTCAGCTCAGAAGAATCTGTCGTCTGGGCCAGGCCGGGCGCAGCGGCCCAAAGTGTGAATGTCAGGGCGGCAGCAAAGGGAATAATAATTTGTTTCATGGGAGTAGTTAGTCTCCTGAATAAAATCTGAATTTCACCGTATAGCAAGGATCCCCTTGCCACAAAGCTTTTTCGGTTGTCGCGGCCTGTGTCGGGAAGGGCCTGCACAGACCCTTGCGAAATTTTCGTTGGTCAGGTTAAACTTAATGCAAGATGGAACCACAGTTTCAACAACAAAAGTTGGTACAGAATGCGCTATCTGCCCGCCGTTATCATTGCGATCTCTTTGCTGCTGACACCGGTGGTCTGGTACCTGGCCCCAATTGTGATTTCGGTAGAAGAAACCTTTGACGGTCCGGCGATTGACAGCGGCGCCCGCATCGAGATCGAGATGATGCGCCAGCAGCTGGAAAGCCTGCAGGACAAGCTCGCTTCGCTGGAAACGCAACTTAACTCTGCTGCCCGTGGACCGGTGACCTATTCGGATCAGGACGGCGTGGTGCGCGACGGGCCCAATACCATTATCGATGCCTATGCCCAGGTGGTGCAGATCGCGGACCGGCGCAATGTGAACAGTTCACTGTCTGTCGCCAGCCCGGATTTTCTCGAGGCTACCCTGGGGCGGCCGCGCGCCACGCTCAGCGACAAATGCGAAGCAATGACCAACGAGACCCTGCTGGATATGCTGATGCTGGAATCGGTCGGCCCGATCCGGGTCCGCATGCTGTCCCCGGCGATCGAGTCGCTGCGCCGGGTGTTTGACGCCATTGATGCCACCGACCCGGATCTGTTTCAGCGCATCAACACCGCCGGTTCGCTCTGTGTGCGCCAGATCCGTGGTACGGTTGGCCGGCTCTCAAGCCATTCTTTCGGCCTGTCGGTCGATCTCAATATTGACGGCGCACTGGACACGCTGGGCGACGGCAAAACTCAGTTGGGCCTCACCATCCTCGCGGATTTTTTCAAGACCGAGGGCTGGATCTGGGGCGCCGGGTTCAGCCGCGAGGATTCGATGCATTTTGAAGTCAGCCGTGAGAAGGTTGAAGAGTGGCGCAGCCAGGGGTTGATCTGAGCGGCCTGATCTGAACCGGGCGGTCTGCGGCGGGCGATATGAACCGGATGGCCTGAACCGGGCGATCTGAACCAGACAGGCAGAATCGGGCGATCTGAGACGGGCCTGTCTGAAGCGACGCTGATCTGAAGCGGTCCGCTGAGGGGCCGGGCGCCTGCACAGTGGTCGTCGGTTCGGCACTGAAGTTAAGTGAAGGCATTTGTCAGGAGTATATCGTTTTGGGTTTTCCGGAGTTCACTGCATCCCGCCTGACCGGCACGCTGCGACTGCTGCTGCTGTCATGTTTGCTGCTGTTGCCCCTTTCCGCGCAGGCCCAGCAAAGGGTGGCGCTGCTGGTGGGCAATGCCAATTACCTCGATCCGACGCTGTCCCTGCGCAACCCGGCCAATGATGCGCGCGCGCTTGGCGACCGGCTTGAAACGCTGGGCTTTCAGGTCACCCGCGCCATCGACATGGATCAGGCTGAAATGAGCGCGCAGATCGCCCGCTTTCAGACCGAGGCCGCCGGCGCTGAGATCGCACTGTACTTCTATGCCGGCCACGGGGTGCAGATTGGCGGTGAAAACTATATGATCGCCACTGATTTTCAGGTGTCTGACGCGGCGAACCTGGCCGCTGCTTCGGTGCCGATGGGCGCGGTGCGCGACGCGTTTGCCGCAGCCAGGCCTGATCTTGGCGTGCTGATCCTGGACGCCTGCCGCAACAATCCCTTTGTCGACGCTGGTGTGGTCGAGCGCGGTCTCGTACGCACCAAGGGCGTTACCGGAATGTTGATCGCCTATGCGACGGATCCCGGCAATGTCGCCTATGACGGCATCGGCGAAAACAGCGTTTTTACCAATGCGCTGCTCGATCACATTTCCACGCCTGGGCTGGACGCACGGCTGATGATGGGGCGGGTCCGCCAGCAAGTGGTGCTGGAAACCTTTGGCGAACAAGTGCCCTGGGTCGAGGAATCGGTGCTGGGGGAATATTCCATCGCGCCGGCAGACCCCGGTGCGCCGCAGCAAAGCGATGCGGTGGCTGCCGAGATTGCGCTCTGGTCCGAAGTCAGCACGCGCGCGCAGGTGCAGGGCTTTGAAACCTATCTGAAACGCTACCCCAGCGGTCTGTTTGCCGCCTTCGCCGAAGACCGTATCGCACTGCTGACACGCGTCGATACGGATGAAACCGATCTGAGCACCACCACCGGCACCCTGCTGGCCAGCGCCGATCCAGGGCAGGTCTCCGCCGCGCTTTCCGCGCTGGGGCTGTTGCCGCTGCAACGGGGGCTGACCCGCGCCAACAACCGCGAGTTGACCGCCGCCTTCCGCAATTACCGCCAGCAAACCCCGGACCCGACCAGCGCCACCCCCGGCCAGCTCTATGATGATGCCGCCCGGGTCTCGATGGTGTTTGCCGCCAGCACCGCACAGCGGATCCGCACCGATATGGTGGCCTTAAAAAGCGTTCAGACCACCCTGGTGATCGCAGAAGACGCCACCGCGCAGATCCGCAATATCGCGCTGAGCAACGCCGACGCACTGCCGGTTCTGGCCGATGCCGAACGCGATCTGAACGCGATCCGCGACGCCCGCCAGGTGATTTTACAGCGGCTGGACCAGAGCCGGGACTATTATGAGCTGATCCTGAACCGGGCGATTCGATTTGTCCCCGACACAGCCTCGGTCTCCCTGCTGGGCTCCTCTGAGCGCCAGCGCGGCCTGGGCCAGCTCGACCAACAAGTGTTCCAGGACGCAGAGCAGTTCTTAGAACATGTGAAAAATGCAGATGAAGCACGGAAAGGAAGTTATTCATGGCTGACAGATCTTTTGCCGGACTGACCCGGCTTATTGCCGCCGGCGCGGTGTTCTCGCTTGCGGCCTGCACGGCGGTGCCAAGCATCAACACCTCGGCCCAGGCCCGCGCCGACGCCAAACAAAACCTGAGCCAGAGCCAGGCGGATCCTGAACTTGTGAAACGCGCGCGCGCATTGCGCAAAACCGTACTTCAGGGCGCCGCCGCCGGTGCAGGCGTTGGCACGGCCATCGGCTTTGCGCTGGACCAGGATGACGGCGCACTTCAGGGACTGAAAATAGGCCTCGGCAGCGGGCTGCTGGCGGGCACCTATGTGGCCCATGTGCAAAGCAATTTTATCACCAGACAAAGCCGCCTGCGCCAGATCAAATCCGATCTGGATGACTCCGCCCGCGAGATCGCCACCACCATCACTGTGATGCGCGATGTGCTGGTGCTGCAAAAAACCGAACTGGCAGCGCTGAAGGAAGAGGTGCTGGCCGGGCGCGCAGAAGCCAGCGTGCTGGACGCTGCACTCAGCGTCGCCAACAGCAACCTGGAACAGATGCAGATCGCGGTCGATGGCGCTGTCGGCCGTCAGGACGAATTCAACAAAGCCCGGGGCCTGGTGCTGGTTAATGATACTACCAGTTCTATCGACAGTGAACTCTCCAGCCTGAGCATGCAGATTGCCTCCATGAAAGCCATAGCATCGGATCTGGCCAATGAACTTTAATCGCCCCCAAACACGTATCCTCAACGCTTTTGCCTTGCTGAGCCTTGGCGCACTTGCCGGCTGCGTCAGCACCGACGACCCTTCTGAGGGTGGTTTTTTTGAAGGGGTCTCCGGCATTGCCAGCGGCAGCTATGAGGCCGGTATAGAAGCCCAGCAAGACGAGGTCGCCGCCGCCGAAGCCCGCAACGCTGCTCTTGGCGCCGAGCAGGGCCAGGTGACCGGTGATCTGGCCTCGGTACGGGCTGAAATCGCGGCGCTGGAACGTGACATGACCCGGCTGAAATTTGACATATTGCAAAAGAAAAACGCGCTGGGAGTGCTGCCGCCCGCGCTGAACGCCAGGGTGCAGACCACGCTCAACACCGTCAGCCCGACCGGGACGGACAGCAGCCGGCTTGCCAGCCTGCGCCGCTCCGTGGCCAATGCCCGCGCCCTGTCGGCAGAACTGACCCAGCTTGCCGGCTGAGCCAGCCGCCGGGTCCTGCGCGGGCGCCGTCGCGCCGCAGTTTCACCGGGCGCCACACCTGCGACGCTGCCCCGGAGCCGTCACCGGAGCGGGCACTGGACCTGCTACGGGTCCCGGCCTACACTCGGGCGATGCGGCAGTTTAGCCGCCTCCCGGCTGGCCTCCCGGCTTGTTTGGGCCGGGCGTGTACTGGTCAGGGTGATGTGTAAAATGCGCGCCGGGGGCATTGATCGCGCCCGATGTGAAAATTCGGGCGGTGCGTACACAGCGCCTTACCCGGATCGCTGGCACGCTGGCACGCTGGAACGCGGCACGGCGACGTTGCGGCGCTCTGGCTGGAAAATACCGCCTTATTCTGGCGGCACAACTGTATAGACCTGGCGCCCACAGCCGCCGTTTTTCGCTGTTGACCTGATTGAAGCAAAGGCCCGGTATGACCCTGTTCCGCACTTTCGCCACCACCGTCTTTTTGCTGGTTTCACCGCTGACCAGCGAGGCGGCAGGTGACCGTATCGGCCTGGTGATCGGCATGTCGCAATATGACAACATCCCGGATCTGAAAAACACCGTCAATGATGCGCGGCTGATCTCAGAGACGTTGGACGGCATCGGCTTTAAAGTCACCACCCTGATGGACGCGCCAATGGCGGAGCTGATGGACACGATCGACGATTTTTCCTTCCGTTCCGAAACCGCCGACCTGGCGCTGATCTATTTCGCCGGCCACGGGGTCGAAGTTGAAGGCGAAAACTTTTTGGTGCCAGTGGATGCCGACGTGCGCTCCAACCGCGATATTCAACGCCAGTCGGTGTCGCTGAGCCAGTTACTGACGGCGGTGGACCGGGCGCGCAAAATGCGCATCGTGATCCTGGATTCCTGCCGCAACAACCCGTTTGGCGACGCGCTGGCGCGGTCCGAACCGGGGCAGGGCGCGGCTCAGGGCGCGGACAACAATAACGGATCCGACCTGCGCAGCAGTGCCGGCGGGCTGGCAGTGCCAAGCCCCGACCGGGGTACGATGGTGGCCTTTGCGGCGCGCGACGGCCAGGTGGCGCTGGACGGCGAGGGGGACAACAGCCCCTTTGCGATGGCGCTGGCACAAACCCTGGCCCGGCCCGGTCTGGAAATCAGCCTGATGTTCCGCCAGGTGCGCGACCAGGTGCTGGCCAGCACCTATAACCTGCAGGAGCCCTATACCTACGGCTCGCTCACCAGTATCCCGTTCTACCTTGCCGGCCCGGCCGAGGGCAGTGAGGCGGTGGATATTGCCGACCCCTCCGTGGCCTGGACCAAAATCCGCCCGGATCAGGAAGTGCAGATGGCAGCGCTGGCGCAGGGCGGCGACACCCGCTCGATGCTGGGGCTGGCCTATATGCGCCTGAACCCGGAAGGCAGCCGATTTGATCCCTCTGAGGCGCTGGATTATCTCAGCCGTGCCGCCGCCGCCGGCTCGCCCGAAGCGCAGTTTGAACTGGCCAAGCTTTATGAACGCGGCATCGGCACCGCCCAGGATCCGGCGCGGGCTCTGGCGCTGTACCGGGCGGCGGCGGACCAGGATTTTGCCGATGCGATCAATGATCTTGGTTTCATGAATTACCAGGGCCTTCTGGGCCTGCCGCAGGACCCGGCCAAAGCGCTCGCGCTGTTTGAACGCGCCGCCGATCTGCGCCACCCCCAGGCGATGTTCAACTTTGCGGCGCTGATTGACGACGGGCTGATCCCGTCCAAATCACTGGAAGACGCCGCAGGTTATCTGTACCAGGCCCTGCGCAGCGGCAGCACCGATGTGCTGAACCTGCTCAGCGACCGCCCGACGATGTTCAAACTGGAAACGCGCCAGGCGCTGCAACGCCGGCTGCGCGACAATGAATTCTATGACGGCACCATCGACGGTGATTTCGGCCCCGGCACCCAACGCGGCATCCGGCTGGCCTACGGGCTCACCGGCTGAAGCGGCCGTGATATCTGTGCTGCCAGAGCGGACGGCAGAGGTGTTGATCAGCTTGGCGTTCCGTGATTGGGTTCTGACAGATTGAATTATCAGTCGTCAGGGGGAAGACATTGGACCGCAACACCAAGCTGCAGAACTTTATCGATGCGACCAGGGTTGCGATCCGCGCCCGTGCCACTGACCACCCCGACATGATGCCAATGGCGGACCGGGTGTTCTCCGCTCTGGAAAACGCCCGCACCGCGCCGGAACCCGCCGCAACGCGCAGCACACCGGACAATGGTGCCCGGCCCCCTGCAGCCCGGCTGCCGGCCTGTAGCTATTTCAACAGCGCCATGGATGCGGCACGCGCGGGTCCTGCAGTGGTCGCTGCACTGTCAGAGGCGCTGGCCGAAATTGAGCCGGATCTCAGCTGGACCCGCCGGCGCGGAATAACACCGCAGGACGGCGCGTTCTATGACAGCCACGCCAATGCAATCCTAGTCGGCAAAGGCGGGCTTGAACATCATGACGCGGTGACCATCGGCATAAGCCTGCTGGCGCCGGGCATGCCTTACCCTCGCCACCGCCACCCTCCCGAAGAACTATATGTCGTGCTGACTCCCGGCAAATGGATGCAGAATGACGGAGCATTCGTGACCAGGCGCTCCGGCGATCTGGTTTATAATGCCCCAGATATTTGGCACGCGATGCAGGCCACAGATGCGCCGTTGCTGGCCATCTGGTGCCTGTGGTCGGAGACATAACCGGACGCGGATGCGGGCCTGTTCTGCGCTCGCCAGCAGGTTCAGTGCACTCAGCCTTTGGCGCCTCTTTTCTGCATAAACAGCACCAGCGGCACAAAGACGGAGAGGAAAAACAGCCGGGTGATGTGGTGGATGGCAACAAAGGTCGGATCCGCATCCATCAGCGCCGCCATGGCAATCATCGTCTCCAGCCCGCCGGGCGCAAACGCAATAACCACATCAATCAGCCGGATACCGGTGAGCCAGGACACGGCCGCAGCAAAAATGCCCGACAGCACCAGCCCCAGCATTGTGGTCGCCAGACCGCCAAGCGCCGCATGGCGCAGCTCGGCGCCACTGACGCCGGAAAACCGGGTGCCGATCAGCGTGCCCATGATGGCAAAGGCGGCCACCGAAAGCGGCTGAGGTGACAGACCGGGTGTCCAGCCCATACCATGGCCGATGGAGGAGACAATCATCGCCCCGATCAGCAGGGCGGCGGGCACCCTTATGCGCCCCAGCACCAGACCCAGCACCAGTGCCAGCACCGCCAGCACCGCCAGATGCAGCAGCGAAATCACGTCGCCGACTGGCGCGCGCATTGCCATGTCCACATCGGTCGTCACGGCGATAACAAAGGGCACCATCAGCGTCAGCACCAGCACCCGCACCGACTGAATCACCGAAATCAGTGGCACATTCGCGCCGGTGTCGGACCCAAGGCTCAGCACGAAACTCAGATGCCCCGGGCTGGAGGCCAGCAGCGCGGTGGTGGGATCCAGCCGGAACAGGTTGGTCAGGATCCAGCTGCTGCTCAGCATCAGCACCGCAAGCCCGAGGCTCATGCCAATCAGGCTGACCGGCCAGGCGGCGGCAGATTGCAATGTCTCCGGTGTCACGCTCGAGCCAAGCGCCAGCCCGATCACCAGAAAAACAGTGTTGCGCAGTTTGATCGGGATATGAGTTTTCAGCCCCAGCAGCCCGGCCAGGGTGACCAGCATCGCCGGCCCGGTCAGATAGGGAGCGGGCACCGACAGCCAGACGGCGATCGCGGCGCCGACAGCGCCGGTGGCCAGGGTGTTTGCGACGGTCAGAAAACTGTTTTGCGTGCTCATACTATGTCCTGGCGGTTTGTTACTGGTCTTATATCCAACAAAAAGGGCGGGGGCACCCGTCCGGTGCCCCCGCCCATATTTTTACACCAGTGCCGTTCATCTCAGCACCCGGCGCCACATCAGTCGGTGACCCGCTGAGGTTTTTTCAGCAGTTTGCGCATGAACATCGGTGCGACAAAACCTGTAATCGCCGCCACCCAGAGCCCGATTGCAATCGGGGAAGAGAACAGATAGCTCGCCTCGCCATCCGAAAGCACCATGGCGCGGCGCAGGGCGTCTTCCATGTTGCCACCCAGCAGAATGCCGAGGATCACCGGCACGGTCGGGATGTCCAGCTTACGCAGCACATAGCCCAGCACGCCAAAACCGATCATCAGCAGCAGGTCAAAGTAACTGCCCGACAGGGAATAGATGCCGACAAAGGAAATCATTGTCACGCCCGGCAGCAGGATCGCCGGTGGCACCTGCAACACACGTACAAAGACCTTCACCATCGGCACGTTCATCGCCAGCAGCACGAAATTGGCGATCAGCAGCGAGGCAATCAGGCCCCAGACCACTTCCGGTCGCTCTGTGAACAGGGTCGGGCCTGGAGTGATATTCAGCGTCATCAAGAGCGCCAGCAGAACCGCGGTGGTACCGGAACCTGGCACACCCAGCGTCAGCATCGGAATCAGCGCACCACCGGCAGAGGCATTGTTCCCTGCTTCAGGCGCGGCGATGCCCTTGGGCACACCAGTGCCAAATCCGCCTTTTTCACCGGCAATGGATTTTTCGGTCATATAGGCCATGAAACTGCCAAGCGAGGCGCCCGCACCGGGCAGAATGCCGGCGATAAATCCAACGCCCGAACTGCGCAGCATGGTCCATCTTGTGTCCCAGATATCCTTCCAGGGCACGGTTACTTTTTCCAGTTTCACCCCCACAGCGGAGCCTTTGCCGTGGCTTTCGATAAAGAAGAACACTTCCGCGACCGCAAACAGACCGACAATGGCAACAAGGAAGTCGATGCCGTCATAGAGATGCAGGTTGCCGCCGGTCAGACGGGGTAAACCGGACGTATTGTCGACACCGATCATCGCGATGCCTAGGCCCAGACAGGAGGCCAGCGCCGCTTTGGCCTGGTTGTTGCTTGCCATGCCGCCGAGCGTACAGAACGCCAGCAGATAGAGCGCGAAATATTCGGCCGGGCCAAAGACATAAGCCACACGCGCCAGCATCGGAGCCAGCAGCATCAGGCCGATGGTGGCCAGAAATGCACCCACAAAGGACGCCACGCCCGACAGCACCAGCGCATCTCCGGCACGGCCGGCTTTGGCCATCGGATAGCCATCCAGCGTCGTCATCAGCGCAGGTTCATCGCCGGGAATGTTCAGCAGGATCGAACTGATACGGCCGCCATACATCGCGCCGTAATAGACTGAGGTCATCAGAACCAGCGCCGAGGTGGCGTCCAGTCCGAGCGTGAAGGTGATCGGGATCAGAATGGCCACGCCATTTGACGGGCCCAGACCGGGCAGGGCGCCAATGATGGTGCCGAGAAAACAACCGATCACGGCCAGCATCAGCGTATAGGGCGAAGCGGCGATTGAAAAACCAAGCGCCAGGTTATCAAGAATTTCCATATCCTGGTCTCCTATCCGGCCAGGGCTGCAGGCAGAGCAACAAGCCCAAGCCCAAGCGCATATTTAAAGATCACAAACAGGCCGGCGGACAGCCCGGCACCTGAGAGCACAGCCGCTTTGGGACGCGGCGATATCTGATAGCTAAGGACTCCGGCGGCGAGGGCCGTGGGCAGCAGGAAGCCAAGCGGTTTAAGCGCATAAGCATAAGCCACCAGCACCAGTACTGAGACGGCCAACGCACCAAGTGTCTTCATTGCGGGCCATTCCGGATCCTCATCCGGACGCAGCACCATGAAAATTGAACTAATCGCCGCCACCACTCCAATCAGGATGGGGAAGGCTTTCGGACCCACAGGGTCGCTCAGGAAACTGGTCTGGATCTGAACGGCGCTCGCGATATACGCGAGCGCCAAAAGCGCCATGACCAGACCAAAAATCCGGTCACTGGCCATTACTGGATCACTCCCAGTTCTTTGCTCAACTCGCGGACTTCTTCGACCACGCCGTCAATGTAACCCTGGAAGTCGCCGCCAACCTTGGTGAACGGTGCCAGACCATTTGCCGCCATGGCTTCTGCCCACTCGGGGGAATCAGCCACTTGCTGCAGACGGCCAGCCCACATGTTGAACGTGTCATCAGAGACGTCTTTTGGCACGTAGAGACCACGCCAGTTCACCGCAACCACGTCATAACCCTGTTCTTTGGCAGTCGGGATGCTGTCAAAACCAGGCACGCGCTCATCGGTCAGAACCGCCAGCACGCGTACGTCGCCGGATTTCAGGAAGCCAACCACTTCGGACATGTCACCAGTCATCGCCTGGGTGAAACCGCCGATGGTCTGAGTGATCGCATCTGCGCCACCGTCAAGGCTGATGTATTTGATTTTGCTGATGTCGGTAAAACCGGCACGCTGCAAGAGCATCAGCGGTTTCAGATGGTCAAAACCACCGGTGGCAGAACCGCCGGCAAAAGCGACCGAACCCGGATCCGCAAGGATCGAATCGATCAGATCATTCAGCGACTGGAACGGGCTGTCCTTGCCCACAACGATCACGCCCGGATCGGCACCAATGGCACCGACAAAACGGACCTGATCCGCAGTCATGCCCGCATAAGCGTTTTGCGCCAGACGCGTTGAGGTGGCCGAAGAGGCCGCGATGATCAGATTGTCGTCGTCGCCACGCTCGGTGACCACATAGTTGTAAGCCAGACCGCCGCCGGCACCGGACATATTGGTGACCTGGATTGGCTTGTCGACCGCACCAATATCAAACATGATCTTGCCGATCTGACGGCAGGTGAAATCCCAGCCGCCACCGGGGTTCGCCGGTGCAATACATTCAGCAGCCTGTGCCGAAACACTGGTGGCGCTCATGCCGATAACAGCGCTCACCGCGAGCGCCTTCAGAATACGAGTTTTCATTTTATTCCTCCCATTTGACATCCGGGACTTCTCCCGCACATGTTTAAGAATGCGGACGCGAACCTGACATGAACCTGTCACGTGCTGCATTTTTGGGGGACGCAGGGTGAGATTTCTACTGGTTGAGGACAATATTCAGCTGGCCAGCGCGGTGGTCGACCGCCTGACGCTTGACGGTCATGCGGTTGATCATGCTGATACAATTTCTGCGGCACATGCCTGTATAGCTGCGGCCAGTTATGACTTGATATTGTTGGATATTATGTTGCCTGATGGCGACGGGCGCGACTTTCTGGCGGCGCACAGACGGGCGGCAAACAAAACGCCGGTGATCGTGCTGACAGCACGCTCTCAGGTCTCGGACCGGGTCGGTTTACTGGATCTTGGCGCCGATGATTACATCACCAAACCTTTTGAATTTTCCGAGCTCGAAGCCCGCTGCCGGGCGGTTTTGCGCCGCCAGGGCGGCGTGGCGGATAACCGCCGAAGCTTTGCAAATACCGTGCTTGATTCGATGGCGGCGACACTTTCTTTTGACAGCACCGAAAGAAATTTACGCAATCGTGAACTGCGGCTGCTGGAAATATTCTATGGCTCGCCAGGGCAGATTTTCACCAAATCCCACCTGATGGACCGGCTGTTTTCCTTTGATGAAGAGGCCAGCGAAAACGCCATTGAAGTCTATATCGGCCGGCTGCGCAAAAAGCTTGAAGGCTCGGCAGCAAAGATCGAAACCGTGCGCGGTCTGGGCTACCGGCTGGTGGCGGTTTCGTGATGTTCTGGCCGGCTAAATCGTCGATCCGGCGGCGGCTGACGGTGCAGTTGCTGGTGATCGCGGCGGCGCTGTCGCTGGTGTTTTTTCTGATCGTGCGTGTCATTGCGGACCAGGCCGCCACCGCCACCCAGGACAATATTCTGCTGGCCTCGGCTACGTCGATTTCGGACGCGCTCTACTCTGAGCGCGGCGCGGTGACCGTGGAAATACCCTATTCGGCGCTCTCCATGCTTGGCACGATTTCGCAGGACCGGGTGTTTTATCGGGTCAGCGAGGGCGGGCGCACCCTGACCGGATATGACGATCTGCCGCTGCCGGATGTGGCGCCGCGCGCCGCGCAAAGCCGGTTTGACACGTTCTTGTACCGCGGTGAAACCGTGCGCTCTGTGGCGGTGTCGCGCACGGTCAGCTCCGGCGGCAGCAATGTTGATGTGACAGTGGTGGTGGCGCAGACCCGGCTGGGCCTGGCGCTGATCTCGTCGCGCATCTCGTTTTTTGCCGCTATTTTTGGTGTGTTGTTTTTCCTCGTGGCCACCGCACTCTCCCTGCTTGCGGCGCAATCGGCGTTGTCGCCACTGGAACGGCTGAAACAATCGCTGCAGCGGCGCGGGGCCCATGATCTGCGTCCTGTGCAGGCGGAACTGCCGGACGAGCTGACACCGCTGGTGGACGCGCTGAACAATTTTATGGGCCGGCTGCGCGCTTCCCTGGCCCAGTCCGAGGATTTTATCGCCGAGGCCGCCCACCGGGTGCGCACCCCACTTGCGGTGGTGCGGGCCCAGGCCGAGATTGCGCTGCGCCGGGTGGAGCGCCCTGAAAACAAAACCAGCCTGCGGGAAATGATCCGGGCGGTGGACGAAAGCTCGCGCTCGGCGGGGCAGCTGCTGGACCACGCGATGGTGACGTTTCGAACCGACGCGCTGGCCGATGACGAATTTGACCTGGCTGTGGTGACCAAATCGGTCTGCGACCACCTGCTGCCGACCGCAGAACTGAAAGACATTCTGCTGATCCAGCAGTTTCCCGACACCCCATGCCCGTTCAGAGGGGACGCGATCCTGATGCAGAACGCCCTGCGCAATGTGCTGGACAATGCGCTGAAATATTCCCCGGCTGACAGCACCGTGCACATCGGTGTGGACAGTGATGATCAGGGCTACCGGATCTCCTTTAACGACCAGGGCCGCGGTTTTGGCAGCAGCGATGTGGCCTCGCTGACCCAGCGGTTCTCGCGCGGCAGCAATGTGGCCGATATCGTCGGCTCCGGCCTCGGGCTGACCATCGCGGACGAGGTCGCGCGTGCACATAATGGCCGGCTTGAAATCTCCTCCAACCCAAAGGGACCCGGCGCATGCGTTTCGCTTATTTTTCCGCAGCCCTGACAACATTTGCGCTCAGCCTTGTCTTCAGCATAGGCCTCGGCCTGTCTCAGACCCGGGCTTATGTCATCGAGGATCACCGCAATTACACCTGGCCTGGTGACAGCTCAATCCTGCGCATCATATCCACAGCCGATGTGAATGTGTTTGAACCAATCATCGTTGAGTTTCAGCGCAGCTATCCGGGTATCACTGTGGATTACACCATCGTCAGTTCCACGGAGCTGATGACGGCGCTGTACGAGGAGGGGGCCAGTTTTGACCTGGCGATTTCCTCGGCGATGGATCTGCAGACCAAACTGGCCAATGACGGCTTTGCCCAGAGCTATCGCTCTGATGCCACCGACGCGCTGCCCAAATGGGCCAGCTGGCGCGGCCAGGTGTTTGCCTTCACCCAGGAGCCGGCAGTGCTGGTGATCTCGGAGGCGGCGTTTGAGGGCATGGAACTGCCGCGCACCCGCGAAGATGTCATCACCCTGCTGCGCGACAACCCGGAGCGGTTTTCTGGCCGGATTGGCACTTATGATGTGCGTATTTCCGGGGCTGGGTATCTGTTTGCCACCCAGGATTCGCGCAATACCGACAGCTACTGGCGGCTGACCGAGGTGATGGGACGGCTGAACGCGCAGCTTTATGGTGGCTCGGACGAGATGATCACCGATGTGGCCAGTGGCCGGCTGGCGCTGGCGTATAATGTGGTCGGCAGCTACGCCGCTTCGCGGCTGGCCGACAGCCCCGGTATCCGCATCCTGCAGTATGACGATTTTCTCAATGTGATGCTGCGCAGTGTGCTGATCCCGGTGACGGCGCAAAATCCGCGCGGCGCGGGTCTGATGATCGACTTTCTGGCGACGTTGGACACCCGCGCCGGGCTCGAACGTCTCACCAACCTGACCCCGGTCAAATCGGATCTCTACGCCACCAACAGCGCCTCAAGGCCGATCCGGTTAGGGCCCGGGCTGCTGGTGTTTCTCGATCAGTTGAAAAAAGAGATTTTTCTGCGCAACTGGGCCAATGCGATTGAGCAGCAATAGGGCGCGGCGCCGCCTGCCAGGCGGCCCCGCAAGGGCGCGGGTCTTTGGACGGCGCTGCTGGCCAGGGTCGACACCCGCGCCAGTGCCGGGTTTTGCGTCCCTGGCCGGCGCTTCCCCATTGCAGCGTTGAGGTGCAGTGTCCAGGTACGGCCTGTGCCTGTGCCTGTGCCTGTGCCTGTGCCGGGTCCCGGCCGGGTGTGTCCGGGATGTTTTGCCGGCGCGCAGGCCGCGAAACTGCAGGCGGGTTCAGCCCAGAGCGGCGGTCACGATGATTTCCACCTTCAGCTCAGCACTCGCCAGCCGGGCTTCGCCACAGGCACGGCACGGGGGATTTTCCGGATCGATCCAGGCGTCATAGACCGCGTTCATCTCGGCAAAATCTGCAATATCGGACAGCCAGACCACCGCCTGCAGAATGCGTGATTTGGACGAGCCGTTCGCCTGCAGAATCGCATCCACCTTGTCCAGCATATCGCGGGTTTGCTGCGCCGTTGATGCGCCCCTTGTGCCAACCTGGCCCGAGAGATAAATCATACCGTTGTGAATGCTGGCCTGGCTCATGCGGGCGCCTGGATTGATGCGGGTGATGTCTGACATATTTGCCTCTTTTAGTTTGAATTCAGGGCGGCAGCAGCGCGCCATGAGCGTCGGGACAGGACCATAGGTGATGGAACGGAACAAATGTTCACGGTTTTGTACATCCAAGCCGCTGTATCGTGCAATTGGTATATAAGTTCTGTGCTGTGAACGTTGTTTTGACGGTTCGTGCGCCGGTTTAAGTTTCACCTCACCTCACCTCACCTCACCTCACCTCACCTCACCTCACCGCAGCCGCAGCCGCAGCCGCAGCCGCAGCCGCAGCCCGTGAACTGGCCGCCGGGTACGCAGGTTGCGCGGTGCTAAAATGACCAGCGGGCAACATGCTCCGGCCTGCGCGATCTCGGATCGTTCCATTCAGAATCACACGCCGACGCGCACAATCCCTCCCGGCGCCAAAGAAACATGCCCTGGGCACACACATGCCGGGCCGTTTTTGAGGTTCAATGATTAATGTTTGTTTTCAGAGGTTTATGCAAATATTTCTGGGCGAAACTTTGGTAAATTCAGCGTTGTTATCCGATAACAGGGCGGCGATATCGCATGGCATCGCGCGGGATGCGAATGTTCAGGCAGAAAATTACAAACCCCGAACACTGGACAATCGCCATGAGCAGAACCGCCCGTACCCTGATCAAAACCGCCGCTGGATTTGCCTTCGTTCTTGCTATGGGTGTCGTCGCAATATTTGCCGACACAGAAAAAACCCTGGTGCTGGAGCCGGCTGAAATCATTTCCGTTCAAAAGCTTAGCGGGTTTCAGCCAGCCAGTGATGCTTGAGAAATCGGGCTGGAATTCGGGCGCAAAGCAAAGTGTCTGGACTGTGGATCAGCGGGGGCAAGCGATGCGTCGCGGGCTGCCGGTGATGTCTGGAAAATTACCGGAATAAGTTGTTAAACTTGCGCTGCGCCGGCTGTTAATTGACGGCGCAATGGTCTGGCAGGGGGGTATCTATGCGTTTTACAGCGTTGATCTTAGTCATAATTTTAAGTCTGCCGGCAGTGAGCGCAGCGCAGACCTGCGACGCGCCTGGCGATTATTCCACCCTGTCTGCGGCGGTCATCCAATCAGTGAATACGGAGCGCGCCACCCGGGGGCTGCCAGCGCTGAAGCAGGATCCGGAGCTTACTGCCGCGGCTCAGGCCCATGCTTGTGAGATGGGCAAACGGGGCTATTTTTCCCATGAGGGGCGCAATGGATCGACGGTGATGACACGGGCAAAACGGCAAGGTTACAAGGCATGTCTGATTGCCGAAAACATTGCGCTGGGCCAGGGCGATGTGGCCCAGGTTATGGCGTCGTGGATGGGATCAAAAGGCCACCGCACCCACATCCTGCGGCGCGGCGTAAGCGATACCGGTGTTGGTGTCGCCTTGCAAAAAGGACGGCTGGTCTGGGTGCAAGTCTTTGCCAGGCCTTGTTAATTCACCTCGGTATCGATCCAGATCGTCACCGGCCCGTCATTGACCAGGCTGACTTTCATGTCGGCGCCAAAAATTCCGGTTGCGACCGGCACCGACAAATCCTTCAACGCCTGAGCGAAGTATTCATAGAGCCGGTTGCCGTCTTCCGGTGCCGCGGCGGTGGAAAATCCCGGCCGGTTTCCGCGTCGTGTATCGGCGGCCAGAGTGAACTGGCTGACCACAAGCGCGCCGCCCTGGATGTCGAGCAGGGAGCGGTTCATTTTGCCCGCCTCATCGGTAAAAATCCGCAATTTGGATATTTTGGCGGCCAGTTTGTCGGCCTGCGCCTCGCTGTCGCCCTTCATGGCGCAGATCAGCACCAACAGACCGGTGTCACATTTTCCGGTGATCTCGCCGTCCACCCGTACGGTGGCTTCGCTAACCCGTTGAACCAAGGCGCGCATCATGTCTCTCCTGTCTGTGTCTATGCCAGACTACTGACGGATAACATCAGGACAGGCAACATCTGCGGCGCGGGTCGGTGTTAAAACGACCCTGCTCATAAGCAACGGGTCGCGCAATCAGGATTAAAAATTCTAACCGCCCAGTGGCCACGCGAAATGGGCAGATTAGTTTTTCCGGTATGAAATCCGTGCCTTAGGCTGCGCGACAAAGGCCCGCCACAGGTATGTCAGCTTGACCCACCCGTCAGTTCCGCAGCGATATCCCGGATAATTGGACGGGCGGTTTCGGCGGTCATGCCGGGCGTCAGCCGCCGGTCATACAGGATCGAGAGCATCTGTTCATCCATCGTCGTCAACAGGCCAAACTCTTCGTCATCGTTAAAGATCGAGGGGCGCGCGGAGGGGCTGTCATTGCCAAGCCCAAGCCCCTGGGCCAGTTCTTCGTGGATGCAGGACAGGCGCAGAAGGTCAGGGTGTTCGCCGCGGATAATCGCCACCGCGCCGCTGAATTCACCTTTGCCACCCGGGGCAATCGCATAGACCGCGCAATAGGTGGAGCGGGGCATATTCACGGCAGATTCCACGGCGGCGTCCGAAATTCCGGGCAGCAGACGGCGCATCAGCGGGCCGATCGTGCGGCGTTCGGCTTCGTTTAGAATCAAGACGTTAAAGTTCGCGCCACTGCGTGCACTGCGCACCGGGTGGCCGGTGGCGCGGGCCAGCCGGCGCGCATAGGCATTGACCGCATCACTGTCGCGTTGCTGCTGATCTGCAGGGATACTGGCCCCAAAACTGACCC
Source organism: Candidatus Halocynthiibacter alkanivorans (assembly GCF_003333265.1). Taxonomy (GTDB): domain Bacteria; phylum Pseudomonadota; class Alphaproteobacteria; order Rhodobacterales; family Rhodobacteraceae; genus Halocyntiibacter_A; species Halocyntiibacter_A alkanivorans. The sequence continues at coordinate 29,654 of NZ_QOLB01000032.1, forward strand.
GCATAACCACCGGGTCGCGCCAGCGCTGCAGGTTGCTTTTGTTGCGTCGCGCCACCAGGCGGTTTCCGGAGGTAGTGTATTCTTCGAACAGGGCGATTTGTTCAAATGTTTCAGCCAGTTGGCGCGACGAATAAGGCACGTCCGGACCGCCGCCATCGGTGCGCAGCAGACCCTGCACCAGCAACCCGTCCTCGACCCGCTGATAATAGGCGGCGAGCCTGGCGCTCTCCGGCGGCAATGCGGCTGGCGCCTGGGGTGCGCTTGCTGCATCCGGAGGCGTGGCGGGCAGGGGAGAGGTCAGCATAGCGCCGCACCCGGCCAGACCAAGCCCGGCCACCAGCGTGAACGCGGCGCGTAATTTGGTATTTACCGCCATTTCAGGCGGCGACCCGGCGGGCCGCGGGCAATCCGCTGGCGCTGTGATTTGCACTGAGACGGCTGAGGTCGCGGGAATGACGTAAAGTCATGACAGCCGTTCCGACGTTGTCATCTGCGGCATCACCGGGGAATACCAGGAAAACGTCAGTTTTTTCAGGCCAGTATCTGACACTATTTCTCACCCTCTCACACCTGCTACAGCTAAAGATATAGGCGAAGGGTTTCTCGCATACTAGGGGAGAAGTACAAACGGATCAGCCTGGGAAATGGCGGTGGGTTACGGCGCGCCTTCCGGGATCAGGACATAACGCGAAGCTGGGCGTGGTAACGCTGTTCCATATGGGCCAGAAGATCTTCGAAGTCAGCGCGCAGCGCCAGATCAGGACCGCCGCGATAGGCTTGTGCCAGGCGTTGGGTGGACTTCCGTGTGCGGCGCAGATTGCGCCCGATCGGAGCGGCAAGCCCGTGGGGGCCGAGCCGGTCAAGCAGGTATAATGCGGATTCTTCGTGGCTGCGGATCCGGATCGACAGAGACTGATCTCCAAGCGCATCGACAAAGGCGCGCATTTGCGCAAGGTCCTGCCGCGCCAGGCGGAAACTGAGTTCTGCCCGGCGGGTATCGGCCTTGCGCAGGAGAAAGTCGGTTATGTCGGTGATGTAACTCATGTGTTTGAAATTACGCACGTATTAAGGCGGGAATGCGACCGAAGGCGCACAGAATATTGTACCTTCGGTCAAGTTTTAACAATCTTAACGTTGGTGCTGCGACTTGCGTTCCGCGTCGAGTTTGCGGGAATAGCCGGATTGAAGGATTTCCACTGCAAACAGCACCAGTACCGAGAAATAGAATGTGGTTTTCGACATCGGGATCAGCTCATAGCCCGCCAGTCGGATGTTCAGCGTGTCGTCATTCATTGCGTGCGCCGCCGCAGGTCCGGCCTCGCCCAGCAAGACCACGCCGACGATCAGCAGAATGAACAGGCCCAGCACCTCATACATGCGGTTTTTTTGCAAAAAAGCGGTCACCCCGTCGGCCAGGATCAGCATTGCGGCACCAGAAATCAGGATTGCGGCTGCGAGGATGGGGAACACATCGGTGATCGCCAGCGCGGACAGGATCGAGTCAAAGCTGAAAATCAGGTTCATCATTACGATACTGATAACCACTTTGGCGGCGGATTTGCGGCCGCCGCGTGCCACGTCAGTTTCCAGGTGGTCAATTGACAGCATATGGCCGATTTCTTTGACCGCCGTGTACATGATGAAGGCGCCGCCAAAGACAAACACCACGGTGGCAAAGTTGACGCCGCCCTCAATGATACCGGGGATGTCGAACACGTAAAACGGCGCCGACATCGCATCAATCAACCGGATCATGACAAACAGCAGCACCACCCGCAGCGCCACCGCCAGCAGGATGCCCCAGAAACGCACCGACTTCTGATGTTCTGCGGGAGCGCGCTGACTTTCGATGGAGATATAAAGAAGGTTGTCGAACCCTAGAACTGCCTGCAAAAAGCACAGCATCAACAGGTTACCAAGATTTTCGATTGTAAGCAGGTCGGCCATTGCCAGTGATCCCTATGACATGAATGTTCATTCAAGTCATAGGCGATCATCTGATTTTCGAAAAGGGGTCAGCGCTGCCGTGGGCCGCGATTGCCGCCTGGTTTGCCCTGTGGCCGGCCGCCTTGGCCGCCTCCTGGCTTGCCGCCGGGCCGCCCGCCGCGTGGTCCGCCCCGGTCCGGGCCGCGGCTGTCACTGCGGCCACCGTCCTGGCTGCCGCCAGGTTTCCCAAAGCGGCCTGCTGGTGCGCCGCCAGGCTTGCCGCCAGATCTTGCACCACGCCCTTCGGGTTTATCGCCGGGTTTGCCGCCTGGCTTGCCAAAGGAGCGGCCAGCGGGTTTGTCCGTTGCGCCGGGTCTGCCAGCAGGCTTGCCACCTGGTTTGCCAAAGGATTTGCCTTCCGGGCGCGGCGCAGATTTCACATTGCCAAAATCATCGCGTTCCCGGCGGCGCGGACCAGCCCCTGGCTTGCGGGTACGCTGCGGCTGGGGTTTTTCTGCAGCGGCGGCACTGTCTGTATCACTATAGCCAAGCTGGTCGCGCAGCACGCGCGCTTTGATTTCTTCAACGTCGCCCGGTTTCAGATCGCCAAGCCGGAACGGACCGTAGCTGATGCGCAGAAGGCGGTTCACGCTCAGCCCGACAGCATCCATCGCGCGGCGGACTTCGCGGTTGCGGCCTTCGCGGATGCCGACGGTCAGCCAGGCATTGGCGCCCTGCTGGCGGTCAATAGCCACCGACATCGGCTGAAAGTTTTCTCCGTCCACAGTGATGCCTTTGCGCAGTGGCGCCAGCGTATCATCATTGGGACGACCATTGACCCGAACGCGGTATTTGCGCAGCCAGCCGGTGGTTGGCAGTTCGAGTTTTCTTTTGAGTTCGCCGTCATTGGTCAACAACAGCAGGCCTTCGGAGTTGATATCAAGCCGGCCGACCGACATTACCCGGGGCAGCTCTTTGGGCAGCGCTTCAAAGACCGTTTCGCGGCCCTTTTCATCGCGTTCCGTGGTCACCAGTCCGATTGGCTTATAATAGAGCCAGAGCCGCGCCGGTTGGGCCTCAGCGATAGGGGCCTCATCAACAGTGATGCGGTCACTGGTGGACACGTTCAAGGCCGGGCTGTCGATGACCACGCCATTCACCGCAACGCGGCCAGCTTCGATCATACGTTCAGCTTCACGGCGCGACGCAACACCGGCACGGGCCAGTACTTTGGCGATCCGGTCGCCGGGCGGGGTTTTGTTCTGATCTGAGCTCATGCCGTCCCATAGCGCGGTTGCGCTGAAAGGGCCAACATTAATTGGGGTCAAAAGCCATTAATCCTGCACCATCAGCCCATTCTGATAGCCTTTGATGTCGTGAACTCCAGGGTAAATATGGGCTCAATGTCACGTTTGCATGAAGTCGCGGGAAAAGCTTTCAGGGTGGAGACGCAGGGCGCGGCCTGTTTTCAGCCTGAGATAGCACAAAATCCTCCCTTCTGGCCCCGCCACGAGGTCATATTTTGTATGCAATCGCCGTAAAAACTGATCTCGCGCTGAAGATGCGGTATAAATGGGGTCTTGACCCAGGATGCGACCTTGAGAAACAGGCGCGTGCAGGGCAAGAGGGGGATATGGTTTTTACCTCACATATGGAATTGGCGCTTTCTGAGGCGCGCGCCGCCGCCGCGCGTGGTGAAGTTCCGGTCGGCGCTGTGGTTGTCTCGCCTGCGGGGAAAGTCGTGGCCCGGGCTGGCAACCGAACCCGTGAACTGAATGACCCCACCGCGCATGCAGAAATACTGGCGATCCGCGAGGCCTGTGTGCTCGCTGGATCTGAACGGCTGCCTGGCTATGATCTTTATGTGACGCTGGAGCCGTGCCCGATGTGTGCCTCCGCGATATCGCAGACCCGGATCGCGCGGCTGTATTATGGCGCAGATGATCCGAAATCGGGCGGCATCGCCCAGGGGCCGCGCATGTTTACTCATTCTCAGTGCCACCATGTGCCGGAAGTCTATGACGGCATCGGCGGTGCGGCTTCCGAAAGCCTGCTAAAAGAATTCTTCCGCAATCGCCGCTGACAGCTCGTCAGCGCAGGATCCGGTGAAAATGGGCCATCCTCACTGGCTGTTGTGCGTGTGGGTTGCAGATTGCGCGGTTTCTGACCGCGTTGAATGCGCAATTGCCGATCCTCACGCTTGAAGCGCGCGCACAGGGAGGCTAAACCCCTGCCTGAGCAATTAACGGAGCCGCACGATGTCGATCGACATGGAAACCGCCCGCCGCGTGGCGAAACTCGCCCGTATCCGGGTTGAAGAAGATCAACTGCCGGCGCTTGCCGGCGAGTTCAACGCCATTCTCGGCTTTGTTGAGCAGCTGAGTGAAGTGGATGTCGAAGGCGTGGAGCCGATGACCTCGGTCACGCCTCAGCGTCTGAAACGTCGCGTTGACGTTGTGAACGACGGCAGCCAGCAGGACAAAGTTCTGGCCAACGCGCCCGATGCGCGTGAAGGCTTCTTTGCGGTTCCGAAAGTGGTGGAATAATCATGTCTGATCTCAATAAACTGACCATTGCCGGTGCCCGTGACGCGCTGCGCAAAGGCGAGGTAACGGCGGTCGAACTGACCAGCGCCTGTCTGACCGCAATCGAGGGTGCCGACGCGCTGGGCGCATTTGTGCACAAAACGCCGGATGTTGCCAATGACATGGCCGTGGCGGCAGATGCACGGATCAAATCCGGTGATGCGCCGGCGATGTGTGGCATCCCGCTTGGTATCAAAGACCTGTTTTGCACCAAAGGCGTAGCCTCACAGGCGGGCTCACGAATTCTGGAAGGCTTTAAGCCCCAGTACGAATCAACCGTGACCAGCAACCTGTTTGGTTCCGGCGCAGTGATGCTGGGCAAGCTGAACATGGATGAATTCGCCATGGGCTCGTCCAACGAGACCTCATGTTATGGCAATGCGATCAATCCCTGGCGGCGTGACGGCTCGGACGCCGATCTGACGCCTGGCGGTTCGTCTGGTGGTTCGGCCTCGGCTGTTGCTGCAGACCTGTGCCTGGCGGCGACCGGCACTGATACCGGTGGTTCGATCCGCCAGCCTGCCGCCTTTACCGGCATTGTCGGCATCAAACCAACCTATGGCCGTGTGTCGCGCTGGGGCGTTGTGGCTTTTGCCTCCTCGCTGGATCAGGCCGGCCCGATGACCAAGACCGTGCGCGACAGCGCTATTATGCTGAGCGCAATGTCGGGCCATGATGCCAAAGACAGCACCAGCGCCGATCTGGCCGTGCCAGATTTTGAAGCGATGCTGACCGGCGATATCCGTGGCAAGAAAATCGGTATTCCGAAAGAGTACCGGATGGATGGCACGCCCGCTGAGATCGAAAAACTCTGGGCTGCGGGTGCAGACATGCTGCGCGACGCTGGCGCTGAGATCGTTGACATCTCGCTGCCGCATACAAAATACGCGCTACCGGCGTATTATGTGATTGCCCCGGCCGAAGCGTCGTCCAACCTGGCGCGCTATGACGGCGTGCGTTACGGCCACCGCGCCACGCTTGATGCTGGCGAAGGCATCGATGACATGTATGAAAAATCCCGCGCTGAGGGCTTTGGCCATGAGGTGCAGCGCCGGGTGATGATCGGGACCTATGTGCTGTCGGCGGGCTTTTACGACGCCTATTACAACCGCGCCCGCAAAGTCCGCACCCTGATCAAAAAGGACTTTGAGGATGTGTTTGCGACCGGCGTTGACGCGATTCTGACACCTGCGACCCCGTCAGCGGCGTTTGGCATTGGTGAGATGACCGACGCGGATCCGATCCAGATGTATCTGAACGATGTGTTCACTGTAACGGTGAACCTCGCGGGCTTGCCTGGCGTGTCGGTGCCTGCAGGATTGGATGCCCAGGGGCTGCCACTTGGGCTGCAACTGATTGGCAAACCATGGGAAGAGGGCGAGTTGCTGAATATCGCTCATACGCTGGAAACCGCGACAGGCTTTGTTTCCAAGCCTGCTAAATGGTGGTAATCATTCGGTAACAATTGGCAGAGGTGCGGCGATGTGTGCAAGATATATGGTGTTTTCAGTACTGGTGCTCGGGGCGTGTCAAATGGGTCTCCCCGACAGCGGCGCTGGCGCGGGTGTTGGTTTTGACAATTACTCCAATTACACGGCCCGCACCGAAGCCGAACTGGCTGGCGGTGCTTCTGCCGCGGCCCCGGTGATTTCAACAGAACGCACCACCAGTGGCACCACCAGCGTCATCGCTGCGGCACCGGACGTTGCGGTTGACGCTGCTGAAAGCCCGGCAGCTGACGGGATCAGCAGCAGCGAACTGGCGGCGGCGGGCATTGGCAACAGTGCTCAGCTTGATGCATTACTGGGCGACCCCGCAACCACCCCGGTTGCCACCAGGTCAGGCAATGAAGAGCTGTCCGATGAGCAGAATTTTGATGCGGTCTCCGCGCGGGAAACCATTGAGAGTGATGCGGAGCGCATTGAGCAGCAACGCCAAGTCTATCAGGTGATCGAAGCCAAGGCGCTGCCAACGCGGCAGGGCGGCACAGGCCCCAATATCGTGGCATTCGCGCTGGAAACCTCCAACCAGGTGGGGCAGCCGATTTATTCCCGATCCCTGATATTTGCCGAAAGCCGGTTCCTGAAAAGCTGTGGCAAGTTCACTTCACCCGATCAGGCCCAGGAAGCGTTCCTGGCTGCCGGTGGTCCCAAACGGGATCGCAAAGGTATGGACCCGGATGGCGACGGTTTTGCCTGTGCCTGGGATCCGGCCCCGTTCCGCCTTGCAGCGCAGAACTGATCCGGGGGCAGACCCGTGCTGACGGTCCTGGCGCGCCCATCTGAAAATTTTGGCACCCGCCGTGGTGTTTCTGCACCTGACATGGTGGTTTTGCATTACACTGCCATGGATACGACTGAAGAGGCGTTGCAGCGGCTCTGTGCTGCGGAGCATGAAGTTTCGGCGCATTACCTTATTTCTGAGCTGGGCCAGGTTTTTCAGCTTGTCGCCGATGAGAAACGCGCCTGGCATGCCGGGGCAGGGGCCTGGGGGCAGGTTACCGACGTGAATTCCCATTCCATCGGCATTGAGCTTGCCAATAGCGGCAGGCAGCCATTTGCGGAGCCGCAGATGGCGGCGCTGGAGCAGTTGTTGCAAGCGCTGTTGCAACGCCATGCAATCCCGCGCGAGCGGGTCATCGGTCATTCGGATATGGCGCCGCTGCGCAAGGGGGACCCCGGCGCGCGGTTTGACTGGGCGCGGCTGGCACGTCAGGACCTGTCGGTCTGGCCTGGCGCTGGGGGTGGTCTGCCGGCGGATGCGGTGAAGTTTCACGCGCTCGCCACAAGGTTTGGCTATGTCTTTCCGCCATCTGAAATGTGCACCGATCCTCTGACAGCGGTTCTCTCCGCCTTTCGCTTGCGGTTTTCCCCCTGGGAGCATGGCGCGCTTAATCTGCGGGATATGGCACGAATCGCGGATCTTGCGCACCGGTTTCCGGCGCGTGGTCTGGGGCGTGCACCGGTCTGTGGCTGATTCCTGCCGGGGCCTGCTTGACCGCAGGGTGTGAAACGCCTAACTGCTCATTTGCGCGGATGGCTGGGTGATCGCGGGTGGCAACATCCGAGGAAAGTCCGGACTCCATGAGACAAAGGTGCCGGGTAACGCCCGGCTGGGGCAACCCAAGGGAAAGCGCCACAGAAATGAAACCGCCTGCCGGTTCCGGGGTTCGCCCATGGGACATCACGCGCAGGTAAGGGTGAAACGGTGGGGTAAGAGCCCACCGCGCCGCTGGCAACAGGGGCGGCACGGCAAGCCCCACCTGGAGCAATGCCAAATAGGGGTCTCGCTGTGGGGCTCGTGTGCCGGCAACGGCAGACCGCCACAGGGATGTTTCAACCCAGAGACCCGGGTTGGCAGCTGGACCCGTCTGGTAACAGGCGGGCTAGATGAATGGTTACCCAGGGCAGTTCGCTGCCCGGACAAAATCCGGCTTACAGGCCGTCCGCGCGACTAGCTTTCCTCCGGGAACGTACTAATTTGAAGAAACAGCCATATTTGTCCGACGGGCGGGTAAAATGGCGTTGACTTGGACCGCCCAGCCTATAAAAGACGGGCTTCAATGAGTCTACGGGCGGCCCGACTGCCCCGTTGCAGGAGAAACAACATGGCGAAGCCGACGACGATCAAAATCCGTCTGAACTCGACAGCAGACACGGGCCACTTTTACGTGACCAAAAAGAACGCGCGTACGATGACCGAAAAAATGGTCGTCAAAAAATACGACCCGGTCGTGCGCAAGCATGTTGAGTACAAAGAAGGCAAGATCAAGTAATCTACTTCAGTACCAGACAAATGCAAAAGCCGCACGACACCGTCGCGCGGCTTTTTCTTTGCCCTGAAAGCGCCGCGCGATGTTTCCGAGACCCGAGACACAGCCCGTCAGGACAAAGACATGGAAGACCTGCCCATAAATATCCGCCTCGCATGCGCCAACGACTTTGAAGCCGTCAGCTCCCTGCTGACGCAGAGCTGTCCGGTGCTGCTTAAGGCCCGCTATGCTGAGGAAACTCTGAAGCGTGTTTTGCCGCTGATCACCCGTTGTCAGCCGGCGCTTCTGACCTCGGGCACCTATTATGTGGCGGAACGCGAGGGCGTTCTCGTTGCGGCGGGCGGCTGGACCTGGAACGCGCCTGGCGGCGGTGTCGGGCCGGTGGATCTGGCGCATATCCGACACGTTGTGACCGACCACAGGCTGGTGCGTCAGGGCATCGGGCGTCAGTTGATGGGCCGTGCTCTGGCAGAGGGCGCAATGGCCGGTGTGCGGGCGTTCAGCTGCTTCTCCACGCTGACGGCGGAACCCTTTTACAAAGCGCTCGGCTTTCGCACGGTGGGAACAGTCGACATCCGGCTTGAGCCCGGCAACTTCATGGCAGCGGTGGAGATGCGGCGGCCCTGAGCGTGGTCCAATGACCATCGCGCAAAAAAAAGGGCCAGCGCATGGCTGGCCCTCTTAGCAGTCAAATCCGGTATCAGCCGAATTCGGTTCAGATCACTCGCGGTTGCCGAGGAAGCTCAGCAGGAACATGAACAGGTTGATGAAGTCCAGATACAGGCTCAGCGCGCCCATAATTGCGGATTTTGTCAGCCATTCCTGATCCATAGCGTGGGCATGAGCGATATAATCGGTTTTGATCTTCTGGGTGTCATAGGCGGTCAGACCGGCAAAGATCAGCACACCCAGCACCTGGATGCCAAATTGCAGTGCCGACGAGCCGATGAACATATTGACGATCGAAGCGATCAGAATGCCAACCACGCCCATGATCAGGAAAGAGCCCCAGGCCGAAATGTCTTTCTTGGTGGTATAGCCATAGAGCGACAGACCGGCGAAAGAGATCGAAGTCACCAGAAACGTCGAGGCAATCGACATGCCGGTATAAGCGACAAAGATCCAGGCAATGGACAGGCCCATCGCGGAGGCAAAGGCATAGAAGAACAGCTGCGCGCCGGCGGCGGACAATTTATTGATCATCGAGCCAAACAGGAACACCATACCCAGAGGCAGGAACATCGCGACATAACCCAGGATATTTGGTCTCAGTGTCATCGGGTCGCGAAAGATCGAGAACAGCGCGTCGTTGGAGCCTACGGCCCAGGCGACAAGCGCTGTCATCAGCAGGCCCACGGACATCGTGCCGTAAACCTTATTCATATGGGCGCGAAGACCCGCGTCGATCTGTGCCGAGCGGGCACCAACACCGGTGCGGATCGTCTGATAGTCAGCCATGGACTGCCTCCGTTGAGTATACAATTGGGGCGGTCGCAGAAATGGGACCACCTTCACCCCTGAATATCGGTGCAGATGGTCCCGTTTTCAAGTGAAACCGGAGCTAAGTCGCTGCGGAATGTATCAAATCAGCTTTTCCAGCTTTGTGGCGCGTCCCAGAACGGGCGGTTTACTTCCTGTGCAACGTCGGAACGGCTGAGGCCGATGTCTTTCAACGCGTTGTCATCAAGCGCGGCCAGAGTGTGCCGGCTGCGGCGCACGGCGAACAAATGTAGCAGTCCTGCAACGAGACCTGGACGGCGTGCGGGCTGACGGAGGGAGCTCTGAGTGAAGGTAGTCATGACTTGATCCTTTCAGGTTTGTGAACCATGCGTCGGTTCTGATCAATTTCCTTGATACTTCTGCCTGAAAGTGATTGATTAGGGAAATGAATGTTATTGCTGCGTTACATCACGGAGATTGATATGCCAAGAAATATAGACATGACCGCGCTGCGTTCCTTTGTGGCGGTGGCGGACAGCGGCGGCGTTACGCGGGCGGCAGGATTTCTGAATCTGACCCAGTCGGCAGTGTCGATGCAGCTGAAACGGCTGGAAGAATCACTGGACCTGCAATTGCTGGACCGCTCTATGCGCACGATTTCCCTTACCGCGTCGGGCGAGCAGCTGCTGTCCTATGCGCGCCGGATGCTGGAGCTGAATGATGAGATATATTCCCGGCTGACGGCGCAGGAATATGAAGGCGTTATCACTTTGGGCGTGCCGCATGACATCGTCTACCCGTCGATTCCCCATGTTCTGCGTCAATTCAACTGCAACTATCCCCGGGTCAAGGTGCAGCTGGTGTCCTCTTTTACCACCGGGTTGAAGGCGCAGTTCGCCCGCGGTGAGGTTGATGTGATCCTGACGACAGAAGACATCTGCGGCGAGGGCGGTGAAACCCTGGCGGAGGTGCAGCTGGAATGGGTCGGGGCACCTGGCGGTGCTGCCTGGCGTCAACGGCCGCTGCAACTGGCCTTTGAACACCGCTGTATCTTCCGCAAAGCGGCGCTGGAAGCGCTGGACCGGGCCGGCGTAGCGTGGGAGATGGCGATCGAAAGCGAGCAGAGCCGGACCATCGAAGCCTCGGTCAGCGCCGATCTGGCGGTGCATATCATGCTGTCTGACACCACACCGCCCTATACGGAATCAATCCAGCACGGCGGGGCGCTGCCTGAACTAGGGTCCAAAAAGATCAATATGTATGTGGCGAACCTGGATCAGGGCACCGTGGTTAAAGAACTGGTTGCGTTGCTGCGCCAGGCCTATTCTCCCTCCAGGTCGCGGGCGGCAAATGTAACGGAACTTCACGCCTCCTGAGCGCGTTTTGGCACGAATTTGCCGCAGGACCGGCGCGGGCGCAGCAGATCAAGCGCCTCAGCCGGCTGGTTCGGCGGCTGAATCCGGCCGGTATGCGGCATGATCCTGCGCTGTTCTGACAGCGAATATACCCGGCGCAGGCTGCTGGTCTGGTGCGCGCGCGGCGGCTTGGCCAGCCCGCCTGGTAAATCCCGGTCATAATAATGTTGTTCAGCAACATATGCTTTGCAGAGATTTGCGACGTTCCGTCACTTGCACAGCCAGTCAGCAGAAACCGCACTTCCGGATTGAAGGCGCGAAACCTGGCTTTGAGGCGGCTGCCGCCCACCGCGCCGGTGACTACATTCATGCTGGCGGGGGATTGGACCGCGATGCGAGCACCGGCGGTGGCACTGCCAGTCAGCTGGTCTGCTCCGGCGCATTTTACAAATTTGGCCTCGCATCCCGCTGGTTCAGGCGATCCCCTTTGCGCCGATAAGTTTACAGATTCCAACTGCGGCGGAGCTAATGGCTCTTGCCACGCCAGGCACGGGCAAGGTTTTCACGGGCTGCAGGCGGGCTCAGGCGCTCAGGGTCAGATGGCGGATCCCGAAAGCGACCTGAAACAGCGCAATCTCTTTTATGTCATGTAGCCGCGCGCGGTCGCACAGCATATGGCCTGGAAACAATTCTGGCGCGCCAGCCTGACCGAAGCTGAAAATACTGCGGCATGAGGCCTGGCACCGGAGCCTCTGCTCCGGAACGCTGAGTGCCGGGGATTTGGAAACGACCATTCCCTGCGTGGGGGGAGCTCCGGAGTGTTCTGAACCTGGCCACGGATCATCGTCAGGCCGGCGAATTTCAATCCACATGCGGCAATGCAGACGGGAGCTTTCCCGACAGCCGGGGTGGCGACAGGATGGTCACACACCCCAGCAGGCAGACCAGTGGAGGTTTTCTGATTGTTTCCGACTCCTCCCGTGTGAAATTGACGGCGATGTCATTCCGGCCGACTCGCTTGTCCGTCGGGTGAATGTTTTGCAAATAGCTACTGGAAGCGTCGTTTGTTTGCGTAAATTGCAACGAAACAACCTTACAATTAGTGTACTCAACCTATACGAATGGGTAATTCGACTGTGATCGCGTAGTTTTTTTTTGAGTTCGGTGATTTTAAGCGCATGAAAACAAACAATTATAATCTATATCGCCGCGTACCTATCCAAAAAGACAGATTGAATCCGACACCTATAACGTGCGCGTATAGATTGAACACTCGGGGAAGAGTTAGATTTTAAGGTTGGGAGATAGTAGTCATGAAGCATCCGGTGGACGTCCATGTAGGTAAACGAATTCGTCAGCGTCGCTGGATGGTGGGGATGACTCAGCAACAGCTGGCAGAACAGGTTGGAATCAAATTTCAACAGATCCAGAAATATGAAACCGGCATGAATCGTGTCAGCGCATCGCGGCTTTGGGATATCGCGGAATCGCTGACCGTTCCGGTGGCATTCTTCTTTGAAGGCATCAGCGATACTGCGGACACGGGCGACGCAAATTCGGCGGCAAGCTCGGTTGTTCCGGGCGATATCCTCGCGGATAAAGAAGCTCTGGAGCTTGTACGCTCTTATTACGCCATCCCGGAAAATCAGCGCCGCCGGTTGTTTGAGCTGGCCCGCGTTCTTTCCGAAGTTGCCTGAGCAACACTTGACGGACTGCAGCCGGCCCATTACGCGAACTTAAACTGTCGTGAACGGGGCCGGCTATGAAACCAATATCACCTGAAGATCGTGCACAAATTCTCGCGACGGCCCATGCCGCTGCGGATGCGGCGCGTATTGTAACTCTTGAACATTTCCGACATCCGGATCTGGGGGCCGACAATAAGCTGGCCGGTGGATTTGATCCGGTGACAGTTGCGGATCGCGGCGCCGAAATTGCAATGCGCGAGATCATCGCCCGGATGCGGCCGCAAGATGCGATTCTGGGTGAAGAATTTGGTCACAGTGACGGCAGCAGCGGGCTGACCTGGGTGCTGGATCCGATTGACGGCACCCGCGGCTATATTTCCGGTACCCCGACCTGGGGCGTTCTGATCGGGTTGCGCGATGAAAGCGGCCCGGTCTTTGGTCTGGTTGACCAGCCCTATATCCGCGAACGGTTTACCGGTGGTTTTGGCGAGGCCCGCATCGACGGCCCGATGGGGCAGGGGCGGCTTGCCACCCGTGCCGCACGCGGCCTTTCAGAAACCACCATCCTGAGCACATTTCCCGAAGTGGGCAGCGAAGCGGAAGGGCGCGCGTTTCATCAGCTCGCGTCGCGCACGCGGCTGACACGTTACGGGATGGATTGCTACGGTTACATGTTACTGGCGGCCGGCCAGGTGGATCTTGTGGTCGAGGCCGGGCTGCATACCTATGATATCATGGCGCCGATGGCGGTGATTGAGGCCGCCGGTGGCATCGTCACCGACTGGCGTGGCGGTCCGGCGCATGAGGGCGGTCGTGTCCTGGCGGCTGCAAATGCGGAAATTCACGCGGAGGCTCTCGACATCCTGCGCCATTGTCCTTGATGCTTGCGACAACAGGCCGGACCCGGTATTGGGTGACATCGCGCCAAGTCCTTTGCCCCGTTTCTGTTGGCGCAGTTCACACTTCAAACCGAAATGGGCAAACATGAAGTGTGGAGAGTTGCATGAACGCAATTTTGATTAAAAGCGCCCAGCTGGTGGTGACGATGGATGACGACCGGCGCGAACTTGCCGGGGCGGATATTCTGATCCGGGACGGGGTCATCGTTGATGTGGGGCACAATCTTTACGCCGATGATGCGGTGCTGCGCCCGTCGCAGGATTGCCTGGTAACGCCGGGCCTGGTGAACACCCATCATCATCTGTATCAGACCCTGACACGGGCGGTGCCCGGGGCGCAGGACGCGCTGCTGTTTGGCTGGCTGAAAACGCTGTATCCGATCTGGTCGCGTTTCGGTCCGGAACATATGAAGGTTTCGGCGCTGGTCGGGCTGGCAGAGCTGGCTTTGTCCGGCTGTTCAACCACGTCGGACCATCTTTATCTGTTTCCCAACGGGTCCACGCTGGACGATACCATCACCGCCGCTCAAATGGCCGGGATGCGCTTTCACGCCACCCGCGGTGCGATGAGCATCGGCGAAAGTGACGGTGGCCTGCCGCCGGACGCGCTGGTTGAGGACGAGGCTGCCATTCTGGAAGACTGCATCCGGGTGATCGATAAGTTCCATGATCCGGCGGAGGGCTCGATGCTGCGCATCGCGGTGGGGCCCTGTTCGCCGTTTTCGGTGAGTCGCGAGCTGATGCGCGATGCCGCCATTCTTGCGCGCGACAAGGGCGTGATGATGCACACGCATCTGGCCGAAAATGACGAGGACATCACCTATTCACTGGAGACCTTTGGCTGTCGGCCAGGGCAATATGCTGAGGATCTGGGCTGGGTCGGGCGCGATGTCTGGCACGCACATTGTGTGAAACTGGACGCGTCTGAAATCGAGCTGTTTGCCCGTACCGGTACCGGTGTTGCCCATTGCCCCTGCTCCAACTGCCGCCTTGGCTCCGGCATTGCGCCGCTGCGGGCTATGCGGGATGCGGGTGTGCCGGTGGGGCTCGGGGTGGACGGGTCTGCTTCCAATGACGTCGCCAGCATGGTGGCCGAAGCGCGCCAGGCGATGTTGTTGCAGCGTGTGGCCTTTGGCGCCAATAAAATGAGCGCCCGCGAAGCGCTTGAAATTGCCACAAGGGGCGGCGCTCAGGTGCTGGGGCGCAGCGACGTCGGCCAGCTGGTGCCGGGCATGCGGGCTGATATCGCGGTCTGGGATATGAAAAACGTGTCGGCTGCGGGCAGCTGGGATCCGGCGGCACTGTTGCTGGCGGGGCCGGGGGCGGTGCGCGACCTCTATGTTGAAGGGCGCCAGATTGTGGATCGCGGTGCGTTTGTGCCGTTCCATCTGCCCACGGTGATCCGGCGTCAGAACGAACTGGCCCGCGAGCTCGCTGACGGATAGTGCCTCAGCGAACCGCCTCCCGCCTCCCCCGGCCCCTGCGGTGCAGGACCCGCCCGTTCCGGGCAGCCTGATTGCGCTGCAATCAGGCTGCGGCCCCGCGCCCTGGCGCGGGGCGCGGCCCAAGCCGGGGCTGGCATCATTTTTATGGTGCGGGCCGGCGCGGGAGTGCGTCCTTTGATGCCAGGTGACCCGGCTGCCGTTCAGGCGCTGTGCTGAAACTGTCCGCCACTCCAGACCGCTTTGACGGCACGGTCATCCCCCATCATGATGGTGGGAAACAGCTGGTCCCAGAACGTGTCGGCCCGGTTGGCGCGCTGGGCAATCACCGGGGTCGACGCCAGATCAGTCACCACCAGATCGGCCTCCATCCCAGGTGCCAGGTTGCCGATCTTGTCTTCCATTCGCAGGCTGCGCGCCGCGCCCTGAGTTGCCAGCCACCACAGTTGTGAGGCGTGCAGCGGGGTGCCGTTCAGCTGGCCGACCTCATAGGCCGCAGCCATAGTGCGCAGCATCGAAAAACTGGAGCCGCCGCCGGTGTCCGTTGCCAGCCCCACCCGGTGTCCCTCTGCCATCAGACCCGCCATATCAAACAGGCCGGATCCGATGAATGTATTGGAGGTCGGGCAATGGATCAGCCCGGCGTCCATCTCGCGCAGCCGGTCGCGTTCGCGCGGCTCCAGGTGGATTGCGTGCCCCATCAGAGCGCCTTCGCGCAGCAGCCCGTGCATCTCATAAGTGTCCAGATAATCCCGCGCGGACGGGAACAGGGTTTTGACCCATGCGATTTCATCGGTCTGTTCGCTCAGGTGGGTCTGCATCAGACAGTCGGGATGTTCGCCCCACAGAGCGCCAAGCGCGCTCAGCTGGTCTGGCGTTGAGGTCGGCGAGAAACGTGGCGTGATCACATAAGACAGGCGGTCAACCCCGTGCCAGCGCTGCAACAGCGTCTTGCTGTCGTCATAGGCCGATTGCGGCGTGTCGCGCAGCCCTTCGGGCGCATTGCGGTCCATACAGGTTTTCCCCGCCAGCGCCCGCAGCCCGCGCGACCGCGCCTCGGTGAAAAATGCGTCAACACTTTCGGGGTGAATGGTGCAGTAGCTGACCGAGGTGGTGGTGCCGTTCGCCAGCGCCAGATTAAAATAAAGCGCCGCAATTTCACGGGCGTAGCCGGCATCATGGAAGCGCATCTCTTCCGGGAACGTGTAGCTGTTGAGCCAGTCGATCAGCCGTTTTCCCCAGCTGGCAATGATACCGGTCTGCGGGTAATGCACATGGGCGTCGACAAAGCCCGCCGATATCAGCGCATCGCCATAATCAGTGACCTCAGCCTGCGGCCAGGCGGCGCGGATCCGGTCAGCAGCGCCGATGGCTGCAATTTTTCCGTTTTCAACGACCACGGCGCCGCGCCGTTCATGCTGCGCAGCCTCGGAGACGGGCACGGCAAACGGGTTTTTCTGGTAGCTCAGGGTCTGGCCCAGCAAAATTTTGGTCATCACATTCTCATTGTTAAGCGGCGGCCTAAGCCTAAGCGCAGTATTATCGAAGGTAAATCGTTTTGCCCCCCTGTTGCTCCTGCCTGGCTTGATTTATGCTTGGGACAACAGGCGAGAGGGCAGCACATGGCAGACAATCTGGCACATGATCCGGAACAGGACGAAGATGTGTATGAGCTGTCCAACCGGCAGGTCTCCGACATTCTTCGGGCGGTCAGCGCCAGTGACAAGGACCGTCTGAGCGGGCTGATGGCCCCGCTGCACCCGGCGGATATTGCCGACCTTCTGGAACAGGTGAATTCTACCGATCGCCGCGAGTTGATTGAGCTCTACGGCCAGGATTTTGACGGCGATATTCTGTCGGAACTGGAAGAGGGTGTGCGCGAAGACGTGCTGGCCGTTCTGACGCCGACTGTTCTGGCCGAAGCGGTGCGGGAACTGGATTCAGATGACGTGGTGGATCTGGTTGAGGACCTGGATGAGCCGCAGCAGGAAGCCATCCTTGAGGTGCTTGAAGACGCGGACCGGGTCGCGGTTGAACAGGCGCTGACCTATCCTGAAACTTCGGCCGGGCGTCTGATGCAGCGCGAGCTGGCGATGGGCCCGGAACACTGGACCGTGGGCGCGGCGATTGACTATCTGCGCCATGCCGAAGAGTTGCCGGAGGAGTTTTATCACATCGTGCTGGTGGATCCCAAAATGCGCCCCACCGGCTATGTCACCCTGGGCAAGATACTCGGGGCACCGCGGGCGGCGAAACTGCGGGATCTGGTCGAAGAGAGTTTCCGCACCTTTCACGTGCTCGAAGACGAGGCAGACGTTGCTTATGCCTTCAACCAGTATCACCTGATCTCGGCGCCGGTTGTTGATGATGACGGGCGTCTGGCCGGGATGATCACCATTGATGATGCGATGTCGGTGCTGGATGAAGAGCATGAGGAAGACATCATGCGTCTCGCCGGTGTCGGTGAAGGCAGCCTGGCCGACAAGATCTTTGAAACCATCCGCGCGCGCTTTCCCTGGCTGGCGGTGAACCTGGTGACAGCGATCCTGGCCTCCATGGTGATCGCCCGGTTTGGGGCCACGATCGAGAAACTTGTGGCCCTGGCGGTGCTGATGCCAATTGTGGCCTCGATGGGCGGCAATGCCGGCACCCAGAGCCTGACCGTGGCGGTGCGCGCCATCGCCACCCGCGATCTGACCAGTGCCAATATGTGGCGGGTGATCCGGCGGGAGGCCTTTGTGGGCCTGGTGAACGGGCTTATTTTCGCCGTGGTGATGGGGGGGATCGGCGTTTTGTGGTTTGGAATGCCGCTTTTGGGTCTGGTGATTGCGGCGGCGATGATTATCAATCTGTTTGTCGCCGGTCTCGCGGGCATTCTGGTGCCGGTGCTGCTGGACCGCTCGGGGATTGACCCGGCGCTCGCCTCCGGAGCCTTTGTGACCACGGTCACTGATGTTGTGGGCTTCTCTGCCTTCCTCGGGCTGGCGGCTTTGGTATTGCTGTGAAGGCGGATGAGATGGAATTATTGAAAACCCAGGCCCGTAAAGCAGGCTTTGCCCGGCGCAAAGAAGCCCATGGTCACGGGCTTAGTGCGGCGGCCTGTGCGCGGCTGATTGAAGTGTTGCGCCCGTATCAGGGCCGCGCGATGTCGGGCTATATGCCGATCCGCACCGAAATTAACCCGCTGGCGGCAATGGAAGAATTCGCGCGTTTCGGCGCGGTGGGGGTGCCGGTGATCCAGGCGAAAGCAACGCCGTTGCTGTTTCACCGCTGGTCCCCGGACTGCGAAATGATGGCAGGGCCGTTTGGCGCCCTGGTGCCGGCGGAGTCTGAAATTGTGGTGCCTGAGGTGATGATCGTGCCGCTGGCAGCGTTTGACCGGGCCGGGCGGCGCATTGGTTATGGCGGTGGCTATTATGACCGCACGCTGGAACTGCTGCGCGCGCGCGGTCCGGTGTTTGCAGTGGGCTTTGCTTATGGGGAGCAGGAGGCGGACGAGGTGCCCTCGGAAGCGACCGATCAGCCGCTGGACGCGATTGTGACCGAAGCAGAAGTTCTGCGCTTCTGACACCCATCCGGGCTCTGCTCTGATCAGGAGGGGGGCGGAAATCAGGTGGATCGGGCCTGGCTGCGGCGTTTTTGCTGCCGGTCAGGTGCTGTTGCGTGGATGCCAGCGGAAAAGGGCTTGCGTGATCGCTGATGCCGCCTTAGGCCGTGCCTATGAAAATTCTGTTTCTTGGTGATGTCGTAGGCCGCTCCGGGCGGGCTGCAATTGTAGATCGTCTGTCGCGGCTGCGCGAAGAGTGGCGGCTGGATTTTGTCGTGGTGAATGGCGAAAACACCACCAATGGCATGGGGCTGTCGGGCGAACATGCCAAGGCGCTTCTTGAAGCCGGTGCGGATTGCATCACCCTTGGCGATCATGCCTTTGATCAGCGCGATATGATGCAGTTCATTGACCGCGAGCCGCGGCTGATCCGACCGCTTAACTTTGCCAAAAATGCTCCCGGGCGCGGCGTTAAAGTGTTCGAGGCCACACGGGGCCGCAAGATCATGGTGGCGCAGGTTCTGGGCCAGGTGTTCATGAAACGGCCGTTTGACGATCCGTTTTCGGCGGTGGATACGGTGTTGCGTGCCCATACGCTTGGCGGCTCGGTTCAGGCCAGTCTGATTGATGTGCATTGCGAAGCTACCAGCGAAAAAATGGGCATGGGGCATTTTTGCGACGGCCGCACCTCTGTTGTGGTGGGCACCCATACACATATCCCCACCGGAGACGCGCAGATCCTGCCCGGCGGCACGGCGTTCCAGGCGGATGCCGGCATGTGCGGCGATTACAACTCCGTCATTGGCATGGACAAAGACGAGCCGATGCGCCGTTTTGTGACCGGGATGGGCAAAACCAGGTTCAAGCCCGCCAATGGCGAAGCCACTCTGTCCGGGCTCTATGTGGAAACCGACGACAGGAGCGGCAAGGCCACACGGGTGGTGATGATCCGCGATGGCGGCCGCCTGCAACAGTCACACCCGGTCTGAATTTCACCACTGAGGCGCCACGGCGCTTGTACCTCGTGAGCGGAGCGGCAATTATGTGGGTCAGCACAGCGAGGGACCGCCAGATCATATGATTGCATTTCAGTTCAGCCCCACTGGTGAAGCTATTATTGCGCTGACTGTGGTGTTTGTGATGTTTGTCCTGTTCGTACGCGAGCAGTTCCCGACCGAAGTGGTTGCCATCACCGGCGCCGCAACGTTGTTGGCGCTGGGGGTGTTGCCCTATGAAAAAGCACTGGCGGTGCTGTCCAACCCGGCGCCCTGGACCATTGCAGCGATGTTCATCGTTATGGGCGCGCTGGTGCGCACCGGAGCGTTGAACCGGTTTATCCAACTGGCCGAAAGCCGCGCGGAAACCCATCCGAAAATGGCGATCGCAGCGCTGATGGGCTTTGTCATTATTGCTTCGGCCTTTGTCTCCAATACGCCGGTGGTGGTGGTGATGATTCCGGTCTTTGTGCAGATGGCGCGGAAATTGTCGGTCTCCGCCTCAAAACTGCTGATACCCCTGTCCTATGGTGCGATCCTTGGTGGCACCATGACGCTGATCGGCACCTCCACAAACCTGCTGGTCGACGGGGTGGCGCGGGCGCAAGGCCTGGAACCGTTTACAATTTTTGAAGTCACCCCTCTGGGCATCATCCTGGTGATCTGGGGCATGATCTACCTGCGCTTCTTTGGGGCGCATTTGTTGCCCGACCGGGCCTCCATGGCCTCGATGCTGTCGGGCAAATCAAAAATGAAATTTTTCACCGAAGCGGTGATCCCGCCGGACAGCAATCTGATCGGCCGTGAAGTCACCGGGGTGCAGTTGTTCAAACGCGAGGGCGTGCGGCTGGTCGATATTGTGCGCGGAGACAGTTCGCTGCGTCATGCGATGGCGGATGTAGTGCTGCAGGTCGGGGACCGGGTTGTGCTGCGCACGCAGATGGCAGAGCTGCTGTCGCTGCAGCGCGACAAAAGTCTGAAACGGATGGATCAGGTGTCCGCGGTTGAGACCTCGACCGTCGAAGTCCTGATCACGCCCGGCTGCCGCATGGTCGGGCGCTCGCTGGGTTCAATGCGCCTGCGGCGGCGGTATGGGGTCTATCCGCTGGCAGTGCACCGGCGCAATCAGAACATCGGCCACAAAATTCAGGATCTGGTGGTGCGGGTCGGCGATACGCTGTTGCTGGAAGGCGCGCCGGAGGACATCCAGCGCCTCGCCGCTGATATGGAAATGGTCGATGTGAGTAAACCGTCGGAACGGGCCTATCGCCGGGGCCGCGCGCCAGTTGCTTTGGCGACGCTGGTGGCGCTTGTTGTGCTGGCGGCGCTGGGCATGGCACCGATCTTTTTACTGGCGGTTCTGGCGGTGGCAGTGGTGCTGATCACCCGCTGTATTGATGCGGAAGAAGCCTTTGCGTTTGTTGATGGCCGCTTGCTGGCGATGATCTTTTCGATGCTGGCGATTGGCGCGGCGCTTGAAAACTCCGGGGCGGTGAGCCTGATCGTGGATGCGGTGGCGCCCTGGTTGATCGGTCTGCCGGTGTTCTTTGTGGTCTGGGCAATTTATCTGCTGACCTCGATCCTGACCGAGCTTGTCTCCAACAATGCGGTCGCGGTGGTTGTGACACCGATTGCCATTGGTCTGGCCCAGGCGATGGGGCTTGATCCGCGGCCATTGGTGATCGCGGTGATGGTGGCCGCCTCCGCCAGTTTTGCCACCCCGATCGGCTATCAGACCAATATGCTGGTCTATGGGCCGGGCGGCTACAAATTTACCGATTTTATGCGTGTTGGCATCCCATTGAACCTGACGGTCGGATTGCTGGCAAGTGCGATCATCCCAATTCTCTGGCCGCTTTGAACCGCTGAAAGGATTTGTCGATGACCGATGCGATTTCCCGGATACGCCAGGTCATCCAGTCAGCGGACGCGCCGTTGACCCGCGCGGGCCTTGCGCAGGAACTGCGCGACATGGGGCTGAAACGCGGCGATCTTGTGCTGGTGCATACGTCGCTTTCCGCGTTGGGCTGGGTTTGTGGCGGGGCACAGGCGGTTATTGAAGCGCTGTTTGATGTTCTCGGATCTGGCGGTACCCTGGTGATGCCCGGATTTTCTCTGGACCTCAGCGATCCCGCCGGCTGGACAGCCCCACCGGTGCCTGCGCGCTGGCATCAGGAAATTCGCGATCAGATGCCGGTGTTCAGCGCCTGCCACACGCCCACCGGATATGTCGGGCAGGTGCCCGAAGTCTTTCGTCACTGGACAGGGGTGCAGCGCAGTCTGCATCCGAAATTTTCCTTTCTCGCCTGCGGGCCACTGGCAGATGATATTACGATTTCTCATCCGCTGAGCAATGCTCTGGGGCCGGAGACACCGTTGGGAACAATGCACTATCTGGGCGCACGTGTATTGATGCTTGGCGGTGGCTGGGACAGTTGCACCAGCTTCCATCTGGCCGAATATTTGGTGGAATTACCAGTGGTGGCGTGGGAAAACCTGCCGGTTGGTCGTGTTGACGGGGTGACACAATGGAAACGCGTGGCCGATGTTGCCAGGTTTGAAGAGCATTTCCCCGAAATTGGTCGTCGGTTTGAAGCCACCGGGCTGGTACGTCGCGGGTTCGGCGGCGCTGCCGTTCTCCTGGAAATGCAGGACGCTGTCTCTGCCGCGCAGGATTGGTTTGAGGCCGGGAATTACGATCGCTTGCGCCACGAACCCGGCTAATTTGCCGAATTCGAGTGGGTTTCAAGGAGTTCAGCGCCTTTCGCGTGCCCCTGGTCTTGTGGCGCAGGGGGCGGGTGCTTTATAGAGTTTGCAAAACGACAGCTATTTCAGACGGAGTGAGACATGGCCGGCCATTCAAAATGGGCAAATATCCAGCACCGCAAAGGTCGCCAGGATGCCGTACGTTCAAAACTGTTTTCCAAATTGTCCAAGGAGATCACCGTGGCCGCCAAGATGGGCGACCCGGATCCGGACAAGAATCCGCGTCTGCGCATGGCTGTAAAAGAGGCCAAGTCGGTTTCGGTGCCCAAGGATGTGATTGATCGCGCGATCAAAAAATCCGAGGCTGGCGACGGCGACAATTACGACGAAATCCGCTATGAGGGCTACGGGCCCAACGGCGTTGCCGTTATCGTTGAGGCGATGACTGACAACCGCAACCGCACCGCCTCTGTGGTGCGTTCGACCTTCTCCAAGAATGGTGGCAACCTGGGTGAAACCGGCTCGGTGTCTTTCATGTTCGAGCGCAAAGGCGAAGTCACCTATACCAGCGCTGCCGGCGATGCTGACACCGTAATGGAGGCGGCGATTGAAGCGGGTGCTGAAGACTGTGAAAGCTCGGAAGAGGGCCACACAATCTATTGTGCAGACAGTGATCTCAACGAGGTGTCGACCGCGCTTGAGGCGGAACTGGGGGACTCTGAGTCCACCAAGCTGATCTGGAAGCCAAATATGACCACTGAAATGGATCTTGAAGCGATGCAGAAGCTGATGAAGCTGGTGGATGCGCTGGAAGATGATGACGATGTGCAGCGGGTCACCACCAATTTTGAAGCCTCTGATGAGGTGATGTCGCAGCTGTAACGCGTGGCAATGTTGAACGAACCGGAAAAGGGCTGCGTAACGCGGCCCTTTTTTATTGTCTGGCCCTAAGGCGCAACCAGCACTGCGCGCGCCTGCTGCAGAACCGCACGGCTCAGCGGCGCAAGCGCCTCAGCCATCAACCGGCTGACCTGCCAGTACAGCGCCACATCCAGCGCCAGATCCGGCAACAGCGGCACCAGATCGCCGCGCGCCAGATGGTCGCGGATCAGCGGCTCCGGGTTCATGCCCCAGCCAATGCCTGCAAGCGCCATTTCAACAAAACCCTGGCTGGAGCCAATCATATGGCTGGGGGCAGTTACGGCCGTGCCTGTCGCCATTTCACTCCAGATCAGCTGCAGCCTGTCTTTGGACGAGTAGGTGATTGCGGGCGCGCGCCCCAGGCTTTCTGTTGTCACGCCGCTGGCAAGCCAGCGCTCGATATAGGCCGGGCTGGCGGTGGCGATATAGCGCAATGCGCCGAGCGCTGTACTGTCGCAGCCACGCACCGCGCCCGGGTGGGCGCTGACCGCCGCCGCGACTTCTCCGCGGCGCAGCCAGTCGGCAGAATGCTCCTGGTCATCGATTTCAAGGTCAAACAGCAGATGCGGACAGGCGGCCATGGCGCCGGGAAACCAGGTCGCCAGAGAATCCGCGTTCACCGCAATGCGGGCAGGGGCCATCGGGGTGGGTGCGCCGAGGTCGCCGAGGGTGCGCTGCTCCAGCAGTTGAACATCTTCAGCATGGTGCGCCAGTCGCGCCCCGGCTTCAGTGCCGCGACAGGGCTGACCGCGGATGACCAGAGCGGTGCCCATACGCTCTTCCAGCGTCTTGATGCGCTGGGATACCGCAGATTGGGTGACGCCAAGCGCCTGCGCTGCCGCTTCAAAGGATCCGAGACGTATCACCGTTGCCAGCGCCATCAATGCGGGATAGTCGAGCATTAGCAGTCCTTATGTTGCAGCAGGATATTTAATTTGGCTACGCCGCGCGTCCGGGTTAGTCAAGCGCGGTACAAAAGGAAAAGATCATGACCGCAGCCTGGACCGGCTTTTTCACCTCTCTCACGCTGATCGCCGCCATCGGAGCGCAAAACGCTTTTGTGCTGAAAGTGGGGCTGAACGGGCGTCATATCCTGCCGGTTGTGCTGTTCTGTGGGCTGACAGATGCGCTGTTGATCGCGGCGGGTGTCATGGGGTTTGGACAGGCGGCGGACGCCTTGCCCTGGCTGATGCCGGTGCTGCGCTACGGCGGCGCCGCATTTCTGACCGCCTATGGCGCGCGGGCCTTTTTCGCCGCATGGAAAGGCGGGCAAAGTCTGATACCGGACGATGCGCAGCCGGCCGCGTTGCTGCCGCTGATGCTGACACTGACGGCGCTGACCTGGCTCAATCCGCATGTCTATCTGGATACGCTGGTGCTGATCGGCTCAGTCGCGGCGCGCTTTGGCGACGAAAGATTTGCCTTTGGGGCCGGGGCGATGCTGGCGTCGCTGCTGTTCTTTTTGGCGCTTGGCTATGGCGCCAGGCTGCTGCGCCCGATGTTCGCAAACCCGCGGGCCTGGCAAGTGCTGGACAGTGGTGTCGGTGCGCTGATGTGGTCCATCGCCTGGAGATTACTCTGGCCGGCGTGATTGCACTTGCGCGACAGGCAAAGATCGGTTCAGGTCTGCCCATGACACAGAATACACCCCCCGAATTTAGCCCGGTCGCCGGAATGTTGTGGATGTTTGCGTCCAGTCTCTGTTTTGTCATGGTGACGGCGCTGGTGAAATATGTGGGCTCTGATCTGCCCGCGATGCAGACCGCGTTCATCCGTTTTGCAGCCGGGCTGGTGCTGATGGCCCCTCTGTTTCTGAAGCTGCGCATGCGCGAAATAACACCGCGGCTGTGGCAGTTGTCGATCCTGCGGGCGGTGATCCATGTGGGCGCTGTCGGGCTTTGGTTCTATTCGATTACCCGCATACCGCTGACCGATGTGACCGCGTTGAACTATCTGAATCCGATTGCGGTGACACTGGGCGCGGCGCTGTTTCTCGGTGAGCGGCTGGCGCTCAGGCGTGGCCTGGCCATTGTGGTCGCTTTGCTCGGCGCGCTGGTCATCCTGCGGCCGGGCTTTCGTGAAATTTCAATCGGTCACCTGACCATGCTGGGCGCAGCGGTGTCTTTTGGCTGCTCCTATGTGGTCGCCAAACGATTGTCTGAAAAACTGCCGGCAACGCTGGTGGTGATGCTGATGACGGTGATGGTGACCGTGGGCTTGGCGCCGTTTGCTTATGCGGTCTGGGTGCCGGTGAACCTGACACAGCTGTTCTGGCTCAGTGCTGTGGCGGTGTTTGCCACCCTGGGTCATTACACGATGACACGTGCCTTTGCGGTGGCACCGGTGGCGGTGACCCAGCCGGTTACTTTTTTGCAGCTGATCTGGGCGACGCTGATGGGGGTTCTGATCTTTGGCGAAGCGCTGGACCCGGTCACCCTGCTGGGGGGTGGTGTGATCATCAGCGCGGTGTCCTTCATCACCTGGCGTGAGGCGATGCTGAAACGCGCCCGGACCCGGACCGATATCCAGAGCGGACTCTGATCCGGCCCCGCCAGCGGGCAATCAGCTCCGGCGGGGAGGGTTTTACGCCTCCGCCGGGCTTTCCACCGCTTCTGCGAAATTTTCAAAGAACTTATCGGCCATCTTGCGGGCAAAGCCGTCAATCAGTCTGGAGCCGAGCTGGGCGATTTTACCGCCGACACGGGCTTCGACCTCATAGGACAACTCACAACCATCTTCAGCGTCGCTCAGCTGAACCAGTGCCGCGCCTTTTGCAAATCCGGCAACCCCGCCGGAGCCTTCGCCACTGATACGGTAGCTGGTATTTTCGACAATATCCGACAGCGTGACATTGCCCTTGAATTTGGCTTTCACCGGGCCGATTTTTTGCACAACCACGGCGGCAAATCCGTCTTCCGGGGTGCCGGTCAACTCCTGACAACCGGGAATGGCGACCGCCAGCGTCTCCGCGGAATTCAAATGCGCCCAGACCGTTGCACGATCTGCTTTGATGATACGGCTGCCCTTAAGTTCCATGTGTTCCTCCACTGTGTCCGGCGCAGGTTAGGAGGGATTGCCCGGGGCAGGCAAGAGCTATCGCGCGGTTTCTGCAGTGATGCTGTTCAATTGATCTGATAGGGCAGCACGCCGCGTGCATCCGGTGTGATTGTCAGGCGGCCCTCAAGCGGCGGCACCGAGCGCTGATGGCAATCAGGCCTCTCGCAAATGCGGCAGGAGATGCCAATCGGGGAAAAGGCCTGGGGGTTGTCCACGTCGAGATCATCCGCATAGACCAGTTCGCCCGCGTGCTGCACTTCGCACCCCAGTGCAATGGCATAACGGCGCACCGGCGCGTGAAAACTGCCGCCGGTTTTGGAGGCATCCCGCGCCACCGACAGGTAGCGCACCCCGTCTGGTGTTTCGGCCAGCTGGCGTAAAAACCGCCCCGGTGTTTCAAAGGCGCGGTGCACATTCCACAGCGGACAGGCGCCCCCGTAGCGGGCGAATTGCATCCGGGTTGCAGAATGACGTTTGGTGATGTTGCCGGCCTGATCCACCCGTACAAAGAAAAACGGGATGCCGCGGGCTTTGGGGCGCTGCAGTGTCGACAGACGGTGCGCGACCTGTTCGATCGAGGCGCCAAAGCGGTCCGCCAGCACTTCAAGATCGTGGCGGGTTTCACGGGCGGTTTGCAAAAACAGCGTATAGGGCAGCAAAGCGGCGCCGGCAAAATAGTTCGCCAGACCGATTTTGGCGATGGCCCTCGCGTCTTCTGACTGAAACCGCGCCAGATCGAGTGTCGCTTCCAGCAGTTCATTCTGGGTCAGCAAAGCCACCTGGTGCAGCATTTGAAACCGCTGGGTTGCGGGCGCTGCACGCGACGACAGCACCAGTTTGCGCAGCTCAGGATCATAGTGACGCAGCGTGTCTGTGGTCTCATAACTGCTGTCCACCCCGAGCTGGTCCAGCACCTCCTGGGCGGCAATCTGCGGGTCGCGCGGCACCCCGCCCGGACAGGTGAAATGTTCTGCAGCCCGGTCCACTGCATCGATGTAATTGTCGCAATAGTGAAAGAAGTCGCGCACCTCTTCCCAGGCACCCGGTCTGGTTTTCTGGTCGCCGCGTCCGAGCGCATCGTCCAGCGAGGCAAGGCGCTCATGGGTCTGTCGATAGGCGCGATGCAGCTCAAGAAAGGCGCGTGCCAGTGCCGGCGCATTGCTGGCCGCAAGTCGTAAATCTGCAAGCGGTGGGGTGGTGTCGCCAAACACCGGATCAGCCAGCGCTTCGCGCATATCGCTGACCATACGCTCAGATTCGCCGGTGGAAAGCTCGGTGACGTCAAAGCCAAATTCCTGCGCCAGCGCCAACAAAACGCCGGTGGAAACCGGGCGGTTGTTGTTTTCCATCTGGTTCAGATAGGGCAGCGACACCCCCAGTTTGGCGGCAAAGGCCTTCTGGGTCAGTTTCAGACCCATGCGGGTTTCACGCAACTTGGCGCCGGCGTAAAGTTTCTGCTGTGCCATCGCGGGCCCTTTGCAAGTTTGCTGATGTTACACTAGCGTTTGCAAACTGTGTGGCGCAAGGCTCAGAGCCGTATTTCTTCCGGAAGCGACTTTTCGCGGCGGATGACGATCGTGATGCAGAGCACCGAGAGGGCCGCCACAGAGAACATCAGCCACAACAGTGGTGTGGCGCCGGTTTCCATGTTCAGCATGCTGCCAGCCCAGGCCGAAAGCGCCGCACCGCCTCCGATCATCAGAGCGCCGCCAAGTCCCGAGGCGGTGCCGGCCATATGGGGGCGCACCGACAACATGCCGGAAGTGGCGTTCGGGAGCAGCAAACCATTGCCGAAACCCAGCCCGGTCATCATTGCGAAAAATCTGAAGGCGCTGCCATTGCCGGTCTCAAAAATCACCAGCGTCAGTAGCATGCAGAGGGTAACAATAAGTGTGCCAATCACAATCATCCGGTTCAGCCCGACCCGGACCGAATAACGACCGGCAAAAAAGTTGCCGAAAAAATAGCCCAGCCCGGGCGCGCCAAAATAAAGGCCCAGCTCGCTTGGGCTCAGGCCAAACAGCTCGCTGCCCACAAAGGGTGCGCCGCCGAGATAGGCAAAAAACGCGCCCGAGGCGAGCGCGCTGGTGCCGGCATAACCCCAAAACCGCACTGAGGTCAGCAATTCAGGGTATTGGCCAAACTGCGCCAGGATGCTGCGGTCTGATTTTGGCGCGGTTTCGCCCAGATCAGCCCAGACCAGCGCCATGAAAGCCACGCCCAGCACCAGCATCAGCCAGAAATTCGCCTGCCAGCCAAAGTTTTCCGACAGCACGCCGCCAAGGGTGGGCGACAACATCGGCGCCAGCGCGGTGCCCATGGTGATATAGGCGATTTGCGAGGCGGCCTGATCCGCCGGCAGCACGTCCCGCACTACAGCGCGGCCAAGTGCCATTGCCACAACGATGGCGCCCTGGCTCATGCGGAAAAACAGAAACATTTCGATGTTCGGCGCATAGAGGCTGCCCAGGGTGGCGAGCACAAATATGGCAAAACCCCACAGGATCACCGGCCGGCGGCCATAGCGGTCTGACAGCGGGCCGATGGCGATTTGCAACACGCCGTTCACCGCCAGATAAAGCGCCACCGACAATTGCATCACTGAATAATCGGTGTCGAAATAGCGCGCCATCTCGGGCAGGGATGGCAGCAGGATGTTCATGCTCATGGCTGACAATATGGTCATCAGCAGCAGGGTGGCGATATGGGGCGGACTGTTGCGGTTCAGGAACCGCGTTGAGGAAAGCTGGGGCATTTCGGGACGCTATGACGGGATGTGTTCCAAGTCCATAGCGGAAAACTACGGGGGCGGCGCGATGTGGGTGATGCGGTCGGTTTGCAATTATGCAATTTGCGACATATTGGCTCGGAACGGTTTGCAAATATGCGATGTTCTGCTTTGATCCCGGTTGAATTGCCGCTAATTTGAGCGCAAATCCGCAGGAGCATATGCCATGAAAGACATCGACAACGAGCTCGAACGCCGCCGTGCTGCTGCCCGGCTTGGCGGGGGACAGAAGCGCATTGATACCCAGCATGCCAAGGGCAAGCTGACAGCGCGGGAGCGGGTCGAGCTGTTGCTGGATGAAGGCTCATTTGAAGAGTTTGACATGTTTGTTGCGCATCGCTGTACCGAATTCGGCATGGAGCAGCAAAGGCCCTCCGGCGACGGTGTCATCACCGGCTGGGGCACCATTAACGGTCGCATGGTCTATGTGTTTTCGCAGGATTTCACCGTGTTTGGGGGGTCCCTGTCGGAAACACATGCCCAAAAGATCTGCAAAATTCAGGACATGGCGATGCGAAACGGAGCGCCGATTATTGGTCTGAACGATTCCGGTGGTGCGCGTATTCAGGAAGGTGTGGCTTCGCTTGCGGGGTATGCTGAAGTGTTTCAGCGCAATGTCATGGCCTCCGGCGTGGTGCCGCAGATCTCCGTCATTATGGGGCCTTGCGCTGGTGGCGCGGTGTATTCGCCAGCGATGACCGACTTTATTTTCATGGTAAAAGACACCTCTTATATGTTCGTGACCGGCCCGGATGTGGTGAAAACCGTGACCAATGAGGTGGTGACTGCCGAAGAACTTGGCGGTGCGACGACCCATACCAAAAAATCATCAGTCGCGGATGGCGCGTTTGAAAATGATGTCGAAGCGCTCACGGAAGTGCGCCGCCTCGTCGATTTTCTGCCGCTGAGCAACCGCGAAAAGCCGCCGGTGCGGCCATTCTTTGACGATGTGGCGCGCATTGAAGGAAGCCTTGATACGCTGATCCCGGACAATGCCAACACGCCGTATGACATGAAGGAACTGATCGCCAAAGTGGCGGATGAGGGCGATTTCTACGAGATCCAGGAAGAATTTGCCAAGAATATGATCACCGGCTTTATCCGGCTTGAAGGTTCGACCGTCGGCGTTGTGGCCAACCAGCCGCTGGTGCTGGCGGGCTGTCTGGATATTGACAGTTCGCGCAAAGCGGCGCGGTTCGTGCGCTTCTGCGATGCTTTTGAAATTCCGATTCTGACGCTGGTGGACGTGCCGGGGTTCCTGCCTGGCACCAGCCAGGAATATGGCGGTGTGATTAAGCACGGCGCCAAGCTGCTGTTCGCTTATGGTGAAGCCACGGTGCCCAAAGTCACTGTCATCACCCGCAAAGCCTATGGCGGAGCCTATGACGTGATGTCGTCCAAGCATCTGCGGGGCGATTTTAATTATGCCTGGCCCACGGCCGAAATCGCGGTGATGGGGGCCAAAGGGGCCACCGAGATCATCCACCGTGCCGATCTGAAGGATCCGGAGAAGACCGCACAGCATACCGCCAATTATGAAAGCCGGTTTGCCAATCCTTTTGTGGCGGCGGAACGTGGTTTTATCGACGAGGTGATCCAGCCGCGTTCAACCCGGCGCCGGGTGGCGCGCGCGTTTGCCTCGCTGCGTGGCAAATCGCTGCAAAACCCATGGAAAAAACACGACAACATCCCGCTATAAGGCCGCATCATGACCCGTAACACCTGGTATAATTCCGTGGAAAATGACGTGCTGACCCATGCGCGCCGCCTGCCGGTGCAGATGGATTTTGGCATCAGTGCTGATTTTTCGGTGCCGGGTGCGGTGTCGCGCCTGCGGTTGGCGCGGCAGATCCGTCAGGATATGTGGCGGCTTCTGCGCGGCCTGCGCGGCTTTTCTCCGGTCGTGCAGGTATCTGTGAGCGGGGGGCTGGCGCGTGTGAATGCTGGCGGCGCGATAGACGGTGTGTTGCCAGCCCGCGCCCGCGATCAGCTGGCGGCGCTGCTGAGCAATCCGCGAAAACGCGCCCGCTGGCTGCGCCATGCCCGCAAAGCGGATCTGTAATGCGGGTGCTGAATTCATATCCGGCGCCGGCCTGGCGAGGCATGGAGGCCTTGGGAAGGGCGAAGGTGCCTGGCGGGCAGCGTCCGGCTTTGACGCGGTTGCGAAAAGGCGGTGCTCTAAGGGCATATTTTCAGCCCTGTGCGCCCGTCACTCTGCGGATGCTCTTGGCGAAATGCTCCTGGGGCACTATGCCCGGATCTGACACAGATAAGGAGTCAGGGATATGTTGAAACACCGTGGATTTCCGGGCCGTCTTAGCGGAACCGATTTTCAGTTCACTTTGCGACGGGCCAACCCTAAAGGGGCGACCGAATTGGTTTCCCGCGAGCGTCACCGGGATCGTCGTCCGGCAGACCGGCGGGCCGACAGTGCCTTTATGCTGGCGCTGTGGGAGCTGTTTGGCGAAGAAGAATTTGAGCGCGGCAATCTTGATGCCGGGCGCCTGTCCTGGCTGTTTGGCCGCGAAGTGGTTGCGGTCGAAGACCCCTTTGACGCCGAAAGCTATCAGATGCTGCTGAAGATCGACGTGAACCGGGCGCGCGCGGCGTTCCCGGAAGCTTTCGTCGAAGCGTCTGATCCATGACGGTCGGCGCAAAACCGCTCGCCCGTCCGGCGATTGGGCAGGGAATGGCCGAAACGCCAGGCTCTGTCTGCTCTGGCTTTGGATTGAGCGGCTCTTGCGCCAAACTTACAATTGCGATGCGTGGTTCCAGCAAGCTGCGGGTCACAATACAATACCGTTACCCTTCCCCTTCTGCGAGGTCTGGCTCTTTCCCAGCCGGGCCTCGTTCTTCTGGTTTGTTCCGGAAAGTGACGCAATCCGCGCGAGGTTTCGCCGATTGTTTCCGCATGGGCGCGAATTGCTTTGATCCTGACCGTCGTTTTGATGAATATGGCCGCGACGAAACATGTTCCGACCGTCAGACAATTAAAGGGTTCCATCAATGGTTTTCACTAAAATCGCCGCCGCGCTCGCGCTCACAACTACGCTTTCGGGTTGCCTCAGCAATGATCTTGACCGGGCTTCTGCCGGTGCGCTTGGTGGCGCTGCCATTGCAGCGGTCACTGGCGGCAATGCGGTCACCGGCGCAATCATCGGCGGTGCAGCCGGCGCGCTTTGCGACGACATGGGCCTCCAGGTCTGCAACTGATGCCGTAATTTCCGGGGCACAGCGCCCTGGTCAAAAATATGAAACACCGTGCAAGGGCCAGGCCTTTGTGCGGTGTTTTGCTATGGGCGCGCTGTTTTTTACTGCGACGTCAAAGGGAAGAGGGTGCTATGTTTGAAAAAATTCTGATCGCGAACCGCGGAGAAATCGCTTGCCGGGTGATTAAAACCGCGCGGAAAATGGGTATCAAAACCGTAGCGATCTATTCAGATGCGGATCGTCAGGCGCTGCATGTGCAGATGGCGGACGAAGCGATCCACATTGGGCCCTCGCCTGCCAACCAGTCTTATATCGTGATTGAGCGGCTGATGGAGGCGATCCGTCAGTCCGGCGCTGAGGCGGTGCATCCGGGCTATGGCTTCCTGTCGGAAAATGCTCGTTTCGCCGAAGCGCTCTCCGCAGAAGGCGTTGCTTTTATCGGCCCTCCAGTGGGGGCGATCGAAAAAATGGGCGACAAAATCACCTCCAAAAAGATCGCGCAGGAAGCTGGTGTCACAACGGTTCCCGGTTACATGGGGCTGATTGAAGACGCGGAAGATGCGGTGAAAATCTCCAATCAGGTCGGCTATCCTGTGATGATCAAAGCCTCGGCCGGCGGTGGTGGCAAGGGCATGCGCATTGCCTGGAATGACACCGAGGCGCGGGAAGGGTTTGAATCTTCCAAAAACGAGGCGGCCAACAGTTTTGGCGACGACCGGATTTTTATTGAGAAATTTATCACCCAGCCGCGCCATATCGAAATTCAGGTGCTCTTTGACAGCCATGGCAACGGTATTTATCTGGGCGAGCGGGAATGTTCGATTCAGCGCCGCAACCAGAAGGTCATCGAAGAAGCGCCGAGCCCTTTCCTTGATGCGGCCACCCGCAAAGCGATGGGCGAACAGTCCGTCGCGCTGGCCAAAGCGGTGGGTTATGCCTCTGCGGGCACGGTGGAATTCATCGTTGATGGCGACCGGAACTTCTATTTCCTCGAGATGAACACACGTCTGCAGGTGGAGCATCCGGTGACAGAGTTGATCACCGGCGTTGATCTGGTGGAACAGATGATCCGCGTTGCCAATGGCGAAGCGCTGACCATCACACAGGACGATGTGAAGCTGGACGGCTGGGCCATTGAGAGCCGGCTGTATGCCGAAGACCCGTATCGCGGTTTCCTGCCCTCGATCGGCCGGCTGTCACGTTACAACCCGCCAGAAGAAGTGGCCACCGAGACCCATGTAGTGCGCAATGATACCGGCGTTTATGACGGCGGCGAAATTTCAATGTTCTATGATCCGATGATCGCCAAGCTCTGCACCTGGGCGCCGACGCGCGCGGTGGCGATTGAAGGCATGCGGGTGGCGCTTGACCGTTTTGAAGTGGAAGGTATCGGGCACAACCTGCCATTCCTGTCCGCCGTCATGGACCATGAAAAATTCACCTCGGGCAATATGACCACCGCCTTTATTGAAGAAGAATTTCCCGAAGGCTTTCAGGGCGTGACGCTACCGGGCGCCACGCTGAAACGCATCGCGGCGGCGGCGGCGGCAATGTACCGCGTTGCGGAAATCCGCCGCACCCGTGTTTCTGGCCGGATGGACAATCACGAGCGCAAGGTCGGCAGCGACTGGGTAGTGAGCCTTCAGGGTGAAGATTTTGCCGTTCGCATTGAAGCCGATCACGACGGCTCTACCATTGCATTTGATAACGGCAGTACCTTGCGGGTGAGCTCTGACTGGACCCCGGGCGACAGCCTTGCCACGCTGATGGTGGCCGACGCTGAACTGGTTCTGAAGGTCGACAAGATTACTTCTGGTTTCCGTCTGCGCTGTCGCGGTGCCGATCTGGCGGTGCTGGTGCGTACCCCGCGCCAGGCCGAGCTTGCCGGGTATATGCTGGAAAAAGTCGCGCCGGACACCTCGCGGCTGCTGCTGTGCCCGATGCCTGGGCTGATTGTCAAAGTGGCGGTTGAAGTGGGCGATGAAGTGCAGGAAGGGCAGGCGCTCTGTACCGTCGAGGCGATGAAAATGGAGAACATTCTGCGCGCGGAGAAAAAGTCCGTTGTAAGCAAGATCAATGCTGCAGCCGGCGACAATCTTTCCGTTGATGATGTGATCATGGAATTTGAATGACACGAACTGGGGCTAAATCCGGATTGATCCTGCCGCTGGCCGTTTTTGCGGCGCTGGCGAGCTTTCTTGCGCTGTGGCTTTTGGCGGCAGAGCAGGCGGGCCAAGGGCTTGGCTACACGCTGGACGGCTCCAATACGCGTCTGGCGCCGGACGAACAGACCGCAGGCGGTGGGTTCGCAGGCGACAC
This sequence comes from Candidatus Halocynthiibacter alkanivorans, assembly GCF_003333265.1. Lineage (GTDB taxonomy): Bacteria > Pseudomonadota > Alphaproteobacteria > Rhodobacterales > Rhodobacteraceae > Halocyntiibacter_A > Halocyntiibacter_A alkanivorans. The sequence goes on from NZ_QOLB01000032.1 coordinate 64,304, forward strand.
CGGTGGTTCGGGCCTGGCCTCGTCATCGCCGTTGTATCCGCTGTTGATGCAGTTGGCACCGGGCGCTGAGTTGCAGCGCCTGTTTCCGTTGATCTGGAATGTCATTGGCCTCGTACTGGCGGCCGGGGTCTGGGGCATGCTGTTGCTGGAAAGCGGCCTGGCGCAGGCGGCGCCACGTGCGTCGCTGGCGCTGGCGGCTTTAGCCCCGACGGCGCTCAACATGCCCGGGGTGGCGCTTACCGGGATGGAGCACACGCTGCATATCGCGGCCTCGCTTGCCATCGTTTTGGGCCTCTTTCGTTTTGTGCGCAGTGGTCACCTGGAGGCAACGCTGATGCTGGCGATCTTGCTCGCACCGCTGCTGCGCCCTGAAGCTCTTGCAATGGTCATCCTGAGCGGCATTGTTGTCGCCGCGCTCGGGCACTGGAAGCAAGCGCTGGGCCTGGTGTCGCTAGGGCTGCTGCCACTCATTGGCTTCGCGGCACTTGGCGGCGCGACCGGCCTGTCTGTCCTGCCCGCCTGGACCCGGGGTAATATGACTGGCGACATTACCGCGGCGGGCAGTGGCTTTGATCTGATTGCGGCAAATTTCGTAAGCAATATCCGGGCGGATGCCGGCCAGGCACTGCTGGCGCTTTCGATCCTTGCAATTGTCGCATCATCCGTTCTGCGGGTCACGGGCGATAAGCGCCGCCTGGTGATTGTCATGGGGCTGTTTGCTGGCGGAACCGGTCTGGCGCAACTTCTTTTTGGCCAGAGCGGCTGGCTCAACAGTTCTGCATCCTATGCCACCAGCTCTGTCGTGGCGACTTTGCTGATGTTGGCGGGGCTGACCTGGGACCAGGCGCCGCGGGCGCGTTCAATGCTGGGCGCTGTGGGGATTGTGATGGCGTTGCTGAGCTGGGACCTGAGTGAAAACCTGGCGGAAACCGGCATCTGGTTGTCGCTGGCAACCACACCACCGCAACAGTTAAGCCTTGAATTTCCCCTGGATCGCGTCCGGGATCCGATGGCAAAGCGCGGCCGGGTGAAAGCTGTGGACGCAGCAGACTTGCCCGCGTTCAAAACTGCACGGGTGACCTGGGCGGCAGTGGGGCCAGAGGGCTTGTCAGTTGAAACCGTGTCGGAGGGGCAGGGATGAAACGCCTGCACGCCCCCTGTTCAGTTGCCGGCAGAGCGGTCGCGAATTTCCTGCTGGCGCAGCGGCATCTTGTCGATGCTGCGTTTGAGTTCGCGCACGCTCCAGGGTTTGGGTTTGCGCAGTTCCACTCGGCCTTCTTTGCTGATCAGCACCAGGGAAAATCCGCGCGGGCGCAGGGCCTGGCGGATCTCGCCCCGGGCCGCAGGATCGGTGTCAAACAGCACCACCACATCGCGGATAACAAGCTCTTCGGAACGGTCCTGCAACAGCGTCATTTGTTTGGCAAACGCCGGGTCCTGAGCACTGTCGGCAAACACCACGACGACACGCGAGACCCATTTGAATTCATCGAGCGAGCGCCCGAGCGCTTCCACCGGCGCAAAAGCAGGCGCGATGTCTTCAGCGGCGTCTGTGGCGGGCGCCACCACGGCCTCATCCGGCGCATCGATCAACGCGTTCTGCACCGCAACCGGCACGTCTTGTGCAACCGCCATTCCACCGATCAGAGCTATAAGCCCCGCAACAATAATGTTTTTCATGCAACCTCCTGCCAGTTTCATATAGGGCCGGACAGCGCAAAAACGAAGCCCTTCACGACCTGTTTTTCCAGACAGATCTGTAAGCAGTTAAAAAGGAACCCCTGACCATGGCAACCGAGAAAAGCAAATGGCGTGCGCTGGCGGAAAAAGAATTGCGCGGTCGTCCGCTTGAAGACCTGAACTGGAAAACCGCTGAGGGGATCACGGTCAAACCCGTCTATACCGCTGAGGATACAGAAGGGCTTGCGCATATGGGCGGCATGCCCGGCGTTGGTCCTTATACCCGCGGGCCCCGGGCGACGATGTACACCGGACGGCCCTGGACGATCCGGCAATATGCTGGTTTTTCCACCGCAGAAGAATCCAATGCGTTTTACCGCAAAGCGCTTGCCGCCGGGCAACAGGGTGTCTCGGTCGCTTTTGATCTGGCCACGCACCGGGGTTATGACAGCGACCACCCCAGGGTGGAAGGTGATGTTGGCAAAGCCGGGGTCGCGATCGATTCCGTTGAGGACATGAAAATCCTGTTTGACGGCATCCCGCTGGACAAGGTTTCGGTCTCAATGACCATGAACGGGGCGGTGATCCCGATCCTGGCCAGTTTCATCGTCACCGGCGAAGAGCAGGGGCACAGCCGGGCGCAGCTGTCGGGCACCATTCAGAATGACATTCTGAAAGAATTCATGGTGCGCAACACCTATGTCTACCCGCCGGAACCTTCTATGCGCATCATCGCTGATATTATCGAATACACGTCAGCCGAAATGCCCCGCTTTAACTCGATCTCGATCTCGGGCTATCACATGCAGGAAGCCGGTGCCAACCTGGTGCAGGAGCTGGCCTTTACCCTGGCGGACGGGCGTGAATACGTCAAAGCGGCGATTGAACGCGGCATGGATGTCGACGTCTTTGCCGGGCGTCTGTCATTTTTCTTTGCCATCGGTATGAACTTCTTCATGGAAGCGGCCAAACTGCGGGCAGCACGTTTCCTGTGGCACCGCATCATGTCGGAGTTTGAACCCAAAAAACCAGGCTCGCTGATGCTGCGCACCCATTGCCAGACCTCAGGCGTGTCGCTGCAGGAACAAGACCCCTATAACAACGTGGTGCGCACCGCCTATGAGGCGATGTCTGCGGTGCTGGGCGGCACCCAGTCGCTGCACACCAACGCTTTTGACGAAGCCATCGCGCTGCCAACGGATTTTTCGGCGCGCATTGCCCGCAATACCCAGCTGATCCTGCAGAATGAAACCGGCGTCACCAATGTGGTCGATCCGCTCGCCGGCTCCTATTATGTTGAAAAACTGACCTCTGATCTGGCGGAGGAGGCCTGGAAGCTGATTGAGGAAATTGATGAATTGGGCGGCATGACCAAAGCGGTCGCCTCTGGCATGCCCAAACTGCGCATTGAAGAAGCCGCCGCGCGCCGTCAGGCTGCTGTGGATAAGGGCGAAGACGTTATCGTGGGCGTCAACAAGTTCCGTCTTGAACAGGAAGACGAGATCGACATTCTGGATGTGGACAATGTGGCTGTGCGCAAAAGTCAGATCAAACGCCTGACTGACATCAAGTCCAGTCGCGATCAGGCCGCCTGTGACGCGGCGCTTTCCATGCTGGAAGCGGCGGCCAATACTGGCAAAGGCAACCTGCTGGAACTGGCAGTCGAAGCCGCCCGCGCCCGCGCAACTGTAGGGGAGATTTCAATGGCTATGGAAAAAGCGTTTGGCCGCCACCGCGCCGAAGTTAAAATGCTCTCCGGTGTCTATGGCGCCGCCTATGAGGGGGACGAAGGTTTTGCCCGGATCCAGCGTGACATCGAAGATTTCGCCGAAGAAGAGGGCCGCCGGCCGCGTATGCTGGTGGTGAAAATGGGCCAGGATGGCCACGACCGCGGTGCCAAAGTGATCGCCACCGCCTTTGCTGATATCGGCTTTGACGTGGATGTGGGGCCATTGTTTCAGACCCCGGAGGAGGCCGCTCAGGACGCCATCGACAACGATGTGCATATCGTCGGCATCTCATCCCAGGCTGCGGGCCATAAAACGCTCGCCCCCAAATTAATCGAAGCGCTGCGTGCGCAAGGCGCCGGGGAAATCATCGTGATCTGCGGTGGGGTGATCCCGAAACAGGACTATGCGTTCCTGAAAGAGGCCGGCGTGAAAGCGATTTTCGGCCCGGGTACCAACATCCCGGATGCCGCCCGTGACATTCTGGAATTTCTGCGCAGCGCACGATAGTCCCAACGCTGGCCACACACAGGCAGACAGACGGTCCCGGAGCACCCGGGACTGTCATTTTATCAGGCTGCGAATACGGTTTCGAATTCCGCAAACCCCTTGATCTCGATCGGGTTGCCCGAGGGATCGCGGAAGAACATGGTGCTCTGCTCGCCCGCTTCACCGGCAAAGCGGGTGAACGGTTCCAGCTCAAACACGACATTTTTGCTGCGCAACCGCTCTGCCAGCGCGTTCCAGTCCGCCAATGGCAGGATCACTCCCAGATGGGGCATCGGCACCATGTGATCGCCGACATGGCCGGTGGCCTGGGTTGCAAACGGCGTGCCCAGGTGCAGCGAGATCTGATGGCCGAAGAAATCGTAATCCACCCAGGTCGCGGTGCTGCGGCCTTGGCGGCAGCCCAGCACATCCGTGTAAAAAGCGCGCGTCGCATCCAGATCGGTGACGTTAAAAGCAAGGTGGAACAGAGATTTCATGAGAAGAGTCCGGGTTATCAGGCTGAAGTCGCCGATGTTGTAATCAGCTTGCGCTGTTAGTGAACAAATTGAGGGCGCGCAACAATATTGGCATTGAATATCCGCAAAACCTGGGAGAAAACTTGCCGCAGCCAAAGCGGCACATAAGCTGGGGCTGACTTGAACAGGACTGATGTGATGATCCGCACTGCGACTTCTGATGATACCCCGGCAATCGCCGCAATTATGGGAGCGTTTGTACGCTCCTCGACGGTTAGTTTTTCGGCACTTGAAAAGTCTGCGGCAGACTGGCATGCCATCTTGCAGGCGCGCCGCGCTGCCGGGCGCGAATTTTGGGTGGCCTGCGAGGCGGGCAAAATCACTGGCTTTGCCACCTATGACCAGTTCCGGCCCAATGACGGCTACCGTCACACGATGGAACACACAATTTACCTGGATCCGGCGGTCAAGGGCCAGGGCACCGGGCGGGCGTTGCTGCAGTTGGTGGAAGAACACGCCAGGGCAGCGGGTGCGCACGCGATGATTGGGGTGATGGACGCGGACAACGAAGGCTCCATCGGATTTCACCTTCGAATGGGCTATGAAGAACAGGGGCGTCTGCGCCGGATCGGGCGAAAATTTGACCGCTGGCTTGATGCGGTGATGCTGGTGAAATATTTGTGACAACCCCGTGTGTTACCGTCAGCCTGGCTGACATCCGCTGCCTGAAAGGCTAGACTGAGAAAATGTCTGTTTGGTCCCGTATATCTGAAGCGTTATCCGCGCTGTCCCGTGGCGAAAGCCTGTCCAGGGTGTTTGAGCAATTGCGCTCGGCACCGGAGCGTCGTGCTGGTTTTACCATTGCGGTGATCGCGCTTGGCGCAAAAATGGCCAAGGCGGATGGTCTGGTCACCCGCGACGAGGTCACGGCTTTTCGCGAAGTTTTCACCATTCCGCCGGCGCATGAAGCAAGCGCGGCGCGGATTTTCAACCTTGCGCGCCAGGATGTTGCGGGGTTTGAGGATTATGCCAGGCGGGTGGCAAGCATGTTTGCTGAGGATCGCGCGCCGCTGTGCGATCTGATGGAAGGGCTTTTTCATATCGCCCTCGCTGACGGTAAATATCATCCGGGCGAAGATACATTCCTCGCCCGCGTCGCTGAAATTTTTGGCATGAGTGAAGCCCAGTTTGCCTCGCTGCGTGCCCGGTTTGTACCGGACGCCAGCCCGGATCCCTATATGGTGCTGGGCGTAAATGAGGACATGAGCTATCAGGAGCTGCGCAAAGCCTGGCGCGCCCTGGTGCGCGAATGCCACCCTGATCGCATGATTGCGCGTGGGGTTCCCCAGGAGGCGGTGAAGCTTGCGGAAGCCCGTCTGATCGCGGTGAATGCTGCTTGGGAAACCATCTCCGCTGCACACGCCGGAGCCTGAAACCCGGATGCGTCTCGCCACCTATAATGTCGAATGGTTCACCGCATTGTTTGACGATGATGGCGGGCTGCTTGCGGATGGTACATGGTCGTCACGGTACAACGTCACCCGGTTGCAGCAGCTGGAAGCGCTGGCCAAAGTGTTCACCGCACTTGATGCGGACGGAATTCTGATCGTCGAAGCGCCGGACGAAAACCGCCGCCGCTCGACCGTGGCGGCGCTTGAGAATTTTGCACAATGGGCGGGGCTGCGGGCGCGCCGGGCTGTGATCGGCTTTGGCAATAACACCCAGCAGGAAATCGCGTTTCTCTATGACCCGGATCAGATCAGCGCCTGGCATGACCCCATGGGGGAGACGGGATCGGGGACTGAGGGCGTTGCGCCGCGGTTTGACAAAAGCCTGTTGATCGATCTCGACACTGATGCTGCGCCCGAAGACGTGGTGTTTTCCAAACCGCCGCTGGAACTGGCACTGAAAACCGCGTCAGGTTTTGAACTGCGCATGATCGGCATCCACGTAAAATCCAAAGCGCCACATGGCGCGCGCAACGCCGCAGACGAGGTGCGAATTTCGATCGAAAACCGGCGCAAACAGCTGGCTCAGTGCATCTGGGTGCGGCGCCGGGTGGTCGAGCATCTGAACGCCGGAGACGCTTTGATCGTGCTGGGCGATTTCAACGACGGGCCTGGTCTGGACGAATATGAAAAACTGTTTGGCCGCTCCAGCGTTGAAATTGTGCTGGGGGAAACGCAGGGGCCGCAGCTGTATGATCCCCACGCCCGGCTGGAGCTCAGTCACCGCTTTGCCGCCACGCCGACCACCGCGCGCTTCTATATTCACCCGCAAAAGCGGTATCTGCAGGCGCTGCTGGATTACATTATGCTGTCGCCGGATCTGATGTCGCGCGCGCCGGACTGGCGGATCTGGCATCCGTTTGAAGACGCCCGGTGTTATGAGCTTGTGGACCTGCGCGAAGCGTTGCTGACCGCGTCTGATCATTTCCCGGTGACGCTGGACATCGATATCTGACGGCGCGAGCGACTGATGGCGCAGCAATCTGACGGCCGCAGCCCTTATCAAACCAGCCACAATGGCCTATATTGGCCCGATGAAACGTATTGTCCCATATGTTCTGTTGGCGTCTCTGACAGTTTCCCCCTTTTCTGCGCAGTCCCAGACTGAATCCGACCCGGGCTCGGAACTCGAAGAAGGCCTGGAGCTGCTATCAGAAGGGGCGCAGATGATGTTGCGCAGCCTGTTGAAGGGGGCAGATGAGCTGGTGCTGAAATTTGAGGGCAAAATCATCGATCTGTCGCTGTATCAGCTGCCGGAAATTCTTGAAAATGGCGACATCATCATCCGCCGGCGTCAGGATCTGGCGCCGATACCGCAGCAGCCCGAGGAGCCTGGCGGCGAAATCGATTTGTAGAGCCGCCGGTCGAAAAAGCGGGTAATACCGCGGGGCACCCCGGCTTGGCTCAGCTGCGGCTGATCCGGACCGACGCCGTGACAGCAAGCGATTTGACCAGCGCGTTGAACCGGGCCTCTGCCACCTCGCCAAACAGCGGCACCGCTTCTTTTCTCAGCACCAGTTCCAGTTTTTTCTTTTTGGGGAACCAGCGCAGACTCGCGTGTTTATCCGGGTCTGTTGCGCTGAACATCGCCCCGAACCGCAATGCTTTACCGAGCGTTTCTGCCCGTCGCATCGCCCCGTCATCCAGCAATTCAAACAGGGGCGCAAAGCGGCTGTCGTCGTGTTTGTTCTTGTAGCGGTGCATCAGGGTCAGGCCGAGGAATATACGTTCCGGATGGGTCAGCCCGCCCAGGTTGGCCCGTGTGGCATTGTCAAAACACAGCTCGGCCCGGTAGTCGGGATGCGCGCGCCAGCTGACGTCATGCAACAGGCAAGCGGCTTTGAACAGGCGCGTCTCGGCGCTGGGGGCAGAAGCGAACAGTGGTTTCAAAAATTGGTAAAGTGCTGTGCCGGTCCCGGGGGTGCGGGCGTCTCTGTGCTCGGCAAAACGGCAGGCTTCAATCAACGGGTCGCGGCGGCGAAGTTCATCGGGCATCTGTTCATAGAGCATGCCTTCCCGGATGCCGTAGGAACTGACGGCAACGTCGCGGGGTTTGAATCTGCGCGTGAGTTGGCGCAGAACCTCGCAGGCGGCGGGAACCAGGGCCATGCGTGCGGCAGAAGTGCCGGTGCGGTGGCGCATGTCCTGCAGATCTTGTTCGCCAATCCATTTCACGGTCTGGCTGATATCTTTGGGGGACATTCGGTATTCATGCAGCACGTGAAGCGGGTAGTTGCGCCGTTCCATATCCAGCCGGGCGATGACACGCCAGGAGCCGCCAACCAGATATATACGTTTGTGGCCGGTGCCCATTTCTTCGGCCAGCTCATCAAGAATACCGGCAATATGGCTCTTCAGCCCTTTGTGCCCGCCGGGAATATTCTGCAGTTTTAGCGGGCCCAGAGCCGAGGAAATCCGTTTGCCGACGCCCCCGTCGCGCACGATCGCCAGCTCCATCGAGGAGCCGCCGATGTCACAGACCAGACCGTCGGCTTCGGGCCAGCCCAGCAGCACGCCCTGCGCCGAAAGACGGGCCTCCTCGAGCCCGTCAATCACCCAGAGTTTTAAGCCGGTTTCCTGTTCAATTTCGCGGGCAAACTCCGGCCCGTCGCGGGCTTCGCGCATGGCAGCGGTGGCCACGACGGTGAGCGGTTTGATCTTTAAACCCCGCGCAATGGCCTGAAACCGTTTTAGCGCCGCCAGTGCCCGCCGTTTGCCCTCGGGGTTCAGATGGCCGGTTTCCGGCAGGCCTGCACCCAGGCCACAGAGAATTTTTTCATTGTAAAAATATGCGGGCGAGCGGGCCGCGCCGTCAAAGATCACCATCCGGACCGAGTTTGAGCCCACATCTACTACGCCGACACGGGACAGAGCCTGTACGGTCTTGTCATCAAACAAGGGGCGGCCAAAGGGGCCCCACTCGTCCGGAGAAGTCAGAGATACGGTCACGGGCAAGCCCCCTGGTTTTGCTGCTGGTCTGGCGGTGTCATCGATACTGCTCAATCGATGGGCGTGGCGTCATCTGTTGAATGGGTCAGTTCCGGAACATCTGCAGCGCCGGCGGAGCCGCGCCCGGACAGCGACGGGTTTTCCAGAAAAAAGCGGTGGCAGTTGAACAAGGGCCGGTCTTTTTCCGGCACCGGGCGTTCAAAGCTGCCATCGGGCGCCAGCACCCAGCTCTGGGCTTCATCGGCCATATTTGCCGCCATCACCTGGCTCATGATCTGTGCTTTTACCGTCGGGTTGGTGCAATTGATCATCGTCTCCACCCGCCGGTTCAGGTTGCGGCCCATCCAGTCAGCGGAAGATATGAACACTTCCGCCTTCTGCGACGGCAAGCCGTGGCCATTGCCAAAACACACGATGCGGCTGTGCTCAAGAAAACGTCCAACTATAGATTTCACCCGGATATTGTCTGACAGGCCCTTGATGCCCGGTCGCAAACCACAAATTCCCCGGATCACCAGATTGATCTTCACCCCGGCCTGGCTCGCGGCATAGAGCGCATCAATCACCTCCGGATCAATCAGCGAGTTCATTTTGGCCCAGATCTCGGCGGGCTTGCCCTTCGCGGCGTGTTTTCCCTCGCGGGCAATATTGGCCAGCAATTTCGTTTTCAGGTTCAGGGGCGAAATCGAGAGGTTAACCATGCCTTCCGGCTGGGCATATCCCGAGAGGAAATGGAAGACTTTGGTCGCGTCACGACCAAGGCCCTTGTCACAGGTGAAAAAGCTGAGGTCGGTGTAGGTACGTGCCGTGATCGGATGGTAGTTTCCGGTGCCATAATGGGTGTATGTGACCAGTTGTTTGCCTTCGCGGCGGACCACAGTCGATATTTTTGCATGTGTTTTCAGGTTGATAAAGCCGTAGACCACATGGGCGCCGGACCGCTCAAGCCGGCGGGACTGCCGGATATTGGCGGCCTCATCAAAGCGCGCTTTCAGTTCGACCAGCGCGGTGACAGATTTGCCGGCCTCGGCCGCATCACACAGCGCTTCGACAATCGGGGAGTCGCGGGATGTGCGGTACAATGTCTGTTTGATTGCCACCACATCGGGATCATGCGCCGCCTGTTTCAGGAACCGGATCACCATATCAAAGGTTTCATAAGGATGGTGCAGCAACATGTCTTTTTGTTTGATGGCCTCAAACATATTGCCATCGTGGTCCTGAACCCGTTCCGGCACCCGCGGGGTGAAGGATGGCCACAACAGATCCGGGCGTTCTTTCAGCACCAGTTTGCGCAGATCAGACAGGCCGATCATCCCATCCATTTCCACCACATCTTCGTCGGTGACATGCAGTTCGCGTTCAATTGTGCTGCGCAACAGGGCGGGGGCGTCACTGGATATTGTCAGCCGGACAACTTCGCCGCGCCGGCGCCGTTTAAGCGCCACTTCAAATTCGCGCACCAGGTCTTCGGCTTCGTCTTCGACCTCCAGGTCACTGTCACGCAATACCCGGAAGGTGCAGTGCCCGATGGCTTTGTAGCCAGGAAACAACCGGTTGGCGTAGATCCGCAGCATCTCTTCGAGCGGCAAAAACCGGAAGTCGCCAGGGGCTGACGGCAATTTGATGAACCGGTCAATCTGCGCCGGAATTGGCAGCATTGCCTGCAGCGCCCGTTTGTCCTTCTTCCGTTCCAGATGCAGCGCCAGTACAAATCCAAGGTTGGGGATAAAGGGGAACGGGTGTGCCGGATCGATCGCCAGCGGTGACAGCACCGGGAACACCTGTTCCATAAAATGCTCGTCGAGGAAAATCCGGTCCGCGTCACTTAAGGAGGCATCGCTCTCAAGCGTTATGCCCTTGCTCTCCAGATGGCCACGCAATTCGCCCCAGACTTTGTTTTGTTCCTGTAACAGGTTACGGGCATTCTCATTGATCAGTTTCAGCTGTTGGGACGGGGTCAGGCCGTCGGCGGCCGGGGTCACATTGCCCTCGCGCTGCAATTCCCGCAGACCAGCCACACGCACGGTGTAAAACTCATCCAGATTGGTGGCAGAAATTGACACGAAGCGCAGCCGTTCCAGCGGCGGTACCCTGCGGTTTTTCGCTTCTTCAAGCACGCGCCAGTTAAACGCGAGCCAGCTCAGTTCCCGGTTGAAAAAGCGTTTCGGCCCTGCGAAGTCTTCGGCAGGCAGTTCGGTTGCAGTCGGAAACGGGGCCTTGAGGAAGTCTGCGTGGGTCATGGGCGTCCTTTTCGAGTGCCTCGTTTACATAGGCGCGGCAGTGGCCATATCGCTTTCAAACAATGAGGCGGCCATGGTCTGGCTGACCGGTTTGCCCTGCGCCAGTGCCAGCGCATCCAGCGCCGCAACCAGATCGCAGGCCGCCGCATGGCTGCGTGTCATCCGTCTCACGATATAGCTTATCAGACCTGGCGTCACCGCCAATTGACGATCGCTGAACAGTTTCAACAACATGGCCGTCAGCAGCGTATCATCGGGCGATTCAAGCTGGGCCACGGTTGTGGCTTCCATCCGGCTGCGCAGGTCCGGCAGTGTCAGCGGCCAGCGGCTTGGTGGGGAGGAGGCGGTCAGCAACAGACAGCCCCCCTCCGCCAGCGTCAGATTGTGTAGGTGAAACAGCGCGTCCTGGGCGGCCTGGGCGCTGAAACCGCAGTCGGGGTCACAGAGCAGATCGGCGTCTTCCACCACAACAAAGCGGCAGGCGGCGAGCGCATCAATCACCGCGCCGGGCAGATCGCGGGCTTTGACGATCACCGCGTCATGTTCATCCGCCCACATGCGGGCAAGGTGGGTTTTGCCCGCCCCGTCCGGGCCGACCAGCACCAGTTTTCCCGAAGGCCAGTTTTCCCATCCGTCCACAATCGCCAATGCCAGCGCGTTGGACGGTGAGACAAAGAAATTTTCGCGCCCCAGCGCCGGGCGCAGCGGCAGGTCAAATGCCAGTTGCTCACTCATCATCGCAGTCAGCCTCCGTCGCGCTGGCAGTTGGAACGTGGGTGACAGGGGTCGCATGATCTTCGCCTTTATAGAGCCGTCCCTCCTGGTACTGCCCCAGGGCAAAGCGCATCACCACGCCGATTGAAGCGGCAACCGGAACCGCGACCAGCATGCCCACAAACCCAAACATTGTGCCAAAGGCCGACAGGGCAAAAATAAGCCAGACCGGGTGCAAACCGACCGACTGACCGACCAGTTTTGGTGTCAGGATATTGCCTTCCAGAAATTGCCCGATTGCAAAGATACCAGCCACGGCGGCGATCCAGCTCCATTCGCCCCAGAACTGAAACACTGCCAGCCCGATGGCCAGCACACCACCGACCAGCGCACCGATATAGGGGATAAACGAAATCAGACCGGCGAGGGCGCCGACAATCAGCCCAAATTGCAGACCCACCAGCATCAGCGCGGTGGCGTAAAAACTGCCCAGCACCAGGCAGACCGTGCCCTGGCCGCGGATGAACGCCGCAAGGGTGCGGTCAATGTCACCGGCAACCTGGCGGATCAGGGGCGCATGATCGCGTGGCAACAGCCTGTCCACAACCGCCACCATCCGGTCCCAGTCCAGCAACAGATAAAAGGTGATCACCGGCACAAGAATAATGAGAACCAAAACATTGATCAGGCTGGCCGCCTGGCCGAGCGCGGTTTGCAGCAAGACGCCGCCTTTGGAGCGCAGAGTCTCTGCCACCGCCATCACCGACTGATAGATCTGGCTGTTTTCATCCAGCAATTCGGGAAAACGGTTGGTGAGATTGTCCTGCAGGTTGGTGATCAGCCGCGGCGCTGTTTCCACCAGACCAACGGCCTGGCTGACGAGCGTCGGCAGGATCAGCAGCGCAATCAGCACAAACAGAACCGAGGCAGTAAGGGTGATCGCGACGGTCGAAATCGCGCGGGACAGCCCCCAGGTTTCCAGCCGGTCTGCAATCGGGTCGAGGCAATAGGCCAGCGCCGCGCCGACAACAAAGGGCAGGATCACATCGCCTAGAAGATAGAGAAAGGCGAACAATGCGGCAGCAGAAATGCCCCAGTATTTCGCTTGTTGCTGAACGGGTAACGCCATGGATAATATCCTCTCTGGCCACACTTCTGACCTGGGGGCGGCGGCGTTTCAACCCTGCGGCGGAAATCAGCTGTGGAGTACCCTGGGGAAAACCCATGTAAAACGGCATCTTTGCTTCCGGCGCAGGCCAGAAGGCGCCGATCTGTGAAACGCGCGACGCCAGAGAGGGCATGCTGGTGAACTGTGCGCGCCGATCCTGAGCGCTGTTCTGTGGCACAGCGGAGCGGTCTGACGACGGTGTCGCGCGTATCGCGTTGCCGGGCGCTGATCTGGGCGTGTTTCTTTGGCGCAGCACAGCAAGAATTAAAACGCGGGCCAGCTGGCGGGCGCGGATGCGATCAATCTCTTGTCTGGGCGGGCGCGATGGCCTAGACGAACAGGCAATAATTCATCAACCAAAGGTGCCACCCATGCGTCTGTCGCGCTACTTCCTGCCGGTTCTCAAAGAAACGCCCTCTGAAGCCCAGATCGTCAGCCACCGCCTGATGCTGCGCGCAGGCATGATCAAGCAAGCCTCCGCCGGGATTTATTCCTGGTTGCCCCTCGGGTTGAAGGTGCTGCAAAACATCGAACGTATCGTGCACGAGGAACAGGCCAAAGCGGGCCATATTCCGGTGCTGATGCCAACATTGCAATCGGCCGATCTGTGGCGTGAAAGCGGCCGCTATGATGACTATGGCGATGAAATGCTGCGTCTCAGCGACCGCCATGGCCGCGACATGCTCTATGGTCCCACCAATGAAGAGCAGATCACCGATATTTTCCGCAGCCATATCAACAGTTACAAAGACCTGCCGCTGACGCTGTATCAGATCCAGTGGAAATTCCGCGATGAAGTCCGTCCGCGTTTTGGCGTGATGCGGGGCCGCGAATTCCTGATGAAAGACGGCTATAACTTTGATCTGACCAAAGAAGACGCGCTGCACGCCTACAACCGCCATCTGGTGGCCTATCTGCGCACCTATGAACGAATGGGGCTGCAGGCGATTCCGATGCGGGCTGATGGTGGCCCGGTCGGCGGGGATTACACGCATGAATTCCTCGTGCTGGCCGAAACTGGTGAATCCGAGGTGTTTTATGACAGCGCGGTCACCGAACTGAGTTTTGGTGATCGTGAGATCGATTTCGACAATGTGGAACAATGTGCATCCGTACTGGAAGAGTTCACTTCGCGTTATGCCCGCACGGATGAAACCCATGACGAGGCGCTGTTTAATGAGGTGCCAGAAGAACGCCGCGCCACTGCACGCGGTATTGAGGTGGGGCAGATCTTCTATTTTGGCACCAAATATTCCGAATCCATGGGCGCCACAGTGGTCAATGCCGACCAGAAACATGTTCCGGTCCATATGGGCAGCCACGGTATTGGTGTGTCACGTCTGCTGGGCGCGATCATTGAAGCCAGCCATGACGACAAGGGCATTATCTGGCCGGAAGGCGTCACCCCGTTCCATGTGGGTATCGTCAACCTGAAACAGGGTGATGAGGCGGCGGACGCGGCCTGTGAGGCTCTCTATAAAAGCGTGTCCGCGCTGGGCCTCGAGCCGCTCTATGACGACCGTAAAGAACGGGCCGGCGGTAAATTCGCCACCATGGATCTGATCGGTCTGCCCTGGCGCATCACCGTGGGCCCGCGGGGTCTGAAAAATGGCGTTGTGGAGCTGACCAGCCGGCGCACCGGCGAAAGCGAAGAGCTGACACCGGAACTGGCGGCGGCAAGGCTGGCTGAGATCTATGCGCAGCACTAAGGCGTCAGCGTTTGCGATTTAGTGAAAAGGGCGCCTGCGGGTGCCCTTTTTATCTTTGCGCCGGTGGTGAGCGGCCGCGGGCGGTGCCGGTGAGCGGGCGAAGGGCGGTTGTCGCCGGTTTCTTGTTGCCTTCTTGACCTTTGCGGGCTGCGCCGCCAAGGTCAGCGCGACGTCACAGGAGTGAAATTTTGGCCCGCACAACCGCCCCCTTTTCCCGTTTTGAATGGATGATTGCCTGGCGATATCTGCGGGCGCGCCGCGCCGATGGCGGGGTCAGTGTCATGACCTGGATTTCGCTGATCGGCATCACGCTTGCAGTGGCGGCGTTGATCATCACTATGGCGGTGCGCGCTGGCTTTCGCGCTGAATTTGTTGATACCATTCTGGGCACCAATGCCCATGTGACGGTTTATTCGTCCACTTATGTGACGGCGGACGGGCGCAGTTTGCGTGGTTTTGAAGATTATGACGCGGTTGCTGCCCGCATCGCAATGGTGCCAGGTGTCACCCGCGCAGCACCTCTGGTGCGCGGCCAGGTGATGGCCTCGGCGCGCGGGCGCAACGCCGGGGTGGAGGTCTACGGCATCAGTGCGGAGGACCTGCAGGGCATTCCCCGCATTGCAGCGCCGGTCAGCAAAGTTGGCGATATCGCTGATTTTTCCGGTGGCATTGCCATTGGATCCGGTGTGGCGCGCGAGTTGGGGGTCACAGTGGGGGACCGCATCAAGCTGATTTCGCCGGACGGGGTGAAAACCGCCTTTGGCACCAGCCCGCGCATCTCGGCTTTTACCGTCACATATATTTTCACCGCCGGTCGCTATGACATAGACAAAACCCGCGCCTATCTGCCGTTTGAGCAGGCACAGGTGTTTTTCAATCGCAGCGGATCGGCCGATGAGATTGAGGTGATGGTGGAGGAACCCGATCTGATCGATGAGCTCGCGCCGGAAATCATGCTGGCGGGCGGCGAACGTGCACTGGTCTGGACCTGGCGGGATGCCTCCGGCAGTTTTCTGCGTGCACTGGAGATCGAGGACACCGTGATGTTCGTGCTGATGTCGGTGCTGGTGCTGATTGCCTCGCTGAATATCATTTCGGGCCTGGTGATGCTGGTGAAAAACAAAGGCCGCGACATTGGCATTCTGCGCACGATGGGGCTGACCGAAGGCTCGATCCTGCGGGTGTTCTTTTTGTGCGGCTCGCTGGTCGGGTTGATTGGCACCGCATTTGGCGTGCTTCTGGGCTGCTTGTTCGCGCTGTATTTCGATCCGATCCTGGCGTTTATCAATGGCGCGTCCGGCGGCGAAGTGTGGGATGCGTCGGTGCGCGGCATTTACCGGTTGCCGGCAAAGCTTCAATTGGCGGATGTGCTGTCGGCGGTGGCACTGTCGCTGCTGCTGAGCTTTGGCATTACAATATTCCCTGCACGCCGGGCGGCGCGCATGAACCCGGTTGAGGCGCTGCGCTATGAATGATGTGATGTTAGAGCTTTCCGGGATCGAGAAGGCCTATAACCGCGGCAAGCCCAATGAAGTCATGGTATTGCGCGGCGTTGATCTGACATTGCATGCCGGTGAAGCTGTGGCTCTGGTGGCACCTTCCGGGGCTGGCAAATCCACCCTGCTGCATATTGCCGGGCTGCTGGACAGCGCGGATACGGGGCATGTGCGCATCGGAGGGCAGGACATGACGCGGCTTTCGGACCGCAAACGAACTGCTGCGCGACGCAACGATATCGGCTTTATTTATCAGTTCCATCACCTGTTGCCGGAGTTCTCGGCTGCAGAAAACATTGTGCTGCCTCAACTGGCCAACGGGATTGGCGCCGGCCAGGCAAAGCGTCGCGCGTCTGATCTTCTGGAAAGTGTCGGCGTTGGCGCACGCGCGGCGCACCGGCCGGCAGCGCTTTCCGGGGGCGAGCAACAGCGGGTTGCATTCTGCCGGGCGCTGGCCAATCAGCCGCGCCTGTTGCTGGCGGATGAGCCGACCGGCAATCTGGATCCGGCCACCTCTGACGTGGTGTTTGACAGCCTGATGGCGCTGGTGCGCGGCGAGGGGCTGGCGGCGCTGATCGCCACCCATAATATGGAACTGGCGGCGCGGATGGACCGGATTGTGTATCTGGAAGCGGGTCTGCTCAGCTGAGCCGGGACCCGGCCGTAGCGCAATGTGTCAGTGAGGCACGCAAGTGTGGAACTGCGCCAAAACCAGTGCGCTGGAATAATACAGGTGCACTGGATTAAGTATTTGCCGTGTGGCGGTACGCCGCAGTCAGGTTAAACAGGAGAAGACCAATGGATGACGATCTTTTTGCCAAAGGGCTGGCACAGCGCAAAGCGACTCTGGGCGCTGAATATGTAGAGAAAAACCTGGCGGCGGCCGACGATTTCACCCGCCCGTTTCAGGAGGCGATGACCGCGTGGTGCTGGGGCTTTGGCTGGGATGACGATGCGATCGACGCCAAAACCCGCAGCATGATGAACCTGTCGATGATCGGTGCTTTGGGCAAGATGCACGAATGGGAATTGCATTGCCGCGGGGCGATCAACAATGGCGTGTCGAAAGAGGAGATCCGCGCCATTATTCACGTAGTAGGCATCTACTGCGGTGTGCCGCAGGCGCTGGAGTGTTTCCGTGCGGCGAAAAAGGTTTTTGACGAACTGGAGGATTGAGCGGATAAAGGTGACGATAATATACATATATTGATCTGGGTCATATTCTGGTCCCGCAACCTGCGATAGATCTGCACCGACGCCACAGTGAATGGCGCCGTCCGGACGCCGCCTCTGACCGGAGGCACAACCCGGAGGAATCTGTCTAAGGAACCGCAGATGTTTGATACATTTAAATCACCAATGCTTCTCGCTGGCGCTCTTGTGTTTGCGCTTGCCCCGTCCGCGTCCTTTTCCGGTGCGGGACATAGCGAAAGCGAAGCCGTTAAAGCCACTGCAGCTGACGCTCACGCTGATGATGACGCTGACGCAGGTGGCGGCGGGGGGCATGATCAGCACGAGCATGATTTTGGCACCATGGATGAACTGACCGCTGCGGAACAAGAGCATCTGGACGAATTTATGGCAGGCGTGGGTCTGGTTTTGCCGAATATGAGTTCAAGCCGGGGCCGGGAATTGTTTGCCACCAAAGGCTGTGCGGTCTGCCATTCCGTTAACGGCGTTGGTGGTGAAGATGCGCCTACACTGGACGCAATTGATATGCCCGGCCCGATGAACGTGTTTGAGTTTTCCGCGCGGATGTGGCGTGGGGCGCCGGCGATGGTGGTGATGCAGGAAGACGAATTGGGTGAGTTTATCAGCCTGACTGGCGACGAGCTTGCCGATCTGGTGGCGTTTGCGCATGACAAGGACGAACAGGCCAAACTGACCATAGATCAGATCCCTGAAAAATTCCGCGCGCTGCTGGCAGAGGACTAGGCGCGGCGGATCACCCGTTGCGTTAAGATATGTAATGACGAAGATATCAGCACCCCGGACATGTTTAATGTCCGGGGTGCCTTTGTGTGAAATCCGTCGCAGTTGCCAGCAGTGCAAGGACCATTTTTTCCGGTAAAATCACGGGTTATCGGGGATTTCTGAATTGGGCAACCAATTCGGCTGAATTCGACCGGTCAGCAATTTCCAATTCTCCAGATTTAATAGTTGTATACAAAGCCTGTTCTTTTGCTTAACAATTTTATTGAATATTGGTTTACAATCAGCTAAATTGGTCAACCAATGAATTGAGGGATGACGGAATGAAGCATTTGACTGCGGCGCGGGCTGGGACAGAGGTGCGCTCACAGCGTCACCTGGCATCCCGGTGGCAGAGGCAATGAACACAGGGGGCCGGCCCGCACAGCGCAAAAGCGTCGAACAACCACGCGATCCAGGCGCCGGCAATCAGCTTTATTCATGGCCAGTATCAGGAAACATTAGTTTTCAGGTTGGGCCTGAACGGGAATAAATAATGTGTGCATATATGTTTCACTCAAATAGTCCGGGCCGCGACACCGACTGCAAGTGTCATTCGGTCGTACCCCGTGCCTTTCAGGCACCTGCGCGGCGACCGGTTTAGTGCTGTTAAAACTCCGGGCCGTGGCATCAGTAAGATTGCCATTGAACAACGCGGTTCAGCGCTGCGCATATTGCAAAAAATCGCTGCCACCAATCGCGCCGGTGGAGACAACTGCGGGGCCGGAGAGGTGCATTTGCCGCCGGTGAGTGTGGGGAGGGCGGAACAGATTTTAACGTTGAAAAAGGGACAGGTTAAGCCGGGCTAAATTACTTAAATCAGGGAGAGAACAAATGAAAAATACTAAAGATACCGGCCTGAGCCGGAGACAGTTGCTGACCACCGGGGCCGCCGCAATGGGTGCGCTGACGATTACAATTCCGGGGTCGCAGGCGTTTGCAGCAGGTTATCCGGATCGCCCGGTTACCATCGTTGTCATGTATGGTGCCGGTGGCGGAACCGATACGATCATGCGCAAACTGGCCTCAGAAATGGCCGCTGCAAAAGGCTGGAAGGTAACGGTTAACAACAAACCTGGCGCCGTCGGTGCTGTGGCCACGAAATATGTCTACGCGCAAAAACCGGACGGCTACACCGTTCTGGGCGGTGCGAACTATAACAAATTCGTGCGCGTCATGGGCCATGTTGATTTGGTGCCATGGGAAGAGTGGAGCTTCTTTCAGGCGGCAAGCGCAAACGCCAGCTGGTCCGTGCCAATCGACTCGCCGTTCCAGACCTTTGACGACGTCGTCGCTGCGGCCAAAGCAAACCCTGGCAAAATTTCGATTTCAACCTCCGGCACCGGCGGTCTGTGGCATGAGCTGGCAATGATCGTTGGCTCGTTCGCCGGGATCAATCTGAAGTACATTCCGTACAAGGGCGGCAAAAACGCCACGCTTGCGGGTTTGCAGGGCGAAGTCGATATTGCCGGTGGTGGTGTTCACGAACATGTGGACCTGATCCGGGCTGGCAAAATGCGCTGCCTGCAACAGACGGGCACCAAAGATATCGTGCTGGAAAACGGCGCAGTCATGCCTTCGGTTGGCGGTCTGATTTCTGAGATCAAATCCTTCCTGCCTATTGGCGCCACCTATAACTTCATCATGAAACGTGACACGCCGGTAGAGATCCAGCAGCAGGTTGAAGAGGCCTTTGTCGCGGCTGCAAATTCGCCCGGGTTCAAGGAAATGATCGATAAGAAGTTCTTCCAGATCGATATCCGCACCGGCGCCGAGGCGGACAAAGCCGCAGCGAAACTTGAAACGATCACCGTTGATACGTTCAACAAGTTCTCAGATCAAATTGGTGCTGAAGTGAAATCTGCAGCAGATCTTGGCCTTCCGGCCCCTGCTGATTTTGAAGGTTGGTGGCCGCCGAAAGGATACACTCCAGTCGGATAAATCAAATTTCCGGGGGGGCACAGGTCCCCCCGGAATGCGCTAAACTGAAGTCACCACAGGATCTGATATGACTGCCAAGACATCCTTCGCCGGCGAGGACGAAAACGCCGGATTTGCGTCTCCGAAGCTGGATTTAATAGCCGCCGCGTTTCTGGCGATCCTGTCGATCTGGATTATGTTTGAGGCGTTCCAGCTGAAGATGCCGGGAGATGTGTCCACATTCCCAGGCCTGATGCCCATTGTAACCGCCGCGTCATTGCTGATTATGGCAGGGATGCTGGGCTACCTCGCCTGGAAACGGCGCGGCACTGAGACGGTCGCAGACGAGGGCGACGAAGAGGTCTCCTTTACCCGTACCGCGCTGCTGTTTGCATTCATCGGCAGTTACATCCTGGCGCTGGATCTGGTGCCGTTCACCTACCGGTTCGACCTGTTTGACACCCAACTTGTTGTCGGCGCGTTTGAGACCCATACGACGATTACCCTGACCCTGTTGCTGGCCTATTTCTGGCGCGCCGGGTTGATGAAGGCGCTGGCCGTCGGTGCACTCTGGACCGTCTCACTGGCCGGGGTGTTCCGCTACGTTTTTGAAGTTCCATTGCCGGGGTCGTTCTGATGATTTGGGATGCAATTTTACAGGCGATATCGCCCTATATCCTCCTTATCACCCTGACGGGTGTGTCACTTGGGATCATCTGGGGAGCCCTGCCGGGGCTGTCCACTACCATGGCGATGGCGCTGCTGATCGGGCTGTCTGCCAGTATGGATCAGAACACCGCGCTGTCCTTTATGCTGGGTGTGTACACCGGCAGTGTCTTCGGCGGTGCAATCTCGGCGGTGATGATTAATATCCCGGGCACGCCGGATGCGGTGCCAACGATGATTGAAGGCCATGCGCTGGCGCGCAGAGGCGAGGGCGGCAAAGCGCTGGGTCTTGCGATTGGCGCCTCCTTTATCGGCAACTGGGTCGGTATTATTCTGCTGGTCGGTTTCATCCCGCTGGTGCTGTCTTTTGCGCTGAATTTCAAATCCTGGGAAATGTTCCTTCTGGCCATGATCGGCATCACCGTCAGCGGCTCCATGTCCGCCGGCAGCATGCCTCTCAAAGGCTGGATCGCCGGCTGGATCGGCCTGTTGATTGCCTTTGTCGGCATTGACCCGATCCATGGTGTGTCCCGCTTTACCTTTGATGTTCTGGAGCTTCAGGACGGCGTCAACTATGTGGCGGTGCTGATCGGGCTGTTTGGTCTTGCAGAAGTGCTGCGCGTCTTGCCGCAAAAGGATCACTATAAAATTCCCGAGGCCGTTGGCAGTGTTATCCCGCCCTTCAGCCTGCTGATGAAATACGCCCCGACTGCGGTGCGCTCCGGGGTCATCGGTACACTGATCGGTGCCATTCCGGGGGCAGGGGCCAATGTGGCGTCCTTCCTGTCCTATGATATTGCCAAACGCCGTGCCAAACCCGAAGAACGGGCGAAATGGGGCAAAGGCAGCTATGAGGCGATCGTCAGTGCCGAAGTGTCCAATAACGCCAACATCGGCGGCTCCCTGTTGCCTCTGCTGGCGCTGGGTATCCCCGGCAACGCCGCTGCTGCTGCGCTTCTGGGGGCGCTGGCACTGAAAAACGTCGTGGTCGGCCCGACCATCGAAATCGACCATCCGGGGCTGATCTATTACATCTACGCCGCACTGATCGTGGCGAACCTGTTGATGTATGTGGCCGCGATTGGCCTGATCAAACCCTGTGTCAAACTGTTCAGCCTGCCACGTGGTGTCTTGCTGCCGCTGATCATTCCGATCTGCGTTATCGGTGCCTATGCCGTGCGCCTGAGCATGTTCGACGTCTGGATTATGTTCGGATCAGGTTTTGCCGGATTTGTTCTGCACTACTTCAAATTTCCAACTGCACCGATCGTGCTGGGTGTCATTCTCGGACCACTGGCCGATGAAAACCTGCGCCGCGCCATGATGGTGTTTGAAGACAAATCAATCGGCTTTGTCGCCAGCCAGTATGTCGGCACCGTGCTGCTGATCGCACTTATCGCAATTATTTCCGAAGGAATCTTACGTGCCTTCCGGAACAAACCACAGCCTGGGATTTGATGATGACTAAGAAGAAAAAAGAAATTGGCCTCGCGATTGTCGGCTGCGGCACCATTGGGCGCATTCGCGGCGAGCTTGCTCGCGACTACCCAGGTGTCGGCTGGATCGGGCTGTGCGACGTAAAATCTGACCTTGGTGAGAAACTGAAAACGGATACTGACGCGGATTTCTTCACAACCGACTACAAGGAACTGCTGTCCAGGCCCGAGGTGACAGCCGTTATCATTGCGACCGATGAAAACTACCACATGGATCCAACGCTGTTTGCTGTAGAGCGCGGCCTTGATCTGTTCATCGAGAAACCGCTGGCCACGAATGCGGTTGAGTCAAAACGTATCCTTGACGCTATTGAGGACGCAGGGGTGGACGCCGTGGTCGGCTACACCCAGCGATTCCGCCGCCGGTTCCTGGCTGTTAAAGAACGGCTGATCACCGGTCAGGTCGGGGATGTGACCTCCGTCGTGGCGCGGGCGTTCATGAACCGAATGGTGCCGATCGCTACGCTGGCCCGCACACAGGACCGCGCCAACCTGACACCTATGGTGGTTTCCGGCACCCACAGCCTGGACATGTGTATGTGGCTGATGGAAGGCAAATCACCCGTTTCTGTCTATGCGCAGTCTTGTGACAAGGCGCTTGGGAAATACGGCACCAAGGACGGAACATTTGGCGTCTTTACCATGGATGATGGCACCATATTTAGCATGAACATCAGCTGGGCTTTGCCCACGGTCTGGCCGGGTTCGGTCTACGGTATTGAAGTGGGTATCGTTGGCACAGAAGGTATCATCGACATTGAGGATACCCACCGCGACCTGGTGCTGGCATCGGAAAAAGCGCAAGGCGCAGGATATGCGCCCGAAGGCTTTGATCCCGGTGCGCCACGGCATGTGGATTTCCTGACAAGCTACCCTCCGGGCGACATGCATGACGACCAGCTCTGGGGGCCGATGCGTGAAGAAACCAACTCCTGGTTCCAGCGGCTCTATACCGGGCAATCCACCCCTCACGCCACAGCGGCGGACGGGCACCGGAACCTGATGCTGACCATGGCGATGGATCTTTCCGCGCGTGAGGGCAAGGTCATCTCGCTGCCGGTGACGCCGGAACAGCTGATGGCCTAGGGCATTGGCAGGCTGAAGGGGCAGGGGCATCGCCCCTTCAGCCTCTGCGCCGCAAAGCGTATATTATCGAAAAGGCAGGACCCGGGTCCTGCCTTTTCCTGTTGGGACCACGTGCATTCCATTGGCAATAAAACCACCGGGCAACCCACCCTGTTTCGCCCTGCTGTTCGACTAAGACGGGCGGTTATTGCACTGAGGCTGTAGGTCCGTTCGCGGACTAGGTGCTGGTTCTCATGTAACGACAGAAGCGGCGCCAGCACGCATCGGTGCTTCAAGCCTCAAACCGGTATTGGCCTTCCAAATGCCGCAGTACACCAGCGCCCCTGAATACAGATTTCGCCCGGGGTCCCAGGGCCTGTTCTGCTGTCGGTCATTTTTTGGGGGGGCTGACGGCAAATGTGTCGGTCGCCCGCACGTATCACTGTCACTTGTGTTCAGGTGCCGGGTCTCCAAACCGGGCCGACCAGCGCATACACGTCATGTGACAGGATGGGCCAGTCGGTCCGGCTCGGGAGACCTGTGCCGCCTGGATGACGGGAGCCATCCGAGTGGGCGCGGGGACAGGTTAGGCGCCGGGATCGGCGAAGCTGCCTTACATCCCGGCTGTCCTCTGTTCAGAGGTCGGCGATGAACACGGTTTTTTGTTCTTCCGCCGAAATTTTGATAGCTTCCAGCACTTCGATATTATGCACCATTTCGTCCATGGTGAACGGGTAGTCCGAATTGCCCTGCGCTGCATCTATGAACGCCTCAAGGTTCATAGACACAGAGTCTGCCCAGTCATAGGTTGTCTGCTCAACAGGCTGGCCAGTGCGGGATTTCTGGTAGCGCACTTTGCCACCAGGTGTATCGGGATGGGTGTCGTTCAGGACCTCGATCCATTCGTCAGTGCCAAATACATGCATCCGGATGAAGTGAGGTGTGTGCAAAACAGCGCTGAGTGTCGCGGTCATACCCGCTTCAAAACCCAGCTGCGCCGTGACCAGATCGCCAGTTTCCCAGCCCAGAGACCGGCTTGCGGTCATCGCCTGAACGGTTTTCACCCGGCCAAAGAACGAAATGAACAGATCGGTCAGATGAATGCCCATGGCGGTCATGCCCGCTGCGGGACAGACTTCCTTGGAGGTGCGCCAGTCGCCGGCCGGAGTGCCAATAAGCTTGTCATGGCTGAAGGCGGCTTCCGCATGCATGATGGTGCCAAATTCCGGCGCCTTTATCGCGGTTTTCAGCGCCTGCATTGCAGGCTCAAACCGGCGCTCATGCCCGACGCCCAGCTGCACACCTGCTGCCTTGCAGGCGGCGACAGAGCGGCGCGCACTGGCGGCGGTCAGCCCCAGTGGTTTTTCGCAAAAGACGTGTTTGCCGGCTTTGGCGCAGGCGATCACCTGTTCTTCATGCAGCAGATTGGGCGTGGTCAGAACGACCGCTTCCACATCGTCTCTCTGCAGGGCATCTGACAGATCGGTAATGACCTCCAGCCCCATCGCGCGGATGTTTGCGTGGTTGCCTTCAAAAGGCTCGACAATGCCGGCGATGCGGATCGTTTCATGGTCTTGCAATCTGGTCGCAAAGTGTTTTCCCCACCAGCCAAAGCCGGCAATGACAATGCTACAGGGCTCAGGACGCACGCTCACAGGTTTTCACCGAGCTGAGCAAACTGACCCTGGTGGAACAGGAGTGGTGCTTTTTCAGACTTACTGATGCGGCGGACCCGGCCGATATAGATCTCGTGATCCCCACCGGAAATACGCTCCACTGTTTCACATTCCAGCGTTGCAGATGCGGCGGTGAGAACCGGCGCGCCGTCCAGGCCGGGCTGCCAGTCCACACCAGCGAATTTGTCGGTGGAAGGTCTGGAGAAATTCATTACAAGATCCTTGGACTCTTCGCACATGATGTTGATAACGAAGGATGAATGTTCGCGGAATGCGCCGAGACTTGGTGCCTTCAGCGCCAAAGACCAAAGAATAAGCGGTGGGTCGAGTGACACGGAGGTGAAGGAGTTCGCGGCCAGTCCGACCGGCGCTCCATTGTCGCCGAGGGTGGTCACCACGGTCACACCGGTGGCATATTTCCCAAGGACATCCCGAAGCGCCAGAGGGTCGATTTCGGTTTGCGTTATATCTGTAGCAATGGCGTTCATTTTGCGATCCCTTATGTCGGTTTCATCCCACTTATCCCGGAATTCCCTCAGATGAACAAACTATGAGTTCTTATGCCGGCATTCAGAAATCCTGATATGCGCGCGCCCGTCAGGCTATCTGAAAATCTGATAACAGGCATGAGAAACCACCATTATCGCTGCTTTGAGCACTCGGGCATAATCGTCGCAACCGCTGTGACATATCCGGAGAAACAGATGCAACTGTCGTTTTTTACAATGCCGATTCACCCTTTGGGAAAACCCGTGTCCCAAAGTCTGCGCGAGGATCGTGAAGCCTTTATACTGGCTGATGAATTGGGGTTTGTAGAAGGCTATTGCGGCGAACATACCACCGATCAGGCTGAGATCATCACCTCGACGGTGGCTTTCCTTGCCAGCCTCGCCTACGAGACCAAGAACATCCGTCTGGGCACCGGCACCGTGAATATGCCGAATTCGCACCCGGCGCGGGTTGCAGCCGAAGTCGCTATGCTGGACCATATGCTGGAGGGACGTTTTAACTTCGGCATATCACCTGGCGGGCTGATGTCGGATGCTGAGGTTTTTGGCAATCTTGACCGCGACCGCAACGCCATGTTCATCGAATGCATTAACATGGTGCTGAAGATCTGGGAGGGTGAGCCCCCCTACAATCTGACCGGCGACTATTATAATATTACCACTGAGAAAACGATGATGCCGGAGATCGGGCAGGGGGCGATTATGAAGCCCTTCCAGGCGCCGCACCCGCCCATCGTTGGCACCGTTGTTGCCCCCTTCTCCAAAGGCGTAACGGCGATGGCCGCCCGTGGCTGGGAACCCATTTCAGCGAATTTCCTGCTGCCCAAATGGGTCGCAACCCATTGGCCGAACTATGCAGAGGGCTGTGCACAGGGGGGGCGCGAAGCCAAGTTTGAAAACTGGAGTGTGGCAAAAAATATCTGTGTCGCCGATGACATGGCCACTGCCAAAAGTTATGCCCGCGATCCCGACAGTCCCTACGTGCTGTATTATTCGCAACTGCTGACCAAGCTGCGCGCCGGTGGCCGTCTGAACCTGTTCAAAGAAGACCAGAATATGAGCGATGATGATGTCACGCTCGACTATGTGATGGACCGGCTGGTCATCTTTGGTGACGCTTCCAGTGTCGCAGATCAGGTCATCGCGTTTCAGGAGCAGACCGGACCGTTTGGCAAGCTGGTCTACGCCGGGCATGACTGGACAGACTATGATCTCGGACGGCGTTCGATGATCCTTATGGCGGAACAGGTGCTGCCCAAAATCAACGCAGCATTAGGAGCAGGTGAACAATGAATAACTTGAATACCGGTGAGGTCACCGCCCCGGACGGGGTGCGTATTTCTTATCATGTCGAGGGGCCTGAGGGCGCGCCCTGGATCGTGCTGTCTAACTCTCTGGCGACCGACCGGCGGGTCTGGGATCCTCAGATCAGCGCTTTGACCGCCTGTCGGCGGGTGCTCCGGTATGACGGGCGCGGCCATGGCGCAAGTGATCCGGGAACTGCACCCTACACGTTCGAACAACTGGCAGGCGATGTCATCGCCCTGATGGACCATCTTGATATCGAAACTGCTGATTTCATGGGTATATCTCTCGGCGGAATGACCGGGCTGAAACTGGCTTTGAGCCGTCCCGGCCGGATCGGCCGTCTGGTTTGTTGTGATGCACGCGCTGTGGCGCCTGAGGCCTATAAAGCCATGTGGGACGGCAATATCGCCGTGTTACAGAAGGGTGGTATTGCGGCGCTGGTCGAACCCACTCTCGGGCGCTGGTTCACCGCCGACTTTGTTGCGGACCCGGCCAATGCAGCGCAATTGACCACGGTGCGCGCGATGATCAATGCCACTGCAGGTGTTGGCTATGAAGGGGTGGCCAGATGCCTGCAAACTCTGGATATGCTCAAAGACCTGCCCACAATTTCCTGTCCGGTACTCTATGTCACCGGCGAGTTCGATCCGGCGGCACCTGTTGACGCGATGCAGGCCATGGCAGAGGCCACGCCCGGCGCGGAGTTCATAATGATCGAGGGTGCGGCGCATCTCTCAAACCTTGAACAACCCGCGCGGTTTAGCGCTGCTATCAAGGGCTTCCTTATCCTCTGAGACATACCGCCAGCGGCGCGCGCAAGACCGGGCGCCGCAGGACTTGTTTATCAATACCGGTCGCCAGGAATGTTGATATTCCCCGGCCGCTCCAAAAAGGACAGAACAATGGGTGCCATCAAAGAAAAACCGATCTGGAAATTCAGCGTCAACGGCGGCCAGCAAACCTCCACCCGCTCCACCGCGACAGCGCGCGGTAAAACGGTGATCATTGATGAGCCGGTGATGCGCGGTGGCACCGATCAGGGGGCGATGCCGGTGGAATACCTGTTCATGGGCCTGTTGGGCTGTACCCAGGTAATTTCCAACAAGCTGGCCGAGAAATATGGGGTCAAATTCACCGAAATGGATATCGATATCTCCGTCACCATGGACAGCCATGGTACACGGTTGATTTCCCCGGTCGCCATTCCGTTTCCGGAGGTGATCCTGGATATTACCGTGACCTATGAAGGCTCGAGGGAAGGCGCTGTGCAGGTGACCGAGGATCTGAAACATCACTGTGCCGTCTCAAAAATGCTGCAGGAATCAGGTACTCGTGTGATCGAGAACTGGGTGCTGAATGGTGAAAAAATCCAAACGACCTGATCACAACGCTCAACGGAATGCCCCGGCCTGGCGCTGTGGGCGTCAATATTATCATCGATATGGTCCGCGCCCGGGTCGCCGCAAGCGGTTTGACCCGGGCGCGGACGCGCTGTTTACCCTGGAGCCATAATGTCAATTTCTGCCTTGCCTCAGATCCTGGTGGCACCGAACGGTGCCAGACGCACACAAAAAGACCACCCTGCATTGCCGGTTCACATCGACGAAATCGTCAGAGACGCGATTGCCTGTCAGCGCGCCGGAGCCGGTGGCATGCATGCGCATGTGCGCGATGCGCAGGGGGCGCATGTGCTGGATGCGGGCCTGTATCGCGAACTGCTTGTCGAACTCGCACGCAAGACCCCGGGGTTTGTGGCGCAGATCACCACCGAAGCTGTCGGCCGTTATACGCCTTTGCAGCAGCGCCAGCTGGTGCGGGATGTGATGCCGGGTTTTGTGTCCATTGCGTTGCGGGAAATGGTGGCCGGTGAGCCGGAGCAGGAGCTGAAGCGCTTTTACAATTGGGCGCATGAGGCCGGGATCGGTGTCCAGCATATCCTTTATGCCCCCGAAGAAGTGCTGCAGCTGGCCACATTGGTGCGCGAGCAGGTGATTCCGGAAACTGACCTGGAAGTGCTTTTTGTGCTGGGCCGATACACGGAAAACCAGCAGAGTTCTGTCGGCGATCTTACCCCTTTTGTTGCCCGCAGGGCCAATAAACTGAGCGGGGCACAATGGGCGGTCTGCGCCTTCGGGCAGCAGGAAACCGTCTGTCTGGCAGAGGCGATCCGGCTGGGAGGGAAAGCGCGGATTGGATTTGAAAATAACCTGTTAAATCAGGACGGTTCAGTCGCCGTTGACAACGCTGCGCGGGTCCGGGAGCTGATTTCCGAAACCGGTCCTGAGACGCGCGCCGCAGGAAAAGTGGCGGCACGCGGCGCGTGAAGTCCTATCCGGACCGTTTCAGTGCGGTGACAGAATTCGCAGGAGTGTTTGAATAATGGAGATGCTGAATGTCCTCGGGCCTGTGGTCCTGATCACGCTTATTGGGTTTTTAATGGGGCGTTCAAAAATCGACCTGCATGCTGGCACGCTCAGTACAACGGTCATACTGGTGGCGACACCGGCGCTGATTTTCTCAACATTGACCTCAATTGGCGTCAGTATCGAGATGTTGCTGAATATGGCGGCATCGGCGTTTCTGAGTGTGACAATTGCCGCGGTACTTGGGTTAATTGTGGTGAAAGTGAGCGGGTTTTCCCTGCGCACTTACCTGCCCAGCCTGATGTTTCCGAATTCCGGGAACATGGGGCTGCCGCTGGTGCTGCTGGCTTTTGGCGAGGAGGGGCTCCGGCTGGGGGTGTCGTATTTCTTTGTCATTGCGCTGCTGCAGCACTCGGTCGGGTTTTCGATCGCATCGGGCAGCTACCGGATTGTATATCTTCTGAAGCAACCGCTTATCTATGCTGTCGCTGGCGTGGTTCTGGTGGTTTCAACCGGAATTGAAGTCCCGGAAGTCATCCTGACAACCACGGATATTCTCGGCGGAATGATGATCCCGGCGATGTTGATTATGCTGGGCAATTCGCTCGCCGGATTGTCGATCGCTGATTTCAGGCCCGCGATCATTATCGCCTGCGCGCGGCTGGTGATCGGTGTGCTGAGCGCGCTGATTATCATTCGCCTGTTGTCATTAGAGGGCCCTGTCGCCGGGACGGTTTTTGTGATGGCGACGATGCCCACAGCCATCGTGACCTATGTCTTTGCGCAGAGGTACCGTCCTGACCCGGGCAAAATTGCCGGCGCCGTCGTGGCCTCGACGTTGCTCACTTTTCTCTGTTTGCCCGTACTGCTCTGGGGGGCGGGCCAACTGGCAATTCTGTGAGAACGACTTGTTTTAATTCAAAAATAAGCTAGCCTTTGCCGCAAATGATACATCTGATACCCCCAATAAGGCGACATCCTACAGTATGAAGAATGTTAAGATTCAACATTTGCGCTTCTTTGTCGCTGTTTATGAAGAGCATTCCATCACCGCAGCGGCCAACCGGGTGAACGCGACTCAGTCGGGCGTCAGCATGCAAATCCGCGACCTGGAAGCGACTTTGGGGCTGAAACTGTTTGAGCGGGCCTCCACCGGGGTGTCCCCGACCAAAGCCGGGGACCGGATTTACTGGCGGGCGACCCGTATTCTCCTGGAAGTTGATCAATTGCAAAAGGATGTGGAAACACATTCCGGAGAGCTTTATGGCAGCGTGCGCGCCGGTATTATGCCCACTTTTGCCAGATCGGTGCTCGCTCCGGCCCTGATGCGCTTTTCCGATCAAAATCCCTTTGTTGATGTCAGGATTGTCGAAGGCTACAGCATGGCGCTTACAGAAATGGTGGCGAATGGCGAGCTTGATTTTGCCGTGGTCCCGGGTGGCGATCTTCCTGCCGGCGTCCGTTCTTCACATGTTGAGACGGATATTGAAGTGCTGATAAGGCGGCTTGGAAAGGGCCAGGCCTCCGCCGCTCAGTTTAGTCTGGCCACCGCGCCGCCACTCAAGATTATGCTCCCCGGACCGGGCAATGCCCGCCGGGCCAGGATAGATCAGTATCTCAGTAATTTTTGCGCGTCTGCCCATTCGGTTATGGAGCTGGACAGTATGATGACGACTTTGGATATGCTTGACCGCGGCGAGTGGTGTTCGGTGCTGCCAGGTTGCCTGTGCCTGTCGAAACTGGACGATCCAAAGATGAGCCTGTCGCCGATTCTCGATCCGCTTCTGACGGTAGACTATCTGTTGATTGAGCCGGCGACAAAAGCGCCGCCAAAAGTTGCTCAGATTTTTGCCGACGAGCTGTGTGACGAAATCCGTCGCAGTTGCCAGCAGTGCAGGGACCATTTTTTCCGGTGAAATCACGAATTATCGAGGCTTTTAATTGGTCAACCAATTAGACTGCACTCGACCGGTCGGTAATTTCTGATCCCCCATATTTAATAGTTGTATACAAAGACAGCTCTTTTGCTTAACATTTTTATTGGATATTGGTTTAGATCCAGCCCGATTGGTCAACCAATGAACTAAAGGATGTCGGAATGAAGCATTTGACTGCGGCGCAGGCCGGGACGGAGATGCGCCCACAGCGTCTCCTGGCATCTCGGTGGCAGAGGCAATGAACACAAGGGTGTTGGCGGTTCCGGAATAAAACACGTTGCTGTGAAACAAGGGCTGATCTGCCGGCAAATTTGCGCGGGACCCGGTCTGTCTTGCCTGTGCGAAGCGTGAGAGTGAAGT
The DNA here is from genome assembly GCF_003333265.1 of Candidatus Halocynthiibacter alkanivorans. GTDB lineage: Bacteria > Pseudomonadota > Alphaproteobacteria > Rhodobacterales > Rhodobacteraceae > Halocyntiibacter_A > Halocyntiibacter_A alkanivorans. The sequence continues at coordinate 95,734 of NZ_QOLB01000032.1, forward strand.
TGTGGCAGCTAAGGCCAATCTCCATCATCTTTCCTGAACGCAGACATAAGAACTCATAATTTGTTCTCGCAGCGATAAAGCGTAACCTTAAAAAAACGATATTTACCAGGGGTGAGATGTGAAACAGGGGAAATACAGTCCGGTTTGTCCGGCCGGCGGCCAGTTGGCCACTGAAGCGGGCGTTTGGAATGGCGCGGGTTTATCAGGTCTGCTTCGCCCGTCTCTGGAGCGGAAACAATGAGCATCATTCTTAAGTTCGGTGGTTATCAGGGCGCCCAATCGGTCCACAGCCGCGGTGTGAACGCTTTTTGCAGTGCGTTGAAACGGTCCGTCGGCGATGCGGTCACGGTGCAATTCACGCAGGACATTGTGGCCGATGGCCACAAGGCGTCTGATCTGCTGTCACTGACCGAAAGCGGTGAGCTGGACGCCTGTTATTTTTCCTCCAGCTATCTGGTGAAGCGGGTGCCGGATCTGGGCCTGTTTGATCAGCATTTTGTCGTCCCTGACCGCCAGCAGGCCTATGCGGTTCTGGACGGGGCGCTTGGAAAACGCCTTGCACAGAAGGTTGCCGAGGAAACCGGCTTTGCTGTGCTGGGATACTGGGACAACGGTTTGCGTCATATATCTTCTGCGCGCGGAAGGATCCGGACGCCGGAAGATTGCCAGGGGCTGAAAATCCGCACTCTGGCTAATGAGGATCACAAGCGCATCTTCCGCACGCTTGGTTTTGAACCGATGGCCATCGATGTGCGCGATCTGCCCGCTGCGGTGGAAAACCTGCAGGTGGATGCCCAGGAAAATCCGCTGACCAATATCTTCAATTTTGAACTGCACAAGACCCATCGGCACATTACCCTGACCCGGCATCTTCTGGGCGTTGCACTTGTGCTGTTCAACAAAGCGGCCTTCAACTCCTGGCCGCCGTTTGTGCAGAGAGCGGTTCTGGACGCTGTTGCCGAAGCCACCGAAATGCAACGCGGATTTGCAGCGGAAGACGATGTGAGATGCATGGATGCCATGCGCCGTGAAGGGGTCGAAATCACTGAGCTCTCGGCGGCGGAGCGCGCCATGTTTGTCGCCGCGACCGCGGGCGAAGTCGCGGTGACGCGGCGCGGTTTTGACGCCGGATTGCTCGATCTGTTTGAACAAGACCTGGCCGGTGCCCCGGCGCAGGCGCAACAGAGCGCAACACACCGGACCGGGGCGCCTCAATGATTGCCGAAGGAAAACACGATGAATTCGAGACGCCAATGAAAACCGGAAAACTGAAATTCACCGCTGAACTGGCCGTAATCGGCACGTTGCTGGTGCTCGCTGTTCTGAGTGTTGCTTTTATCGGCGCACTGGTGGCACCGCCCAAGGTTTTGTTTGGCCGATCACTGACAGCTATTCCACCCAGCCTGTTCCCACTGATCGCTTTGTCGTTGCTGGCGCTGCTTTGTGGGACATTCATTTTCTGGCGCTCCCGCAATGCCGACCCGGATGATGCTGCCGGCTTCTCCATCGAGGGCTGGAAACGCGGCATCATGCTCTTTGGTCTGATGACCTTTTATGCGCTGACGATGCAGCCGTTCGGCTTTCTGATTTCCTCGGCGATTGCGATGATCCTGATCTCGTGGCTGGCCGGAAACCGGTCCGTCTGGCAAATCCTGCTCCTGTCTGTGGCGGGTCCCATTCTCTTGTATCTGACGGCGACACGCCTGTTGGCAGTGTCTTTGCCTGAACTAAGCGCCATCGAATTCTTTTACGCCCGCATGTTGGGAGGCTGAGACTTCAATGAACGCCAGAACTAAAACTAAAAGGAAAACACATGTTTGAACAGTTCATCACCGGGTTCGGTATGGCGATGCGACTGGATACATTTCTCCTGATGGGCGCTGGCCTGTTTGGCGGCATGTTGGTCGGGGCTCTGCCTGGATTTACTACTCTCATGGCAATGGCCATCCTGCTTCCTATCTCGTTTTTCCTTGATCCGGTGGTCGGCATTCCGTTTCTGCTTGGTGTGTACAAGGGTGGAATTTTTGGCGGCAGCATTCCCGCCATCCTGATTTCCATGCCAGGCACGGGTGCGGCGGTCGCAACCTCGCGTGACGGCTATCAGCTGACCAAGCAGGGCAAGTCGCGCAAAGCGCTCGACATGGCTTTGTTTTCCTCGGTGTTTGGCGACACCGCCAGCGACATCTTCACAATCTTCATGATTTTCCCGATCGCGTTCCTGGTGATGCAGTTTGGCCCGCCGGAACTGTTTGCTGTGCTCCTGCTTAGCCTCGTTATCATCGCGGCAACTTCGGGCAGCAGTCCGGTCAAAAGCCTGATCATGATGGCTGTCGGCCTGTGGCTGTCCTTTATCGGTACCGATCCCATGGGGGGCGTTGAGCGCTTTACCTTTGGCTTGTTCGATCTGAAATCAGGCATTCCGCTGCTGCCGATGCTGATTGGTGTGTTCGCAATCCCCGAGATTGCCGGCGTCGTAATCCGCAATGAAAAAGCGCAGAAACTGGCGACTTTGATGGGGGAACGTCTGACCCGGATGGAGTTTTTTGGTTCCTTCCGCACGATTTGCCGCTCGACCGTAATTGGTACCGGCATCGGTATTGTTCCCGGTCTGGGCCAGGTGGTTGCCGCCATGATGGGATATGCGGCCGCCAAGAACGCTTCAGATCATCCCGAGACCTTTGGTGAAGGCGACCTCGAGGGGGTTGCCGCCGCTGAGGCCGCCAACAATGCGGTGAATGGTCCGACGATGGTGCCGCTGCTGACGCTGGGCATCCCGGGGGACAATGTGACAGCGATCCTGCTGGGCGCCTTTGTCGCCCAGGGGCTGCGTCCGGGGCCGCAATTGTTTGAAGAGCAGGGCGCAACTGTCTTCGCAATTCTGATTGCGATGGTTTTTGCAAACCTGATGTTCCTGGTGATCGGATACCTGTCGATCCCGTTCTTCTCTCGCCTCGTCATGATCAAGACTTCGATCCTGATACCGGTGGTGATTATGTTCGCTTTTGCAGGGGCTTATGTCTTCCGTTCCGACACGTTTGACCTGCTGATGCTGGTTGGTTTCGGGATTTTCGGATTGCTCGCAAAGGCAGGCAAGTTTGATGTCATGCCGATGGTGATGGGCTTCATTCTTGGGCCACCGATGGAATACGCCTTTGGTCAGACCATCGCGATGGGCAACGGCGATTCAATCGGATTTCTGTTCAACGAGCGGCTCTTTGCCCTCGGCTTGCTGGCCGCGACACCGGTCATAGGATTCATACTTTGGAGGCGGATGCAGACTGTTCCGTCCGACTGATATCTGCACGGGGGGCATCACCCGTCTGGTTTTAAATAACTTTACGATGCAAAGGGAGGATACAAATGTTCATTAATACTTTCAAACGGGCCGCGACAACGGCAGCCGCTGCCGGTGTAGCCGTCGCGCTTTCGCTGGGAATGGCCACTGCAGAAGGCGGCGATAATTACCCGGAAAAGCCAATCACGATGGTCATTCCGCTGGGTGCTGGCGGGTCGCATGACCTGAACGCCCGTGTGATTACATCGATCATTCCAACGTATCTGAACCAGGCGATGATTGTGCGCCTGACTCCAGGTGCCGGCGGGCAAAAGGGAACCCAGGAAGTCGCCAATTCACCTGCGGATGGCTACACCCTGTTGTTCACCCACAACTACATCGACATGCTGCAACAGCACGTTGAAAATCTGCCCTATGATCCGAATGAAGACTTTATTCCAATCGCCCGGATCAACTATGCGCAGATCGGTGTCGTTGTGCCGGCTGACAGCCCTTACCAGACGTTTGAAGACCTGGTCGCGGCTGCCAAGGCAGATCCAAACAGCATCCGTATGTCCCACTCCGGCAACTGGGGCGCGTTGTTTGTCCCGGCGGCTCAGATCATGAAGGCGCGCGATATCAGCCTGAACCTGGTGCCTTACAAAGGTGGCGGACCAGCTCTGCAGGCGCTGCTCAATGGCGACGCTGACGTGACGATGGGTTTCCCGTCCACGCTTGGGCCGCTGATCGACTCGGGCAAGGTACGTGTTCTGGCAACTGCCGGGGCAGAGCGTATGTTTGACGACGTTCCCACCTTCGCCGAAGTTGGCGTTGAGGGCGATGTAGGCTTCATGCACCGCATCGTACTGGCACCTGCCGGCACCCCGGATGACGTGGTTGCCAAGCTGACCGAAGCTTTCGCAAACCTGGTTGAGGACAAAACCTTCACCCGCATGATGGGCCGTCTGAATGAAACCATCGACCTGATGGATGGACCTGAATACCAGAAGCTGCGCGAACAGCAGAACGTCGCGTATAAAGAACTGGTCAAACAGCTGACCTCACAATAAGGCGGGGCGGCAGGGGGCGCGGCGCGATTTCGCGCCGCGCCCCCTGCCTTGTCGCACGCGCCCGGCAGGACCTGCCGGGCGCCCGCTATAAGAGACACAGTGCCGCAACTGCAATCACAACGGCGCAATCGCAAGTTCATCTGCGAGATCATTCAACGCTTTGCGCAAAGTCTGCGGCAACGGAATGCCGTTTTCCGACCGTTCCTGAGTGACCCGGGCCAGACGTTCCCCCGGCAGGCGGATCTCATCAAACCCCGGCAAACGTGGCGAGGACTTCATTTGTTCCCAGATCCGGTCAATCCCCGACTTAAACGTCTCCGGGTCCGTAAAGGCCTTGATATCAAGCGCAATAATCATGTGACCCGTGTTGGTGGTGGTGCTGCTGTCGGCGTTAAAATCAATCACATCGCGGCCAAATGCGGCCCCGTTCAGCGTGCCAGCCAGAATGCCGAAGATCAGCGACAGCCCATATCCTTTGGCGCCGCCTATGGGCAGCAAAAAGCCTTCAGACGCCCTTTGGGGATCGGTCAATGGCCGGCCCTCTTTGTCGATCATCCAGCCCTCAGGCATCTGTTGGCCGCGCTGTGCAGCGGTTTTCACCTTGCCATAGGCGGCCACGGTGGTCGCCATGTCCAGGATAATGGGGGACCTGTTGGCCGAAGGAATGGCCACCGCAATCGGGTTGGTGCTGAGCAGCATTTCACTGCCGCCCCAGGGTGGCATGTGGTTGGCACTGCCCACTGCGATATAGATCCCGATCATGTCCTTCTGTGCCGGCATCGCCGCATAAAGCGAGCCAGGACCCGCATGGTTGGAATTGCGCGCCCCGACCCAGGCCACGCCGGTTGTGGCGGCCTTTTCCATCGCAAGTTCGGTGGCATGTCGCATCACCAGATGGCCCAGCCCATTGTCGCCGTCAATCAGCGCCGTTGCGGCCCGATCGCTGACGGTGCGGATCTGCGCCGCAACGTTCATCCCACCCGCGCGGATGCGGCGGATGTACTGGGGCAGGCGGAAGACGCCGTGCCCGTCCTGGCCGATCAGGTCGGCGCGCGCCATCAGTGCGGACGCTTTCTGCGCGTCGGGACCCGGCATGCCACAAGAGATAAAACTGCGCTCGATGAAGGCGCGCAGGTCATCAAAAGACACAGGTGCAGTTGAAGGGGGCATTATTGTTACCTTTCTGAAGAGAAACACATTGAACAGAAAACAGAACTGACAAGAGGTGAGACATGTCGGACGGAATATCGATTAAATACAGTGACGTAGCAGTGTTCAGCCGCGGGGACGGGGTCGAGACCCGCCTGCTGGTGGGCAAAGGCAATGCCGCAGATACGCCCTTCACCACGGGCACCACGGTTTTTCCAAAGGGATGCGCCGCGCCGCTGCATTCTCACAATTGCGCGGAACAGGTGACCATACTTTCGGGGACTGCCGAGGCAATGATCAACGGAAAAACCATTCAGCTCGGCGCGCTGGACACGTCTTTTGTGCCCGCCAACGCGCCGCATTATTTCCGCAATACCGGCAATGAGCCGCTTGTCATTCTCTGGATCTACGGGGCGCAGGATGTCACCCGCACCTTTACTGAAACCGGCGAAACGGTGCCGCATATGTCGCCGCGCGATCAGGTATAAACTGACGCGCGACGATACCGCCGCACCGCTGGTACCGGCGGCTGGCATCAGGGGATCAGGATCGTTGAGCCTGTGGTCGTGCCTCGCTCAATCGCCGCGTGTGCCAATGCGGCCTCGGACAATTTGAAGCGCTGGTTGATATTGGCAGACAGGACGCCTTCCCGCACCAGCCGGAACACTTCAGAAGCAGAATGTTGCAGGTCTTCGCTCTGTTTCACATAATCGCCCAGGGTTGGGCGGGTGAAATAGAGCGAGCCACCTTTTTGCAACAGGGACGGGGCGACCGCCGGGGCTTCCCCGGTTGTGGCGCCAAAAGAAACAAACAGGCCATAAGTCGCCAGGCTGTTGATCGAAGCGTCAAATGTCGCCGCACCAATGCTGTCGTAAACGACCTGAACGCCTTTGCCACCGGTCAATTCCCCGACCCGGGCAGCGACATCCTCGCGAGTGCGGTCAATGGCAGCGTCATAGCCCAGAGACTGAATCTCAGCGCAGTTTTTCGCGCCGGAGGTCACGCCGATCATGCGTGCACCCAGGTGTTTGCCCCACTGACCTGCGATTTGGCCCACACCACCGGATGCTGCCCAGAACAAGACCGTGTCCTGTGCAGACACTTTGCGGGTCCGGTTGAGCAGATACTCTACCGTCATGCCTTTCATCAGCACAGCCGCGGCGACGTCGTCTGAAATGTCGTCGGGCAGGGAGATCAGGCGGGATGCGGGAACATTCCGGTGGCTGGCATAGGCGCCAAGGACAGCGGCATATGCGACCCGGTCCCCGACAGCCAGACCGGTGACCCCCTCGCCAACAGCCGTCACCTGACCGGCAGCTTCAAGCCCCAGGCGGCTGGGCAGGGCAAGCGGATAATGACCTGACCGCTGATACACATCCATGTAGTTCAGCCCGATCGCCGTATGTTTGATCTGCGCTTCACCGGGCGCGGGCGGATCCAGCTCGGCGTGGGTCAGTGACATAACTTCGGGCGCACCCTGCCGGGCAATTTCAATCACTTCAATTTTCATATCATATCCTGTCGCTGAGTTGATTTCGCCCGGGGTGACCAGGACAAACAGGCAGAACCGCCTTCACCTGAGTGACGGGTGAAGGCGATGAGGGGGATCACGAAGCGGGTTGATTTTCCAACCGGTACTCGTCGGGGATTGGCAGCGGCGAATTGGGTCCGTCAAGAAACTCGACGGTACAAAACCGCAGGTCGGTGTCGCCGATGTTTTCCACCGAATGCACCATAGAGTCCTCGCTGCCATAGGCGAAGTGTTTGGTTTCACCGAAATAATGGCTCACGTCACGGATTTCGCCTGAGGCAAAATATCCGCGCGCTTTGCCATCGGCCAGTGAAGACCAGAAATAGGCATTCACGTGGCGGTGGAACGCACAGCGTTTGCCGGGCGCGATATGCAGGTGCCAGACCCGGACATTGTCCGTTTCCGATACCAGAACTGATCCGACAACGCCGTTGTTCTGATATTGCAGCATTTCGTCCCGCATGCCGTCGGGCCAGTGGGCAAATGCTGCGGCGTCCTGCGCCATTTCAACATGATCCGGGCCATGAGTTACTGATGTGGTTTCAGCCATGGGTATTCTCCTGAAAGTACGGCATCCGGCCGCTGATTTACACGTCGGCCTGGGCTAAAGCGTCCAGATCGGCTCTGAGTGCGGTCTTCTGCGCCGCGCTCAGGCCGACCAGAGGTGGCGCCATACGCGTCCAGTCGTCATCGCCGCTGCGCCAGGCTTCAATCTGCTTCATGGCGGCCATCATAGGGTATTTGGAGGCAAGGTCGCGCGTGGATCTGACTTCGTCCATCGCGGCATCCCGCTCGGGGCCTTCAGCCGTATGAAGAGCGGCCCGGGCCCGGGCGCCGAACGCATTGGTGGAGCCGGAAATAATGCCGGCGGTGCCGATTGCAAGCCCGTCCCACAGCATGGATTCCGAGGATGGGTAGACGTCGAAGTCCTCCGCAATGCCGCCGGTTGCCTCGACAATGGCGCGGCTTTGTTCAAAGTCACCGCTGCTGTCTTTCAGCCCGGCGATGATGGCGCCAAATTCGCGACGCAAACGTGTCACCAGTGTTGGCGACAGGGGCGTCTGGGACATTTGTGGGAAATGATACAGGTAGACACGCAGATCATCGCGGCCGATCTGTTCGACCAGGTTGGCGTAATAGGCAAACAGCCCTTCGTCAGAGACGTTTTTGTAATAATAGGGCGGCAGCACCAGCACATTGTTATAGCCGGCTTCCACTGCCGCGCGTGTCAGCGCGACACAGTCGCCTGCTGCCGGAGCGCCGGTTCCAAAAATCACCCGGTCGGCGGCGAATCCGGCCTGCTGGAACGCAGCTGGCAGCGCCAGCCGGTCCTGCATCGCGTGCGAGGTGCCTTCGCCGGTGGTGCCGGTGGGGGCGACACCATCACAACCGCCGTCCGTTACCAGGTGCTGGCAGTAGGTCACCAGTTTGGCGGCGTTAAGAGAGCCGTCCGCGTTCAGGGGGGAGATTGCCGCTGCGTAGATGCCGCGTTTTGCTTTGCTCATGAGGTGCTGCTTTCTTCAGAATTGTCTGTTTTGCTTTGGGGGCTTCGTGTTGTCACCACGACTTTGATCGCGTCATCAATGCGTTCGCGCGCGTATTTCAGCGCGGTTGGCAACTCTTCCATCGCAAATGTATGGGTGTGGATCAGGCTGGCATCAAAGCGTTTTTCCGCCATGAAGGCCATTGCCCGGTGGGTGGCGGAGCGGCCTTCGCCGCGAATGCCATAGAGGTAGATATTGTTGACGGCGAGGGCGCCAAGGTCAAATTTGACCGCCGTCTTGGGAAAGGCTGCCAGGCAGATTTTACCGCCGCGGTTGGTCATCTGAACCGCTTGATTCACCGTGGTTTCATTGCCGGCACAATCGACAACATAATCGGCGCCTTTGCCGGTCAGTTCTTTGACGCGCGCGACCACGTCTTCGTCATTCGGGTTGATGGTGATGTCGGCGCCAAGTTTCAGCCCGATGTCGTTTCGGTTCTTGCGCGTTCCGACCAGGATAACCGGGGACGCGCCAAGCGCTTTTGCCACCGCCACCGCCAGCAGGCCGATCGGGCCGGGGCCAATGACAACGACACTTTCACCGGCGACCAGGCCACCAAGCTCGGTCAGCCCGTACATCGATGTGCCTGCGGTCACCACCAGGGTGGCTTCTTCATCTGTCATCGTGTCGGGCACGCGGATCATTGTATTGATGTTGTTCACCGCATATTCGGCGAAGCCGCCATTGGTGGTGAACCCGTTGGCGCGGTGGCCTTTATCGTGCGCGCCGTAGTTCATGCCATAATTGTGGCAGGAGGTGTACATGCCCATGCGGCAGCGTTTGCACTGACCACAGCCGGCGTGGATCTCCACGGTAACCCGGTCGCCGATTTCAAACTCGTCAACGCCTGGCCCCAGCGCTGCAATGGTGCCCATATATTCGTGGCCGGGGGTGAAATCTTTGTTGAACGGTGCGCCGCCTTCGATCAGCGCCGGTGTGCCATATTTCAGGATTTCCAGATCGGTGGCGCAAATAGCAACCGCATCAATCCGCACCAGTGCCTCTGCCCGGCCGGGGGCGGGGACTGGCTTTGTTGACAGGGTAAGTTGTTCCGGATCGCCTAATACCCAGGCGTTCATTACCTCTGGCACCGGCATCGCGGGGGAAGTGGTGACCTTGTCCCAGTCCGAAGCCTGCTCCATTGTCGTATGATCCATGCTGACATCTTTCAAAAATTTGGTTGACCAATTGCGGCAAGTGTGCAACCAATCTCTGATGAAAGTGTTACGCAAAGGTTTCAGGTTTGTATATAGCGAATAAATGCACATGATAATCACATTTCTTGATGGGGTGCCTGCGGTTCAAGAGGTTGACCAATGAGCGGCGGTGCATTGTCCAGGGTGCGCAGCTGGTTGGCATCAGAGCGGCGGGCTGAAGATTTCAGGCTGCCGCCAGAGCGGATACTTGCGCCGCAGCTGGGGCTCAGTCGCGCGGAGCTGCGCAAAGCGCTTCTGGTTCTGGAGGCCGAGGGGCGGCTGGAGCGGAAAGTTGGCAGCGGAACCTATCTGCGGCAGGCCTCAGATGTTGAACTCGCCACCTCCGTCAGCACTGATGTGAATGTGCTGGCCGGCCGGACCGGTCCGCTGGAGGCGATGGCAGCGCGGGTGGCGCTGGAGCCTGAACTGGCGCAGATGGCGGCGCTGCATGCGTCCCCGAAACAGTTGCTGGAGCTGCGCCGGCTGGAACGCGAGATGCGCGCGGCGCCGGACTGGAGTGTTTATGAGGATCTGGACGCGGCGTTTCATGATCTGATCGCCAAAAGCGCCGGCAATCCCCTGCTATACGATCTGCACCGGATCGTGAACGGGGTGCGCAGGATCGTCGTCTGGCAACGTCTGAACCCGTCAGACGGGGCGCCTCAGGGCGGCTATCACTCCTTTAAAGAACATGATGACATCGTCTCCGCCCTGGAGCGCCGGGATCATACAGGGGCCCGGGCGGCAATGTCGGCGCATTTGAAATCAACAATCGCGGCGATGACCGCAGGCGGCTGAAAAGCCGGCCGTCAGGATTTGAGGAAAAAGAATGATTGATCTGTACAGTTGGACGACGCCAAACGGGCGCAAAGTTTCTATTCTGCTGGAAGAGCTGGGGGTGGACTATGTGGCCCATTCCATCGACATCAGCAAAGGCGAGCAGTTCGCGCCGGCGTTTCTGGAAATCGCGCCCAACAACCGTATACCGGCGATTGTGGACAATGAGACCGGCATGCGCCTGATGGAGACCGGGGCGATCATGATGTATCTCTCCGACAAATATCAGCGCTTTGGCTGTGAAGGGGAGGAGCACTGGCGCATGGTGGAATGGCTGATGTGGCAGATGGGCGGCTTGGGGCCGATGTTTGGTCAGGTGCATCACTTCGTCAAATACAACCCGGGCAAATCTGCTTATGCTGAGGAGCGGTTTTCCACCGAGGCGCACCGGCTCTACAAAGTGCTGGAGACGCGCTTGAGCGGGCGGGACTATGTCGCCGGTCGCTGGCAGGGGCAATACACCATTGCTGATATGGCGATCTGGCCCTGGGTGTCGCGTTTTGACTGGCAGCAAGTTGACCTGAAGGCCTATCCCAATGTGCTTGACTGGTATCTCCGTATCGCGGAGCGCCCGGCGGTTCAGCGCGGCTACCGGCAGCCAAAAGATGTGGGCGACATACCGCTGCCGTGAGGTGTCTGGGGTCGATTCGAAACGCATTGATTTAGCATGTCCGGACAAATGAACTGTTTTCCCTCTGTGTTGAAATTCGCCGTATCTGAGTGATAGAGTCTTAATAAAAGGGTGTTTATCACATTAAGTGCGGTGAGTTTCTGACAAGCATTGACAAATGTCCGGACATATACAGATAATTGCCCTGACAATGAGACGCTAAAGGGGCAGTCAGATGAGACAAGTTGAAGTTGCGGTTATCGGGGCAGGTTGGTGTGGCGGCATTCGGGCGGTCACCCTGTCCAGATCAGCGCTGGTCGATAAGCTGCACATATGTGAAATCCGTCCTGAACGGTTGGCTGAGGTCCGCCAGGAAACCAACCCGGCGACAGCAACCGCAGACTATATGGATATCGTCAACAACCCGGCGATCGAAGTGGTCTATATTTCGACCACGCCGGAACAGAGCCATTACCTGATTGCACGAGCGTGTCTGAAAGCCGGTAAAAACGTGTTGCTGGAAAAACCAATCGCGCTGGAACTGGCACAGGCCGACGAGCTGATCGCGCTGTCGCACTCAAATAACGTCAAATTCACCATCGGCTATTCCCAGCGCTTTAACCCCAAGATTGCTTACGCCAAAAAAGCAATCAAAGACGGAACTCTGGGCAAGGTGGTCAATGTCATGGTCAGCCGGCACCTGTCGCGCAATCTGGGCAAAAAGATCGCCAACCGGGTCAAACTGTCGCCGGCAGCGATGGAATCAACCCATGACCTGGACTTTGTCTTCTGGCTGCTGGAGCCCGCCAAACCTGTGCGGGTGTATTCCCAGGGCGCCTACGGGTACATGGAGGAGCTGAACGGGTCTTATGACTGTATGTGGAGCACCATCACCATGGATGATGGCACTCTGGTCGTGGTCGGTGGCGGTTGGAACCTGCCGCCAAGCTATCCGAACTATTGTGGCACCTGGATCGAAATCACCGGCACCGATGGCGCGCTCATGCTGGATGATACCAGCCGGGACAACTGGCTGAACACCGTGGCCGAGGGCACTCAGTATCCAATGTCAACGATGCCCGGGGAACAGGTCGATCATGTTTTTGCCGGACAGATGGGGCCGGAGACGCTTCATTTCCTCGAAGCGGTGCTGCTGGACCGGGATGTTATGGTCTCGCCGGAACACGCCCGCACTGTGATGGAAACCTATACGGCCGCAGATATTTCGGCTGAGACCAATGACCCTGTCAGTCTGCCGCTGTCCAATCTGGCATTGGCGAAGCTGGCAGATATGAATGCGAAAAACCACGGCGATACTTCGGGGTGATGCGCGGGCGGAACGCGGTGTGAGGCATTGGAAGCAAACGGCTGATAAGGAGAGTTCATGACCGACAGTATCGGAATATTCGGCCTTGGGCTGATCGGCGCCTCTTTGGCGGGGCGGCTGCTGGCGGCGGGCAACGCCGTGCGCGGTTATGACCCGGATGCCGGGCGTGTGTCCCTGTTTGAGGAGGGCGGCGGCGTCGCGGTGGATCCGGGCGCAGTCTGGCGTTCTGATATTGTCTTTTCTGCGGTGTTTGACACCGACCAGCTGGAACGCCTGATTGACGCGGCGCCACACGGCACCGGCGGCATACTTGTGTCCATGAGCACCTGTGACCCGGAGCGGATGGCCGCGCTGGAGGCCAGGGCAAAGCAGAAAGGCTGGATCCTGTGCGAAGCGCCGGTGTCCGGCACCAGTGCGCAACTGGCCAGCGGTGAAGCGGTGTTTTTTATCGCCGGTGATGCGGCGGCGACAAAACGGTTGTCGCCGCTTTTCGCCGCGCTGGGGCGGGCTCATTTTGATCTGGGCGCCATCGGCAATGGCAACCGCGCCAAACTGGTGATCAATCTGATCCTGGGGCTGAACCGGGCCGCGCTGGCTGAGGGCCTGGTGTTCGCAGAGCGGTTGGGTCTTGATCCCGCCGCAGTGCTGCACCTGGCACAAAACTCCGCGGCACATTCACAGGTCATGGCTACCAAAGGGCCGCTGATGGTCGCCGGATCGTTTGAGGCCCAGGGCCGTGTCAGCCAATCGCTGAAAGATTTCGCCATTATTCAGAACCTGGCGCAGAGCAAAAACCAGCGTCTGCCGTTTGCCGAGATCTATCAGGACATGCTTAAGGACTGTCTGGACCATGCAGAGGGTGATTTCGACAATTCCGCGATCATTTTGGCCATTGCCCGGGCGCGAGCAGAGGCCTAACTTCACCCGGAGTCACAGTGACGGCCTGCTGCGGCGCTGATGTCCACAACATGCTGACTGCAAGATCGGAAGCTGAATATGACCAGGTCGCCAGTCGCCAAAAAAACAACGCGTTATCAGGAAATCAAAACCGCGTTGCAGCAGGAAATAGCCGACGGTCTGCACCGGCCGGGCCAGTGCCTGCCGACTGAGCACGCACTCTGCGACCGGTTTTCCGCCAGCCGGTTCACCATCCGAAAAGCCATAAGCGGGTTGCGTGAAATCGGCCTCGTTGAGGCGCGCTCCGGCGTCGGTACGATTGTGATTTCAAATCAGCCGCAATCGAGGATCACCCAGACGCTGACTTCTTTTGAGGAGTTGCTGCAATACCCGGCAGAGACGTTCCGGAAGCAATTGGAAACAGAAAACATCACGGCAACAGCAGAGCTGGCTGCGATGTTGCAATGCGCGCGCGGGCAGCCATGGGTCTGGCTGCAGGCCATGCGGCTGACCCGGCATTCAGAGGCGCCGCTCAGCTGGCTGGATGCCTATATTTTACCTGCATTTGCAAATGTGCTGGATCTGCCCAATCCCACCGGAGCATCGCTTCTGAAGCAGATTGAACAGACCCATGACCAACACGCAGCGCTGGCGCGGGTTGAGGTTTTCGTCACTCGCATTGATCAGAAACGTTCTGCGCAGCTTGGGGTGCCGCAAGACGCGCCGGCGCTGGGGATCATACGCCGCTACAGTAACGCCAAGGGTGAAATCTACCTGGTGACCTGTTCCATTCATCCTGAGAACCGGTTCCGGCTGAATTTTGAACTGGAAAGACAGAGTTGATCGACAACCAGTTATTCTGGTTCTGAGGTCGGATGGATCTGCCGCCCGATCATCATATTGCCCTGTCGCGGGCGCGCATCTGAAAAGTGGCGTGGTCACTGGTTCCGCTATTTCACCCTTGGTGAATTGCGCGATGCCTGCCCCTGGACACTGCGGAAAGTTCACCAACGCCAAAGCACAGACAGCGGCGGGTCTCCGCTCTTAGGGGCGGTGTGGGAGCAGACTGACAAGGCGCCCGTGGCCAACAGCCTGTTCAAGAACCCGGATCCAACGGCGAGCTGTGAACGTCTGGCCGCAACTGGCAACAAGGCCGATACCGGGCGGGAGAAGCAGATCGATGCCGCCCGCGAGGCCTGACCAGGGCCACCAAAGGTCAGTGATTGGGTCTCAAAATAATATCCGCCCTCTCATCTGTCGGCTCCGGGGTGCCGATTGCAGTTCGCGTCGCGCGGATGCGGTCTGCGAGAGTGTTCTCTGAGACGTCTTTCCGCGCGTCGTGGCAGCGGACATCTGAAACGAATGACGGGCCGGTTTCCGCGCTGAGCGCATGCACTCTGTTATCCAATGTTTTGCCTGACATTCTCCGGCCTGAGTAGAAGTAGAGTGCGGCATACTCTTGCATTCGAGTGCCCACCAGGATCCTCGTTTTCCTGCGTGTACGTCAGCTGTATTTTCATCCGGTTTGTTCAGGGACAAAGCTGACCTGTGCACGCTGACACCAGACGCAGACGGGCCAGTTTTAAAGGCTCACTACCCACCTTTGTGGGCCAATCTTGGATGCCGGTTCACACTTCAAGTGCGGAACAATACCACCACAGGTCCGGTTCAGTTTTCAACCGGTATTGAGAAATTTGTCAGCGTTGAATGCCAGGCCCCACTTCGTTGAAAAAGCTCAGCAGGCTCTGAATCACCGGGTATTGCAGCGAGCTTTTTCTCAGGTGAATTCCGGTTTTCCGCTTCGGCATACCGTTCAGTGATGGCCGGATTTTCAGCCCTTCCTTTTCAATCACCCGAGCAAGCTGCAGGGGCGCAGACATCACGAAATTGCCCTGACTGACGAGTTGCAGACCCGCGGCGAACGAGGTTGGGCGCACATCAACCGTCGGCGAAATCGCTTCTTTTGGCAGATAATAACCGTGAATTTTCCGTTCCATTTCAGAGTCATCGGTGTAGATGATCCAGCTGTAGCCCGACAGCAGCGCCGGGTCGACTTTGTCCAGGCTGGCATACGGATCGTCTGGCGCCAGGACAATGCCGTGTTCGACGCTTGTCACATATTTGAAACAAAGTTCGTCGCCAAATATTTCAGAGTCCATTCTGCCAAGATAAACATCCAGTTTTTGCTCGACCAGCATCGGCAGGGCCCGGCTGGTTGAATCTGTTATCAGTTCCAGCCTGAGGTTTGGAAATTGCAGTTTCAGTGTTTTGAAAAGACCGGCGACGTAGTTGAGGTGATAAAGCGGACCCGCCCCGACGCGCAGCACCGACAGCCCTGCCGCGCTGATCGCAGCGACCTCTTCGCGCGCCTGGTTATACTCTGACTCAATCCGTTTTGCGCGCGCATAGAACAGCTTTCCCGCTGGTGTCAGCGTCATGCCGCGCCGGTGCCGCTCAAACAAAGCGCTGCCAAGCTCTGCTTCCAGATTCGCAATGCGTTTGGTCACCGACGGCTGCGTTAAATTGAGACGTTCTGCCGCCTGTGTCAGGTTTTCAGCCCGGGCAACCGCGAGGAATGCATCCAGATTCCGGTCCATTTGGCATTCCTTTTTTAAATGGGACTCTTCAATAAATCAATTTTACAGAATGATAACGAATGATCAAGTTAGCACGACAAGCTGACCTGCACCGGGCCGGATGAAAGGGAACCATGAAAACCGTATTTGTTCTGTTTGACTCGCTTAATCGCCTTGCACTCGGCGCCTATGGTGGCACTGCGATTGAAACGCCGAATTTTGACCGGTTTGCAAAACTGGCTGTGACGTTTGACAAACATTACGTTGGCAGTCTTCCTTGCATGCCGGCGCGGCGGGATTTGCATACGGGCCGTCTGAATTTCATGCACCGGTCCTGGGGGCCGCTCGAGCCATTTGATGAATCCTTTGCCCGGACGCTCAGCCAAAACGGCGTCTACACCCATCTTATTTCTGATCATCTGCATTATTTTGAAGACGGCGGCTGGGGATATGCCAACGCGTTCGACAGCTGGGATTTTATCAGAGGGCAGGAGTACGATCCGGTCAAAGCGCTTGTCGTTCCGCCTGTCGACCGCATCATTGAGAAATATGACGAACGGCATTATCCGTTCGCCGGGCTGAAGCCGGGCAAGACCATGACCCGTCACAATTCCGAAAAAATGGCGTGGAAAAAGTCCCGCGCCGCGGTCAACCGTGACTTTCTGAAAGAGGAAGCGGATTTTCCAACTGCCAAGTGTTTCGCCTCCGCTTTCGAATTCCTTGATCTGAATGCGGCAGCAGACGATTGGTTTTTGCAACTGGAGTGTTTTGACCCGCACGAGCCCTTTGTCGCGCCGGAGCGGTTCCGCGCGGCTTATGACAGCGGCTACAGCGGTAAAATACTGGACTGGCCGGTCTATGAAAAGGTGACAAACTCCGCTGAAGAAATTGCTGAAATTCGCGGAAATTATGCGGCTTTGATCGCAATGTGTGATGAATATTTCGGCAAGTTGCTCGATTATTTCGACGCCCATGACCTGTGGAAAGACACCGCTCTGGTACTGACGACCGACCATGGATTTCTGTTGTCTGAACACGAGTGGTGGGGCAAGAACCGGACGCCGTATTATGAGGAGATTTCTCATATTCCGCTGATGATCCGGCATCCTGATCACGGTGGGGCCGCCGGTTCACGCCGCTCCGGCCTCACCCAGACCCCTGATCTGATGCCAACGTTTCTGGACTTCCACGGCTGCAAGGTTCCCACAAGCGTAACGGGCGCTTCTTTGCTGCCGCTGCTGGCCGATGAGGTGACCGTGCATGAAAGTCTTGCACTTGGAATGTTCGCAGGCCCGGTTTGTGTCACTGACGGGCATTACAGCTACTTCCGCTATCCCGACAACCCGGCGAGGGAAGGGCTTAACCTTTATACGCTGATGCCGACACATATGACGTCCCATTTCGACATTGATGAGCTGAAAACCAGCGAGCTTGTCGAACCCTTTGACTTTACCAAAGGTGTGCCACTTCTGAAAATTCGCATGGATCCCAAAAACAGCCAGGTCGGGGCGGATGGCACTTCGCTGGCGGAATGCGAGAGTGTGCTGTTTGATCTTGACGCTGATCCAGCGCAGGAAACGCCGCTGTCCGACCCCACAACGGTTGATCGCCTTACCGCACAAATTTCCGGTCACTTCGCACAGCACGACGCACCAAAGGAACTCTACGCACACTTCGGGCTTGCGCCAGGCCCAAGCGTTGCCGGTGGCGCATTGAGATCGCATAACTCAAGAAAAAAAACCAACAGGAGAACAATATGACCCTATTCAGATCCATCACAAAGGGCCTGGCTGTCTTGGCAGTCTCGGTCACTGCATCGGGAGCGACTGAGTTTCCAGATCGAAACATTGAAAATATCTACCCCTGGGGGCCGGGCACCACCATGGCCATCAGCCAGATCATCGCCGATGCTATGGGCAACGAGCTGGATGTTTCGATTCCGGTTGTATCGACACCTGGCGCCAGCGGTGTGAAAGCCTTCAAAACCGCGCTGGAAAAACCAGCGGACGGATACACGATTTTCGATGGCTATGTTGCGCCGCTTGTGCTTGCCCCCCTGCTCGGGAATGCCGACTGGTCATATAAAGATTTCACGCCGCTTTACTCAGCCACATCCAACTCGTTTGCCATCATAGTGCGCCCCGATGACAATCGCTTTCCGGACCTTCCGGCCTTGTTTGACTATATGAGAGCAAACCCGGGTAAAGCGCGCTACTCAACCGGCGCCGTCAACAACTTGCCGCATATGGTGCTGGCCAAGGTGCTGCAGACTGCTGATGTCTATGGAACCGTGATTCCGTTCGATGAAAGCGAGCAGGCGATGAAAGACCTGCGCGGTGGCGTGTTTGATTTCATTATCACAAATCCCGGCACCTATAAGGCAAACAAAGACAATGTTCGTGTTCTTGCCGTGCTGAGTGAACTGGAAGAGGTTGTCGCAATTTATGACGGTGCACCGCGTGTTCAGGACTATGGGTATGATCTTGGCATGAGCGGCCTGTCCCCGATGGGCTGGAATTGGTGGCTTGTGCGCAAGGACACACCGGCGGATGTGGTCGAAACCCTTCGTACTGCCATGGCGGCGGCACTGGCCCGCGACGATGTGCAGGAAAAACTGCTCAATCTTGGTTATGTGCCGACCAACTATGGCCCCGACCAATACGACGAAATCGTAGGGGCGGTGGGTGCTGAGTTGCAAAGCGGCATTGATGCCATTGAATGGGTCATGAGCAAGCAATAGGCTTAAGCAAAACGCCGGAAGGAAGAAACATGATAAAGAACAAGCGTGTAATCGGCGAAATCGCTGTTGTCGCGTTGATCTTTCTTGGCGTGGCGGGGGGGGCATTGCAGCAGATTGCCACCTCATTCGCGGCTCAGAACGCAAGCTCGGGCGGACCGTTGAAAAACGCCGCGATGTTTCCGCAGCTTTTGATCGCCATTCTGGTGGTGCTTGGATGTGTTCAGATTGGAATGTCAATCCGGACGCATCGCCTGTCCAACGGGCCTGCGACTGGTGAAACGCGCCCGGATGCCAGGTCAGAGTCCGCTGTACCCGGAGAGCCACCGGACCCGGCTGAGCCCCGGGCTGTGCTGCACCGCAAGGCGATCATTTGCCTGGTCATATTCGCCGCATATCTGGGAGGCGTTGGTATCCTCGGCTATCCCGTCGCCACATTTACCATGCTTTTTGCGATGTTCTTCGTACTTGGAACATCGCCACTTGTCGCCTCCATCGTTGCCTTTCTCGCAATGGTGACGGTCGGCATCGTTTTTGGAATGCTGCTGAACGTCGTTTTGCCCATTGGCATTATTGGCATTTCTTTTCCATCATGAGGGTTTGATGAGCATCTTTGACACACTGATCGCCGGCAGCGGACTGTTTTTTACCCCACTGGCCATCCTTCTGACACTGGTGGGCTGCCTGGCTGGGCTGATCATCGGTGTATTGCCGGGGCTCGGGCCATTGATGGGGATTGTCCTGATGATGCCTGTCGCCTTTTACCTGCCACCGATCCCGGCAATGGGCATGTTAATCGCCATTTTTGTCGGCGGCTCTTGTGGCGGCGCGATTTCAGCGATCGTGCTGCGCATACCAGGAACGCCGCTGGCAGCGGCAACATTGCTTGACGGATATCCGATGGCGCAGCGTGGCCGGGCCGGGGACGCGATTGGTCTGGCGGTTTCCTCCTCGGCGCTCGGCGGCATTTTCGGCGGTATTGTTCTGATCTTTTTTGCTCCGGTGCTCGCCGGGTTTGCGTTGCGCTTTGCGCCGCCCGAATATTTCGCTCTGGCGCTTCTGGGCCTGATCTGTATCGCGGTCGTTTCTCAGGAATCCACGATCAAGGGATTTCTCACCGGTGCGCTGGGCTTATTGCTCGCGACCATAGGGACGGACAGTTTCTCACAAGCCAACCGCTTCACCTTTGGCCAATACCAGCTGCTAAACGGCTTTCACATTGTTGCGGTCGTTGTTGGTCTCTTTGCCCTGTCGGAGATGTTTCTCCAGGTGCAGTCTGGCCGGCTCGACCAAAAACCAAAAGTTCAGAAGATCACAGTGTCATTCAAGTCCCTGTTCATGGCGCTGCGGCACAAAACAAACTTGTTGCGCTCCAGCATAATCGGCACGTTTTTTGGCGCGCTTCCGGGGGCAGGGGGGGTGATGAGTTCGTTCACCGCCTATGCGGTCGCAAAAGCAAACGGCAAGAGCGACGTGCCATACGGGCAAGGCGCTGAGGGCGGCGTTGTTGCCACCGAATCCGCCAATAATGCTGCTTGTGGCGGCACGCTTATTCCGACACTTGCGCTGGCCATTCCCGGCGATGCCTCAAGTGCGGTGCTGATGGGCGCGCTGTTGCTTCTGGGCTTTTTTCCGGGACCAGACCTGTTCGAACGAAATCCGGACGTCGTTGGCGGCATATTCATTGCCTATATTTTCGCCAATATTTTCTTGTTCATACTCGGCATACTGCTGACGCCGGTTTTTGTGTCGGTGCTCAAGCTGAAAAAGAAATTTCTGATTCCGCTCGTTCTGCATTTGTGTGTGGTCGGCGTGTTTGCCCTGCAGTCCTCAGTGTTCGACCTGTGGGTGATGTTTGGCTTTGGTGTGCTCGGGTATGTGCTGCGGAAATTTGATTACCCGCTGGCCCCTATTGTTATCGGCCTGATCCTCGGTCCCATCGCAGAAAGCAATTTTCGCCGCTCTCTGCTGATGTCGGACGATGGCGCGAT
The DNA here is from genome assembly GCF_003333265.1 of Candidatus Halocynthiibacter alkanivorans. GTDB lineage: Bacteria > Pseudomonadota > Alphaproteobacteria > Rhodobacterales > Rhodobacteraceae > Halocyntiibacter_A > Halocyntiibacter_A alkanivorans. The sequence goes on from NZ_QOLB01000032.1 coordinate 116,473, forward strand.
GGTTTTTTTCGACCGGCCGGTTTCTGCATTGATTATGGTGGTCAATGTCTTGTTGATTATTCTGGTGCTGCTGCCGGACAAATGGCGGGTCTGGAAAACACGTGTGGCCGATATTTAACGTCTGTGCGAATAGACCGGCGCAACAAAGTCTTTGATGCGGATACCAGGGGGCGCCAACGCTGAACCCTGAATAAGCTCCAGCACCACTTGAGCAGCCCGCGTGACAGTCCAATTGAACGTCAAAACGTCACTCACCCGTACCGGGCTTCCTTGGTCTGTTGATCAAGTGGGATTTTTCGCAACCGCTTCAACATATCACTGAAGTGACGGCCGGCAGTCCGGTGCCGGCGGCGGGCATCGCTCAGATGGGGCGTGAGCGACAGTTGACGTCCCAAATGACTCTGCGCCGAACGCGCATTCCATGTGGCGCAGACGGAGTTCACTCAAACGTGGCCCGGTCCGCAGCCGCGTTGAAAGCGGCCTCGGTTCTCGGGTTGACAGAAACCGTGTAGGTGTCGGTGAACTGGGAAAACCTGGGATGTCTGGTGGTAAGCTCTGATTTAAGAACATCTGCCTGAAACAGGGTGAATGAAGGGATAGCAGGGAGGTTTGGGCCTTGGGGGAACCGGCGCCAGCATCTCATGGATGCAGCCCTTGAGACCGGACCGAAGACAGGCGAAAATCTGGAACTGCGTGTAAACGGACCTGAAAACCAGAACGCGGTGTTCAACCGTTTTTTGACTAAGCGGCAGCTCAATACATTTTTTTGTTTCGCGGCGCTCTTGAGTTGATGCGCGTATTCCAATCAGATCTTCGCACCTGTCACTATCGCCCCAAAATCCCGAAGGCGCATCATGCGTAATTATGTTTCATAACAGAACTTGTCAGATATTATCAGGGGCAGTATGTTAATAAAAATTTTTCAGATACTACAGGATTAGTGAAAATGGACACGGCTAAACCTTATGCTGCTGGTTTGGGCGATGTACCCAAGTTAGAGCGTTACATGGGATTCTTACTCCAGGAGTGGCCATTACTAGCGCAAAAAGCTTTACGTGATCCTTCTGATAGCCCTTTATCTAAAACCAATGTTTTGGATGCGACAATTGAAAATATCAGCGACGCGTCAGGACTTCGGTTAGAATTCGGAGTGTGGCGCGGAAAATCGATCAAACGATGCGCCACGCGTTTTCCCGACAAACAATGGTTTGGTTTTGACAGCTTTGAGGGTTTTCCCGACGATGGTCGGGTTGACTGGCAGAAGCCGTTTAAAGTGATAAACTTACCGGATACGCCGGATAATGTTACATTGGTAAAAGGGTATTTTTCTGACACTCTCGATTCATTTTTACAAAATACGCCTGGTACAGTTGATTTTGTAAATGTAGATTGTGATATTTATTCCTCCACGGTCGATATTTTTACCGCGCTGGAGGCGCATAAAAAACTTCGCCCCGGTGTAGTGATATTCTTTGACGAATTGATCAACTATTCAGACTATATGTGGAACGAAAGTCTCGCATTATTTGAAATGCTTGAAAGAACAGGTTACGGCATTGAGTGGCTTCATTGTGATCATAACATTCGGATGCCCACCGAAACAATTCAATACTTCATAGATGACAACCATCCTGTTTGGATGGATGATATTCGATCTGGGCACTGGATGCAGGCGTCGTGTGTTTTGACGGATAATCCGATTAATTGCGGCGCACTTGATAATCCTGACTATCGCGAAAAACTGCGATGGATGGCCGAGGCCTTCACTAAAAGGGAAGAAGTACGGCTTGAACAACTTGCAGCCCGAAATGAACGCTTGCGAGAAATGGAACTCGAGCGCGAACGTCGGTATATCGAACGAAAAAAGTCGGAAAAAAAGCGCCAGTTGGAAATTATGGCTCACCGTAAAGCGGAAAAAGAGAAAAAAGGGAATTAGTGTTTTCGCTATGAAGTGCGCAATGCCGTCGGATAAATCAGTGTATGCGATCGGTTAACGTTTTACGGGCTTGTCACAGATTAAGCCGACTTCCGTAAATGCAGCCAAGTTACTTGTCGAGAGAAAATTATGGAAACCAGACTGTTCGAAAATATCAACGCCCCTGTTAAATTGGTAATCTGGGATCTCGACGAAACTTTTTGGAAGGGCACACTGTCGGAAGAGGGTATGAAGCCTGTTCAAGCCCACATCGATATGGTTCGTACACTCGTCGGGCGCGGCATAATGTGTTCGATCTGTTCAAAGAATGATTTTTCGGAAGCCAAGAGTGTCCTGGAAAGCCTCGGGATTTGGGATCTGTTTGTGTTTCCACACATACAATGGTCTCCTAAGGGGCAGGCAATTACATCGATGTTGAAAAACATGGGCCTGCGGGACGAAAACGTCCTGTTCCTTGATGACAATCATTTGAATCTTGAAGAAGCGGTTTTCTTCAATAAAAAAATCATGGTTGTGGATGGTACACTTGACCTGCCCGCCCTCCTGAACCTGCCAGAGTTAGCCGGTAAAGAGGACAGTCAACATAGCCGACTTTCTCAGTATAAAGTCAAAGAAAGCAAGCAATCAGAACAAACCGATGCAGGCCTTTCGAATACAGAGTTTCTACGTCAATCAGGTATCCGCGTTAAAATCATCACGGATATCGACAATAATATGGATAGAGTTCTGGAGATACTAAATCGGACAAATCAACTAAACTACACTAAAGTCCGAGCTAATTCCGAGAGTGAAATTTCTGACCTGAAACAGCTGCTTGGCGTATCCGGAGTGCATGCGGGACTTGTCCATGTGATGGATCGTTATGGTGATTATGGCGTTGTTGGTTTTTTTTGCGTGCGCACCAAATTTTCAGGAACAACAGTTCATCATATGGCATTCTCGTGCCGAACGCTGAACATGGGCATCGAACAATGGATTTGGGAGTACCTGAAAAAGCCGGAAATCGATGTCGTTAAACCTGTCGCCAACCCTATAAAATCCTTTGATGAAGTAGATTGGATAACAGAAGTTTCGGATTTTGAAGCTAACGAAAATCAACTTGCCGAAAATCGGCTTTGTCTGGTTGGCGGATGTGACTTACTACAAGTGTCTTTCTATTGTGGCACTAACCGGGACGAGTTCGTAAACAAACCCGATGAAAATGGCAATCTGGTGCGATATGATGACGTTGGCTTTTTCATCAACCCTCGGGACATGCAGCTAAAACACAGCCGCCCGTTGAAAAATTTTATTGGCCACACACTTGACGATCTACTGGCATTGGACAGCAGTCTGTCCCAGTCAGATCTAATTTTGCTTTCAATGTATTTCTCCGTTCCTTCCGATCATCTGTATACCTTCGGCGGCCAGGGGTTTGGCGGTAAATACTGGGGAACGGTACCGCCGCGACGCTTCAAGGCCTTAATGAAAGATCCCAACACAGCCGGGCAGTTTGCGCGTGAAATGTTTCATCGGCGAATACCCTTCGAAGATCGCCTGCAATTGACGCGTCAGTCGTTTGAACATGCGGTAAGCTTAAAGCGCAAGGAAGTGCCTCTGTTCATTCTTGGTGTTGCTTCCAAACATGGGAAGCAAGCGGAACGCACGATCGAAATGCGAACGGGCTTCAATAAGATGTGTCGTGAATTTTGCCTTGGCGAAGATACGGCAATTTTCGTTGATATAGACGAATTACTTAACACAGAAGAATTCGTAAACAGCGATCATTACACGCGAACGGGCTACTTCAAAATAGCCGAATTTGTGAATAGTTTCAATTGATCTGGTGGATCTGGTGCATTGGATAGAGGCCTCAGTATAAGACCTGCCTTCCAACATGGTGTTTCCGAATTCGAGATGAATTGGCAGAAAAATTAATTGCTTGCGATTTCTGAGGGTCGGGCATAGCAAATCTTGCATGCTTTTAGTCGCCATTTCTGGGTTCTATTTGCGGTTCGCCTGCACAATTCAGTACAGATCCATTTTAATTGCCCTGGTTTATTATGGTTAAACCATTCAGATGCTCACCAAAGCTTTCTTAACTAATTCAATAACTTTGTGATATCTGAAGTGGTTCTGCTTTTTATGGCAGGTTTTCGGCCTGTTTGAGATGCATCAGGTTTCTGTTCATGCCGCTTTTGGTGTTTCAGCTTTGGCGAAGTATGTTCTGTCCGGCGCTCGCTTATCAAGGGTGGTGTGAGGGCGCTCTGAGTTGTAGAACAGGATCCAGCGATCGATGATCGGTTTGGCCTGGATGCCGTCGGTGATTTCGTGCAGATAGACGGCCTCCGGTTTCAAGGATCGCCACAGTCTTTCGATCATTGCCGTCAGGTGGTTGGAATAATCACCGTCAGGGAAGATGTTGTCCAGGTAGCGGCCCCACCGATCTGTTACCGGCAGGTGGATGCGTGCAATCACCGAGAGGCATTGATATTTTGATGTCAGCTTTGGTCAAAGTCGTGATCCAGCCCGCGCCTGTGTATTGGCGGCCCTGGGCGCCCTTCTGACAGTCAAGCGCCGATTTGGTTTGGGAGATTTCAAAGTTTCGTTTTCTGAGGCTGTAGAAGACTTCGCGGGCGATGTAGCGCTTGAGGCCGCGGATAGCTTTGGTCAAATTGGCGGCGGCCCGTGGGGCCGCATCGTGAACAAAACTGTAAACGGAGGTGTCAGCGCAGTGACGCATATAAAGCAAGCCACTGAATAGATTTGGAGGCGAGTAGGAGAATCGAACTCCTGTACACGGATTTGCAATCCGCTGCGTAACCACTCCGCCAACTCGCCTTAGTCCATGTGGTAAAGGGCTTTTACGGGCAGAGGTCAAGAAGCGCAACCCCGTGTTTCGACAATGTTTCGTAATTCACGTTTTGCTCTTGTTCTGTTCTTGTTCTCGAAATTTTCACTATTTTCTCTTGCCTTGTGCCTCAATCGCCCGAACTTTTTGGCGCACAGTTGCGGTGTAGTGGACCACCATCTCGATTGACTGCCCGGTCACCGCTGCGATGAGTTTATCCGAGCAGCCTGCGAGCGCCAATTCCGATGCCGTAGTGTATCGTAAAGCGTGAATGTCGTATTTCTCAGCACCGATAATTTTTCGTGTTTTCATGGCGGCATCTGCCGCGCCGCGACAGGACCGGGCGCCCAGTTTCGCTTGATTGGTAAGGATGCATACCGACTCCTTTTTGTGCCCGCTAGTGCAGCGCGAAGGTCATTGGTAAACTTCCCCCACTTGGGCCCAACCCGGTAACCGCCACCGGACACCGCAAGGTGGTGAGATGTTGCCCACATCCAGCGGCCTGGCTCGCAGTCCTGGTGCAATTCGATCTGAGCGCGCGCCCAGGCCATGCGTGGGGCTGGTAGCGTCAGTGTTTCGTCAACGTCGCCCTGGATAACATCGTCCATTGGCTCGACCCGGTAGAAAATCTCCGCCGGCGCCAGAAGATCAAGGAAATTGCGCTGCACCATGCCAGTCTTCGGGCCCATCAGAACGTCACCCCTGCATAGGTGAGGGCACCAACACCCAGGATGAAAAACAGGATCAGCGAACCCGGTGCCATGCAGAGGGCTGCCAAAAGCGCGTTCGGGCGGCGCGCTGGGCGCATCAGGCCACCGGTGCGGATCTCGGAATAGCGGGGCAGGTCAGCGGCGCGGGGTTTGCCAGTATGGATTGATCTGCTCATTGTCCGGTCCCCTGCATCAGGGCGAAGAGGGTGGGCAGGCCGACCTCGATCAGCGCAACAGTTCGAGCGCGATGAACAGCACATGCCTGATGCCAAAGCGGATCGGCGCGACATCGCTGCCGATGACAGGCAGGTCAGGAATCTGGGCCCCGGCGGATCCGTGAGTGGTTTTGCGGGGCGGGCGCCCGGGAGGGCGGCGCGGGTGCAAAAAGCCCCAGGGTCGCGGTTGCAACCGCCGGGGAGTTGGCCCGAGGAAGTCAGGCAGGAGGTAACTGGAGTCTGATAGGTCATGGCGCCACCACATGCGTGCGCTGGGCGGTGCGGCCTTCAGGTTCGGAAAAACCGGCGATGCGCCAGTTGAGGGCAGATTGTTGCCGGCAACTGCCGCAACCGCGCACCCCGAACATATCGAGTTCATACATGTGCGTAGTGATGCGCAAGGCGTAAGTATCAGTTTTCACCCACGACCCGGCGCCTGCATCCACCGCCAGCTGTGCCACTGTGGCCAACCGCAGCCCGCCAAAGTGCCCGAAGGCGGTAAGGAAGACTTCAAGCGGATCGCAGCCAGACATCTCATTTCTCGCAGCACCTGACAACACCAGGTGCGCAGGGTTGCTCCGGGCCCACCAGCTGAACCGGTGCAGATGTCACAGATCGTGACCATGCAATCCTGGCTGCCGCGGCTTGTGTGGAACTTGGCATCAAAGCCAGAAACAGCCAGTTCGATGGTTTTTTCTGTGGAGACCAGATCCAGCCATTCGCGGATGCCGAGGGCAGCGCGTGCCGCCTCTACCATCTGGGCGCGCTGGGCATTTAAAGTTGAGATTTCTGAGTTCATGTCTACCGCCGTGGCTTTGTGCCTTGGCGATAGATAAACTGGGGAAACTTCCCCATGTCGATCAATAAGTGGGAAGATTCCCCATTTTGACAACAAGTCAATACAAGCCAGTCAGAATCTCTGGTCCAAACGCGATACGCGTTCAATCAGACTGCAGTGAAGGGCTGTTCTAGGCCCTCGCAATTGATGGAAACTGAACGAAAGCCGATGGCCAAAGCCGCGCGTCGAAAAATGCAATTCTGCCTATGCGGTGTCGCACCTATTTATGTTAGACATAGCAGAAACATAGGGACAGGAATTGAGATGACAGAGCCGGATGATGAAAAAATAAAAGGCCGCCTGCATGGCGAACAGATTGAGCCCGAGAATGAGGACAAGATATTACTGCGGCTGGTCTACATGTTGCTTATCGCGGTTATGATCTCTGTTGCGCAGACAATTCTGGGTGTGGCGACGGTAGTGCAGTTTGTTGTGATGCTAGTGAACAACAAACAGCCGAACGAACGGCTGGCAGATTTCGGGACCGATTTGGGTATCTGGATAGCGAAAGCAGCCCGTTTTCAAACCGCTGCAAGCAATGTCAAACCCTGGCCCTGGACTGAACTGGACTAACTTTCGGACAGCGATTGCAGCAAACTCAGAAAGTAACATTCGCATCCAAAATAAAGCATTCGCGGCACCACCGCGAATGTGCTGTTTTTTGGGGCAAGCCGCCGTACGCAGCGCAGTCATTGAACGTTCGCTGAGCGAACATTGCGACCTTCAATCGGTTCAGTCCAACAGTCGCTGTCGGCCCAAACCAGACATTGGCGCATCGCTCAGCCAATGGCAGGTTTGACGCACTAAAACGGCCATCAATGGTGTCCATAGGCGATTGGACTTGCCGCGCAAAAGTTCCGGTCTCTCATCTCATGTTAGGCGGCCTTTCGTTCGAAGGCCAAGGGGCTTTTTCCACCAAGCGATGAATGCCGCCGTCGAGGGTTATAGAACCCATTGATGTACCGGAA
>NZ_QOLB01000168.1 GCF_003333265.1 Candidatus Halocynthiibacter alkanivorans
GCGTGAGGGCCGCGATCTGCGGGCTGAACTGGCGGCGTTTCCGGGGGCATCTGAGGCTACGGCGGGCGGCGGGCTGAGCGGACATGCTACCCTGGTGCGCGGCAGTGGATTTGCACGGTTCCATCCCGAGCCGGCGCCGCTCGCAGCGATCAGTCGGGGTCTGAGGGCACAGTTTGACCCGCGCGGAATTTTGAACCCCGGATTGATGGGGTAAGGATCAGGACATGCAGACGAATTTCACCAAAGAACAACTGGCGGACCCGGACATTGCCCAGGCCAACGACATCCTGCGCAGCTGTGTGCATTGTGGCTTTTGCACCGCGACCTGTCCCACCTATCAGGTGCTGGGCGATGAGCTGGACAGCCCGCGCGGGCGGATCTATCTGATCAAGGACATGCTGGAAAACGACCGGCCGGCGGATGCCAAGACCGTCAAACATCTGGACCGCTGCCTGTCCTGTCTCGCCTGTATGACCACCTGCCCCTCGGGCGTGCATTATATGCATCTGATTGATCATGCCCGCGTTCATATCGAGAAAACATACAGGCGGCCACTGATGGAGCGCATGCTTCGCTGGTCGCTGGCAAAGGTCCTGCCGCACTCCGGACGCTTCCGTGCGGCGCTCTATATGGCAAAAATAGGGCGGCCACTGCGCAGATTCGTCCCCGACCCCCGATTGCGGGCGATGCTGGAGATGGCACCGGAAACAGTGCCAAAACGCAGCCCTAATGATGCGCCACAGGTGTTTAAGGCCGAAGGGGAGCGCAAAAAACGCATCGCATTGATGACAGGCTGTGCGCAAAAATCGTTAAATACTGATATAAATGATGCCAGTATCCGGCTGCTGCGCCGGCTGGGCTGTGAGGTGGTGATTGCGCGTGGCATGGGCTGTTGCGGGGCGCTGACCCATCACATGGGAATGGAGGATGGGGCCCACCGCTCTGCTGCCGCCAATATCGCGGCCTGGGGTGCCGAGATGCGTGGCGAGGGGCTGGACGCCATCGTCATCAATACCAGTGGTTGTGGCACCACGGTGAAGGATTATCACCATATGTTCCGCAATGATCCGCTGGCAGATGACGCTGCAAGTGTGTCAAAAATCGCGATGGATATCAGTGAGTTACTCGCTACGCTCGAGATGCCAGCGGGCGACAAAGATCTGCGAGTGGCCTATCACGCCGCCTGTTCGCTGCAGCATGGACAGCAGATAAAGGTCCAGCCAAAAGCGCTTTTGAAACGGGCAGGGTTCACTGTGGTGGAGCCGGCGGACGCGCATTTATGTTGTGGATCTGCCGGCACATATAACTTGCTTCAGCCGGAAATATCGGGAGAATTAAAAGCGCGGAAAGTGGCCTCTCTGGAAGCGAAATCACCTCAGGTGATCGCCGCCGGCAATATTGGCTGCATGATGCAGATCGGATCGGGCACTGGGATTCCTGTGGTGCATACGGTGGAATTGCTGGACTGGGCCACGGGTGGGCCCAGGCCACATGGTTTGTCCCTGGATGTGCCATAATCCTGCCGCAAGCATTGCCTAGGCCTTAGGACGGTGAGTGAGGGGGGCCTTGTATATGTATCGATTATGGATCGTGCTTTATATACTATTCATTGCACTGCCCGCCCGTGCAGAAAATGTCACGGGGTCGCGGGTATTATTAAGTGAAGCTGACAGTGGCCAATGGGAGGCGGTGGGGCGTCTCAACTTTGGTGGCAAAAGCTTTTGTACAGGCGCGTTGATAGAATCGGATCTGGTTCTGACAGCGGCGCATTGCCTGTATGATGTGGACACAGGACGGGCATACCGCCCGGATGAGATCGAGTTTCTGGCCGGATGGCAGCGGGGGCGGGCAACCGAGACCCGCGGCGTGCGCACGGCTTTGGCACATCCTGAATTTGGCTATACCGGTGACAACAGAGTGATGCGGGTGGCATCAGATCTGGCGTTGCTGCGGCTGGATCAGCCGATGCAGAATGCATCAATCGTGCCGTTTGACACCGCGCCAACGCCGAGAAAAGGCGATCAGGTCGGGGTGGTGGCATTTTCGCTGAAACGCGCCAAGAGCCCGACATTGCAGGATCTTTGTTCTGTAATTGCGCGGCAGGCCGGTGTGTTGGTGACCAGCTGTGACGTCGACTTCGGGGCCTCGGGTGCACCGGTGTTTGAAATGATTAACGGTACGCCGCAGATCGTTTCAGTGGTCGCGGCCAAGGCAGAGATGGGCAAACGCAAAATCTCCATTGGCACCACGCTTGAACAGCCGTTGCGGCAGCTAAAGATGCTGTTGAAGCGGCTTGAGAGCGGCAAGGCCGCGCCGCTTACCGTGGCGAGCCGGGTGTTGCCAAAACGGCGGATCCTGGCGGGCGTGCAATAACATGCGCCTCCGCTGGCGGCCGTTCTGGCCGGTAAGCATCTCCGCGTGCCGGTCTGCATGCCGGTTTGCGTGCCAGTCTGCATGCTGGTCTGACTGTCGGTCTGCGCGCTGGTCGGCAGGCAGTTCGGAGCGTAAGCCGGTGGGCAGGCTGCCGGGTAAACACGTGGGCAATCAGCAGGGCAGGGCCAGGCGCAATGGCTTGCGCAAGGCCCTGGCTCTGCTGGCGGTTCTGCTGCCTCTGGCCGGCGCCCCGCTGCTGGCCGGCAGCGGTCTGGTGGCGCTGGATCGCAGCGGCGAGATGATGGGCTGGGAAGCGGTCGGGCGGCTGGACATGGCGCAAAAGGGCTTTTGTACCGGGGTTTTGATCGCCTCTGACCTGGTCTTGACGGCGGCGCATTGTGTCACTGAAGTTGGCGGCGATGCGCCGGTTGCGGCGTCGCAGCTGCGGTTTCGCGCCGGCTACCGCAACGGCAAATCCGTGGCAGAACGCGACGTGGCGCGGGTGGTGATTGCCGAAGGTTATGTGCAACAGCCGGGCGGCAGCATCACCGGGGATATGGTGCGGCGCGACGTGGCACTGCTGCGGCTCTCGGCGCGGATATCCACCAGCATTGCGGCGCCGTTCCGGGTGATGGAAAAGGCAGGGCCCGGCGACCGGGTCAGCGTCACCTCCTATGGGCGCGGCAGAGAGGAAGTGTTGTCCCGGCAGCGCGAATGTCAGATCACAAACCGTACTTCCGGTCTGTTTATGTTCGATTGTGAAGTCACGTTCGGCTCTTCCGGCGCGCCGGTGTTTGTGGCCTATGGCAACCGGGCGCGCATTCTGTCGCTGGTGTCGGGCATAGGCACCAACAGCAAAGGCGAGAGCCGCGCATTTGGCATGGAACTGCCCAAAACCGTAGAGCGGCTGCAAGCCCGGATGCGGGTCGGGGACAGCCCGGTCGTGGCGCCCTCACAAGGGGCAAAACGCATCAAAGTGAACAGCGGGCGTGGCGCTGGCAGTGCGGCGGGCGGCGCAAAATTCATCCGGCCCTGAACGGGCCCCTTGAAAGCCGCAGAATCCTTCATACCTGATTATCACCGGACGCCGAATGCGGGTCCGGTTTGATAGCCTGGCCCGTTTGGGCAGGCATTTACTGGTTTCGCTTTGAAAGGATTCCACTATGCGTACATTTGATCTTGCCCCGCTGCACCGTGCCACGGTTGGCTTTGACCAGATCGCTGATCTGATGGACCGCGTCTTAAGAAACGACGTGTCTCAGCCCAGCTACCCACCTTATAACATTGAAAAAATCTCAGATGTTGGCTGGCGGATTTCCATCGCTGTTGCCGGGTTCTCCGAGGCTGACCTCAGCATTGAGCAGCGCGAGAGCACCCTGATCGTCTCGGCCAAAAAAGCCGCTGAGGAGGCAAAAACCGCTTATCTGCACCGGGGCATTGCCAACCGCGCATTTGAACGTCGTTTCCATCTGGCCGACCATGTGCGGGTCACCGGCGCCACCCATCTGAACGGGATGCTGAACATCGAACTGCTGCGCGAAGTGCCCGAAGCACTGAAGCCGCGCCGCATCGAGATCGCCCGTGCCGGTGACGTGGAAGCGCGCGTGACCGAGGTGTAAATCCACCGCGCTCCGGCGCAGTCAGACCGGGTCAACATCAGGACCCAACCCGGGCCTTGCAAAAAGGTCCGCAGGCGGCCCGGAGTCCTCCCCTCCGGGTCGTCTTTTTATTGTTTCAAGGGTGTGGGCACACAGGGCGGCTCACTCAAAGGCGGTGGCGGAGGCCATCGCCAGCCCGTCGACCACGGCGGTGAGCGCGGCGGTGCGCTGCACTGTGGCCTCAGGCAGCAGCTGGCACAGGGTGCTCTCGATGATGCCCATCAGGCTGGAGCCGCCGACAAGAATGACCGAGCCGATCTGATCCGGGGTGACATCAGCGCGGTCCAGGGTTTCCACGGCGCAGTTTCTGATCTTTTCCGCCAGTGGTGTCAGCGACTGTGTCATCGAATCATGGGACAGATCGCAGCCCAGGTGACGCTCTACTGCGCGCAGATCGATCCTGGCACCGGGGTGTGCCGGCGTATTGGCGTGGATCTTGCCGCGCTCCACTGCAAAGGCGATGTCATGGCCGAGCTCCTCGTTCAGCACCGTGTTCAACCGCTGCAGTGGCACCCGCTCCACCGCCATTTTTTCCAGCTCGGCAGCGGCGCGACGGGCGTCGGGATTGTACTGGAACTGAATTTTCTGCCAGGTGGCGAGATCGTGGAATATCGCATTGGGCGCGGTGCTGGTGCCGGGTCCGAACACGTCGCGGATCTGGCTGCCCTTGCCCAGCAGCGGCATCACGTTGTCGATCGAAAGCCGGCGGTCAAAATCAGTGCCGCCGATGCGGACGCCATGGCTGGCCAGAATGTCGATGCCACTGGAGGATCCGGCGCCATCCAGTTTAAAGACGGTGAAATCCGAGGTGCCGCCGCCAATGTCCACGATCAGCCCAAGGCTGCCGGGTGCCATATGCTGGTGGTTGGCCAGAGCGGCGGCCTCGGGTTCATACATGAAACGCACGTCTTTAAAGCCGGCGGCCAGATAACAGTCGCGCAGATCCTTTTCCGCCTGGGCGTTTTTGCTGTCGCTGTCAGAGTGAAACAGCACCGGACGGCCGGACAGCGCGGTGTCAAAGTCACAATAACAGGCCTCTTCGGCGCGGATCTTCAACAGCTTCAGAAAACGCGAGATGATGTCGATAAAATCGATACGTTCGCCAAGGATCAGACGCTTTTCCCGCATCAGCGAGGTGCCGAGGATGCTTTTGAGCGCCCGCATGAAACGGCCTTCATCCCCATTGATCAGCGCCGCATTGGCATGGGTGCCGTAGATCGGCTGGCGGCGGTCGAAATCGAAAAACACCGAGGTTGGCAGGGTCTTTTCGCCGGGCTCGATCTCGATCAGATGCGGGCTGCCAGCCAGTAAAATACCGGCGGCGGAATTGGAGGTGCCAAAGTCGATGCCAAGGGTCTGAGAGGGTCGGGTCATAGGGTCGGTCCGGTTGTCTGTGCGGGGTGTCTGCGTTGGCGAAGCGTGCTGGGTAACGGATAATCCGGGCAGGCTCAATATAAGACGAGGCTGGTTCGGTGAATATTTCGCAGTTGTCTTGAACTTTGGTGAATGTATGTGTATATGCACGCTATGAGAAACGATGCACCAATACTTCTGAGTGAACTGAGCCAGTGCGCCAATGCCAATCTGCGTCGCACCATGCGGGCCGTGGGGCGGCATTATGACCAGGCGTTGAAACCCAGCGGACTGAAGGCGACGCAGTTTACGTTACTGGCGGTGCTGGCGAATAAACCCGAAATGCCAGTGACCCAGTTGGCAGAGGTGATGGGCATGGATCGCACCACGCTGACCCGCAACCTTGGACCGTTGCAGCGTAGCGGCTGGATCGAAAATGGGCGCGAGGAGGACGAACGGGTGCGGTTGATTTCGCTGAGTGAGGCCGGCTTTGAGAAGGTGGAACAGGCGGTGCCAATGTGGCGCGCTGCGCAGGCCCGGGTAGTCGACGCCTTGGGGGTGCCCGGAGTGGCGGAGTTGAACGAAGTGCTGGCGGCGTTGAGTTTGAGCGCGGAGCAATGATGTTTTGCGGTAATGTATGTGTATATACACGTAAATGAAGGAATTGAATATATGGAAACGACACTGATATTTGTGACGCAGTTTGTGTTGAGCACCCTGGTATTTGCATTGATTGCCGGATGGGTATGGCGGCCGCAGCTGGCGAAGAAAGGATTTGCGGAAGTGATGTTTCTGCTGACCCTGCCGCATGCGTTCCGCCATCTGGGCCTGGTGTTCCTGGTGCCGGAGGTCGTGGCCCCGGGTATGCCGCCGAGCTTTGCGCTTGAGGCCGGCTTGGGAGATTTCGCCTCAGGTTTGCTGGCGATCATCGTACTGTTTGCGACCCGTTATCGTTGGGCGGTTATGGTGCCACTGCTGTGGGTGTTTAACCTGGTCGGCGTCGCGGATCTGTTCAACGCATTGGGTCAGGCGGATGTCTTGCCGTATTTCCGCTCTGCCTGGTACATCCCGACATTTGTCGTGCCGCTGTTGCTGGTGACACATTTCATGATGATAAAGCGACTGGTTTTGGCGGCGCGCCACCGGGTTGCTGATACTGTGTAAAAAGGTGGCGGGGTCGGGGGCTGGACACTTGCGCTGTGCCCGACCCCGGCGTCGGCCGGGTCAACAAACCGGCGCTGCGGTGATCAGCGGCGGCTGGCGGTGAATATATTGAGCGTCGCAGGGATGTCGGTGCCGCTGTTTGTATCAAAGGCAGCAAACGCCTGCGCGACATCGGCAGCAATGGCCTGGGTGTCGGCCTCTGTGGCGTTGCTTTCAGCAATGAGTCGGGAGGCCGGGCCAAGGCGGAGCGCCAGCGGCGCCGCTTGTGCCAGTCCGCCGGAGAATATGAGATTCACTGTGACTTCATCGCTTTTGACGGCGCTGAACCCAGCCTGTGCCAGTAGTGCACAGACCCGCGCGCGGTCCTGAAATGCCATAGGGCCGGGGGCGGTGGGGGCCGTGTCTTCCGGTGCACCGAGACGGGCGACAGCCGCGTGTCGCGGGATTGCAAACCACGGGTTTGCCGCCAGGCCCGCCCAGGCGACAAAGACCATGTTGCCGCCGGGTTTGATTGCGCGGGCAATATTGCCAAAGGCGGCGACCGGATCGTCAAAAAACATCACCCCAAAACGCGAAATCACCCGGTCATAGTGGAAGTCCGCAAACGGGTGGGTCTGGGCATCGGCGCGGGTGAAGGTCAGATTTTCAATGTCCAGATCCCGGGCCCGGTCGCGGGCGCGCTGCAGCAGGGCCGGCGAGATATCGAGTGCGTCCACAGAGCCGTCAGATCCGGGCCCTGTCTGCCCGTTTCCTTTGGGTCTGGTGATGCGGGCGGCAGCCAGGGCGCTGGCGCCGGTGCCGCAACCGATGTCGAGCACCTTGTGTCCCGGGCGCAGGTCGGCGCGGCGCAGCAGCAACTCAAGCACATCTGAAAATGCGGCGTCCAGAACGGTCTCGTGTTCGATCCATTTCTGCCCCGGGGCGGAGCCCCAGTAGTCTTGCTGGGCAGCATTGGGCTGGGCTGTATCGGGCTGGGAAGAATTGGGTTGGGTATCGGAAGTCATAGCGCGTTCCTTTTGCCGTCCATAAGTGAACCCTACAGGATTTAGCGGTTTCAGTCAGCGCGGGTTTTTCGCCCTGCTGAGCAGCGCGGATCCGCGCCGCCTGCGGTCTGCAGGGGGCAAAAGTGGCTGTCTGGACCCAGTGCGCCGCAGTTTCCTGACAAATTGCACGGAATTCCCCGGATTCGGGGGCATGTTGCGGTTGATGCCGGCGCGCGACTGGCGCAAAATTGCCGCGGAGTGGTGGCGACCGCAGGCAGAATAATTAATGCGCCTGGCGGTTCGAAAACCTGAGCTGGTATGATGTAAACAGGGACAACATTACCTATATGTCATGCAAGCTATTGAAATGGTAAGGAGACGTGATGCCAGATTTTGAAACCCAGATTGCAGACAGCCGCAAACAAGTGGCGCAGACCCAGGCGAGCATTTCCGAGATCTCGGGCAAAATTAATGCGGCGCGGCAAAAGCTGGTGGCGGGTGAAGAGATCGACATTGAAAACGCCACGCTGGAAGATGTGCACAGCCACACGGAGGCGATGAACGCCAATATCGCCGAGTTGATCATGGGGCTGGACGATGTCACCGCTGGCTTTTCCAAAGACTTTGAGGAGATGCGCAGCAAGACCGGCTGGGAAAGCTTTGTCGGTCTTTTCGCCCGGGGCAAATCGGAATCGATGCGCCAGGAGCGGATGCGTTCGGCCAGTATTGATGACAAGCTGCAGGATCTGATTGGCAAATCCGATGTGATTGTGCAGCTGCTGCAGAGCCAGCTAGACGTGCTGAACGGCGAGAAAGACAAGGTTGAGGTCAACCTGACGGAAACGCTGGACGAGCGGGAGATGACCGTCGGCGAGCTGGAGGCTTTGCGCGCTGATATTCTGGCGCTGGACCCGGATATTATCGTGCTGGAAGGTAAAATCTCAGTGGAGCAGGACGCGGCGGCGCGCACCCGGCTCGAAACCGAACTGGCAGATCTGAACAAACAGTATAACGCGCTGGTACAGGACGAGCAGGTCAAGCTGGCGAAATCCCAGACGCTGGAACGTTATATCGAGAAGGGTAAAACCTGGGTCGATTCACTGCAGAACCAGGCCGCGACGCAGATGGTGCTGATCAACAAGCTGCAGACAGATACAAAGCAGCGGGTGGTGCTTTATGATGCGCTGAGCAAGTCGCTCAAAACCGCGCAGCAGCAGGATGTGGCGCACCGGATCAACGAGATCGGCGTTGAAACCGACAAAGAAGCTCAGGCCGCGATGGCTGCGATCGGCACCGCCACCAATGCGCGCATGGCGGATATGATGGAAGCCCATGAGGACAATATGGTGTTTGCCCGCAAGGTGCTGGAGCAGAAGGCCAAGGCAGACGAACGCTTTGCGCGGCGCTTCCAGAAGATCGTCGAGCAGCACGACAAGAATCTTTACGGCTCCTGAATGGGTGGGGTCTGGTGGCCGCGGCGCTCTTTATTGCGGCTGCCTCTACCGGTGACTGCAGCCAGTCTGGCAATCAGTGGATAGTGGAACAGGGGGGGCGATATGACATCAGAGGTCAAAGACCAGCTGACACGCGATCATGTTGCGGTCACCGATACATTCGCGGCGCGGCGCTATTTTCGCAAGTTTGAGCGCATCACCGGCCATCTGGTGCGGGTGGCGGCCCTGATGGAACAGGACCGCAGCCTGAGCAAACAGGATGTGGCGATTCTGGGGGGGTATATCCAGGCGCTGGCGCGTACGTTCCGCGCCTTGTCGATGAAATACCTGATGACCGGGCGCGAGGGCGCTGAGCGGCTGGAGTTTGACGCACGCGAAAGCGGCTTTCCGGTCAGCTCGGAACTGCTGCGCATGGCCAATGACGCGCAACAGGCGGAGCGTCATCTGCGCAATATGCCCGGTGAGGCGGCGTTAAAGTCGGATATGGTGCAGCAGATCGTCGGCAATCTCTCGGTGCCGACCCGGCTGCAATTCGCGCTGGCGCAGCGCAAATATTACCAGGAATTGCAGGGCGGCGACCTGTTCTGGACCCGCAATGATCCGGAAACGATCTGGCAGGGCAATGAGGGCAAACGGCGCCGCTTTACCCTGCACTGGGCAGTCTATGACAGCCAGGTCAATCTGCCGGTGATCTATCTGATGGATCTGGAAGACACTGGCAAAGTGGCGCTGCCCAAAGACAGCACCCGCTGGCCGGAAGTGCAGCAGCATCTGATGGGCCAGTCGCTGGGCGGGCTGAAACTGTTGACCATCGCCCAGGGCTTTGACCGTGATTTTGACGATTTGCACCCCAAACGCCTGCGCCGCTTTCATCTGGGGCCGATGTATTCCTCGGCCTTTACCCGGCAATCGGGGCCGCTGCAGCAGGTGCTGACAGAGTCCCATGCGCCTGAGGGCGAGGACTGGGCGCTGGCCTGGACCATGGAGGAGTTGTTGTCAGACCGGGTTGAGGTTGAGAAATCCGGCTGGTTCAGCACCGTGGAGCGGGAAATCTTCGCGCTGGATCCGTTTTCCGGCCGTGGCGCTGATACCGGCACCACCCGCACCGAACGGGCGATTATTCTGCCGGAACGGCCCTATCAGGCGTTGGCTGAAAGCAATCCACCCGGCTTTCGCGAAGTGCGTAAATTTGTGGTTGGCGCCGGTGGCCGGGTGATCAGTTACCGGTGATCAGGGTTTGCGTATTGGCTGAATAGTGTCGGGGCGGCGGGGCGTCTGGCGGGCAGAAAAGCAGAATGCCTGCGGCGCGGATATTTAAGCCAAAAAGAAGTCAGAAGCGTTTGAGGAGAAGTTATATGAATGTGCCAGGCAATCAGATGGAGCTGCGCGAAGAGGATATCCGGGCCCGGTATGATGTGGCGACTGCGCTGCTGAGCGGGTTTGACCACACACCGCGCCTGGCGCGGGCCAAAGATATGGCGCCGGCCAAATCTGCTCCGGAGCGGTCCAGCGGCATCGGTACCCGGCGGCGGTTTCGCTCCACCACGCCTGGGCTGGTAACGCGCTCCACTGCGCGGCCCGACGGGGTGCGGCTGATTGAACGTATTGAGGCTTCTGACGGCGGCGACGCTTTGGTCTCGGCGGAGCAGGCGGTGGTGATGCAGGGGCTGCGGCGCGCTTTGGCGATCGCGCTGGCGCTGGGCGATCAGTTTTCCGAGGCCACCGGGCTTGCGGCGTTGAAACGCGCCAATCTGGAAGACAGCCTGGCTGAGGTGAAACGCGCCGAGTTTACCGAATTGCTGGCGGCAGAAGCGCTGGCAGTGCTGGCTGCGTTTGCCAATGCCACGGGCTTTCTGCTGGCCAGCCATGCCAGCGAGACCCAGGTCGAGATCGGCGCGGTGGAAGAGGTGCTGACCGACAATGCGCCGCTCGCTTTGCACGGGGCGCTGTGGGAACTGGACCAGGAATTGGCGACTTTTGCCGATGAGCTGCCTAAGCTGGTGCCAACGGTGCTGGCTTTTGCCGAGCAGTTGATGGAGAAAGTGGCTCTGCGGGCAGGTAACGCGCCGCGTCTGGAAGCTTTTGCAAGCGCCAGTTACCGGGTCGAGGTCGATGATCTGACGCTGCAGGGCTTTTCGCCCAGCCGCAAGACCCGCGGCGCAGCGCTTACGATGGCGTTCAAGAAACCCAATGAGGTGGTCGGCAACCATATCGCCAAATACCAGGCGATGAAACTGTCCAAAATGCTGATGGCCTATGACTTTTCGCGCAAAATGAACCCGTTTGCCGAGCTGGGCGGCTTTATCTTCACCTTTATGGGCGACGGCGCGCCAGGCACCGGCAAAACCACCCTGATCCAGATGATGGCCGGGCTGGTGAATGAATATTGCCAGAACGCGGATTATCCGTTCCGCTATCAGAACTTTTCCATCGATCAGATCGACAGTTATCAGGGCAAATCCGGGCAGAATGCCAAGGCGTTTGTTACCAATGTGCTCGACCCCGGGGTGATCGGCTTTGGCACCATTGATGACATTGACCAGATCGCCGGCAAACGCGGCGACAAACAGTCCAGCGCCGGGCAGCAGGAGGTCACGGCGGTGTTCATGGAGGCTTTTGCCGGCGCCGGCACTGTGGTGCGCGGCAACTGCACATTTGGGATGTTTTCCAACTATCCGGAAAACGTGGACGATGCGCTGCGCCAGCGCGCCGGGGCAAGGTTTCTGGTCGACGGGCCACAAACGCGCGAGGATTACATCGACATTCTGGCGCTGCTGATGGGCAAGAACCACGCTATCCCGCTTGGGGCGCACGAGCTGTTTGCCGCCCAGCAGATCAAAAGCGCGGTGGCGGCGAGTTTTGAAGGTTATGCACGTCCCAGGGAGGCGGGCTTGCTTGCGGTCTGGGATCAGGTCGAGGCGGACATCGGCGCGCTGGATACGGTGGCGAAACTGGGGTCTTATCTGAAGGCGATCCAGCAGGCGGATCCGCGCTTTACTGGCCGCGCAATCAAGAACATCACCGATGCGGTCAAAGTGCGGGCGATGGATTTTGAGCTGCCGGACGAATGGATGGAACAGCCCGATCTGTTCCTGTTCAAGAGCTATGACGAGAAGCTGTTGATGATCCGGGACATGACCCAGCCGATCACGGTGGAGATGGTGGTGCAGGAGATCAACCGCTATGCGGACAGTGAGTTCCGCTATGCTGACAAATCGGACGAGGTGGCGATTGAGGCCGCCGTGCGCGACATGGGCCGGATGGAAGAGGCGAAACGGCGCTATCTGCGAGGGAAGGTGTGAATTGTTACTTCGTCGTCTATACTGATTTGATCTACATGCTGATAATGAGTTTGATCGTATGGCGGTACAATCAGAAAATGAGCCAGGGTTCAGGAACCTTTGTGCGAAAATCAATTGTCGTGCTTTTCAAAAATGGAATGCTGTGTGTGTTTGGCTTTCTCTCGTTTGGTCTTTTTTGGGGTATAGCGGTGATTGTTGCTGCGGGAGGTTATAACCGTGAAATTGGTATGTGTGATCCGAGTAGTAGCATCTTAGACATGGGCTACATTCCAATAGGTTGGATAGTGGCCCTATCTGGGTCCCTTGCACTTCGGACTATAAGAGATTCGTATACTAAGGACCCCGCCCTATGATCCGTCTCATTCAAAAAGGCCTGATGTTTGGCAACCTGGTGCATGTGGACAGCCCGGCGTTGGTGGAGCGTTATAACCGGGCGCTAAAGGCGTTGAGCGGGCGGGAGACCTGCCTCACCGATTTTTATGTCGACATTTCGGGGTATTCGCCCGAGGTGGGTGAGGAGCTGAATGATCCGCTGTATCTCAATCCCAATGGCTGCAACCGGCAGTTTATCCTGCTGTCCACCGCGCAGAAATCGGCGCCCCTGCTGGAGGCGAAGTTCTCCAATTCGCGCGACATCATGCGGCGTTTCATTGCGGAAAACGAGGCGGCACTTTTTGCGCTGACCACACGCGATGCGGTGGCGGGCGAGCTGGAAAATTCTGTGTTTGATGTGTCGGACCCCGCGCGGCTTATAGACATCCGCCAGATCACGGTGGAGGCGGACACCACCCAGTCACATGTGGCGCGCGCGACTGAGCTGACCGCGTTGATCGCGCGCTTCCAGAGCGAGCCGGACGCCTGGTGGGATGACGCGCTGATCGGTGAGATGATCGATATGGCGCGCGACACCGGCGACGTGGTTGCCAACCCGGTAAAACTGGCGCGGCTGAGTCAGGAGATGGGCAACTACTGGACCGCGCATTTTGGCGGTCTCTATGTGTTTCGCGACCTCAAACGGCCGGTGGTGATCGCCGCTGGTGATCTGCCGGACGGATTGCCGGGGGTGCGCGGTCTGACGATGGGCGACCACAACGAGATTGCAAAGTTCCTCACCGATAACGAACTGGTGGAACCGGTGGTGCAGGCGCGCGGGCTGGACGCGGAACAGATCCTGAGCCAAAAGATGGATTTCATCCTGGTCGATACCGCCGCCGGGCTTGGCTATGATCTGGGCGAGGCCTCAAAGCGCGAGTTGCGCCAGCTGGCGCGAAAGCTGGGCGCGGATCTGCCGGAAGAATTCCACGCGCTGGCGGCATTGAAACGCTGGGCCAGCGCGGATGGCAAATGGCCAAAGATCACCTCGGAACATGGCGGTTATTTTTACACTCTGCGCGCCAGGCCCGGCAAAGACCGCGATCTGGTCAACCGGCTGCTGGCCGAACTGGCACCGCTGGACATCCGCCAGCTGTTCATCTGCCACAAAGAGCTGTTTTACACCCGTTACCGCAGCTGGTCTGACGGCAAACGCGGATTTGTGGCGGACTTCCTGCATACGGAGTATCAAAAGGACAAGGCCGGGGTGCGCGAAGCGCTGTTTGGCGGCGAGCCGGGCGAGGTGAGCGAGCCGAAAAAACGGGAACGTCGCAAGCCTACGCGTATTGAACAGGTCGGGCCCTGGGGCGCGATCGGGCGCAGCCGCAGGAGGGGCAAATGATCGGAGCGATACGGCTGTTGATTATGGGGTATCTGGCGCTGGGCGTGCTTTTTGTGCTGGTCAGCCTTTACTCCCGCTCGGTTCGGCGCGAAAAGCTTGAAAAACGCTGGCATGCCGAAGGGCAGGCCGGGGAGAGGGCCGATTTCGTGCGTGCCGGGCTGGCCGAGTATGACCAGGGGCCGCGCAAGAAACTGATTCTGTTGATTTTCATTGTCCCGCCGATTGTGGTGGCGGTGATGCTCTATGTTACCAACTTCATGTGAGGACACATGCGTAAAGTAAAACTGGCGCTGATGGCGCTGATCGCCCTGCTGATCTTTTCCTTCCTGCATTACACGCTGCCGCAGCGCGACATCGTGCGGGTGACCAATACCGAAGTGCGGCGGGTGGATTTTGGCAGCAATTCAATCTTCTGGGCCGCGGCTGATACCGGTACGGCAACCCAGGCCAACCGGGACGTACGTTTTATCGAGGCCTTTTACCCCAACGGCAAACCGATGGTGTTCCGCAATGAGGACACCGGCTGGGGCTGGCCGCCTTATTTCAAGCTCGACAGTTCCAACCTGCAGGCGGAAGCGCGCGATTTTGTCTCCACCAAAGAAGCGCCGCAGTGGGTGGCCATCAGCCATTATGGCTGGCGCAACGAGTATTTCACCATCTACCCCAATGCGGTGGGCGTGAAGCCGGTGGCGGGGCCGGATGTGGTGCTGGTGCCCTGGCTGAATATCGTGATCCTGGTGCTGCTGGCGCTGGGCCTGTTGTTGGTGGTGCGGATGTGGATGCAATTCCGCGAGCGCATGATTGACCCGCTGGTGGACAATGCCAGTGCGGCGATGGCCGGGGCGGAAGACCGCGCCAGCGGCGTCTGGTCGCGCTTTGTGCGCTGGCTGGGCACCTGGAAGGGCAAGCCGCGCAAATAGTCTGACGCTCCCCTTGCACCAGGTCGCGGCACCGGCGCCGTTTGACGCGGTCTCAAACATGGGCGGTCCGGAGCCTTGGGGGCGGGAGTTTTCAATCAAGCGCGCTTCGGGCGGCGGCCTGCGCGGAACGCGCAGGCCGCCGCCCGTCTCCCTTCTGCGCACGGGAAACGCGGGCGGGAAAGTGTTTTAGCACAGCTGCGCCGCGGTTATCGCGCCGGAATGCCGGTGCGCTGATCGGGTGCCGCGTCGCTTTGCGTCACCCCGTCCACCAGCACAAATGCGATGACACAGGGCTCTGTGCCACGGTTTGACCAGGCGTGGTTGGTGCCGCGCTGCACGGCGACATCGCCGGCCTTCAGCAGCACTTCGTCCTCATCAAGCAACATATAAATCTCGCCACTCATGACGATCGCATAGTCCACAGTGTTGGTGCGGTGCATGAACGGGTGGCGGGCGTTTTCGACAATATTGTCGCCAGCGCCCATTTCGGAAAACGCGGATTTCCCGTCGAGTTTCGCCATGACTTCGGGGTCTTCGGGCAGGAATTCAACGCAGCGGAAGACACTGCCATTGGCCGGCGGCTGCAGCACAAAATCACCGCCGCAGGTCTCGGTCGGGCCATCATATTCGGCCGGAGTCTGATCGGTCAGCCAGAAGTTTGTCAGCGTCACGCCGGGCCGGTTGGGCCGTTGCAGCACATGGGACGCGACCTGGTCTGACTCCACCACCGCCACGCCTTGCTGGTCATGGCCAGTGACAACGCGTCTGAATTTTCGGGACATCTGTAGGTTTCCTTATGGGGTCTGGACAGGCGCGCTCTGTTTGGCGCGCTCGGTGAAGATCAGGGCCGCCAGCAGGGCTGCGCCAAGGACGGCGGTCTGCCAGCTCTGCGTCAGCAGGCTGAGACCAGCGGTGCCGGCCACCAGCCGGGCACGCCAGCTCAGCGGTTGGTACAGGCAGCCGATCACCGCGATGGCGATGGCGGTGATGCCGGCAAACCCGGTCACCACCGCCATCAGGTTTTCCAGCAGACCCGACTGCAGCAACAGGCCAGGGCCGAAAATAAAGGCGAAAGGCAGCACAAAGCAGGTGGTGGCATAGGAGGCGGCGGTCCAGCCGACTTTGTTGATATCGGCGCCGGCGATACCGCCAGCCACATAGGAGGCAAGCGCAACCGGCGGCGTGATGGTCGAGATACAGCCATAATAAAACACAAAGAAATGCGCAGTCAGCACCGGCACGCCCATTTTCACCAGCGCCGGTGCCACCACTGTTGCCAGGATAAGATAGGCGGCTGTGGTCGGCAGGCCCATGCCCAGGATGATCGAGGTGATCATCGTAAACACCAGCGCCAGCAACAGATATCCGCCCGAGGCCACATCAATCAGCAGCGCAATTTTGGAGCCCAGACCGGTGACACCAAGCGTGCCGGCAATGATCCCGGCGGCGGCACAGGCGGCGGAAATGGTGACCACGCCCTTCGCGCCCTCGGTGATGCCTCCGGTAATTTTTTCCACAAACGCCCGGTCAAGCTTACGGGTCCAGACCAGGTCCAGCGCGATCAGGGTGAAAATGGCCCAGAGCGAGGCTTTGAACGGCGAATAGCCCAGCAGCATCAGCGTAATCAGGGTCGCAAATGTGGCGATGAACGGCACGCCCTGCAGCAGCACAAGGCGCAGCGGCCGGCTGTCGCTTTGCGGTGTCACCGCCGGTTTGATGCCCGATTTCACCGCCTGCAGATGCACGATGACAAAGGCAGAGCCGAAAAATAACAATGCCGGCAACAGGGCTGTGGTCATCACCGATGTATAGGGAACACCGACAATTTCGGCCATGATGAAGGCGGCCGCGCCCATCACCGGTGGCATCAACTGGCCGCCGGTTGAGGCCAGCGCTTCGATCGCGGCGGCCTGATGGGGTGCATAACCTTCACGTTTCATGATCGGGATGGTCACAGTGCCGGTCACCGCCACATTGCCGGCGGCAGAGCCGGAAACCATGCCGATCAGGGTTGAAAACAACACCGCAGATTTTGCGCTGGCGGCGCGCAGCCCGTGGGTCAGACGCACCGAAACTTCAAAGAAAAAGTCACCGGCACCAAAGCGGGACAGCAACGCGCCGAAGATGGTGAAAACGATGATATAGGTGGCGGCAACGCCGATCGGAATACCGTAGACCCCCTGGGTGTCGGTGGTCAGGAACAGCACGATCCGCTCCAGGCTTGAACCGCGACCCTGCAGCACGCCCGGCAGCCAGGGGGCGAGGAACGGGTAGCTGAAAAAGACCAGTGTGATGAGGGCCAGAATGTTGCCGACGCCACGCCGCGCGGCTTCAAAGACCAGCGCAATAATCACCAGGCCGGCATAAAAGTCACCGGGCTCGGTGAGCCCGCCACTAAAGGCGATCGGCTTCCAGCGTGTCAGCATCCAGGCGGTGGACAGCAGCGTGGCCAGGATCAGCCCGGCAGACAGAATGATGTTGAACCGGGAACCCGCCATGCGGGCCGTAACCGGTTTGAGCGCGAACAGCAGGCAAAAGGCCAGCATCACATGGATCAGCCGCATTGGCATGGTCGAAATGAATATCACGCCCGACACAACAAGCAGATGGAACAGACCGAGGCAGAATGCGGCGGCGGATATCAGGATTGTTTTTACGGGCAATCGTTTCAGATCGGGGAGGGACAGCACTTCTGAAAAGCTCCTTATGCGCCGGACACGAGACCGGGCAGCGCCGGTCTCGTATCACTGTTGCAGGCGTTATTTGTTAAAGTAGCGGGCTGCACCTTCGTGCAACGGAATGGCCAGGTCCAGTGACATCGCCGGGTCGATCTGCCTGGCATTGGCGTTTTCAGCCCTGAATTCGACAATGTTGTCAAAGATGGCAGTCACAATTTTTTCGACGAGGTCCGCATCCATCGAGGTGGGTACAACCAGCATATTGTTGACGCCTATCACTGTGGCGGGCTCCGAAGTGCCATAGACATCTGCCGGGATTTCAACAGGCTTGAACGCCGGATTTTTGGCGATCGCCTTGTCCAGCATACCCGTCGGGAAGGAGATGAATTTCAGGTCATTGCCCGCAGCGGCCTGCATCACGGCGCCGGCCGGAAAACCAGACAGGGCAAATGCTGCATCCACATTGCCGTCGGTCAGCTGACTAAACCCGTCGGAATAGGACAGAAAGCTGGGGGTCATGTCTTCCAGGCTCATATCGTTGAGCGGCAGCAGGAAATTCAGAAAACCAAGCGTACCACCGCCGGCAGGGCCTACCGCGACACGTTTGCCTTTCAGATCAGAGAGGGTCTCGATATCAGAGCCTTCCAGCACCACCATATGCAGGACACTTGGGTGCAGGGCTGCGACAGCGCTCACATCGATCGGGCCGGATTTATAGGGACCGACGCCCTTGCGCGCGAGCACCGCAAGATTGTTATTTGTGATCGCAATCTCGACATCCCCGCTGTCGATCAGACGCGGATTTTGCACCGATCCGCCGGTGACCACAGGCACCATCGAGATGTCATCGCCCGCATAGGCGTTGACGAGATTAGAAATGGCCTGGCCCATCGGATAAAATGCGCCGCCAAGGCTGGCGGTCCCGATGCGAAGCTCCTGGGCTGAAGCTGATGTGACTGCAAAGACCAGTGCTACGGCTGTTGCCGTGAGTTTTGGTAATCTGAACATGTGTAACCTCCGCTGAATTTATCCGTCGAAAATACGGTATACGGAGTTTATTGCAATATTTTTATCGACATTTTTGCCATAAGAAAGATTTTGTCGAGATTTGGTGGGGGCCTGCACATGCTGCGCTATAGTTTGTTCCCATGCCCTGGCATGCGATCTCTTTGTATTTATTGTAAAAATCGGCGGCGCCACCGATGACGCTGGGTCAGCCCACCCGCCTCTGGTCGTAATACAGCCCGACAACATGCTCCGCTTCGGCAAAGAACAACCAACGTGCGGCAAACAAGCCGAGCAGATGGCTGGCGACGGCCGCCACTGCGATAATGTGGTTGAACGGCAGCACCAGAAGCAGGGCCGCCGGGATAATCCCCAGGGTCAGAAGGGCGATGCCCCGCAGTTTCAGCGCATGTTTCCGCCCCACCACATGCACCATTTCGCGCATCAGATAGTTGGAACCGCTGTGGGGTTTTTCCAGCAACCGCACCCGACCCAGAAAGCCCAGTCCGGTGGCGGTTTCAATGGTTGAGCCGGCCTGTGCGAACCTTCGGTCTCCCAGTTTCCAGCTGATCAACTGCAGGACGCTCAGCGCCAGCAACAGCAGCGAGGCCGTCAGCACCTGGCCGGCCAGTAAGGCGCCGCCCCCCAGCGCATAGGTCAGAAACAGCACCGGCGTCAGCGGCATGCGCCAGCGCGGCACGGTCTTCATCTGGGCGTAGATCATCGAGGTGCTGAAAACGGTTGTGATCGACAGGGCGCCGCCAATCCCCCCCAGCAACTGCCAGGTGCTGTTCAGGAAAATCAGCCCAATAGCATAGAGGCCCATGACGCCAAGGGACGCGACGGCCAGAACCGCTTCGCGGCTCAGCCAGCTGCTGCGCCACTGGCTAAAGGCTTTCAGGGCGCGTTGCGGATTGCCGAGGTGAAAGGTGGACGCAAGCAAGCCGCCGGCAGCCAGCGCAAACGCCACAAAGAACATTGCAAAAGCCGTAGCGCCGCTGACCTCGGGAAATCCAAAGCCAAGCCATGTCAGCAGGCCGAAACCAAGTCCGGAGAGGGCGGTGAAGATGATGACGGAGGGGGCAGGGTGCATCAGAATTTCTCCAGGGCTTTGTCCAGCCAGCCGAGGAACCCGGAGGCCGTTTCCGGCATGGGATCAAGCAGAGGGGCCAGAATGTCGATTGAACTGCTGTCGGTGATGTCGTCCTTGAGCCGGGGCGGCAGGTAGCGGTTGACCGGCCTGGTGCCCAGTTCCGGCATCAGTTCCAGACCGTCACGGGCGGCAGACAACAGGGAGACGTTGCTGTCAGGATCTGCGAAATCGCCAAAGTGCCGCGCCCCGGCAGGACAGGAGCGCACGCAGGCGGGTTCGCGGTCCTTTTCGGGGATGTTTTCATTGTAGATCCGGTCAACGCACAGGGTGCATTTTTTCATCACACCGGCCGCCGCGTCCATTTCGCGGGCGCCGTAAGGGCAGGCCCAGGCGCAGAGACCGCAGCCGATGCAATTGTCTTCATTGACCAGAACGATACCGTCCTCGACGCGTTTATAGGACGCCCCGGTGGGGCAGACCGTCACACAGGGGGCGTCTTCGCAATGCAGGCAGGATTTTGGGAAATGCACGATCTGGGCGGGCTTGTCCGCCAGTTTGGCTTCAAAAGTGTGGACCCGGTTGAGAAAGGTGCCCTCGGGGCTTTCACCATAGGCATCCATATCTGAGAGAGGCGCGCCATAGTTGGAGGTGTTCCATTCTTTGCAGGAAATCACACAGGCATGACAGCCGACGCAGGTGTCCAGATCGATGACGAGTCCCAGTTTTTTCCCGGTGTTTTGCGGCAATGTGGTCATCAGAACTGCTCCCCGTAGCTGACGTTTTTGGGCCCCTGGCCGACGGGTGATTTCTGCGAGGGCGTTTGGGGTTCAGCAACCTGGTCGCCGGGGTCCGCCCGTTCGATTTTGACCCGCAGATCAAACCAGGCGGCCTGTCCGGTGACGGGATCAGAGTTGGACCAGCGCATGCCATCTGCTTTGGGTGGCAGCAGCTCATTGATCAGGTGGTTCAGCAAAAAGCCTTTGTTGGCTTCAGGCGCTTTCTCATCCAGCGCCCAGGCGCCTTTGCGTTTGCCAATGGCGTTCCAGGTCCAGACAGTGCGGGCATTGAGCGCATCCATCCGCACCACCGGCACTTTGATCTTGCTGTGGCGCGAGGATAGCCAGGCCCAGTCGCCTTCAGCAAAGCCATGTTCCTGCCAGATCTCACCGGAAACATACAATGGATTGACCCCATGGATCTGCCGCAGCCAGGCGTTTTGCGAGCCCCAGCTGTGATACATAGCCGCCGGGCGCTGGGTCAGCGCATGCAGCGGAAATTCCTCCGGATCGACCACGCCCTCTTCAAATGGGGGATACCAAACCGGCAACGGGTCCATCGCGACCTTGAGCTGTGCGCGCAGATGATCGGGCGGCTGGTGTGCGCCGTGGCCCTCTGCGGCGAGCTGGAATTTTCGCATTGGTTCCACATAGATCTGAAACAGATAGGGTTCCGGTTTGTCAAAAATACCGCGTTCCACCGCCCAGTCCTGATAGGCGGCATTCCACGGTTTGAAATACAGCGCCTCATCGGGGATATGGTCAATCCAGAATCCGCCATTGTCGATATAGGCCTGGATCTGGTCCGGATTGGGTGCGCCGCGGCCTTTGCCCTTGCCGTCCTTGCCCCTGAAACCGGCCAGCGGCCCGACACCGGGGCGGCGTTCGTGGTTCTGGATGTAGTCGGCGTAATCCTGGTAGGTTGCTGAGCCGTCCTCATTCACCATGCCCGGCAGGCCAAGTTTTGCCCCAAGCTGGATCAGCGCCGACTGAAAACCGCGTACCCCCGCGTGGCCCGGGCGCTCGGGTTCGACCACCGGCCAGCGGATACTGTCGGCCATCGCCCCGGCCTCGCAAATGGGGCGGTCCAGCATGGATATACAGTCATGCCGCTCCAGATAGGTGGTATCGGGCAGGATCAGATCGGCAAAGGCGACCATCTCGCTGGAATAGGCATCAGAATAGATGATGCGCGGGATAACATAGTCGCCGTTTTCGTCTTTGTCCGTCAGCATCTCCATGACTTTGCCGGAGTTCATCGAGCTGTTCCAGGACATGTTCGCCATATACATAAACAGCGTGTCGATCTTGTAGGGGTCTCCTGCATGGGCGTTGGAGATCACCATATGCATCAGACCGTGGCTGGACATCGGGTTTTCCCAGGTGAAGGCCTTGTCGATGCGCGCGGCATTGCCGTCGTCGTCAAACATCAGGTCTTCCGGCCCCTGCACAAAGCCCAGATGCGGACCATTCAACACCTCGCCGGGACACGCGGCGCAATGGGGTTTGGGATGCGCCGTGGCCGGTTTGGGGTAGGGCGGTTTAAAGCGAAATCCGCCAGGCACCTCGACTGAGCCGAGCAGGATCTGCAACAGGTGCAGCGCGCGGCAGGTCTGGAACCCGTTGGAATGGGCCGAGATCCCGCGCATGGCGTGAAAGGACACCGGGCGCCCGGTCATTTTCTCGTGCTTTTCGCCCTTCCAGTCGGTCCAGGGCTGATCGATGGTGATCTCTTCCTCAAAGGCCACATGCGCCAGTTCGGCGGCGATCCGGCGGATACGGTCTGCGGAAATCCCGCAACGATCCGCAACCGCAGCCGGGGCGTTTTCCGCGCCCATGTATTTCTCGGCCAGCAGTTGAAACACCGGGCGGTGGGTGACCCCGCCTTTGCGCAACGTGCCAGCCAGATCGGCTTTCACGCCTTTTTTGTCAAAAGCGACCGGTTTGCCGGTTGCGCGGTCCAGCACTTGTGGTTTGCCGTCCTTGTCGCGCATGAACAGGCCAGATTCTGCCGAACCTTCGTCGCCATTCACCAGATAAGGCGCGTTGGTATAGCGTGTCAGATACTCGAGATCGACCTTGCCGGCGCGCAGCAGCTCATGGACCAGTGCCAGAATAAACAGACCATCGGTGCCAGGCGTGATGCCCACCCACTCATCCGCAATCGCGTTATACCCAGAGCGTACAGGGTTCACCCCGATCACTTTGGCACCACGTTCTTTCAGACGGCCCAGCCCCATTTTGATCGGATTGCTGTCGTGATCTTCCGCCACGCCAAAGATCATGAACAATTTGGTGCGTTCCCAGTCCGGGGTTCCGAACTCCCAGAATGCCCCGCCCATGGTGTAAATCCCGGCCGCAGCCATATTGACGGAACAAAAACCGCCATGGGCGGCGTAATTGGGGGTGCCAAAGGCCTGGGCCCACCAGCTGGTCAGCGATTGCGACTGATCCCGCCCGGTAAAAAACGCCAGTTTGCTGGGATTGTTCTCCCGGATCGGGCCCAGCCAGCCAGCGGCGATGTCCAGCGCCTCGTCCCAGCTGATCTCTTCAAATTCGCCAGAGCCCCGTTCGCCAACCCGCTTAAGTGGGGCCTTGAGCCGCGCCGGCGAATAATGCTGCATGATGCCGGCAGATCCCTTGGCGCAGAGCACACCTTTATTGACCGGGTGGTCTTTGTTGCCCTCGATATATTTGACCTTGCCATCCTGCAGATGCACGTCAATGCCACAGCGGCAGGCGCACATGTAACAGGTGGTTTTGCGTATTTCGTCAGAAACCTCAGGCGAAGGATTCAGCAGTGGTTGTTCAAATGGCGGCATGTGTAAAAACTTCCCCGTGAACTTCAATCAGGCAAGCCTAGCCTGGACCAATTTCAAATGCAGCCATTCAATGGTTTTTCTGTCAAGGTGTAAGGCCTGGACGTTTTAACATCTGCGGCGGCGGGTGATTTTACGAGGACCTGATAATCAGTGGAATTTCACTTGTTTTGTCCCTTGCTATTGAAGGTGTTGGCAGAACGAAAATCCGATGAAACGCTCCCGTAATAATGAGATCCTGCGCGAAGGCGACGCGTTCATTCGCTCATTTGGCTATATCCTGCCGCCCTTTGCGTATTGGAGCGTTGAGGTCATGCGATCCAGGGAAGCAGGGATTCTGCAACAGCGTGGCATGGGTTGGGATATCACCGATTATGGCCAGGAAAATTTCGATGAACTCGGCCTGTTTCTGTTCACCACCCGCAACGGAATTCAGGCCGGTCTGCTATCCGGGCGAGGCATGTTATATGCGGAAAAAATCATGATCTCGCGTCAGAACCAGATTTCGCCGATGCATCGCCATAACCTCAAGGCCGGGGATATTATCAACAAGGGCGGCGGCAGGCTGGTGCTTGAATTGTTTGCCCCCAACGCGGACGGATCGATTGACCGCACGGGCGGTGTGACGGTGCCGGTGGACGGGCAAATGGTGACCCTGCCGGCCGGTGGGTTGCTGAAACTCGACCCCAGTGAAAGCGTGACTTTGCTGCCGGGGGTGTGGCATGCGTTTTGGGGCGAGGGCGTGGATGTTCTGATCGCAGAAGTGTCCACAGTGAATGACGACAATACCGACAACGTTTTTGAAATGCCGCCAAACGCTTTGCCAATGTCGAAGAAGACGCCGCACCGCTGCACCTGCTGGTCTCAG
>NZ_QOLB01000038.1 GCF_003333265.1 Candidatus Halocynthiibacter alkanivorans
TTGGGCCTGGTCTTCCCATCGGAGCGCATGTTGCCCCCAGTGTACAAGTTTGCTTGACGTGAAGGTAAATGTAACGCTGCGTCATTTTGGCGGGCGTAAAATATTCGGTAAGTTTCCCCAGGGTCACGCGCAATAATTGTTGGTAAATACAGCGTTTTTGGAACGCCGACGGGGTGGTGAAAATACGGTGGACTGACGCGTCGTCATCTTCAGCGCAGCATCCGGAAACGCAAAAACCGCCCCGGGGGCGGTCTTGGCAAGATAGGTAAAACGACTCAGTTTTTGGCGCCGGAAGTGCTCAGCCGGGGTCGTCAGACACCTGATCGCGCAGCGCTGCCAGCTCAGCAATTGTTGCGTCCAGCTCTGTGCGCTGGGTCTTCAGCGCCAGCAACTGGCGGTCCGCCATTTCCTGCCAGGCCTGCATCTGAGCTTCGGTGCCTTCCTGCTCATAAATTTCGAGCCACTGGCGAATCTCTTCCAGCGAAAACCCAAAGCGGCGGCCGCGCAGAATAAGCGTCAGTCGTGCCACTTCGCGCGGCGTGTAAAATCTGGACCGGCCTTCTTTTTCAGGGGTCAGCAGTTCGATATATTCGTAATATCGCAGCGTGCGCGGCGTCACATCGAATTTGGCACACATTTCCTTAAATGGCAGACGCGATTCCGACATGTAAATTACTCCCTCGATTGCGCGGAGCCTAGCGGGTTGCAGGCGCGATTGTAAACGGTATTTCCGGACCAGCCAATCCGGCAAACCGGTGCAATGTGGGAGACTATGCGCACCAGAATACTGGCTCTGATGCTGGTTGTATTACGCTCTCACCGCGGCTCTCACCACGGCTTCGGCGATCACGGGTCGGCTCCGGGAACAGAGGGCCGTAACAAGGGGCGGCCACAGGGCGACTGAAAAGGCCTGAGCGCGCAGCCGGGGGGGCAAAGCCTCCCGCGGCCGGAATGGATTGCTGCGCTGTAACAGGGGCGGCTGCTGACATGAAGTACCTCCTGTAGCGTATCGCCCACCGCCGGGCGCAACACCGTCCGGGCAAACCGCTGAGACCGCGACCCGTGCGCGCCGGGCGACAGGCTGATTGCCCCTGCGGCGACAGGCTTCGCAGGCAAAGCTGCTTGCAAGAGAGTGATCACTGACAGACACTGCGGCTAAACCGGGGGGCCTTAAGGAGACAGATGGTGGAAGCAAGCAACAAGGTCATTCAGAGTTTTATCGAAAAAATGCCCCATGCCGAAGCGCTGGGCCTGAAGATTTTGCAGCTCAGCGCCGGGGAAGCGGAAATGCTGATGCCCTGGTCAGAAGATCTGATCGGCGATCCGGCAACCGGTGTGATCCATGGCGGTGCGGTGTCGACGCTGATGGATACCTGCTCCGGTGCCGCGGTGATCTGCCATCCGGAAAATGGCGGGGTGACGGCGACGCTGGATCTGCGTATCGATTATATGCGCCCGGCCAGCCCCGGTCAGGATGTGCGCGCCCATGCGGAGTGTTACAACATCACGCGCAGCATCGCCTTTGTCCGGGCCACGGCATTTGACGATGACGCCTCGCGCCCGGTGGCAACCGCAACCGGCGCGTTTACCATCGCATTTCGCAAGGAAGCCAGCGCATGAGCCCGAAATCCCGTCGCCCCGAACCGGTCCAGGTGGTGAAACAACGCCGCGATGCCGCTTTGAATGCGCTGGTGCATGGGGTGCCCTATGTGCGCTTTCTCGGCATTGGCTTTGACCGTCGCGGCGATGAGTTGACCGCGGTGCTGCCCTTTGATGAAAAACTGATCGGCAATCCGATGCTGCCGGCATTGCACGGCGGGGTCACCGCAGCTTTTCTTGAGGTCGCCGCCATTATTGAACTCAGCTGGTCCCTGATCTGGCCTAATATGGAAAACGGCAGCCAGGACGGCGCGGCATTTGACCCGGACTCTTTGCCGAGCCTGCCAAAAACCATCGATTTTACCGTCGACTATCTGCGCTCCGGCCTGCCTCGGGATGCCTATGCGCGCGCCCGGGTCAACCGCTCCGGCCGGCGCTATGCTTCGGTGCATGTCGAAGCCTGGCAGGACAACCGGACGCGGCTTTTTGCTCAGGCCACCGGGCATTTTCTGATGCCCGACCAGACGAGCTGACCGGAGAGTATGAGCGGGATGGCTGACGGAAATGACTGATGCGGCGGCTCTGAGCCACAGGCGCGTGCTGAAAATCGCGGTGCCCATCGTTTTGGCCAATGCAACGGTGCCGATCCTGGGCGCGGTGGATACTGGCGTTGTCGGGCAGATGGGCCTGGCTGCGCCGATCGGTGCTGTCGGCATCGGCGCGGTGATCCTGTCGGCATTTTACTGGATGTTCGGTTTCTTGCGCATGGGAACCACCGGTCTGGTGTCCCAGGCCCATGGCGCCGGCAACCGGCCCGAAGTGATGGCTTTGTTCACCAGGGCGCTGTTGATCGCGCTGTCGGCCGGGACGGTTTTGATCCTGTTGCAACGGCCGCTGTTTACCGCAGGATTCCTGGTCTCGCCGGCCTCAGAACAGGTCGAGCAGCTGGCCACCAGCTATATGGGCATCCGCATCTGGTCGGCGCCGGCAACGATTGCGCTATATGGGGTCACTGGCTGGCTGATCGCGCTGGAGCGCACCCGCAGTGTGTTGCTGCTACAGCTGTGGATGAACGGGATGAACATCGGGCTGGACCTGTGGTTTGTTCTGGGGTTGGGCTGGGGTGTCGAAGGGGTGGCGCTGGCGACTTTTATCGCCGAATGGAGCGGCTTTGGCCTCGGGCTTTACCTGTGCCGGGACGTGTTTGCCACTCCGGCCTGGCGCGCCTGGGCACGGGTGTTTGACCGGGCGAGGCTGCGCAATATGGCGCTGGTGAACGGCGATATCATGCTCCGGTCGGTGTTGTTGCAGGCAATCTTTATCTCGTTCCTCTTTGTCGCAGCCGGCTTTGGCGATGTGCCGCTGGCGGCCAATCAAATCCTGATGCAGTTTCTGCAGATCACAGCTTTCGCGCTCGATGGGTTTGCCTTTGCGGCCGAAGCGCTGGTCGGTCAGGCGATGGGGGCCGGCACCGTGGTCTTGCTGCGGCGCAGTGCCATCCTGACCGGGTTCTGGGGGCTGTGGGTGGTGCTCGCTTTGTCGCTGGCATTTTTATTGTTCGGGGCGCAGATCGTTGATTTGATGACCACCGCGGAGGATGTGCGGGCGGAAGCGCGGATCTATCTGCCTTATATGGCGGCAGCACCGTTGCTTGGACTGGTGGCCTGGATGTTGGACGGAGTGTTCATCGGTGCGACGCGCTCGCGCGACATGCGCAATATGATGCTGCTCAGTACAATGATCTACGGGGCCTCGGCCTGGCTGCTGGTGCCCTGGCTGCAAAATCACGGGCTGTGGCTGGCGTTGCTGATTTCCTTTGTCGCACGCGGGGTGACGCTGGCCTGGTGTTACCCCGCGCTTGAGGCCAGCGTGATGCGCCCCGGCTCAGAGAATTTGCAGAACTGACTCGGGTGGCCGGCCAAGTGCGGCCCTGCCATTGGCCAGCACCACGGGTCGCTCAATCAGTTTTGGATTGGCGGCCAAAGCTTTGATAAGATCGGAATCGTCCATGTCTTTGCGCAGGCCGAGCTCTTTGAACAGCGCGTCTTTGCTGCGGGTAAGCGCCAGCGCTGGCTGCTGCAGAAGCGTGAGCACCTGTTGCAGTTCAGCGACAGCGGGCGCGTCCTCCTGATAGAGGCGGATGTCAGGCTCAATCCCCTGTGCCCGGATCAGCTCCAGCGTCTGGCGTGACTTTGAACAACGCGGGTTGTGCCAGATTACGATGCTCACAACCAGGCCGCCCGGTCGGTGCCGACGGCGTCAGAGATATTGGCGAAACCTTCGCCTGCCGCCAGCTGATCCAGCTCGCGTGCGATCCTGGGCGCCAGCGACAAGCCGTGGTAAACCATCGCAGAATAGAGCTGCACCGCGCTGGCACCGGCTTTGATCTTGGCCCAGGCTTGCTCAGACGTGGAGATGCCGCCAACCCCGATCAACGGGATATCACCGCCGGTGATTTCCGAGAGCTGCGCCAGAATGCGGGTGGACTTTTCAAACAATGGCGCCCCGGACAGCCCGCCTTTTTCACCTGAATGTGCAGACCTCAAACCTTCGCGCGCCAGCGTGGTATTGGTGGTGATGATGGCATCGAGACCAGTTTCCCGCGCCACTTCGGCGATTTCAACAAGCTCGTCCCGGTTCAGATCCGGGGCAATTTTCAGAAACACCGGTATAGCCCGCTCCAGTTCTCCGCGGGCCGCCATCACCCCGTTCAACAGCGCGCGCAACGCCGCCTTGCCCTGAAGATCGCGCAGTTTTTCAGTGTTTGGCGACGAGACATTGACCGTGGCGAAATCCACATGAGGCCCGATGACACGCAACACCCGGGCAAAATCGTCGGCGCGGTTGTCGCTGTCTTTGTTGGCGCCCAGATTGATGCCACGTGGCACCGCACTGCGGCGCCCGCGGGCGAGGCGATCTGCGATCAGCTCCATGCCGTCATTGTTAAAGCCGAACCGGTTGATCACAGCCTGATCTTCCGTCAGGCGGAACAGACGCGGTTTTGCATTGCCGGGTTGCGGTCGCGGTGTTGCCGCCCCAAGTTCGATAAATCCAAATCCGGCGCGTGACAATTGCGGTACCGCTTCGGCATTTTTGTCAAACCCTGCCGCCAGCCCCACCGGGTTTGGCATCTCCAGCCCGGCGACCGTGACTTTGAGCCGGTCTGATGTGACTGGCCCAGGCAGCGGCGCCAGACCAGCGCGCAGGCCAGCGAGGGCAATTTTATGGGCGCGTTCAGGGTCCATCTGACGCAGAATGCGCAACCCGATCTGTTCAGAAAGGCTCACAGCACACCCTCCGGAAACTCGTGACCTTCAGGACCGAGCGGCAGAGGCTTGCACCACAGCACATCCTGCAGACGCAACGCGCGGTAGAGATGCGGGAACAAAGCGCCGCCCCGGGAAGGTTCCCATTTCAGAGCCTCGCCCAGATCGCCGGCTTCAAGCGCCAGCAAAACCAGACCCTCCGCCCCGGCAAACCACTTGGCGCAGGTCTCTGCGGCCTGAGGTCCGGTGGAAAAATGGACAAAACCGTCGCTGATATCGACAGGGGCGCCGGCGGTCTCGCCAGCGCGCTGCAGTTCGGCCCATTCACCGGCCCGGAAAATCTTGAATATAAGCATGGGGGCGTGATGCCCTGAGCCATCCCTCCTGGTCAAGGCTATTGTCATACGGGTGTTACCCAGGGTCAGTATCTGACCGTTATCGATAGGCTTTGACTCATTGGTCAAGGATCGCCAGGCTGTGACCATAATTAATAATAGGGAGGCATCTGATGCTCAAACTTATTCTCTCCACCTCTGCTGCGGTCGCGCTGACGTCCGGCATGGCGTTCGCGGATTTTTCGCTGACGATCCTGCATACCAATGATTTTCACGCCCGGTTTGAACCGATCTCCAAATACGACTCGCCTTGTTCCGCAGACAGTAACGCCGAAGGCAAATGTTTCGGCGGCACTGCGCGTCTTGTAACTGCAGTGGAAGAGGCCCGTGCGCGCGCCGAAAACTCCATTCTGGTCAGCGGCGGCGATCAGTTCCAGGGCACTCTGTTCTACACTCACTACAAGGGCAAAGTCGCGGCTGAGTTTATGAACAAACTTGGTTATGACGCTATGACCGTGGGCAACCACGAATTTGATGACGGACCCGAAGTGTTGGCCGGCTTTATGGAGGCGGTGAACTTCCCGGTACTGTTGTCGAATGCAGATGTGTCGGGCGAGCAAATGCTGGCGGGTAAGCTTGCTAAATCTACCATTATTGAGCGCGGCGGCGAAAAAATCGGCCTGATAGGTCTGACGCCTCAAGACACGGATGAGCTGTCTTCGCCCGGCGCAAACGTCATTTTCAGCGATCCGTCTGCTGCGGTGCAGGGCGAAGTTGATATGCTGACCTCAATGGGCGTGAACAAGATTATCGTTCTGTCCCATTCCGGCTACGGCGTGGATCAGGAAGTTGCTGCCAATACCACTGGTGTTGATGTCATCGTTGGTGGCCATACAAATACGCTGCTGTCCAATACCAATGAGCGCGCCGAAGGCCCGTATCCGACGATGGTCGGCAGCACAGCGATTGTATCTGCCTATGCCTACGGAAAATTCCTCGGTGAGCTGAACGTGACCTTCAACGATGACGGCGAAATTATTGAGGCCAAAGGCGAGCCGCTGATCATGGATGGATCGGTTACAGAAGACGACGCCACCAAAGGCCGCGTTGCTGAACTGGCCGCGCCGCTGGAAGAGCTTCGTCAGAAAGTCGTGGCAGAAGCCGCAGTGGAAATCGTCGGGTCACGCGATGAATGCCGTGCGCGGGAATGTCCGATGGGCAACCTGATTGCGGATGCGATGCTGGACCGGGTCAAAGACAAGGGCATCACCATTGCCATTCAAAATGGCGGCGGCATCCGTGCTTCGATCGACGCAGGTGAAGTGACCATGGGCGAAGTGCTGACTGTACTGCCGTTCCAGAACACGTTGTCGACCTTTGAAGTCAATGGCGCGACGATGATGGAAGCATTGGAAAACGGCGCCAGTCTGATTGAAGAGGGAGGCGGTCGTTTTGCTCAGGTTGCGGGTCTGAAATACACCTTTGACGCGGCAGCAGAGCCGGGTGCACGGGTATCAGGCGTGGTGGTCATGGAAGCCGGCGCCTGGGTGCCGCTGGACGCTGGCAAGACTTATGGTGTTGTGTCCAACAACTTTGTGCGCAACGGCGGCGACGGCTACAAAATGTTCCGCGGTGCGAGCAATGTTTATGATTTTGGCCCCGATCTGGCCGAAGTCACCGCCGACTTCCTGGCGGGAAAAGGCCCCTATACGCCTTATCTGGATGGTCGTATTTCCAGCAAATAAGTCAGATCTGATCTGATCAGGGGGCGCGGGTCATTCCGCGCCCTTTTTTGTTGCCGGCAATGCGGCTAATGTGGCGCCATGGACCATCCGCTTCTCGATCTGATCAATGCCCGTATTGCCGCAGCAGAAGCTGACGGTGCATTTGACGATCTTGCCGGCGCTGGCAAGCCTTTGGCGCGCTCAGATGATCCGGCAAACGAGATCTTTAACCGGATTATGCGCGAAAGTGGTGCGGTGCCCGAGGTGGTGCGGCTGAAAAGCGAACTGGCACAGCTGCGTGCGGATCTGCGCGGCGAGGCGGACCGCAGCAAACGACGCACCATGATGGCCGGGATTGCCACGCTGGAAACCCGTCTTGGTCTGGCGCTGGACGCCCACCGGGCGCGGGGCTGAGGCGATGTGTGGCCGCATTGCCGTCACCTTGCCCACTGATGCCATGGCGCAGATGTTTGCGGCTTTGCCCGCCAACAACCTGCCAAAGGTGCCCAATTTCAATGTTTGCCCGACCACCGCGGTGCATGTGATCTCCACCCAGAATGAGCAGCGCCATCTCAGCGCGATGCGCTGGGGTTTTTTACCCCAGTGGTATGCGTCCCTGTCCGGCGGGCCGCTGCTGATCAACGCGCGGGCCGAAACCATTGCCCAAAAACCGGCGTTTCGCGACGCCTGCCGGATGCGGCGCTGCCTGGTGCCGGTTGCGGGTTATTATGAATGGACCAAAGACGCTGAGGGCAAACGGCTGCCCTGGTATATCCAGGCCGGTGACGGCGCAACCCTGGCGCTGGCCGGCGTGTGGCAGGACTGGGGGCCGGAGCATGAGCGCGTCCGTTCAGCAGCGGTTGTGACCACCGCGGCGAACGCCTCTCTGGCCAGCGTTCACCACCGGATGCCGGTGATTATTGCACAAAAGGACTGGGGCTTGTGGCTGGGCGAAGAGGGCAAAGGGGCCGCGACCCTGATGCAGGCGGCAACCGAAGATGCGCTCCAGTTCCACCGGGTCGCCACCACCGTAAATTCCAACCGCGCCTCCGGGGCGGACCTGGTCACACCGCTTGCAACATAGGCAAATCCAGGTGATCCAGTGAGCTGCAAGTTCTGAAAGGCACCCCATGACTCATCTCCCGCTCAATGACTCGCCCTCGGCGATGCAGCAGACGCTTGGTTACCGCATGACATCCTGGACACCGGATCACGCGGCGTTTGAGATGCCGGTTTCGCCTGAGATCCTGAACCGGGCGGGCATTCCCCATGGTGGCGCGCTGGCGACCTTGTTGGATACGACCATGGGGAATGCCGGCTGTTACAGTGCCCCGGGGGAGCCACTGCACAATGCGCTGACCCTGACATTAAACGTCAGCTATCTTGCGCAGGCACGGGGGAAATTGCTGATCGCCAAAGGCAGGCGCACTGGTGGGGGACGCAGCACCTTTTTTGCCGAAGCGACCGTGGAAGATGAGACCGGGGTGCTGATTGCAACCGGTTCCGGCGCTTTTCGTTGGCGCTAACCCCTGCCTGATCAGCCTGTTTTGCCCAAAAACCCAATAAATCAGGTGGCGAAATGACCCGACACTGTGTAAACGCTGACGCCAGAAGCCCCAGGAGGATTCCAAGTTGCTCGACGCTTTGGTGATGAAAACCCAACTCTCAGAACACTATGATCTGACCCCTTCGCTCGAAAAAGCCGAGGCCACCCGTGACATCTGGCAAAAGATGAGCCGTGTGGTTCCTTTCTCGGACTGGGCGATTTATGCGCCTTATGTCATCGCGATCCAGGGGCTGAAAAAGGAACGCAACGCGTACATCCTGGCGCATAATTATATGACACCGGAAATCTACCACGGCATTGCGGATTTTGTCGGCGACAGTCTGCAACTGGCAATCAAAGCCACTGAGGTCGAAGAAGAAGTGATCGTGCAATGCGGTGTGCATTTCATGGCGGAAACCTCAAAAATTCTGAACCCGGCGAAAACGGTGCTGATCCCGGACGCGGAAGCTGGCTGTTCGCTGGCGGAAAGCATCACCGCAGAGGGCGTCGCGGAAATGCGCGCCAAATATCCCGGTGCGCCGGTGGTGTCATATGTGAACACCACGGCCGAGGTGAAAGCCGCGTCTGACATTTGCTGTACTTCGTCCAACGCGGTGCAGATCGTCGATGCGATGGAGGGGGATACTGTCATCATGACTCCCGATCAGTATCTGGCGCAGAACGTGGCGCGTGAGAGCAAGAAGAACGTGGTCTATTGGCCGGGTTCCTGCATTGTGCACGAGCTGTACACCGCTGAGGACTTGCAGGCCTATCGTGAGCTGGATCCGGACGTCAAAATCATTGCCCACCCCGAATGCACGCCGGACGTTGTGGCTGCATCTGACTTTTCCGGCTCCACGTCGGGCATTCTCGACTGGGTCCACACCCACAAACCCGCCAAGGCGATGCTGCTTACTGAGTGTTCCATGGCGGCCAATATTTCCGACGAGTTGCCGGAGGTGGAGTTCGCCAAACCCTGCAACATGTGCCCCTATATGAAGAAGATCACTTTGGAAAAAGTGCTGTGGTCGCTGCACAGCATGGAAGGCGCAGTCGAAGTGGACGCGGCGCTGATTGACGATGCGCGTGCTTCCGTTGAGCGTATGATCGCGCTGAGTAAGACACTTGCCGGTTAACAGCCCCACAGTGATCACCACCGATCGGGTGATCATCGTCGGGGCCGGTCTTGGCGCGCTTTATGCGGCGCTGAAACTGGCGCCGCGTCCGGTGCTGATGATTTCACCGGAAGCGCTGGGCCAGGGCGCCAGCTCGGCCTGGGCCCAGGGCGGTGTTGCCGCCGCGATGGATGCCTCTGACAGCCCGGAAAAACATGCGGCGGATACGGTTGGCGCCGGGGCGGGCACGGTTGACGCCAGCGTTGCCGCCCATGTCACCTCTGAGGCGCGGCGTCATATTCTGGATCTGACCACGCTGGGCACCCCTTTTGACCGCAACGCGGACGGGGGGTATGTGCTGAACCGCGAGGCGGCGCACAGTCTGGCCCGCGTGGTCCGGGTCAAAGGAGACCAGGCCGGGGCGGAAATCATGAAGG
Organism: Candidatus Halocynthiibacter alkanivorans; assembly: GCF_003333265.1. Classification (GTDB taxonomy): domain Bacteria; phylum Pseudomonadota; class Alphaproteobacteria; order Rhodobacterales; family Rhodobacteraceae; genus Halocyntiibacter_A; species Halocyntiibacter_A alkanivorans. The sequence continues at coordinate 10,023 of NZ_QOLB01000038.1, forward strand.
CATTGATTTCTGAGATCGCGGATACGCCGTCTGTACAGGTACTCGAAGGCGTTCTGGCCTCCGGTCTTGAGGTTGAAGATAACGTGGTCACCGGCGTCTTTGTGGTGGATGCCAATCAGGGTTCAGAGCCGGTTTTGCTTCGCGGCGCGGCGACGCTGCTGGCGGGCGGCGGATCTGGCGGATTGTTTGCGCTGACCACCAACCCGCCGCGGGTGCGCGGTCAGGTGATTGGCATGGCGGCCCGCGCCGGTGCCATGATCGCGGACGCCGAATTCGTGCAATTCCACCCCACCGCAATTGATGCTGGCGAAGATCCGGCACCACTGGCGACCGAAGCTTTGCGGGGCGAAGGCGCGGTGCTGATCAATGAGGCCGGCGCGCGTTTCATGGTGGATATTCACCCGGATGCGGAACTGGCACCACGTGACATCGTCGCGCGCGCAATTTTCGCCCAGAGCCAGGCGGGCAAGCGGCCGGCGCTTGATACCCGCAAAACGCCCGGCGCCGCTGTGATGACCAATTTTCCGGCGGTTGCCGAGGCCTGCGTGCGTGCCGGAATTGATCCGCTGACACAGCCGATCCCGGTGGCGGCGGCAGCGCATTACCACATGGGTGGCATTGATACTGATATTGCGGGGCGGGCGTCGCTGGGCAGCCTTTGGGTCTGCGGCGAAGCGGGTTCGACCGGATTGCATGGTGCCAATCGGCTGGCCTCCAACGGGTTGCTCGAGGCGCTGGTCTATGCCCGCACCTGCGCGCTTGAAATCGAGGCGGCGCTGCCGCCCGCCACGGAGCCTGCTGATGCAGCGCTGATCCAACTGGATCTGCGGGCGGGCGGCGAGACAGCTGATGAGGCAGCCGTCTCTGAGCTGCGCCATGCGATGACGGATTATGTCGGCGTTGTGCGCACGGGCGCGGGTCTGAGAACCGCACTGCGCAGGATCGCGGCGCTTGAGGCGGCGCAACCGGGGTGCGAAGCCTTCCTGAACATGACTGCCACCGCAACGTTGATCACAGCGGCAGCGCTCATGCGCGAAGAAAGCCGCGGCGGGCATTACCGCAGCGATTTCCCTGCGCCTCGTGCGGACCTTGCCAAACGCTCCAGACTGACGCTGGAAACAGCGCTGAACATCCGCGCAGAGGCGCTGAAGGACCGATTATGACCATTGCCTATGCCAACCTGCCTGATCTGATTCTGGAGCCGATGGTGCGCGCGGCGCTGATGGAAGACCTTGGCCAGTACGGCGACATCACCACGCGCGCAGTGATCCCGGCCGGCACCCGCTATCACGCCCGTATCAACGCACGTGAAGCCGGGGTGGTCTCGGGCATGCAGATCGCCGCCATCGCCTTTCGACTGGTGGATCCGGCGCTGGAGATCACCACCGTTCTGGCTGATGGCAGCGCCTGTGCGCCAGGGGATGTGCTGATGGAGATCGAAGGCTCTGCGGCCTCCATTCTGTCGGGTGAACGTGTGGCGCTGAATTTTGCCGGGCGTCTGACCGGCATTGCGACCATGACCGCCGCTTTTGTTGCGGAAACAAAGGGCAGCAAGACCCGCATCACCTGCACCCGCAAAACCACGCCCGGTCTGCGGGTGGTGGAAAAACAGGCGGTGCTGCACGGCGGCGGGTTTAACCACCGCTTTGGGCTGTCCGATGCGATCCTGATCAAAGACAACCATATCGCCGCCGCCGGTGGCATCGCCCAGGTGCTTGAGGCCTCCAAAGCGGTGGCCAGCCATATGGTGCGGGTGGAGATTGAGGTCGATACCCTGGCGCAGCTGGAACAGGTGCTGGCTTGTGGTGGCGCTGATGTGGTGTTGCTGGACAACATGGAGACAGCGGTGCTGAAACAGGCGGTGGAGCTGGTCAATGGGGCGCTGATCTGTGAGGCCTCGGGCAATATGAAGCTTGAGCGCATTTCTGAGGTGGCCGCCACCGGCGTGGATTACATTTCCAGTGGTGCGCTGACCCATTCGGTCAAAACTCTCGATCTCGGGCTGGATTTTTAAGCGGGTACGAAGCATTGAATGGCGCCTGCACGGCGCCATTTGAGCGGGGTTCAGGTTGAGGCCGGAGGCGCGTCAGCCAGCATTTCGCGCAGATCCCGTTTGACCACCTTGCCGTAATTGTTCTTGGGTAAAGCGTCCAGAAACACGTATTCGCGCGGGCGTTTAAAGCGGGCGATGTGATCCCTGCACAGCTGATCCAGCGCCGCGCGCGAGAGATCGGTCCCCGGCGCCGCGACGACAAAGGCGACAACGGTCTCGCCCCATTCTTCGTCTTTGCGGCCCACCACGGCGACTTCAGCAACATCCGGGTGACCCAAAAGCACTTCTTCGACTTCGCGCGGATAGATGTTGGAACCGCCGGAGATGATCATGTCTTTGGAACGGTCGTGCAGGGTCAGAAACCCGTCCGCATCCAGCGCCCCCATGTCGCCGGTTTTCAACCAGCCATCAACTATCGTGTCGGCCGTGGCAGTCTCATTCTGCCAGTAGCCCTTCATCACCGCCGCACCGGACACCACGATTTCACCGATCTCGCCAGCGGGCAGCAGTGCCATATCCGCGCCCACCACCTGCACCAGTGAGGCCACCTGGGCGGTGCCGACAGAGGCCAGCCGGTTGCGCCAGTCCGGGTGCGTGCGGTCCGCGACCTGGGCGCGTGTCAGGGCGGTGATCGCCATCGGGCATTCGCCCTGGCCGTAAATCTGGGCAAAGCGCGGTCCCATCACCTCAACTGCTTCCAGAATATCGGCCAGGTACATCGGACCGCCGGCATAGATAATGGTGTCGATACCTTCGCCGCTGCCGCCGGTGGCTTTGGCGTGATCCACCATGCGCCGCACCATGGTTGGGGCTGCAAACATCGAGATACGGCCGACCTGTGGCGCCAGCGTTTGAATTTCGACCTCATCAAAGCCGCCGGATTTTGGACAGATATGCCGCCCGCCCGTCATCACATGCATAAAGTTGTAAATCCCGGCGCCGTGGGACATCGGCGCAGCGTATAGCGTGGCGTCTCGCGCGCTGTGGGCGCCGATGGCGCTGGTATAACCCAGAATCATCGCCTGGATATTTGCGCAGGTCATCATCACCCCTTTGGGGCGCCCGGTGGTGCCGGAGGTGTAAAACAGCCAGATCATATCATCGCCGGACATGCGCGCCGGTACGCTCAGTGTATCTGCACCCGCGCTGTGCGCATAGAGGGCGGTATAGTCGTCGCTTCCGGCTGGAAAAACGGTCGTTACGCAATCGGGCGCGATCGGAGCAAAAGCATCTTGGGTTTTGGCGCAGGTAAAGACAACGCGCGCCCCGGCATCTTCTACGATCCAGGCTGCTTCACGGGCGTGCAGCTTGGCGTTGATCGGAACCGCCGCGGCGCCCAGCCACCAGATGCCATACATCACTTCAAGATACTGGGTGCAGTTGTGCATCAGGATTGCAACACGGTCGCCGGGGCCAACGCCGTGTTGTTCACTCAGAGCGCGGGCAATTGACGCCGCGCGGCGGGCGAAAGTGCCATAATCTGCGATAATATCAAGCCCGGACAACAGGGCCGGTGCCGCGGGTGTGAGTGCAGCGCTGCGCGCGAGCCAGTTTGCCGGGTTCATGTGATGGGCTCCAGTCTGTTCGTTATTTCAAAACACTAGCCCGGTCGGCGGGCCCGGTATATTGCTTTTTGCCCCTGTGGCGCGGGGTACCGGGCAGGGGTGCGCCGGTGACCAGTTATGTGACCGGACACGCGCCTGACCCGCCACAGAAAATGTACGGCACGGCTGGCAGCCTGGGATGTGCAGCAAATTTGCGTGCGGCGTGCAAAGGGCGCTTGACCTTCTAAGGCGCTTGTTTTACGACCTGAAACCCTGGGCGGGTATGGTGAAATGGTATCATACGAGTTTTCCAAACTTAAGGCGCGGGTTCGATTCCCGCTACCCGCTCCAGAAATTTCCAGCCAGGTCAATTTGCCCACCCTGCCGCCGCTTGCGCATGGGGCGTGGCATGGCTATCTGTGGCGCATACCTGCGAAAGGAAGACCATGGCCGACGCATCCCAGCAGACCGAAGCAGAGCGCGCGAAATCCAAACAGATTGGCGCGCTGAGCGGGCTTTGGCCGTTCATTTACCCCTATCGGTGGTTGCTGGTGGGGGCCGTGCTGGCGCTGATCTCCACCGCGTTTATTTCACTGATCTTCCCGCTGGCGGTGCGCCGGGTGGTGGACGGGTTTGAAGTCTCCTCGGCGGTGCTGCTGGACCAGTATTTCGGCGCGGCACTGATGATTGTTACCCTGCTGGCTGTCGGCACCGGCGCGCGCTATTATCTGGTGACACGTCTGGGGGAGCGCGTGGTCGCGGATATCCGCAAAGCGGTGTTTGACCGGATGATCACCATGAGCCCGGCGTTTTATGAGCGGGTGATGACCGGCGAAGTGCTCAGCCGGATCACCACCGATACCACGCTGATCCTGTCGGTGATCGGCTCCTCAATTTCGGTGGCGCTGCGCAATATGCTGATCTTCTTTGGTGGGTTGGTGCTGATGCTGGTGACCTCGGCCAAACTGGCGGGGCTTGTATTGCTGATTGTGCCGGCAGTGGTGGTTCCGATCGTGGTGCTGGGGCGGCGGTTGCGCAAACTCAGCCGCGAAAACCAGGACTGGATCGCGGCGTCTTCCGGCTCCGCTTCTGAAGCTTTGTTGTCGGTGCAGACCGTTCAGGCGTTTACCGGGGAGACCGCGACGGCCGAAGCCTTCTCGGATGTAACCGAAAAATCTTATGTCTCTGCCCATACCCGTATCGCCACCCGTGCTTTGATGACGGTGATCGTGATTGCGCTGATCTTTTCCGGCGTGGTCGGTGTGTTGTGGATCGGGGCGCGGGATGTGCGCGAGGGCATGATGAGCGTCGGCGCGCTGGTGCAGTTTGTGATCTACGCCATCATGGTGGCCGGTGCCGTGGGCGCTTTGTCTGAAATCTGGGGCGAATTGCAACGCGCTGCCGGGGCAACCGAGCGGCTGGTGGAACTGTTGCAGACTGAAGATACCGTGTCTGATCCAGCCGCGGCCAAAAAGCTGGCGCTGCCGGTAAAGGGTGCGCTGCAGTTTGAGAATGTCACCTTCAACTATCCGACCCGGCCCGGTATCTCGGCACTGAAAGAGGTGTCGATTGACATCAAGGCCGGCGAAACCGTGGCGCTGGTCGGCCCGTCGGGCGCCGGTAAGACCACCATCATCCAACTGTTGCAGCGGTTTTATGACCCGCAGCAGGGGAGGGTGACACTCGATGGCATTGATCTGCGCGATATGGACCGCAGCGCATTTCGCAAACATATTGCGATGGTGCCGCAGGATGCGGTGATTTTTGCGGATACGGCGCGGGAAAACATCCGCTTTGGCCGACCGGACGCCACCGATGCTGAGGTCGAAGCGGCGGCGCGTGCAGCAGCGGCGCATGACTTCCTGATGGCGTTGCCCGAAGGCTATGACAGCCAGGTCGGGGAACGCGGTGTGATGATGTCCGGCGGCCAGAAGCAGCGCATTGCCATCGCCCGTGCGATTCTGCGGGATGCACCGGTTCTGCTGCTGGATGAGGCGACTTCGGCGCTGGATGCGGAGAGCGAACGGGCGGTTCAGGGCGCGGTGGATGATCTGGCGCGCGACCGCACCACGCTTATTATTGCCCATCGCCTTGCGACGGTGAAAAAAGCAGACCGGATCCTGGTATTTGACCAGGGCGGTATTGTTGCCGAAGGCACGCATGACGCGCTGGTCGCGGATGGTGGCCTGTATGCACGCCTGGCGCGGCTGCAGTTCACCGAGGGTCTTGCGGCTGAATAAGGTCAATGCGGCCAATTCAGCCAAAAGGGGTGCCCATGCGGCGCCCCTTTTCAATTTCTGAAGTTCTCTTGCGTCAATCCCCCGGCTGACGTTACGTTGAAGTAAGGCAGCAGGCTTGCTCTGACGTGGCAATCCTTTCATCGTCGACATTGATAAGGCACAGATAATTAAAACTGGCCAACGGGGGAGGACAGACCATTGGGTAAATTCGTAGATCGTTCAGACGCGCTTACTTTGCAAAATGAAATGCCGTGGGAGGCGCGCGACGTGCCGGCCACGCTTTACGGGTTGATCTCGCGCACTGCTGCGCGGTTCCCGGACCGCCCGGCGATATCCTATCAGATATTTTCCGGTGCAACCGATAAGGCCGAGACGCTGAGCTGGCGTCAGTTACACGGTAAGGCGACTCAGGCGGCCAATATGTTCCGCGCGCTTGGCATCGGGGAAAACGATGTGGTTGCCTATGTGCTGCCCAACTGCACCGAGGCGGTACATACGCTGATCGGTGGTGCGGTGGCAGGCATTGCCAACCCGGTGAACCCGCTGCTTGATGCCGGGCAGATCGCGGCCATTCTGCGTGAGACAGGTGCCAAAGTCGTCGTGACCATGCGGTCTTTTCCCAAAGCCGATTGCGCGCAGAAAGTCGCCGAGGCGGTGAAGCTGGCCCCTGGGGTCACCACGGTGCTTGAAGTTGATCTGCTGCGCTATCTGACACCGCCCAAAAGCTGGATTGTGCCTCTGCTGCGGCCCAAAAATCCCGCATCCGCCGACCATCAGGCTCAGGTGCTGGATTTCAACAGCGAACTGGCAAAACACAATTCGGAAAGTCTGGATTTTGCCGACAGTACCGGTGACCGGGTGGCGGCCTATTTCCACACCGGCGGCACCACCGGCATGCCCAAAGTGGCGCAGCACAAATATTCCGGCCTGATGTATAACGGCTGGCTCGGCAGTAAACTGTTATTTGATGAAACCGATAATATCATGTGCCCGCTGCCGCTGTTTCATGTCTTTGCTTGTCACGTGATCCTGATGGCGGCGCTGACATCCGGGGCGCATGTGATTTTCCCGACGCCACAAGGCTATCGTGGAGAAGGGGTGTTCGACAATTTCTGGAAACTGGTTGAGCGTTGGAAAATTACCTTCATCATCACGGTTCCCACGGCGATTTCCGCAATGATGCAGCGTCCGGTGGATGCGGATATTTCCAGCGTGAAAACCGCATTTTCCGGCTCAGCGCCTTTGCCGCTGGAACTGTTCCGCCGCTTTGAAGAAGCCACCGGTGTGCAGATTATCGAAGGCTACGGGTTGACCGAAGCGACCTGTCTGGTGTCCTGCAATCCAACGGAAGGGAAGAAAAAAGTTGGATCTGTTGGTTTTCCCCTGCCGTATTGCGACGTAAAAATCCTGCGCCACACGCCGGATGGCCCTTCTGAATGCGCCTCAGACGAGGTCGGTGAAATCTGCGTGGCAAACCCCGGGGTCTTCAGCGGCTCGACCTATACCGAAGCGGATAAAAACCACGATCTGTTCCACTATGATATCTACCTGCGCACCGGCGATCTGGGCCGGATTGATGACGAAGGCTATCTGTGGATCACCGGCCGCGCCAAAGACTTGATTATTCGCGGCGGGCATAATGTTGACCCCGCCCAGATCGAAGAGGCGCTGGCGGGGCATCCTGCGGTGGGCTTTGTCGGAGCCATTGGCCAGCCGGACGCGCATGCCGGTGAATTGCCCTGTGCATATGTCGAACTTGTTGCAGGTGGCGAGGTCACATCTGAGGAGTTGATGGAGTTTTGCCGTACCCATGTGCATGAACGTGCAGCGGTGCCCAAATACATCGAGATCCTGGATGAGCTGCCCAAAACCGCGGTGGGGAAAGTCTTCAAACCACAGCTGCGCAAACTGGCGATCACCCGCATTTACAATGAGACCCTGGTGCAAAAAGACGTGACCGCGCAGGTCGTGGATGTGGTTGAAGACAAAAAACTTGGCCTGGTTGCCAAGGTGGAAAAATCGGACCCTGCGGTGACGGAAGCAATGGTTACCGATGTGCTGGGTCAGTTCACCCGACCCTGGCAATTTGCCGACTGACCGGCCTCTGCGCGGCTGAGACGCCCCGGAAGGGATCGGGGCGTTTCTGCAACACCGTGAACGGAGTGCGTTAACGAATCCTTCTGGTTGTGCTAATGGTCCCTTGCATGAGTTTCTGTGACAGCAGACAGAAAGAGGTCGCTGGGGATGGCTATCGTATTTCTTGCAGCCTTCGTGGGCATGCTTGCCCTTGTCTGGGGACTAGCAACGGGTGCCTCCGTCCAGGTCGCGCTGATCTGGTATTCTTTGACCGGAGCGGTGACGGTGGTGGTGGTGGCCTGGCTAACGTATCGCCGTAAAAACCGCCGCCGCAGTGACGGCGAGGCCAAGCCGCGGTCAGAGGCGTCTGAAATTAACTCTTCACAATAAAACCCGGCGCTAAGCTGTCGCTGTATTTGTCTGCCGGGCGCAGAGCATCGCGTGTCGGTCGCGGTGGTGGGGCGGCGATAAGATTTCGCGCGCCCCGGTTTTTAATGTGTGGGATCTAAGTCAGCCATGGCTTTCTGGGTGATCACGGGTTCCATCGCATCCAGAACGCTGTTGTCCAAATGACATTTCATCACATGTCCATCCTTCAGGCTGCGCATTGGCGGCACTTCTTTTTCACACAAACCGCCTTTGACCTGGCTCTTGTAGTTGCACCTGGTCTGGAACGGGCAGCCGGAGGGCGGGTTCATCGCAGACGGGATATCGCCCTCCAGCACCACGTGTTTTTTCTCGATACTGGTGTCGGCGATGGGAACGGCCGACAACAGGGCTTCGGTATAGGGGTGGTAGGGCGGTGAGAAAATGGCGTCGGTACTGCCCATTTCAACCACATGGCCCAGGTACATCACCATCACCCGGTCTGACAGATAACGCACAATCGAAAGATCATGGCTGATGAACAGCAGCGTTGTTTTGTTTTCGCGCTGAATCTCCATCAGCAGATCGGTTACCGCCGCCTGGACCGAGACGTCGAGCGCCGAGACCGGCTCATCCGCCACCACGATCTGGGCGGTGCCGGCAAAGGCGCGGGCAATGCCGACACGTTGTTTCTGGCCGCCGGACAGCTGACGCGGCATCCGTTCGGCAAAGGCGCGTGGCAGTTTGACCAGGTCCAGCAGTTTTAACATGCGCTCAACGCGGTCTGCTTCGCCATCGCCGATGCCAAAGATTTCCAGCGCGCGTTTGATCTGACTGCCCACTGTCATCGCCGGGTTCAGCGTATCAAACGGGTTCTGGAATACCATTTGCACCGAGGACACCGTCTTGGTGTCCCGCTCTTCAATCGGTGTGTTTTCAACCCGTTGGCCCATGAGTTCTATCGAACCATCCGTGGCTGTTTCCAGTCCCATCAGCACCTTGGCCAGGGTCGATTTTCCGCAGCCACTTTCCCCGACGATGGCCAGGGTTTCGCTTTCGCGCGCCTCAAAGCTGAGCGTCTCATTGGCCTTGACCACCCGCGTTTCGCCACCGCCAAAGATTTCGTTGGCCGCGACCTCATAGTATTTCTTCAGGTTGTCTACTTTCAGAACTACTTCGCCGATTCCGGTTTTTGCTTTGTCGGCGGTGATTTTGACCGGAGCGTCCCAGTCGATTTCCTCAAACTTCAGACAGCGGCTTTGGTGGCGCTCTCCGCCTTCAAAGTGGGCCATTTCGACGCTGGCGGCATCGCAGCGGCCGGCTTCAAAATAGTTGCACCTGGGTCCAAAATTACAGCCGTCCGGCCGTTCATGGGGCAGCGGGAAGTTGCCGGGGATTGCCACCAGAGGGCGTGAATTCTTGTCCGCACCCGGCAGTGGGATCGAGCGGAACAACGCCTGGGTATAGGGGTGGCGCATCTTGTCGAACACGTCTTTGATGCTGCCAGTTTCCACCGCTTCGCCGGAATACATCACACAGATCCGGTCGCAGGTTTCCAGAATAAGTCCAAGATTGTGGCTGATAAACAGCATCGACGTGCCGTATTTTTTGCCCAGATCTTTGACCAGGTCGACGATACCGGCCTCCACGGTCACATCCAGTGCTGTGGTTGGTTCATCAAGGATCAGCAGCGACGGTTTGGACATCAGCGCCATGGCGATGACGATGCGCTGCTGTTGGCCGCCGGAGAGCTGGTGCGGATAAGAGCTCATAATGCGCGCCGGATCCGGCAGGCGCACCGATTCAACCACATCCAGCGCCATGGCATACGCGTCGGCTTTGGACATGCCTTCGTGGATCATCGGCACTTCCATCAGCTGTTTGCCAATTTTCATCGCCGGGTTCAGCGAGGCCATGGGTTCCTGGTAGATCATGGCAATCTCAGAACCGCGCAACTCGCGCAGTTCTTTTTCGGACATTGTGGTCAGCTCGCGGCCCTTGAACTTGATCGAGCCGCTGACACATTTGCCGTTCACGCCCAGATCCTGCATCACGCCAAGCGCCACAGTGGATTTGCCACAGCCACTTTCGCCGACCAGGCCAAGCGCCTCGCCGGGCATCACTTTGCAGGAGAAATCCATCACTGCCGGGATTTCAAACAGCCGGGTAAAGAAGGAAATCGAGAGATTTTCAATTTCCAGGATCGGGCCATCATAGTCCTGATGTTTTGTCATGATGTTCTCCTAGTCTCTCAGAGTTTGTTCACGCAGACCATCCGCCAGCAAGTTCAGCCCCAGCACCATGCTCATCAGCGCGATCGCGGGCGGCAGGGCCGGGTGGGCGTAGATGGTCAGCAGTTTGCGGCCTTCATTGATGGTCGAGCCCCAGTCCGGGCTTTCCGGTGACAGGCCCAGCCCGAAGAAACCGAGGGTTCCCAGCAGGATCGTCGTATAACCGATGCGCAGGCAGAAATCGACGATCAGCGGACCGCGCGCGTTGGGCAGGATTTCCCACAGCATGATATACCAGGGCCCTTCGCCGCGGGTCTGGGCCGCCGCCACATAGTCGCGGGTTTTGATGTCCATGGTCAGGCCTCGCACCACACGAAACACCGTGGGCGAGTTCACAAAGACCACCGAGACAAAGATGTTCAGCTTGTTGGCATCCATCTGAAACACGCCCAGCGGATCGGCATTAAAGGCCAGACCCGAATAGGCCCAGAGCCCCAGCAGCAGCGTGATGCCGACCAGCACGTTGCGCATTTGCGGTCTTGTGTAATATTTCGACTGCCACAGGGTGCAGAAAAAGATGATCGGGAAGATGAACAGGGCTGCGGCCATCAGGTTGGGAATTGAAGTGATCCAGGTTTTGCCGCCCCAGATCTGAATCTCGGCCCCGGCGGCGCGGATTTCCGGTGTGACCAGCAGGTAGAACAGCAGGATCACCGGGAAGGCGAGCACCAGGTTGGCGATAAAGCTCAGCACCGTGTCCATACGGCCTCTGAAATAACCGGCTGGCAGGCCCAGGGTGATGCCGACCATAAAGGCAAATACAGTGGCAAGCGGTGAAATGGTCAGCACGATACGCGCGCCTGCAACCACCCGGGAAAACACATCACGCGCCAGGTTGTCGCCGCCCAGCAGATACCATTGGTAATCCTGCTCTGTGGCGCCGCGCAGCGGTGTTCCCGGCACTTTGTTTTTCATGCCGGAGACCTGCGATAACGGATCAAAGGTCATGATCGCATCAGCAAAAATCGCGGTCAGAACCCAAAACAGCACCAGGGCGAACCCGGCCATGCCTATGGGGCTGTCAAACAGTTTGCCATACAGCGCGGTCTTGCGTCTGGTCGCGAAGGAGAGCGCGAAAATGGCGGCCATGCCGGTCCAGACCGGCAGCAACTGATACAAAATATTGCCGAATATCTGGAGTGATGTCAGCGGATCCATGTCAGTTTCCCCCTTAGTTAACGCGGATGCGCGGGTTGAGGAACACATAACCTATGTCCGAGATAAGCTGCGTGATCAGAACCACGACCACCGCGACGACCGAAATACCAAGCAGCAGCTCGATATCGTTGTTGCTCGCCGCCTGGACCAGCGCCCAGCCAAAGCCTTTGTAATTGAACATGGTTTCAACGATCACCACGCCGGTCAGCAGCCAGGGGATCTGCAACATGATCACGGTGAACGGCGCAATCAGCGCGTTTCGCAGCGCATGTTTGACCACGATATTGTAAAAGCTCACCCCCTTGAGCCGGGCGGTACGGATATATTGCGCCGTCATCACCTCGGCCATAGAGGCGCGCGTCATGCGGGCGATATAACCCATGCCATAGAGCGCCAGCGCCATCACTGGCAGGGTGAAGTTGACGAAGGTAATATCAACCATCGCGGAGGTGGCAGAGCCTTTCAGGATGGTTCTGCTGTCGATCAGCCCCCATTCTGCAAACAGCGGCGACAGGCCCATTTTTGAAGAGGCAAAAATGACGATGAACAGAATGCCGGAAACATATTCAGGTGTTGCGGTGGTGGCGATGGCAAAGGTTGACAGGGTGCGGTCGGTCCTGGTGCCTTCGCGCATGCCCGCGACCACGCCGATAATCAGTGCCATCGGGATCATCACCATCAACACCGCGCCCATCAGATAGCCGGTCAACCCGAGACGTTTGCTGACGATGCCGGAAACTTCTTCTTTGAACACGCTGGAATAGCCCCAGTTCCCTTGTAGCAGGCCACAATAGTCCGGCGCATCTTCCGGCCGTATGTCGGGGCGGGAACACCGGGTATATGTGGTGCCGCTTTCAGTGGTAAATTTTCGGCTTGGAACCACCCCGAGCCATTCGCCATATTTTTTAACGGTGCTCTGATTGTAGCCGTGTTTGTCCAGCCAGGACGCAACCTCGGCATCCGACATACGGTTGTTGCCCTGGGTTTTCGCAAGCTTTTCCAGGTTTGGATACAGGTTGGTCAGAAAAAATACGATGAAGGTCAGGCAAGCCGCTGTAAGAAGCATGACACCGACACGTTTGATGATAAATTGTCCCATTGCACCCCGGTACAGTTGACAGCTGTCATAGAAATAAGGCCGCAAACTGCTGCGGTCTGATCATTTTACAGTCCTGTCTCAGGTCTTCCAGCCCCAATTGGAATAGGGTGGCGGAGTGGAGCTAAATTGTTCCACCCCAGCAACTCCGGCGCAGGCTGACGACAGAACAAGCGCCAGCAGGGCTGAACAGCTACGCTTCCCCCCCATGAACTGTTTGGTCTTCACCATCACCTCACGGCGTTTGCCGGCATCGGTGATGGAGATGACCTGGTCGAGACGCACATCAGACCTGGGGTCGTTGAGAGCCGGCTCATTCCATTTCACCCCGGAGCGACAGGCGAGGCCAGGACCCTGCCCCCAGGAGACCAGTGGTTCCGGTTGGTTGAGTCGAACGGGAATTTTGTACAGTCATTCCCGGCTGTCGGCCCTGACAGAATGGTCCGTTTTACTTTGATTACCAAACCGAATGGAGCGAGAGAAAGCTTCGCTGATGTCGCAATTGGATACCTCCAAGATTACCAGGCCTTGCAGTCGCCATCACCGTTTTTATCAGAACTGGTCCACAGGTTTTCGTTCGCCCACAACTGCCGGAAATCTTCTGCCATGGGTATATGTTGGAAGGGTTACACAGGTCCCGCCTATCGGAGAGACCAAAAGCAAATATCGACTCACCCACACACTGGAGTCTGCCGCTACATTCCGCTGGCGGTTAGCTGGGCGCGGAGGGAGTTCTCGCTGAGCGGGGTGGACAGAAAGGGGGCGAAAAAGTTACTCACCCCATTAATATCACTGATATAAATTGTATTGTGGGGATTTACTGGTGCTGCTGGGGAGAATCGAACTCCCGACCTCTCCCTTACCAAGGGAGTGCTCTACCTCTGAGCTACAGCAGCGCCGTTGTCGTGAGCGGTGAATTAGACCGAAGCGGCAGGGGGTGCAAGGGGGTAATTAGTGATTTTTCAAATCCGCTGGCCTGTCCACGCGCCCCTGCGGGCAATAACCCGCCCAAACAGCCCCTATTCCTTGGGCAAAGCGGAACCATCTGGACGGCTTTGGGATGCCAGGTTACAGACAAATAATGAATGACAACAGCAGCAAAAAAGACGCGCCAAAAGCGGCCGATCCGCGCGCGGACCGGCTGAAAGCGGCGCTGAAGGCAAATTTGCAGCGGCGCAAGGCACAGGCCCGCGCCCGCAAGGCGCCCGAAACAGACAAAAAGTGAGGCGACCGGCCTGGCTTCGCTTCTTGTACGTGGCCCTTGTGCTTTTCTGTCTCTTCTCCACCTCTCCTCGCCC